>NZ_JBFAKI010000003.1:0-580387 GCF_040655675.1 Nocardia sp. NPDC050378
CTTGCTCCTTCGTCGCCTACGCAACGGCACCTGATCGTCGGGACGGCCGCCGACCGCCGCTGCGCGGCGATCCCTCCTCGAGGTCGGGATGTGCGTGGCTGGCACGATGGGCGGGTGGCCGATTCCAGTGAGTTCTCCTTCACCGTAGGTACCCGTCTCGACGGGGGTCGGCACGGGCGTACCGGTGTCATCGGCACTCCGCACGGGGAGATCGCGACGCCTGCCTTCGTTCCGGTGGGGACCAAGGCGTCGGTGAAGGCGGTGCTGCCGGAGACGATGAAGGAGCTGGGGGCGCAGGCACTGCTCGCCAACGCCTACCACCTGTATCTGCAGCCGGGGTCCGACATCGTCGACGAGGCGGGCGGGCTCGGGAAGTTCATGAACTGGGATGGGCCGACGTTCACCGACAGCGGTGGTTTCCAGGTGATGTCGCTGGGTGTCGGCTTCAAGAAGGTGCTCGCGATGGAGGCGGTCGGGGTGCGCTCCGATCAGGTGATCGCGGCGGGCAAGGAACGCCTCGCCACCGTCGACGACGACGGTGTGACCTTCCGCTCCCACCTCGACGGATCGAAGCACCGGTTCACCCCCGAGGTGTCGATGGGCATCCAGCACCAGCTCGGCGCCGACATCATGTTCGCCTTCGACGAACTGACCACCCTGATGAATACCCGTGGCTACCAGGAGAAGTCGCTGCAGCGTACGCACGAGTGGGCGCAACGCTGCATCGACGAACACGAACGGCTCACCGCCGCTCGCACGCACCGGCCCTATCAGGCGCTGTTCGCGGTGATCCAGGGTGCGCAGTACGAAGACCTGCGCCGCAAGGCCTGTCGTGAACTCGAATCGATCCGGGGCAGTGGCGGAACGGAATTCGACGGGTACGGCATCGGCGGTGCGCTGGAGAAACACAATCTCGGCACCATCGTCGGCTGGTGCTGCGACGAGCTGCCCGAGGCCAAGCCGCGGCACATGCTCGGCATCAGCGAGCCCGAGGACATGTTCGTCGCCATCGAGAACGGGGCCGACACCTTCGACTGCGTGAACCCCTCGCGAGTGGCGCGCAATGCGGCGATCTACGTCGACGAGGGCCGGTTCAACATCAACACCAGCCGCTTCCGCCGCGATTTCACCCCCATCGACGAGAACTGCGACTGCTACACCTGCGCGCACTACACCCGCGCCTACCTGCATCACCTGTTCAAGGCCAAGGAGATGCTCTCGGCGACGCTGTGCACCATCCACAACGAGCGCTTCACCGTCCGCCTGGTCGACCGGATCAGGGCGAGCATCGAAGATGGCTACTTCGACGAGTTCAAGAAGGAATTCCTCGGCCAGTGGCAGGGCCGCGTCAAAGCGCCGGGGGAGTAGGCGGCGCTGCATGCTTGATCACGCTCTGGTGGCGGCAACGGCCGGAGCCGCCCGCTACCAGAGCGTGGTGATCAACTGACCAGCTGCGCTCGATCCGCGATGTGAGGTCGAGCTCGAGGTGGCGGCTAGTCGTGGAGGGCGTCGACCTTCGCGGGCGCGTAGGAGGGCTCCTTCTTCTTCAGGATGGCGATGACGCGGTAGGTGATGGGGAGGACGAGCACCTCGCACACGGTCTTCCAGACGAAGCCGACGATCACGAAGTTGACGAACGACTGCCAGGTGTCGATGCCGATCGCGGGGGCGGCGATCGAGCAGAAGATGAGGGTGTCGGCGAACTCGCCGACCACGGTCGACCCGATCAGCCGGGCCCACAGGTGCTTTTCCTTGGTGCGTTCCTTGATGAACACCAGCGTCGCCGAGTTCAGCAGCTGGCCGACGAAGTACCCGGCGAGCCCGGCGAGCACCAGCTGTGGGGTGGTGCCCAGGACGGTGCGGAACGCTTCCTGGTTCTCGTAGAAACCGGCGGCAGGCAGCCGGACGGCGACGAAGAAGCAGCCGACAGTGAGCAGCAGCGCCGCGAAACCGGTGTAGATGGCGTGGCGAGTGGCGCGGAAGCCGTAGACCTCGCTGAGCACGTCACCCAGAATGTAGGCCAGGGGGAACAGGAAGAACGCGCCGTCGGTGGCGATCGGCAGGATCTGCAGCGGGCCGAGCACGACCGAGCTGCCGGAGAAGAACTCCACGCCCTTGGTGGCGCAGATGTTGGAAATGATCAGCGTCGCGGTGAACACGGCGACGATTACCGGATAGAACCCCCGCGCTACCTGGGCGAATGCCGCGTGCTCCGGCGCGGGGTGCCCAGATTCGGCGGGTTTGTCGAGCGAATTCGTATCAGTCACGAGCTATATCCTCCCAGCAGGGGCACGAACGCCCCCGCCTCGAGCGCGCCAGCGCTCCAACAAGGAATGCAATACGCTGTAGCAATGACGAATCCCGGCGATTCCGACGAGTGGTGGAAGCAGTACGGCGGTTCCGGCGTGTCCCCGGAGTCCGGCGCGCCGGGTTCGGTGCCGCAGTACCCGACCACCCCGCCGTCGCAGCCTTCGAGCTACCCGTCCAATCCGCAGCAGTCCGCGCCGCAATACCCGCAGCAACAGCCGCCGTCGCAGCCGCAGTACCCGAACTACCAGCAGCCGGCGGCGCCGCAGTATCCGCAGCAGCCGCAGTACGGCGGGTATCCGGCGGCCGGGGCCTACAACCCCTACGGTGGGTACCCGCAGCCGCAGGGCACGAACGGCCTCGCCATCGGCGCGCTGGTGTCGTCGCTGATCGGCCTGTGCAGCTGTGGCGTCGGTTCGATCGTCGGCATCATCCTCGGTGTGATGGCGATCAACCAGATCAAGGAACGCGGCGGTGAGGGCAAGGGAATGGCGCAGGCCGGTATCTGGATCGGTGCCATCTCGCTGGTGCTCTGGCTGCTCTACATCGTCTTCGTGGTCGTCCTCGGCGTGGTCGGCGGGATGGACTCTTCCTCCACCTACTGACTTTCGCGGACGAACGAGGGGCGCTTCCGGAATCCGGAAGCGCCCCTCGGATTTTGCGCAGGTCGGAGCTGAATCAGCCCTTCACGACCTGGGTTCCGCCGGCGAGCTTGTCGTGCCAGCCCTGCTTGTTCGGGTCGTTGTTGATGGTGACCGCGATGTAGATCATCAAACCGGTGGTGGCCAGGTTGCCCAGGCAGTAGATGACCGAGGGCACCAGGAAGATGTTGCGCTTGAGCGAGACCTCCGGGGTCAGCTTCGGTGCGCCACCGGGGGCGACGACGCGCAGGCCGAGCAGCCTCTTGCCGACGGTCGCGCCCTGGGTCACCTCCATGGCGACGTTGTAGCCGACGAGCGCCAGGGTGCTCAGGATCGGGATGATCACGAACGTGACGATGGTGCTGGCGGGCAGGATGAAGTTGACGATGGCCATCGGGATACCGACGATGAGGCTGTCGATGAATCGGGCGCCGAAGCGCGTGCCGAGGTCACCGGCCTGCGTCCCACCGAAACCCTGCTGAGCGTAGGGATCGTAACCGGGCTGAGGCTGCTGCCCATACGGGTGAGCACCGTAGGCCGGCTGCTGCTGACCGTACGGGTCCGCCTGGCCGTAGCCGGGCAGCGGCTGTCCGCCGTGATTCGGCTGACCGTAAGGCTGCTGCTGTCCGTATCCCGGCTGCTGCTGGCCGTAGGGGTCCTGGCCGTAGCCGCCGGGCTGACCGCCCTGCGGGTACTGATTGGGGTCGTAACCACCGCTGGTCATAAATTCGTCCTCGTCGTGATCAGTAGATCGGTCGTTGCGTACGTTACGGACATCGGTCTGGTTGGAACAACCCGATAGGCTCGAGTATCCATGGTTTCTCCGGGATGCGCGCCGGGTCGAAAACCTCGCGGAGCTCTGCCGTTGTGCGAGCGGCGTATCCGAGCGAATCGGCGATCGCCGCCACCACGTCGCCGGGCGTGTTGCCGAGCGCGATCTGGTCGGAAAGGCTCACCGCCCCATCGCGTTTGGCGAGTCTCTTGCCTTCGGTGTTGAGTACCAACGGAACATGGGCGTAGACGGGCCGTGGCAGGCCGAGCAGGTCGGCGAGATAGGCCTGGCGTGGGGTGGACGGCAGCAGATCGTCGCCGCGCACCACTTGATCCACACCCTGGGCGGCGTCGTCGACCACGACGGTGAGGTTGTAGGCGGGGATGCCGTCACCCCGGCGCAGCACCAGATCGTCGACGGCGCCTCGGTAGCGGCCGTGGCGCAGGTCGGTGATCTCGTAGTCGGTCACGTCGGCGCGCAATCGGACTGCGGGCGAGCGGCCTTCGGCCCGGCGAGCGGCACGCTGCGCGTCGGTGAGGGTGCGACAGGTGCCGGGGTAGGCGCCCATCGGCCCGTGCGGTGCGGCGGCGGCCTGCTGGATTTCGCGTCTGGTGCAGAAACATTCGTAGGTGCGCCCGGCCGCGGTGAGTTCCTCGATCGTCGACTCGTAGACCGCCAGCCGATCGGATTGACGCAGGACCGGCCCGTCCCAGTCGAGCCCGATGGCGGCGAGGTCGTCGAGCTGGCGTTGTGCCGCCCCCGGGCGGACGCGGTCGAGGTCGTCGATGCGCATCCGGAACGCGCGCCCGGTGGTGCGGGCGTAGAGCCAGGCCAGGATGGCGGTGCGCAGATTGCCCAGGTGGAGCTCGCCCGAGGGGCTCGGGGCGTAGCGGCCTGCACCTGGTGAACTGGACACCTGTCCGATCCTAGTCGGTCGTGCGGCGCAGCCTCGGCCTCAGCTGTTCGTCGGTGAGCTGGGCGCCGCCGTCGATGGCGTCGAGCAGCTGTTCGGCGTAGGAGATCAGGCCCGCACGATCGACATCGTGCTGCTGGGCATTCGCCGGGTAGGCGTCGAGCCGCTCGCAGGCACGCCGCAGCAGCGTGGTCGCGCCCTTGGTGTTGCCGCGCTGGATGTGGGTCAGGCCGACGGCATATTGGGCAAGACCCTGCCAGAGCATCCGCTCGGCAACCGGCCCGTTCTTCCAAGCCGCCTCCAAAACCTCGTGTGCGTTGAATGCCAATCCGTCGTCCAGCAGTTGCTGGGCGAAGGTCAGAGTTTGCTGGGGGGTCAACTCGAGATCGTCGGGAATTCGGGCGACTCCGGCACTGCCGGGCGGCAGTGGTCGGCCGAGTCGGTCGCGTGGGCGGTCGTTACGAGCACGACCTGCGGCGTCGCGGTCACGGGAGATCATTCCCCCATGATCCACGTCCACATCGGATGGTGCTGATGTGGCCTGTGAGGCCAGCAGGAATGTGACGTATCACGAACCAATCACACGGAAGTAAATCCGCATGTGTCAAGCCTGTGGGGAATGGGTAAGAGGCTCCGGCAATGCCGCCGCAAACCCCAACCTTCGCAAGCTTGGCAAACGGATATGAGAAAGCAAATTCTCATCCGCAAACTTGCGGAAGACCTGCTAGTGTTTCTTCCGCGGGGGCAGCCCCCGGAGGCGGAAACGCCTCATGCGCTGGTTCGTGCCGATCGGTTGCGCGTTCCGGGTGGCAGTGCTGTGGGTGCCACGAAGTAACTCGTCGGTCGCGCCGGAAATCGGAAATGCTGAACCGATTCGGCGGTGTTATCCCGTTCTCACTGATGCAAAGGAGCAAGTGCTGTGGAGGTTGATGTGACGGGCGCTGTGTGGCGCAAGAGCACCTACAGCGGTCCCGATGGAAACTGCGTGGAAGTCGCCTTTCTCACCGGCGGCGAAATCGCGGTCCGCGACACCAAGGATCACGGGCGTGGCCCCGTGCTGGCCTTCGGACCAGGAGCGTGGCGAGCGTTTCTCGCCGACGTCACCGCAGGACAGTTCGCGCGCGGCTGAACCGCGAATGCGCCTGAACCGGGCAGTCCGGGCCCCGGGTCGATAGGACTCGGGGCCTTCTCTCGGCGTGGCCTATCGTGGCCGGGTGACCAGAATGGCCCCGCGCGACGCGACGATGTTCTGGCTGTCGCGCCGCACCGCCAATGATGTGTTCCTGCTCTACTGTTTCGCCGAAACCCCCACTCCTACTGAGGAACTGCGCGCCGTCGTTGCCGAACGCGTAGCGCTCATTCCCGGTCTGCGCCGTCGGCTGCGCGAGATCGCGGGCGACCTCGACTATCCGCACTGGATTCCGGCCGAATTCATTCCCCAGCAATTCATTGCTCACCGGCCCGACGGCCTGCCGTGGCCCACTCTGCTCGACCGGCTCGGCGAACTTCTGGGTACCGGCGTGGACGCCACCGTACGGCCCTGGCGGCTGCACGTCTTCCGTGGTGTCCGCGATGCGCCGATGTCGACCGGGCCGTCGCTGGTCGCGGTGGTTCAGATGTCGCATGCTCTCGCCGACGGCACCCGTGCGGCCGCACTCACCAGATCCCTGTTTATCCACAGGGTTCCCGATGTGCCTGTGGATAACGCGGTGAAACACCGAGTAGATCCTGTGAAAACGCCGGTGCGGGTTGTGGATTACTGGGGACAACTCTGTGGATGGATGGCTCCGAGTGTGGTTGGGATACTACGTTTTCCGCAGCAGCTGGTCGCGACGTTCCGCCGTGGTCTGGCGGCGGGCCGCGCCCAGCGGGAACTCGGTGAGCGCACGGCCGCCGGTGAAGTGCCCGCACCCACAACCGGCTTCACACCCGGTGCGCTCAATGCGATGCGGCCCGTCGCGGCCCTCGATCATCAGGTCCGCATGCTCGTCGTCCCCGCGGATGCGCTTCGCCGCCCGCATGTCACAGTGACAGTGCTTGCGCTGACGGCGATTTCGCGTGCACTCACCACCTACCTCATCGAGCACGGTCGAGCACCGGAACGCCTCGGTGCCGCACTTCCGATGGCTGTGCCCGCATCGAACAACGCGCACAACAACTACCGGGGTCTGTCCATCGACTTGCATATCGAGGAACCAGACCTGCGCGCCCGTGCCGAACTGATCGCCGAGGAACTGCGAACCCGTCGCGAACGCGCGCTGAATCCGCTTCTCGCCGTGCAGGACCAAGTCGGTGACACCGTCCCCGCGCTGTTCGCGGTGCGTGACGTCACCCGTGCCGACCTCGACACACCACCGCGGGCGATCGACGGCAACACCGTCGTCTCCAGCGTGAATCGTGGCGCCGCCGACCTCACCTTCGCGGGCGCACCGGTCCTGTTCACCGGCGGATTTCCGGCACTCGGCACCGTCATGCACCTGACCCACGGCATCCACGGGCTCGGCGAAACCATCACGCTATCCGTGCATTCCGACAAAGCGGCTGTGCCGGATCCCGATCGGTACCTGGCATTGCTCGCCGAAGCGGTGGACGCCGTGCGTGGCTAGCGCCTGCCCGCCAAGCCCAGCTCGTCGCCGATCGCCCGCAGCGCCGAACGCAGCGCGGTGGTCGCATCGGTGCCCGCCGCCTCACCCTCGATCAACCCGTCGATCCGGAACGGGCAGAAGTACCCCGAGTCACCCTGGTGCGGACGGCCGATCTCGATGAGGGGACGGCCGGTCCGATGCGCGATAGCGGTGGCGAGTGCCGCATCGGCCGCGCGCGGATCGCGCCGCACGCGGGGGAGGGCGGGCACCGCCTGGGCGTGCACCCGCTCATACCAGTCGATCACCTCGGAAGGCGCGGCGCGCGTGCCGGTTTCGTAGTGGCCGAGCGCGGCCCGGCTGTACGGAACGCGGGTGGCCAACCCCGCCAAGGACAATCCGGCTTCTTCCCGCAGCCGCCGCAACCGCGCGCCTACGAGTCTCCCCTGCTCGCCCCGACTGGACATGCAGCCATCGTAGAGAACTGTAGACGTTTGTAGACGGTTTTTGCTGTCCAAAAGGTCTTGACAGTGACCATACTTTTCCTGGCGGCTTCACCAGAACCATACCGCGCCACCCGTGCAGCACTGACACGTTCGGAGGGGAAGCATGGATCTCTACCTGTGGATTGCCGTCGGCCTCTTGGGATTCGGGGCACTCATCCGGTACCTGCTGTTACTACCGCCCGCCGAGACCGTCACCGGCCGTCCGACCGTCGCCGACATTCGCCGCAGGATTCAGTCCGAACGGGCGCCCGGCCACGATTCGACGACACCGTCGCCGCGCAACATCTCCAGCAGAAGCTTTTCGGCGTCGGACTTCTCCCTGGCCAGCGCGCTCCAGCCGCGCACCACACCGTCGGGGCCGGATTTCGTCGTCCACGAGCCCACCGCATGAGCGCCCTGGGGGTGCAGCGAGTAGTAGATGGTGCCGACCGGGAAGGCGACATCCATGCCACGCACCCAGCCGGTGATCGCGTCGCCGTCCCACACCCGCATCTCGCCGCGCACACCCGGGCCCGCATCATCCTCGGCCGCAGCGGTTTCGGCGGTGCCGAGCAGCAGGTGGTCGCCTTCGTGCCGGATCGTCACCTCCGCTACCTCGACCTCGTCGCCGTGTTTCGCCGCCTTCTGCCAGGCTGCCCACCAGCGGCCCGCCAGGTCGACCCGGTTGTCGACGATCCCGGCCAGTTCCGCCAGCGAGATGCGCAACGCGTCGGCCAACCGGATCGCGACCGGAAGGGTCGGCGACTGCTCCTCGGATTCATACCGGGTGATCTGCCGCGAACTCACCCCGATGGCGGTGGCGAGCGCGGGCTGCGACAGCCCGAGCAAGCGCCGCCGCTCCTGAATCACCTTCCCCGTCCCGGTGTTCATACAGTCATCGCCTCCATTGCCGGCCCCTACCGTCACACCCTGCCCGACACATCCGCGCCGGACCCGCCGCCACGGGTCGTCACCGGCGATATCGAACATCACTGGCGCACCGCACATGCCGACTGCGTGGCCGATTCTCCCATCTCTTCGCTCCAGCAGGCCCGTTTCGTGCTGACCGAGCACGACGGGTGCGGACCACGCTGCCTGCAGCACCTCGCCGCCACCGCCTACAGCACGGGTCTGATCGACGACATCTGAGCAGGTCGCGGGGAGTTACGAACGACACGTTGACGAACTCGTGACGAGACGGCGAACCGGCACGAAACGCCGTTACGGTCGAAGTATGACAGCGGAGCACACGGCGGACGGCGACGATTCGTCCTTCGGACGCCTCGGTTCGCGTCCGCGTCTGCGCCTGCGCCGCCCGTTCTGGCGTCCGCTCGAACGCGCGACCGCCGACAATATCGTCGCCGCGCCAACCCCGCTGCGGCCGATCGACCTCACCGACGACGCCGAGGTGTCGCAGGTACTCGATCTGGCGGTGCGGGTGGGTGAGGTGGTGCTCGCCGCCGGTACCGGTGTCGGCGACACCTCCGCGCAGGTGCGCTTCATCGCCTCCACCTACGGTCTGGACAAATGCGATATCGACGTCACCTTCGACGCCATCCGCATCTGGGCCGACCGCGGCCCGTACCTGCCGCCGGCCAGCGACATGCGAGTGGTGAAGTACCGGTCGCTCGACTTCACCCGCCTCGCCGCCGTCGACCGGTTGACCCGGCGCATCCGCACCCAGGTGGTTCCGGTGGAGAACGCGCACGCCGCGCTCGACGAGATCGTCTCCGCCCGGCACCCGTATCCACGCTGGGTCTCGACGGCGGGCTGGTCGCTGCTCGCCGCGGCCATCGCGGTGCTGCTCGGCGGCGGCGTGATGCTCGCGGTGATCAGTTTCGCGACGACCGCCGTCATCGACCTGGTGAACCGGGCGCTGCATCAGCTCGGTCTGCCGTTGTTCTTCCAGAACATGATCGGTGGCGTCATCGCCTCGACCCCGGCGATAGCGCTGGCCGCGTTCAGTGACCAATGGCGAGCCGATGCGGCGCTGATCGTCGCGGCGGGGATCACCGTGCTGCTCTCCGGGTTGCAACTGGTCGGTTCGGTGCAGGACGCCATCACCGGTGCGCCGGTCACCGCCGCGGCCCGCATGCTCGAAGTGGTGATGATGACCGGCGGCATCGTCGCGGGGATCGGTCTGGCGCTGCGGGTTTCGACGATTCTGGGGATCGAGGTGCCCGAGATCGCGGCGAACGCGGGTCGCGATACCGAGTTCCTCGCGCTCAAGCTCAGTGCCGGTGCGGTGGCGGCGGTCGCGTTCGCGATGGCCTGTTACGCCGAGCGGCGGGCCTTGTTCGCGGCGGGTCTCAGCGGTGCGGGCGGCACCGCGGCCTACCTGGTCGTCCAGGACATCGGGTTCGGGCCGGTTGTCGCCTCGGGTGCGGCGGCCACGCTGATCGGCATGGCCGGTGGTCTGATGGCGCGGCGCGCGCTCACCCCGCCGCTGGTCGTCGCGGCCGCGGGCATCACGCCGCTGCTGCCTGGTCTGAAGGTGTACCGAGGGCTGTATGCCTTGCTCGAGGACGAAACGCTGCTCGGGTTCGGGCAGATCCTCGGTGCCTTCGGCGTGGGGTGCGCGCTGGCGGCAGGGGTCATTCTCGGTGAATGGTTCGACCGGTTGCTCAGCCGCCGCGGCACACCGCGCGACTTCGACCCGACCTACACCAGCGACCGCTGACTCAAACCGCGCCCATCAGCGTGCGCGGTCCGTCGGCGGCGGTGTCGGCCGGTGCCGGATCCTGGATGCGGGGCTTGCCCGCCGCCCAGCGCATCTGGCTGCGCGCGGCGGCCGCCTCGGTGGAGGCGGGGATGACGAGCAGCGCGAGGCTCGCGCCGTTGCTGCCGACCAGGTGCATGATGCGCGCGGCCTCGTCGGCGCCGGATTCGTCGGCGGTCCAGTCGAATCCGAGCTGGGCCAGCTTGCCGATCTGCGGTCCGACCGCGGTGACCAGCTGGTGCATCTCGGTCATCGGCGCGTCGGTGCGCGGCCACCAGGCGCCGTCGATCGGGCCGGGTGCCGTCTTGCGGTCGCGCAGCATCAGCCGGATCGGGCCCGCCGTGTCGCGACCGATAGTCGTGTCAGGTGTACTCACGAAAGTTTCCTCTTGGTGTGTTCGGCCGGCGCTCTCGGCGCCGGCCGGTGTGCGCCGTCGGTTTCGACGGGCACGAAGCCTTTAATACCCAGTTCCGCTGTGTCTGCACGCGCGATTTATCGCGGCGACGACGGCGGTCGGGTGCGGTGGGGGTCTCCCGCACCATCGGGGGGTCACTCTACGGACACCCACCGACAGATCCACCGAATTAAACGAACAGGGCCCTGACCGGCGAACCGATCAGGGCCCTGCTGTGGCGGAGGATAGGGGATTTGAACCCCTGAGGGCGTTAACCCAACCCGCGTTCCAGGCGAGCGCCATAGGCCACTAGGCGAATCCTCCGTGGAGCAGCATAGCGGGTCGACAGGGGCCGATGCCAAACCGGCCCCCGTCGTACCCCACTGACCTGCTATTTCTTCAGTGCGGTCAGGACCTTGCGGACCTGGGTTTCGGCGGCCGAGCGCAGGGTCGACTTGTCGACACTGCCCATCTTGTCCACCTCGATCTCCACCTTCACCGAGATATTGCTGTCGTGCGCGGCGACCACGTAGATGTAGTCGTTCGGGATGGAACCGTAGATGCGCTGCTCGTAGGCGTAGTACGCCTCCGTGCCGAGGCCGCTGAGCGGGCCGTGGTCGTAGTCCTTACCGGTGGTCTTGGTGTCGTAGCCCTTCCAGCGCGAGTAGTCCGATTCGGTCTCGTAGCTGGACTTGAACGCCACCTCGAGCGAGATCTTCGCGCCGGTGCCGCTGCGGCCGGAGTCCTGGTTCTTGGCATCGCAGTTGTAGGAGCCGCCACCGCCGTACTCCGAGGGCTCACGCTCGGTGTGCGTGGTCGTCTCCCTGGTCGATGACCACTGGTTGAGCACCGTGAGGTCGATCAGGTCGCAGGCGTTCTTGCCCTTCTGGAAGGCGTAGTCACCTTCCCATTCGGACGGGTTGGGACCGAAGGGGTTGGTCTCGTCGGCCTTGTTCGCGGCGAACGCGATGAGGCCGATCACCAGCACGCCGACCAGCAGCACCGCGCCGCCGACGATCCACCACACGGCCTTGTTGCCCGACGACGGCGGACGCGGCGGCGTGCCCCACTGCTGGGCCGGGTACTGCGGCGGCGCCGCGAACGGCTGGGCGGTGGCGCCCGCCTGGTACGGCATGCCGGTGTAGGGCTGGGGGTTGGCACCGCTCTGGTACGGCGTCGCCGCCGGGGGAGCGGTGTAGGGGTTGGCGCCGCTGTGCTGCGGTGCGGGCGGCGCGGTGTAGGGGCCGGGCGTGCCGATGTCGCCGCGCAGGATGGTCGGATCGGCCTGCTGTGGTGGCTGACCCGAGTCGGGGCCTGGGCGTTCCCACCACTGCACAGTCGGGTCGGACGGCGGTACGTCGCCGCCGGGCGGTTGCTGGTTCGGGCCGGTCACGCGCGGAACCCCCTCGTAGTCATGGGGAACCGGGACCCCCCTTGCCGATATCGCACTGATCGTAGCCAGCTTCGTCAGGGGATGGCGTATCTATACGCCTACGTACACTGGTTCTTCCGTCGTCGGGCGAGCAGAAACGGAGCACACGTGGGCGTCGCGCGAACACCACGCGAACGGTGGATCGAAGAGGGGCTGCACGTGCTGGCCACCTCGGGTGTCGACGCGGTGCGGGTGGAAGCGCTCGCCAAACGCATCGGCGTCACCAAGGGCGGTTTCTACGGCTACTTCGCCGACCGCGAGGCCCTGCTGACCGCGATGCTGGAAGCCTGGGAACGCGAGGCCGTGGACGAGGTGCTCGCCAAGGTCGACAACGCGGGCCTCGACCCCAAGAACCGCGCGCGCATGGCCGGTGTCCTCACCCTCTCGGATCACCGGCTGCTGCCGATCGATCTGGCCGTTCGCGACTGGGCCCGCCGCGACGACGACGTCGCCACCCGCCTGCGCCGCGTCGACAACGCGCGAATGGCGTTGCTGCGCGAGACGATCGGCGAATTCTGCGATGATCCCGACGAAGTGGAAGCCCGCGCCCTGCTCGCCTTCTGCGCCGTGATCGGCGGGCACTTCCTCGCCGCCGATCACGAGGGGCGCACCCGTGTCGAGGTGCTCAGCCGGGCCGCCGACCTGCTGTTCGAGCCCCGAAATCGCTAGTGCGCGCGATTGCGGCTACACTGGCCGACGGATCCCGCGCGGCGCGCATCCTGTGAACTCCCCCAGGGCCGGAAGGCAGCAAGGGTCAACGGGCTCTGCCGGGTGCGCGGGGTCCCCTTAAATTTCGGGACTCCGCTGCACACCTTCGCAGCGTGCGAGCCCATCCTCCCCGGATACCCTGCCGATTCCCGGCAACCGCCGGGTAACGTTGCGGGTACACCCCACCTTGCTGCTTCGAAAGGCTGCCCAGGATGCCCCGGCAAACGCAGATCGGTTTGATGAGCCACGCGGAACTCGTGTCCGAGCACGAGTCCCAGACCGCGAACTACGCGACGCTCAAGACCGAGAAGCTCACGCTGGACCTCACCCGAGGTAAGCCGTCACCAGAGCAGCTGGACCTCTCTTCGCCCCTGCTGGCCCTACCCGGCGACGGCGACTTCCGCGACGGCACCGGCACCGACTGCCGCAACTACGGCGGCCTCACCGGCCTGCCCGAACTGCGCGCCATCTTCGGCGAACTGCTCGGCATTCCCGTCGACCAATTGGTGGCGGGCAACAACGCCAGCCTCGAGATGATGCACGACATCATCGTCTTCTCGATGCTCTACGGCAGCCCCGACTCCCCGCGCCGCTGGGCCTCCGACGAGCCCATCAAGTGGCTGTGTCCCGCCCCCGGCTACGACCGGCACTTCGCCATCACCGAGGCGCTCGGCATCGAGATGATCACCATCCCGATGCGCCACGACGGCCCCGACACCCACGCCATCGCGCGGTTGCTGGCAAACGACCCGCAGATCAAGGGTCTGTGGGCGGTGCCGAACTACTCCAACCCCACCGGCGTTGTCTTCTCCGAAGAGATTGTGCGCGAACTGGTTTCGATGCCCGCCGCGGCACCGGACTTCCGCCTGTTCTGGGACAACGCCTACGCGGTGCACCCGCTCACCGACACCGCCGCACCCGTGCTCGACGTGCTCGGCATGGCGGCGGCGGCCGGTCACCCGAACCGGCCGCTGGTCTTCGCCTCGACCTCCAAGATCACCTTCGCCGGTGCGGGCGTGAGCTTCTTCGGTGCGTCCAAGGCCAATATCGACTGGTACCTCGACCACGCGGGCAAGAAGAGCATCGGCCCCGACAAGCTCAACCAGCTGCGCCACCTGCGGTTCTTCACCGACGCCGAAGGCGTGCGTGAGCACATGCAGAAGCATCGGCGGTTGCTCGAGCCGAAGTTCGCGCTGGTGCGCCGGATTCTCGAGGATCGGCTCGGGGCGTCGAAGGTCGCTTCGTGGACCGAGCCCAAGGGTGGGTATTTCATCAGTCTCGATGTGCTCGAGGGGACGGCGGCGCGGGTGATCGCGTTGGCCAAGGACGCGGGGATCGCGCTGACGGCCGCTGGGTCGGCGTTCCCGTACCGCAACGATCCCGAGGACAAGAACATCCGGATCGCGCCGAGTTTCCCGCAGCTGCCGGAGCTGGAGAAGGCGATGGACGGGTTGGCGACCTGTGTGTTGCTGGCCGCGACGGAGAAACTGCTCGAAGCCTGACCACGAACGAAACCCCGCGTACCCCGGCTGCCGGGATACGCGGGGTTTCGCTTATTTCTTGTGGGCCAGGGTCGCGAAGACGGTTACCGAGATGTGGGTGTGGCCTTTGGGGGCGGCCTCTCGGAGGTCGGTGAGGAGTTGGTCGCGGGCTTCGGCGGTGACGGTTCCGCGCAGGACCGCGAGGTCGGCTATGCGGTTGACCAGGGCGCCCGCGCCGATGGTGCGGTCCTGGACCAGGGCGTGGGAGCCGATTTCGTCGACGATCAGGCCCGCGTCGGTGAGGAGCCCGGCCAGTCTGCGACCGGAGAAGGGGTTGGTGGTGGAGGAGATCAGGGTGTCGATCACCGCGCGCGCCACCTCGGGGGCGCCGGGGTGGATGATGGCGGTCGCCCAGTCGGCGTCGACGACCACCGCGCGGCCGCCGGGGCGCAGGACGCGCGCGATTTCGGTCGCGGCGCGGGCGGGGGCGGTCAGGTGCTGGAAGACGCGTTCGCACAGAACAGCGTCGAAAGCGTTGTCGCCGAACGGTAATCCGTAGGCGTCGCCGGAGACGAAGGTGGCAGTGGAGCCGCGTTCGGTCGCGCGCCGGGTGGCGGAGGCGAGCAGATCCGGGTCGGGTTCCACGCCGACCGCGGTGCCACGGGGGCCGACCGCGTCGGCGAAGGTGAACACTTCCGAGCCGGTGCCGGAACCGATGTCGAGCGCGCTGTCGCCGGGCCGCAAACCGAGTCGTTCGTGGGTCCAGGCGCCGAGGGCGCGCACGCCGGGCTGTGTCACCTCCAGGTCATGGGCATCGATCAGCTGGGGTTGGCCCGCCTGATCGAAACGGTCCGGGCGTGGGGTGTAATCCGTCATTCGTACCGCCGATGTGGGTGCAGTGAAATGTGTCACGATGAATATATGACCCGAACGCTGTGCCTTGCCCAGGACGCCGAGGCCGATCAACTACTCAGCACCGACGATTTCGCCTTGCTGCTCGGCATGCTCCTGGATCAGCAGTACCCGATGGAACACGCCTTTCGGGGGCCGCAGAAACTGGCCGGGCGAATGGGCGGATTCGATCTGCGCCGTATCGCCGAGGCCGACCCGGCCGAATTCGAGGAACTCGCCGCCACCCCGCCCGCCATCCACCGGTACGGCCGCTCGATGGCCCGGCGCGCGCAGGCGCTCGCCAACTACATCATCGAGCACTACGACGGCGTACCAGCGAAGATCTGGACCGAGGGTGACCCCGACGGCAAGGAAGTGCTGCGCCGGTTGCAGGACCTGCCGGGCTTCGGAGCGCAGAAGGCGAAGATCTTCCTCGCCCTGCTCGGCAAACAACGCGGTGTGCAACCGCAGGGCTGGCGAAAAGCGGCGGGTGCCTACGGCGACGAGGGCTCGCGCCGTTCGGTCGCCGACGTCGTGGATGCCGAAACCCTCGCCGAAGTAAGGGAATTCAAGAAACAAGCGAAAGCGGCGGCCAAAGCGGCCGAGTGAATTCGGCGATTGCGATCTCGGTGCGTTTATTCCTCGTCAGGCAAACGCGTTTACCGGAAGCTTTCCGGCATGAAGATGAGGAAGTTCGCCGTGGTTGCGGCACTGTTGACCGTGGCGACCGGGGTCACCGCGGGCACCGTCAACGCGGCGCCCGAGCAAGCAGCACCGATCAACTACACCGCCGAGGTCGTCGACGAGTCGAGGGCCGTCGTCACCACCGATGCCGGATCGCTGGTCACCGAGGACGGTGCGTTCAAGATCAAAGCGGCCGATGGAACCACCGTCGCGGCCACCCCGCTGACGTTCCGGCTCGACGAGTTCGAGTTGCCGATCGCCGCCGAGATCTCGGGCAACACCGCCACCCTCACCCCGCAGCTCGACCCGGCCAAGGCCGTGTACAAGCCGGTCGCCCTGCCGTACGAGGACAAGGCGCCCTGGAAGTCGGAGTACGAGCGTGAGCAGGCGGCCTGGTCGCGCCTGACCTCGACGATCTCGATGGGCGCGACCATCGGCACCCTGGTCGGCGGGCTCGGCGGGGCCGCCGCCGGTTGCATCGCGGGCGCGGCGCTCGGCCTCGTCGCCACCGGTGCGCTGCTCACCCTGTTCGGCCTCGGCCCGCTGGGTGGGTGCGTCGCGGGTGCGGCCGCCGTCGGCTTCCTCGGCGTGATCGCCGGACAGCTGTTCGTCACCGGCCCGGTAGCCGTCGCCGCCGCGATCCAGTACTTCACCACCATCAACCAGCCCTTCACGCCACCGGCCAAGTAGGCCGCCCGCGCGCGAACCCCTCCCGGCGTCCTCGGGAGGGGTTCGTGCTGTGTCACAGCATCATTGCGCCTTCCGCCGCACCGCGTTGACCTGGTGATTTGCTGTGTGTCACCACACAATTCGCCGGTCGGTCTTGGATGGGGGCCGATTCGGTGTTAATTTGATTGTTATGTCCGGCAACCATCACTCCGCCCCGCGGGTCACCTACGTGACCGCCGCGCTGGGTCTGCGGTTGCCGTTGACGCGCGAACTGTGTCGTTCCTGCCGCTGCAGCTGAGCCTGTCGGGCTCGCGAGCTGCCACACCCCTCGTGTAGGCAAACCCGTTGGTGAAACGGGATTTTCGGCAAGGAACTGCATATGTCTGCCCCCATTCTCGACCGCCCGATTTCGCGGGTGGTCACCGGTCGTCCCCGCGTTTCGCGTCCCGTCGTCGCCCCTGAGCTGCGGCGCAGCGACAACCCCGCCGCCGCCGTGTTGCGCGCCGCTGTCGGCGGCCCGATCTCCCGCGACAATGCCGCCCGGGCAACGGGTTTGAGTATCGCGACGGTGAACCGCCAAGTGGCCGCGCTGCTTTCGGCCGGTCTGCTGCGTGAACGCGCCGATCTCACCGCCGCCGGTGCGGTCGGACGGCCACGGGTGCCGTTCGAGATCGACCACGACGCCTACCTCACCATCGGCATCCACATCGGCGCCGCAGCGACGAAAATCGTGGCCGCCGACCTGCGCGGCCGCATCCTCGGTGGGCTTGCCATCGCGACACCGCAGACCGGACAGGACTTCGCCGTCACCACGGTCGCCCGCAGCGCCAAGGCTTTCCTGCAGCGCTGGCACCGGCGCACCCCGCTGTGGGCAGGCGTCGCCATCGGCGGGCGGGTCGACACGCACACCGGTGTGGTCGACCATCCGAAACTGGCGTGGCAGGGCGCACCGCTCGGCCAGGTCCTCGGCGACGTGCTCGAGCTGCCGGTTTCCGTCGCACCCCACGTGGAAGCGATGGCCGCCTCGGAACTGCTGCTGCCGACCTTCGACGCGCGCGGCCCGGAACAGCCCGCCGACCAGCCCGGCAGCAGCCTGTACTTCTACGTCCGCGAGACGGCGGGCATCGCCGTCACCCTCGACGGGCGGGTGCACACCCCGAGCAACGGCCCGGGTTCCATCGCGCACCTGCCCACCGGTTCGGACGTGCAGTGCACCTGCGGCAGGCGCGGCTGCTTGGAAGTGACCGTCGGTGATCGGGCGCTGCAGGCGCGTGCGGTCGGGCGCGGAATCATCCCGGCGCACAACGGAACCGCGGGCACCACCATCGCCGACCTGTACCGGGCCGCCGAGTCCGGTTCCGAGGGCGCCCGCGAGCTGCTCGCCGAACGCGCGACCATGCTCGGCCAGACGGTCGCCCTGGTCCGCGACATGCTCAACCCGGACCGGGTTGTCCTCGGCGGACAGGCCTTCACCGGCTACCGCCCGGCCCTCGGCCACGTGGCCCGCGCGTTCACCCAGAGCACCCAGCTGCCCCCGACCGACATCCGGGTCAGCGGATTCGGCGGCAAGGTCCAGGAATTCGCCGCCGTCGTCACCTCGCTCAGCGCGTTGTACGCCGACCCGCTGGCCGCACTACGTCGGGTGTAGCTACTTACACGCACCTTCCAATGCGGTGATGAAGAACGGGAACTGGGAGGCGAAGCGGTGCAGGTTGCGGTCGCGGTCGTAGCCGGCGAACCAGTACAGGCCGGGTTGGGAATCGGCGGACGGGTCCATATCGCGGAAGGTGCGGATCCAGTTGTCGGCGCGACCGCTGATCACCGTGTAGGGCAGGGCGCGGGAGAAGATCGTCTCCTGATCGATCGGTGGGATGCGGTCGCGTGACACCGAGTCGAGTCCGCGTCCCATCGCCTTGATCCGGCCGACCACGGTGTCACCCAGGGTGGTTCGGGTCGGCAGGTAGTTCGGCAGCACGACCGCGGCCACCCCGGCCAGCAGGATCGCCACGCCGACCAGGGCGTGCCCGGCGGTCAAGGCCAGGGCGACGGTGGTCGCGGCACCCACGGCGATCAGCGCAGCGCCGATCCAGCGGGGCAGCATCCGCTGCTTCGGGTCGGCCAGCGCACCGGTCGATACCGCGTCGCGGCGCATGGCCTCGCGGATCGGGTCCAGTTGCAGGCGGCCGGGCGCGCGCAGCTCGCGCACGGCGACGGTGTCGGTGCCCTCGGGCAGCAACATGTCGTAGACGACCCGCTCGTACTCGCGCAGCTGGTCGTCGGGCGCGTTGACACGGCTGATCCGCCAGTCGTCCTCGCCGCGCGCGTTCACCGGGGCGATCCACAGGTAGCGGCGCACCGCCAGGTCGACGACGGTGGCGGCGATGTCGACCGGGTCGACGTGCTCGTCGAGCAGCAGACCCGCCTCGCCGGGCAGGACACCGTCGGGGGAGGTGAATTCCATCCGGTCACCGGTGGTGACGAGCGGGTCGAACGTGTCGCTGGTGGCGCGGGCCGTCGCACCGCGCTTGCGGGCGGTGAGCACGTAGGCGATCATCCCGGCCAGTGCCAGCAGCAGGGCGCCGAAGGCGGCGAGGACCGGGGTGGTGAAGGCAAAGAAGTTGTTCGAATCACCGTCGCGCACATCGGCATTGGCGGGCACCGTGCCGGGGGGCATCTGCAGGGTGAGGTCGATCGCGTCGCCCTTGCGCAGGTCGGTCTGGCTCAGATACAGCACACCGTCGGGTTCGACGTGCACCTCGGCGCACGGGCGCGCACTGCCCGCGGGGCCCAATTTGCAGTCGACGATGCCCATTTGGAAGCTCGGGCTGATCACCGACACATCGAGGGAGGCGATGTCGGCGTTGAGCACGCCGAGCCAGTGGAACATCTGCGTGCCCGGGGCGTCGGCGACGGTGTTGTGCACCGTATACGTGAACTTGGATTCACCGGGCTTGGCCTCCACGACGAACTGGTCGTCGACGGTGGTCGCGGTGCCGGCCCCGGTCGCGGACACATCGGTGACCTTGAACACCCGCTCCACACCGTCGCCCAGGCCGAGTCGCAGCGGCAGCGACATCGTGAAGTTCCCGTCGGCGGGCACCGCGACGGTTTCGACGACCTGCAGCACGCCTGTCTCGGTCAAGGTGAGATCGGCGGTGATCGACACGCCCGCGGGCTGCGTGTGGGCTACCGGAGCGGCCGCGAGCAGGCCCGCCGAAGCGAGCAGCAGCGCGCCCGCGGCGCCCCCCCGAAAAGTCAGCATGGCTGCCTACTCTAGACAGCTTGCTATCCTGCGTCAGCGGCTGTCGGCGACGAACTAGACGAGGGGGTACGGGGGACGTGAACCAACCACCGTACGGCTACGGCCCATACGGGCCTGGTGGACGACCGGTTCCGCCACCCCCTGGCTATGGCCGCGCCCCGGGTTATCGCCCGCAACAGGGCTACGGTCCGCCCGGATACCCACCGCCGCAAGGGTATCCACAGCAGCGTCCGGCCTACGGACCGCCGCCGGGCTACCGTCCGCCGCCGATGCCCTACGGGCCACCGGGCAGGCCGACCCCGCCGCCACGCAAGCGACGAGGCGGTTTCACCTCGCTGATGTTGGTGGTGATTTTCCTCGTCGTCGGTGGTCTGGTGAAGTTCGCCGTGAACAAGGGCGTCGATATCGGCATCGACGCGTTCGGCCCGAGACCGACCACCACCTACACGCCGCAACCCGGGAGCGCGCCCGCCAAGACCGGTGACAACCCGCTGGTCATCGATGCCGACGGCTCACTGGTGCCCGCCTCCTGCGACTACGCGCCGTGGGGCGCCCAGGTCGACAAGGCCCGCAAATTCTTCGAATCCGCCGCGGGCTGTCTGGAAGCGGCGTGGAAGCCGTTGATGGCCGCCAACGGGCTGCCTTTCGAGTCGCCGACGCTGAGCATCACCGCGAGCACCGACGGCATCACCACCCCGTGCACCGGCTCCACCAGCAACTTCGCCGCCTTCTACTGCGCGGCGAACAAGACCATCTACATGCCGATCAGCCAGTTGCAGACCGATCAGTTCCGCGACAACTGGGTGGTGTACCTGTCGGTGTTCGCGCACGAATACGGGCACCACATCCAGGCGCAGTCCGGGATTCTGCGCAAGGCCAACAGCGAACGGGTCGACGCGGGGGCGCGCTCGGCCAAGGGACTCGAGCTGTCACGCCGAGTCGAGTTGCAGGCCAATTGTTTCGACGCCATGTTCATCGCCGCGTCCAAGGGCGGCGGTTCGCTGTCGTCGGACCAGGTCACCCTCGCCACCCGCGATTCCTACGGGCGCGGCGACCGGCCGGGCGACATGCGCGACCACGGCACCGCCGACAACGGCGGCAAGTGGTTCGAAGCCGGGCTGGAAAACCTGACGCCGCAGTGCAATACCTTCATCGCGGCGGCCGGCGACGTGAGCTGAGTCAGCCGCGAGCGTCCTTGGCCAGCGCGCGCAGGCCACGTTTGCCCGGGGCGGGCAGGTCGTCGCCGGTGTCGGCGAGCCATTCCGCGGTGACCAGCCAGCGGCGCTGGGCGTGCGCGTCGGCCACATCGAAGAACACGCGGCGGCCTCGATCGTCGCGCAGGTCGCGCGACAGTGCCGCCCAGCTCGGGGCGCGGCCCTTGTCGATGGTGTGCTCGGCGACGAAACCCGCGACCATCTTCCCGATCATGTTCACCGGCTTCTGTGACACCCGGTTGCCGTATTTCGTTGTGTGCCAACGGCGGGCGGGACACAGCGAACCCGGGCTCGCGTTGGAGGCGATCCAGCCGGCGCGCTGCGCGCGTTCGATGAGCCACAGGTGTTTCACGGCGGTCGGTGCGATCGCACCGACCCGGTCGGCGATGAGTTCGGTGACCTGGGGGTCGGCGAGGATATCGCGGCGGGTGGGGCCGATGCCGTGCTCGGTCCAGTGCGCGGCCGCGAGCCTGGCCAGAATGCGGCCGAACTCGTCGATGCTGCGTTGTGCCCGCCGGCCGAGCCGTTCGATCCGTTCGGCCTCGCGCCGCATCTCGTTCTGCGCGGTGAGGGTGCGGATCGCGGCCATTGTCGGCACCTGCCCGCGTTCGAGCAGCTGCAGGATGGCGGCGGCGGTGGCCGGGTCGGCGGCTGCCGCGACGGGTAAGGAGTCGCGTTTGATGTCGAAGTCTTGGGGGCTGATCGCCCGGCTCAGCAGTCCGACCGCGGCGTGATCGCCCGCGAACTCGGTGTGGGCCAGCCAGGCGGCTGCGATGTCATCACACGACAGCACGATGAAACGTTCCTCCGGTCGGTGCGGTGGGGGAGCGATCGGTGCGTGAAGGTTGTGCCCCGGTCGGGATGAGGGACCGGCCGGGGTCACCAACCTGATGAAGGTTTGGCCACCGAAGTTGCCGATAACCACGGTAGCCAGCCGCTTGCGCCGCTGTCACGACGGTTCACGGTTTCGTTACATCTGGAAACGGGTCGATATTCGGGGACGGGGTACGGAATTACGCGACAACCAGGATCGACGAAATCATCCTGTCGTGATTCGCCCAATCGAGAACCCTCGATAACCGGTCAGTTGCACCCACCGTGCCCGCTATGCGGCCAGGAGTTGAACCTTTAACCACCATGTGATCTACAACACATGTAACTCGCTGTACCGCTATGCCTTTCGGCTCCAGCTCTGCGGCGCCAGCCGGGATGTCACACCGCACCGGTAGCCTTTGGGCCGTGGCTCTGTACCGGAAATATCGACCGGCGACATTCGCTGAGGTAGTGGGTCAGGAGCACGTCACCGACCCGCTGAGTACAGCGCTGGACACCGGCCGCATCAGCCATGCGTACCTGTTCTCCGGGCCGCGTGGCTGCGGCAAGACGTCCTCGGCGCGCATCCTCGCCCGCTCGCTCAACTGTGTCCAGGGTCCTACCTCACGGCCGTGTGGCACCTGCGCGTCCTGCGTGGCGCTCGGGCCGGGTGGGTCCGGCAATCTCGACGTCATCGAGCTCGACGCGGCCAGCCACGGCGGTGTCGACGACACCCGTGAGCTGCGCGATCGCGCGTTCTACGCGCCCGCCGAGTCGCGCTATCGCGTGTTCATCGTCGACGAGGCGCACATGGTCACCACGGCCGGTTTCAACGCGCTGCTCAAGATCGTCGAGGAACCGCCCGCCCATCTGATCTTCATCTTCGCCACCACCGAACCCGACAAGGTGTTGCCGACCATCCGGTCGCGCACCCACCACTACCCGTTCCGGTTGCTGCCGCCCGCGACCATGCGCGGACTGCTCGGCAAGATCTGCGAGCAGGAGCACGTGCCGGTGGAGGAGGCGGTGTATCCGCTGGTCATCCGGGCCGGTGGGGGTTCACCGCGCGACAGCCTGAGCGTGCTCGACCAGCTGCTCGCCGGTGCCGGGCCAGAGGGTGTCACCTATCCGCGCGCGGTTTCGCTGCTCGGCGTCACCGATGTGGCGCTGATCGACCACGCCGTCGACGCGCTCGCCACCGACGACGGCGCTGCCCTGTTCGGCACGATCGACCAGGTGATGGAGGCCGGGCACGACCCCCGCCGATTCGCCGTCGACCTGCTCGAACGCCTGCGCGACCTGATCCTGCTCCGCGCGGTCCCCGATGCCGCCGAGCGCGGCCTCGTCGCGGGCCCCGGCGACGTGCTCGAGCGCATGCGCGACCAGGCCACTCGCATCGGCCCCGCCACCCTCACCCGCTACGCCGAACTCCTCCACGAGGGCCTCGGCGAAATGCGCGGCGCCACCGCTCCCCGCCTCCTGCTCGAGGTCATCTGCGCCCGTATGCTCCTGCCGTCGGTCTCCGACACCGAATCCGCCACCCTCCAGCGCCTCGAGCGCCTGGAGCGCGGATTCGCGGGCGGAGCAGTCCCGCCCGTCCGCCCCACCGGCGACACCCCCGCCCGCCCAGCCGGTGACACCCCCGCCCGCCCCCCGGCCGACGCCCCCGGCCCGGCCTCGCCGAGTGCACAAGGTTCGAGCGCCGAGGGCCGCCGCCGAGCAGCGGAAATCCTCGCCGCCGCCAAGGCGGAAAAGGAAGCCGCAGCACGGAAGTCGGGTGTCTCGGGCGCTGAGGGCGCCACTGCCCACGCACCCGATGCCGCGGCCGCCGAAGACGCCCGCTCGCACGCATCCGGCGCGAGCATTGGCGATGATCGCGCGTCGCATCCGCAGGACTCTGCCGCCGCTCAGGAAAGCGGCGGGCGCAATCCGGATTCGGGGCCGCGGGCACGGGCGGATGATCGTGTGCCGCATCCGCAGGACTCTGCCGCCGCTCAGGAAAGTGCCCTGCGCAATGCGGTTTCGCGACCGCAGGCACCGGCGCAAGAGCCTGGCGGACATGCGCAGGGTGCTGAGCAGACTTCGGCTGCACCGCAGCACCCGGCCGTCGCGCATCAGCCCCCGGCCGTCCCCCCGCCGAGCGCCTCCGAAGCGCTCGCACCTTTGGAGCGTGGCGTCGAGCAGGGCGGTGTCCCGACTCCGCCGTCTCCGGTGCCTGCCGGCCAGGACCCTCGGCGAAATGGGCCGGAAGTTCCCTCGCCGCAGGGTGATTCGCGCGGTCATGAGGGAAGCGAGTCGGACGAAAGCTCACGGCGGGCCGACACCCGATCGGGGCCCGCTCACCTCGAAGGCGCGCCGCAGGATGATCGCGCCCGGCGAGTCCACACCCCGTCGGGGCCGAACCACGTGGGTGATGCGCCGCAGGGCGACCCTGGTCGGGTCGACGGTTCGCCGGGGTCGCCCAATGCCGGTGGCGCGGCGCAGGGCGACTCGCACCCTGGTGCAGCGGACAGCTCGATGGTCGGGTCTCGGCGAGACGATGCGTCCTCGGTGCAAGAGGGCGCGGCGCCCTCGGGTACCGCGGATCGGACCGAGATGGCAGCACCTCACGACCAGGCGGGCGCACCGACGGAAGATCTGCTCGCCCTCGTCGATGCGGCGTGGGCCGACATCAAGACGAAGGTGCGGGAGTTCGGGCTCACGTTGCACGCGTTGATGTCGGGGGCCGCGGTGTCGCGGGTGGAGGGGCAGACGATCGTTTTCGCGCATCAGAGTGCTCCGTTGGCGCAGCGACTGTCCGATCCGCGCAATATCGATTCGGTGCGGGCGGCCGTGCGGGCGGTGCTCGGGCGGGAACTGGATGTGCGCTGGGAGACCGGCGCCCCGGCGGCACGCCCGGCGCCGCAGGCCAAGAACACGGCGGGTCCGGTGGAGAGCAAGCCCGCCGCGCGGCCGCAGTTCTCGCGGCCCAGTCAGGCCAAGGGTGGGCGGGCGCGCACCGGCAAGCCCGACGACGACATTCCGCCGCCCGACTTCCCCGACTTACCCGACGACCCGGGTCCGCAGGACAGTTATGCCGTCGATCCGGCGCGTTCCGACGGCGAGTCGGCAGGCGGCCCGCGCCCCGCGCCCGGCATTCCCGCCCCGCCGACGCCGGAGGAGGAGCAGGAGATGCTGGCCGCCGCCGCGGTTCCGGTGGCCCCGGGCGACCGGCAGGACCCGGACGAGGTCGCCCTGGCGTTGCTGCGCAGCGAGCTCGGCGCAAAGTCTCTGGACGGTTGACAGCCACCGTCCATACCGCGTTAAGTTAACCGGAGTTCGCACACCACGGTAGTATGAACGGGTGGCCGGGAACTCCGGATGGGCATGGTCCTATGCTCCGCTGGTGCTTGCCGGATTTGTACGGCGTCGAAGACGATTGGTCGTGGCGTTCGTGCGGCCACCGCACCCCAAGGAAGGAAACACTCCGATATGACCACAGAGGCCTACATCTACGAGGCCATCCGCACTCCGCGCGGCCGCGGCAAGAAGAACGGCTCGCTGCACTCGGTCAAGCCGATCGATCTGACTGTTGGTCTGATCCAGGAGCTGCGTGGCCGCTTCCCCAACCTCGACGAGGACCAGATCTCGGACCTCATCCTCGGCGTGGTGACTCCCGTCGGTGACCAGGGCATGGACATCGCCCGCACCGCCGTCACCATCGCGGGTCTGCCCGACACCGTCGGCGGCTTCCAGCTCAACCGCTTCTGTGCCTCCGGCCTCGAGGCCGTGAACCTGGCTGCGCAGAAGGTGCGCTCCGGCTTCGACGACCTCGTCATCGCCGGCGGCGTCGAGTCCATGTCGCGCGTGCCGATGGGCTCCGACGGCGGCGCCTGGGCGCTCGACCCGGCCACCAACTACGACGGCTACTTCGTGCCGCAGGGCATCTCGGCCGACCTGATCGCCACCATCGAGGGCTTCTCCCGCGATGATGTCGACGCCTACGCGGTGCGTTCGCAGGAGCTGGCCGCCAAGGCCACCACCGGCGGCTACTTCGCCAAGTCGATCGTTCCGGTCAAGGACCAGAACGGCCTGATCGTGCTCGACAACGACGAGCACATGCGTCCCGGCACCACCGCCGAGGACCTGGCCAAGCTGAACCCCTCCTTCGCCGGTATCGGTGAGATGGGTGGCTTCGACGCCGTCGCGCTGCAGAAGTACACCTACATCGAGAAGATCAACCACGTCCACCACGGTGGCAACAGCTCGGGCATCGTCGACGGCGCCGCCCTGGTGCTGATCGGCTCCGAGGAAGCGGGCAAGAACTCGGGTCTGACCCCGAAGGCCCGCATCGTCGCGACCGCCACCTCCGGCGCCGACTCCACCATCATGCTGACCGGCCCCACCCCGGCCGCGAAGAAGGCCCTGGACCGTGCCGGTCTGACGATCGAGGACATGGACCTCGTCGAGATCAACGAGGCGTTCGCCTCCGTGGTGCTGAAGTTCCAGAAGGACCTGAACGTCCCGGACGAGAAGCTGAACGTCAACGGTGGCGCGATCGCCATGGGTCACCCGCTCGGTGCCACCGGCGCGATGATCACCGGCACCGTGGTCGACGAGCTGGAGCGTCGCAACGCGCGCTACGGCCTGGTCACCCTGTGCATCGGCGGCGGCATGGGTGTCGCCACCATCATCGAGCGCGTCTGATCCCCGGCCGAAACTTCTCATAGGAGAGAACGAAAAACTATGACTGACAACATCATCGGCTGGGAGAAGGACGCCGACGGCGTGGTCGTCCTCACCATCGACGACCCCAGCCAGGGCGCCAACACCATGAACGACGCGTACATCGCCTCGATGGCCGCGACCGTGGACCGCCTGGAGGCCGAGAAGGACGACATCACCGGTGTCGTGCTCACCTCCGGCAAGAAGACCTTCTTCGCCGGCGGCGATCTGAAGAACATGATGCAGGTGGGCCCGGACAACGCGCCCGAGGTCATGAAGATGCTCAACGACGTCAAGGGCCCGCTGCGCCGCCTCGAGCAGCTCGGCAAGCCGGTCGTCGCCGCCATCAACGGTGCCGCGCTCGGCGGCGGCCTCGAGATCGCGCTGGCCACCCACTACCGGGTCGCCGCCGACGTCAAGGGCTCGGCCATCGGCCTGCCCGAGGTGAGCCTCGGCCTGCTGCCCGCCGGTGGCGGCGTCACCCGCACCGTGCGCATGCTCGGTCTGCAGGGCGCGCTGATGCAGGTGCTGCTGCAGGGCCAGCGTCACCGGGTCACCAAGGCCAAGGAAATCGGCCTGATCGACGAGGTCGTGTCCTCGGTCGAGGAGCTGCTGCCCGCCGCCAAGGCGTGGATCGCGGCCAACCCGGAGGCGGCCCAGCCGTGGGACAAGAAGGGTTTCAAGATCCCCGGCGGCACCCCGTCCACCCCGGCGCTCGCGGCGAACCTGCCTGCCTTCCCGGCCAACCTGCGCAAGCAGATCAAGGGTGCGAACATGCCCGCGCCGCGTGCCATCATGGCCGCCGCGGTCGAGGGCGCGCAGGTCGACATCGACAACGCGTCGCTGATCGAGTCGCGCTACTTCGTGAACCTGCTCACCGGGCCGGTCGCGAAGAACATGATCCAGGCGTTCTTCTTCGACCTGAACAGCATCAACAACGGTGGTTCGCGTCCCAAGGACGTGCCCAAGCGTGAGATCAAGAAGATCGGCGTCATCGGCGCGGGCATGATGGGCGCGGGCATCGCCTACGTCTCGGCCAAGGCCGGGTACGAGGTCGTCCTCAAGGACGTCGAGCTCGCCAACGCCGAGAAGGGCAAGGCGTACTCGGAGGCCATCGAGAAGAAGGCCCTCTCCCGTGGCAAGACCACCCAGGAGAAGTCCGACGCGCTGCTGGCCCGCATCACCCCGACCGCGGACGCCGCCGACTTCAAGGGCGTCGACTTCGTGATCGAGGCCGTGTTCGAGAACCCCGACCTCAAGAACAAGGTGTTCCAGGAGATCGAGGACATCGTCGATCCCGACGCGCTGCTCGGCTCCAACACCTCCACCCTGCCCATCACCCTGCTGTCGGAGGGTGTGAAGCGGTCCGAGGACTTCATCGGTATCCACTTCTTCTCCCCCGTGGACAAGATGCCGCTGGTGGAGATCATCAAGGGCGAGAACACCTCCGACGAGGCGCTGGCCCGGGTGTACGACTACACCCTCGCCATCAAGAAGACCCCGATCGTCGTCAACGACAGCCGTGGCTTCTTCACCTCGCGCGTGATCGGCACCTTCATCAACGAGGCCATCTCCATGGTCGCCGAGGGCATCGACCCCTCGACGGTCGAGCAGGCCGGTCTGCAGGCGGGCTACCCGGCCGCGCCGCTGAAGCTCAGCGACGAGCTGAACTTCACCACCATGCAGAAGATCTACAAGGAGACCGCCGACGCCATCAAGGCCGCTGGTCAGGATCTGAACGCCGCCGCGGAGACCACCGCTGCCGTGCTCGACAAGATGGTCGGCGAGTTCGACCGCAAGGGCAAGGCGGGCGGCGCCGGCTTCTACGACTACGTCGACGGCAAGGCTGTGGGCCTGTGGAGCGAGCTGCGTTCGCTGTACAACTCCCAGCGTGAGCTCCCGGAGGGTGTCACCTTCCAGGACCTCAAGGACCGGATGATGTTCGCGGAGGCCATCGAGACCCAGAAGTGCTTCGACGAAGGCGTGCTCACCAGCACCGCCGACGCGAACATCGGCTCGATCTTCGGCATCGGCTTCCCGGCCTGGTCGGGCGGCTCGCACCAGTTCATCGTCGGCTACCCCGGTGGCCAGGAGGCCTTCGTGGCCCGCGCCGACGAACTGGCCAAGAAGTTCGGCCCCCGCTTCGAGGTCCCGGCCTCCCTGCGCAAGTAGTAACCACCAGCGCCCCACCCCGGCGCTGCTGACCCGACAGCCCCGCCTCGCCACCGCGAGCCGGGGCTGTCGGCGTATCAGTGGGGCTTGGCGTAGTCGGCGTAGCCCTGCCAGTCGAGCATGACGCAGGGTTCGTCGCCGACGACCCAGGCGTCGTGGCCCGGGGAGACGACCATGACGTCGCCGGGGCCGAATTCCTGCTGTTCGCCGTCGTCCATGGCGACGACGAGGTGGCCCGAGAGGCAGTAGCCGATGTGGGGTGCTTGGCAGCTGTCGGTGCCTGCGATCGGCTTCACGTGGTCGCTCCAGCGCCAGCCGGGTTCGAAGACGGCCCGCCCGACCGGGCCTGCTTCGGTGTTGACCAGGTCGAGTCGACCCTTGTTCTGTTCGAACGGCCGGGTTTCCTCGGGCGCGTCGAAGTTCATGCGGATGAGCGTGGACATGACATCTCACTTCTGCTCGGGTGATGAGCGGTCATGTCGTGGTCCACCGTGTTGCAGCCTGGCACGGCCCACGGCCGAGCCCATCGAGAAATCTCATCCTTCGCCTCCCGGGCGAGGCGCGCAAGAGTAGGGCTGCTATCGGAACAGAATGGCGGTGATGACGTCGGTGTGGCGGTAGCGGAGGTATTTCTCGACGGTGGCCGCGTCGACGGCGGAGGTGGCGGTTGCCAGCGTGATCACCACGAACTCGGCCTGTGAACCCGCGCGCCATTTGCCGGTCGCGAAATCCTTGATGTAGCTGCCGGGGCGCAGTTCGAAGTCTTTGTCCTCGATTTTGTCGGCGGCGGTCTCCGCGGTGGCTTTGTCGGGCATCGCCAGGATGAACTGGGTGAATTTCAAGCTGCCGCCTTCGGCGGACAACACCAGTTCGGCGGCGTACTGACAACCGAGCTCGGTGAGTTTCTCGGCGTGCTCGATGGGGGCGCAACTGGTGTGATCGCGGCCGTCGACCCAATCCGCGTGCAATTCGACATTGTCGAACTCGAAATCCCACGGCCCTTCGTAGTCGGTATAGCTCAGGCGCTCACCGGATTTCGACGGTGGTCTACCGGTGGTGCTGGTCGTGGTCGGCTTGCGGGTCGTCGGTATATCCGTCGCCGACGCCGCGACCGCGGAACCGTCCACCCCGTTGTTACCCGCCCACACAAGCAAGCCGGTGCCGCCGACAAGCCCGGCGACCACCACCAGCGCGATGACGATCCACGCCCCGCCGGAGCTGCGCGGCGGCGGCGCGAGCGGCGGAACTTCCTGCGCGAACTGTGGATACGCCGTCTCCTTCGACGGTTGCCCCCACGGCGCGGGATCCTGTGGTGGATAGGTCATCTCAGCTCCCCCTTCCACGGACGGCAATCGCGTCCGAGCCTGCCCCGAGCTTACCGATCGGCGCCGTCCGGCCGGGTCGGCCGAAGTATTCGAACGGCGTTCACCCGACGGCACTCCGGGGTGGCTAGCGTGCCGGTCATGGGACGTCGACTGGGTGCGGTGGTGTTCGGTGCGGTACTAGCCGGGGTGTCGGCGCCGGTCAGTGACGCCGAACCGATGGTGCGGGTGCTCGGGGAGCAGGTCATCGGGCACGATCTGGACTTTCAAGGCACGGTGGTCGGTGGGTTGTCGGGCATCGACTACCGGCCCGGCAGCGGCGATTTCGTCCTGATCAGCGACGATCGCTCTGAGAAGAGCCCGGCCCGGGTGTACACGGCGCGGATCCCGCTCGGTGACACCGGTGTCGGGGCGGTGGAATTCACCGGAACCGTGCCGTTGCGTCGCGCCGACGGCTCGGTGTATCCGCCGAAGTCGGTCGACCCGGAGGACATTCGCGTCGACCCGTGGACCGGCGACTATTTCTGGACCCAGGAGGGCGAGCGGGCGGGCGTGCTCGCCGATCCCTCGGTCCGCGTCGCCCAGCCGGACGGAAGTTTCGTCTCCGAATTGCCCATTCCGGAAAACGAACGGATGCGGCCGGATTCGGGCCCTCGCCAGAACCAGGCACTCGAAGCGGCGACCTTCGCGGCGGGCGGCGCCTTGTTCGTCACCGCGCTGGAAGGACCCCTGCTCGGCGACGGACCCGAGGCCACGCCGACGAGCGGCGCGACCACCCGGATCACCGTGCAGGCCAGGTTCGGTCCACTCCTGGCCCAGTACCCGTATCCGCTCGAACCGGTCTTCACCGATTCGCGTCCGGAGCCGGGCCGGGCGAGCAACGGCGTCACCGCGATCCTGGCCGTCGATCCCGTCGACGCGACCCGATTCCTGGTGCTCGAGCGCGCGTTCGCCGAGGGTGCAGGCAACCGGGTCCGCGTTTTCGAGATCGATACGGCAGGCGCGACTAATATCCTCGACGCGCCCGTCGGGGGTGCGCGTCCGGTGACCAAACGTCTCGTCGCCGACCTCACCGACCTCGGCGTCGCGGCCGTCGACAACATCGAGGCGATGACATGGGGACCTCGGCTGTCCTCCGGCGAGCGCACCTTGGTGCTGGTCGCGGACAACAACTTCAGCGCACGTCAGCGTAGCCAGGTGATCGTTCTCGCCCTGCGCTGACCACTTGGCCATCCGTTGCCGCCACTGCATCGAATCTCCACCCGTTGGATGCCGGATCGCGCTAGCTTGGATATGTAAGACCGGTGACGCCATTTCGAATCGAGAGGTGGTCACATGGAACCGGAGCCGACGCGCATCCAGGATGGGCGACCCGGATCGTCGCCGGTCGGGACCGACACGCAACGGACCACCGCGCCCGGTGAGACCGACGAGGCCGTGGTCGCCGAGCTCGACGCGATGGGGTTGACCGACGCCACCGAGATCGGGCGCGGCGGGTTCGGCGTGGTGTACCGGGCGGTGCAGCCCGCGCTGGATCGCGTCGTCGCGGTGAAGGTGCTGTCCTCGGAGATCGATCAGGAGAGCCGCGAGCGGTTCCTGCGCGAGGAACAGGCCATGGGACGGCTGTCGGGCCACCCGAATATCGTCGATATCCTGCAGGTCGACGTCACGGGCACCGGCCTACCGCTGATCGTGATGCCGTACTGTCCGCGCGGCTCGCTGGAACGTCTCATCCACGACCGGGGCCCGCTCACCTGGGAAGACACCCTGCGCGCCGGAGTGAAGCTGGCAGCGGCGATCGAGTCGGCGCACCGGGCGGGCATCCTGCATCGCGATGTGAAGCCGGCCAACGTCCTCATCAGCGGCTACGGCGAACCGCAGCTCACCGATTTCGGTATCGCCCGCATTCCCGGCGGGTTCCAGACTTCGAGCAGCCTCATCACCGGTTCGCCCGCGTTCACGGCCCCCGAGGTACTCAAAGGCCATGAACCGACCGTGCAGTCCGATATCTATGGGCTCGGCGCCACCCTGTTCGCGCTGCTCACCGGCCATGCCGCGTTCGAACGGCAGGCGGGGGAGAAGGTCGTCGCCCAGTTCCTGCGCATCACCACGCAGGCCGTCCCCGACCTGCGTGCCAAGGATTTCCCCGCCGATGTGGCCGCAGCCATCGAAAAGGCCATGTCCCAGGACCCGGCCGATCGCCCGGCCTCGGCCTACGAATTCGGTGAACTCCTGCGCGACGTGCAGCGCGCCCACGGTCAGATGCCCGACGAGATGGCGCTGCTCGTCACCGGCGACGAGCTCGCCGAGCCACCACCGGAAGCCCTCAAAGCGGTCACCGCGCGCCGCAGCTGGCCGCTCACCCTGCAGCCGGCGGGCGCGTCGGTGCCGGTGCACAAGCCGACCAGCGGCACCCTGCCACCCACCGCCGCGACCAAGTTCCGCCCGCCGACCCCGGCGCGCGAGCCGTTCCCTCGCCCACGACTGCTCGACACCTTGCGCTCGGGTGGTCTGCGCAGGCTCGCGCTGATCCATGCGCCCGCCGGCTTCGGCAAGAGCACCGTCGCCACCCAGTGGCGCGCCGACCTCGCCGCCCGCGATATTCCGGTGGCCTGGCTCGGTATCGACTCCGACGACGACAGTGAGATCTGGTTCCTCGCGCACCTGATCCAGGCGATCCGGCGGGTGCGTCCCGATGTCGGCGCCGGGCTCGAGCAGGTGCTGGAGGAACGCCCGTCCGATGCGGTGGCGTTCGTGATCGCCACGCTGATCGACGAGATCCATGCCAGTGACCGGCCGGTGGTCGTCATCGTCGACGACTGGCACCGCGTGCAGGACCCCGGCGTGCACCGGGCGATGGCGGCGCTGCTCGACAACGGTTGCCACCATGTGCGTTTCGTCGTGACCAGCCGCGACCAAGCCGGATTGCCGATCAGCAGGCTGCGGGTGCGCGACGAACTGGTCGAACTCGACGCGGCGGCGTTGCGGCTCACCGAGTCGGAAACCCGCCAGATCCTGGTGGAGCGCAATGGGTTCGCGCTCACCGACGAACAGGTCGAGCAGATTCACGCCGCGACCGATGGGTGGCCCGCCGCCATCCAGCTGGTGAGTCTGACGCTGCGCGGCACCGCCGATCCCGGTCAGCTGCTGGTGCAGCTCGCCGAAGGCGGGCACGGGATGCGGGAGTATCTGGCCGAGAACGTGCTCGACACGCTGGAACCGGACCTGCTGGAATTTCTGATGGCGATCTCGGTGGTGGAACGGGTGAACGGTTCGCTGGCCACTCTGCTCGCCGACGTGCCCGACGGTGCCGCCCTGCTGGAGCAGGCCGAGCAGCGCGAGCTGTTCCTGCATCGGCTTCCGCACGACCCGGAGTGGTATCGCATGCAGCCGCTGTTCGCCGAACATCTGCGCGCTCGTCTCGAACGCGATCACCCGGGGCGCTCGAAAGCGCTGCACCGCAAGGCCGCTCGCTGGTACGCGGAGCATCAATCGCTGCGCAAGTCGGTGGATCACGCGCTCGCCGCGACCGATCTCAAACTGGCCGCCGACCTGCTGGAAAGCGGCGGCATGGATCTCATCGACGGGTCGCGGCTCGCGACGCTGCTCGGCAGCGTGTCGAAACTGCCCATGCAGCAGGTGAGTTCGCGATCGAAACTGTTGATGGCGGTGGCGCGCGCCAATATGAACCTTCAGCAATCGGGCACTGCTCGCACCGCCCTCGGCAGGCTGTCGAACCTGCTGGCCCGAGGCGCCACCGGTGGTCCCGAGCTGGCAGAACAGCGTTGTGCGGCAATGGTTCTCGAGGCCGCCGACCGGGTGGCCCACGATGACACCGACGGCGTGGCCGATCAGCTCGCCACCTGCTTGGAAGCCCCGGACGGCCTGCCGGACTGGATCGTCTCGACGGCGGCCAACCTGATGTCGTTCGTGCGCCTGTGCGAGTTCGATTTCGCCGAAGCCACCGCCACCCAGGACTGGGCGGCCGAATATCACGCTCGGTCCAAAGACCCGCTCGGCCCGGTCTTCGGGCTCTGCGCCCGCGCCGCCGCGGCCTACGAACAACTCGATATCGCCACGGCCACCGCCTGTCTCGAGGAAGCCTACGAGACGGCGCGCACCAGGGCCGGGCCGCGGTCGGACGCCGCGCGCGTGGCGGCGGCCATGTTGGGTGAGGTGACCTACCGGCGCGGTGACCTGGCCATGGCCGACCGACTGCTCGACGAGAGCCACCAGCTGCTCACCCGCGTGGGCCCGGTCGACTTTCTGGTCGCGACCTTCGTCATCGGAGCACGCGTGAAAGCCGCTCTAGGCGACCAGTACACCGCCGCGGCCCGGCTCGAGGAGGGCGCGCGCGTGGCCGCGGCCAACAGCCTGGCCCGCCTCGACGCCCATGTGCGTGCGGAACGCTCGCGCCTCGGGCTGCCACCGGGCAACGGCGCCAACGGGATCGTCGTCGACCCGTCGGGCAACGGCGGGCGCCGCAAAACGGGCGCCGCCGCCCTCATCACCGAGGCGAGGCAGGTGGCCGAAATCCGCACCCTGCTCACCGAACAACGCCTGCGCGCCGACGACCGCGCCGCCCGCCACGCCCGCGTGCTGTATGCGCGTGTCCTCGAACAATCCCGCCCCCGCGCGGAACTGGACGCCACCCTGCTACTCGCCGAATGCCTCGCGGCAGCAGGCTGGATCGGCGAGGCGACCAACCTGGTCCTGCCGATCCTGCGCACCTGCGCCGACCTCGGCTGGACCCGCCCACTGCTCGACGCGGGCCCCGGCGTGGTCGGCCTCCTACACGTCCTGCGCACCCAGGCTCACGACACCCAGCAGCATCCGATCCTGGACGGGATGCCCGGCCATTTCCTCGACGAACTGCTCACCTGACCGGCCCGCTCACCCGGGCCGGTCACCGCACTAGGGCTGCCACCAGGGCCGCAACGGCACGTCCCAGGTTCCGTTCTTGCTCAGTTTCACGCCGAGGACGTGGTGGAGTTGGACGACGTTGCGCTGGAAGCCGAGGCGGCAGCCTGCCATGTAGAGGCCCCAGACCTTCGCTGTGCCCTCGCCTACCTCGTCGACGCAGGCGTCCCAGTTGGCGACCAGGTTCTTGCACCATTCGTGCAGCGTGAGGGCGTAGTGCTCGCGCAAGTTCTCCTCGTGCAGGACCTCGAGGCCGAGGTTCTGGATTTCGGAGATGATGCGGCCGGAGCCGATGAGTTCGCCGTCGGGGAAGACGTAGCGGTCGATGAAGTCGCCCGCCTTGGTGGTTCGGGTGTTGTCGGGGCGGGTGATGCAGTGGTTGAGGAACAGGCCGCCGTCGCGGAGTTTGTCCTTGATGAAACCGAAGTAGAAGGGGTAGTTGTGCACCCCGATGTGCTCGGTGAGACCGATCGAGGAGACGGCGTCGAACTCGCCCTCGACGATGTCGCGGTAGTCGCTGTGGCGGACTTCGGCGAGATCGGTGAGACCTTCCTCGACGATCTTCTGCTGCGCCCACGCCGCCTGTTCGGCCGAGAGCGTCGCGCCGATGACGCGCACGCCACGCTTGGCGGCGTAGCGGACCATCCCGCCCCAGCCGCAGCCGATGTCGAGCAGCCGGTCGCCTTCCTTCAGGCGCAGCTTGTCGAAGATCAGCCGGTACTTGTTCTCCTGGGCCTGCTCGAGCGTCCAGTCCCGGTCGCCGTACACCGCGCAGGTGTAGGTCATCGACGGGCCGAGCACGTATTCGTAGAACTTGTTGGAGACGTCGTAGTGGTGGTGGATCGCCTCGGCGTCGCGAGTCTTGGAGTGGCGTAAGCCTTCCAGGGCGATGCGGCGCCAGCGGGGCAGGGTTTCCTGCGGCGGCGGGGCGATCGGCTTGAGCCGCTCCCAGCCCAGCGAGCGGGCGATGGTCACCAACGACAGGGCCGACGGACGATGGAACTTCATGTCCTGCATGGCCTTCAAGATGTCGTACGGGTCACCGGGGTGGACCCCCTGCGCCACCATGTCGCCTGCGATGTAGGCGCGGGCCATGCCGAGGTCGCCGGGGGCCGTGGCCAGGTAGTTGATGCCGCGCGGGTTCTTGATGTCGAGGGTGTAGGGCGAATCGGCGGGCCCGGTGGCGCTGCCGTCGTAGGCCGTCAGCCGGACGGGGATGTCACCGTCGATGAGGCTCTCGAACACCTCCGCGATGCTGAGCCGGGTCCCCAGCTCGGCGAGGATCTCGGATCGGTCCTTGAATGTCGTCACTTGCGTTGCACCGCCTTCGAATACAGATTCAGCAGTCGTTGGTCCGGGTCGTAACGGTTCTTCAATGCGGTATAGGTCTGGCCGCCGTAGAGCTTCGCGAATTCTGCCTCGTCGTAATAGGAGTCCGAGTACAGGGACTTGTGTCCGTCGAATTCGGAGACGATCTTCTCGATGGCGCGGTTGGCCGCCCCCTCCGGCTGCCCGGGCACGGTGGGTACCGCCGACCAGAAACCGAAGTTGACGTAGGTGTGGCGCGGTTCGAGGGGGTACAGCGGCCACGGTCGGCTGCCGTCGGCGGCGCCGGTCTCGCGCAAGCGCAAGGGGCACAGCCATATCGGTTCGATCGGGATCTCGCGCAGGAACCACTCGGCGAAGTCGGCGGTGCGCTCCACGGGCACCTCGATGTCCTGCACCACCCGCTCCTGCGGCGCGAGGCCCTTGCGGGCCCGGCGCCGGTCGTCGAAGTGGTACCTGCGGTCGAGCGCGACGAGCTTCCAGTAGAAGCTGCTGCGGCGCAGCGATTTCGGCCAGAACCGGCGGATCTTCGGGTTCTGGGTGCCGAAGGCGCGCGAGCACCAGAACCAGTCGGTGTCCCAGCGCCACAGGTAGTCGGCGATGGTGAGCCGGTCGGTCTTCACGCCGTCGTCGTGCTGCAGGGAGCGGTAGTAGATGTCCATGCCGGTGTAGTCGCTGACCGGGCCGGGTTCGTCGGTCTGCCTGCCGAGGGTCAGGTAGCTCTCGGTGGCGCTGAACACGACGCCGTCCAGGTAGTCGACCTGTTCGCCCTGGTAGGAGCGCTCGGTGACGATGCGTTCCAGCTCGGTTTCCAGCGTGCGCAGGTCGTGGAACCGCACGTGCCGCAGCGCGACATAGGGCTTGACAGCTTCGAGCTCGATTTTCAGGCGAACGGAGTAGCCGAGGGTGCCGTAGGAGTTGGGGAAACCGTGGAAGAGGTCGGCATGCTCGCCGGTCGGCGTCGCGGTGAGGATCTCGCCCGACCCGGTCAGGATGTCCATTTCCAGCACGGATTCGTGCGGAAGACCGTTGCGGAACGAGGTCGACTCGATGCCGAGCCCGGTGACGGCGCCACCGAGGGTGATGGTCTTGAGCTGCGGAACCACCAGCGGGGCGAGCCCGTAGGGGAGGGTGGCCGCCACCAGGTCCTCGTAGGTGGTCATGCCCGCCACGTCGGCGGTTCGGGCCTGCGGGTCGACGGCGATCACCTGCCCCAGCCCCGACACGTCGAGCCCGGGCGCGGTCGTCGCCGCCCTGGCACGGAAAAGGTTCGATGTCTTCTTCGCCAACCGGACGACGGCACCCGGTGGGATGGCGCGATAGCTTGCCAGCAGTCGCTCCACACCCGCGCGGTGCGCGGCGTATCCAGACTCGCGTGCGGCCGGTTCGTGGCCGGCCCTACCCAAAAGACTCACTGCCACTGTGTCGACGCTAGTACGCGCCCGCCCGCCCGGCTACCAGATAGATGCACGCCACGGTGAAATGTCACTCAGCTGTTTCTTCCTGGACGACCTGATAGGGCAACGCAGTGGGGCGCAAGGCAAGATGTAACCCAGCCCCGCCCATCGTCGGGACCGGTGGGGCCGCGAACTCGAGCGCGCCAGCGCTCCAAAAACACAGGAGTCAACGGTGGGTCAGGTCAGTGCCAGCAGTTCGATCGTCGTAGCGGCGGATCCGCAGCGCACCCTCGAGGCGATCGGTGACTACGAGACGCTTCGTCCACGCATCCTCTCCTCGCACTACCGCGACTACAAGGTGATCGAGGGCGGTAAGGGCGCGGGCACCGTGGTGGAGTGGACCCTGCAGGCCACCGAGAAGCGGGTGCGCAATGTGCGCGCGAGCGTGACGGTCGCCGATTCGATCCTCACCGAGCGCGACGCCAACTCCACCATGGTCAACACCTGGACCGTCACACCCGAGGGCGCCGGCTCACGCGTCACCGTGCGCACCACCTGGAAGGGCGCGGGCGGTATCGCGGGCATCTTCGAGGGCATCTTCGCGCCGCTCGGCCTGAAGAAGATCCAGGCCGAGCTGCTGGAGAACCTGAAGCGCGAACTGGCCTGAGTCAGTATTTGCCGATGTCGAAGAGGTTGCCCTCGGGATCGGCAACGGTCACCCACTGCACGCCGTACTGGTCGAAGTCGCCGATGTGCTTGCCGCCGAGACTGATCGCGCGTTCGAGGGCATCGGCCCACTGCGTCGAGTGGAAGTCCAGGTGCACGGCGTTCTTACCCGGAGTCCGGTCGGGCACCTGGATGAACATCAGCACCGGCGACATGCCGGTCGACCGGCCGATCTCGGCGAAGAACGGCGAGGCCGCCGGTTCCACGGGCACGTCGAGCAGTTGGGCGTAGAACTCGGCGAGAGCGGCCGCGTTGTGGCAGTCGACGACGACATTGGCGATGGCGAGAGTCATCGGGTTTCTCCTTCGGTGATGGGCCAGCACACTTCGGTGCGGTATTCGGCCGGGTTGTCGGTGTGCTGCGGTCCCACGAGGTAGCGCTCGCGGATCGGTTCGTCGGCCAAAGCTTCGTCGTGTTCGGCGACATAGCTGCCGAGGGCACCGTAGGTGCGGTCGAAGTCGTCGAACGCGCCGGTGTGCACGGCCACGGCGTAGCGGCGGGCAGGCATGTCGGTGAGTTCGAGGCCGGGTGGCGGGAGGAGTTTCGTGCCCGCGGGAAGTGGCAGGTAGGCGCTCACCTCGCCCGACTCGTCGGTGAAGAATTCGGTCGAGTAGGTGGCGCCCGCGATTCCGCCCGGTGTCACGCCCGCGGTGGACACCGTCTGGAACAGCTGGTCGAAGGCGAGGCCGCACCATTCGCCGATGGCGTCGCGGGCGACCCGATCGGTGCGGGTGAGTGCGGTGCACGCCGGCTCGATCCGGTATTCCACCCGCAGCATCGGCGCGGGCACGGTGAGCAGCGCGCGCAACGAGGTGACCACGTCCCGGGTGCGCTGCAGTTCGGCTTCCATCGCGTTCAGGTGTTCGCGCAGGGTGGCGTCACGCGTGGCGGGGTCGGGGGCCGCGAGTACCTCGCGGATGCGTGGCAGCGGCATGGCCAGATCGCGCAGCCTGCGGATGAGGTGTGCCTGCTCGACCTGGTCCACGGAGTAGCGCCGGTACCCGGAACCGGCCGCCACCGCGACCGGCTCGAGCAGTTCGATCTCGTGGTAATAGCGCAGCGTCTTGACGCTCAGAAGCGTGAGGCGGGCGAACTCGCCGATCGTCACGGTGGCTGTCATGCAGACAAGCCAACACCCTCCAGTAGCGGGAAGGTCAACGATCAGGCAGGAGTCAGCACGAACGCCGCCATCAGGCCACCACCGCGCCACCACGAATAGCCGAGCCAGACGCCCGGTGTCACCTCTCTGATCTCGTCGTACACAGGCGTGGGGTAGTTCAAGGCCCACGCTGGGGCGGCGTCGAGGATCGAGGGCGCCCGGTAGACATCGGCCGGGAAGGCCTCGAGTCCGGCCCCGGTGACCCGGTTCGTCAGCGTGCCGCCGTCGGGGCCCGTCCGGAACACCTTGCCGATCCATATCGACTGCGCGATACCGTCCAGCCGTTCCGGACGAACCACCCAGCCGTTCGTGACACCCATCGGCACCGCGCCCGCGCTCGCGTCGCGGTAGATCTGGTCCTGCTGGCCGACGCTGCAGCGGAACCGCAGCGAGTCGATGGTCGCGGCACGATTGCCGGGGTCGAGCACACAACCGGCGCCGTAATCGGCGACGGCTGTCGGTGGGTCGGCGGCGGCGCCGACCGGGGTGAGAACGAGCAGGCTTGCGCACAGAGCCGATGCGGTCACCAGACGAGCACTCATGGCAGTCATCCGATCTCCTAGGGTTGGCTGACCCGTAGCCCGAACTGATTCGATCGTAGGCCGTACGCAACGCCGAAGGCCAGACATCACCACCCGGGCACCCCGACTAGGCTGGTACACGGACAAGGCCCGAGCCCCCACCCGATGAACCCCCACGGTTCTCGGCCGCGGCTCACGGAGCCGAAAACCCGCGGCGTCAGCCGCCGACAACACAGGAGCCCTCTGTGCAACCCGGTGATGGTCAGTTCGACATGCAAGCGCTGCTTGCCCAGGCCCAGCAGATGCAGCAGGCCGTGATGCAGGCTCAGGCCGAGCTCGCCGAATCGGAGGTGCAGGGCCAGGCCGGTGGCGGTCTCGTGCAGGCGACCATCAAGGTGAGCGGCGAGATCACCGCCCTCACCATCGACCCCAAGGTCGTCGACCCGTCCGATGTCGACGGTCTGCAGGATCTGGTGATCGGCGCGATCAACGACGCGATGGCCAACGCGCAGCAGCTGGCCGCCGAACGGCTCGGCCCGCTGTCGCAGGGCCTCGGCGGTTCGATGCCCGGACTGCCTGATTTCTGATGTATGAGGGGCCGGTACAGGATCTGATCGACGAGCTGGGCAAGCTGCCCGGCGTCGGTCCGAAAAGCGCGCAGCGCATCGCTTTTCATCTGCTGCAGGTGGAGCCGCCGGAGATCGACCGGTTGCAGGCCGTGCTGCAGAAGGTGCGCGACGGCGTGCAGTTCTGCGTGTCGTGCGGCACCGTCGCCGACGGTGAGCTGTGCCGGATCTGCGCCGACCCTCGCCGCGACCGCACCATGATCTGTGTGGTCGAGGAACCCAAGGATGTGCAGGCGATCGAGCGCACCCGCGAGTTCCGTGGTCGCTACCACGTGCTCGGTGGTGCGCTCGATCCGCTCAGCGGTGTCGGGCCCGACCAGTTGCGGATCCGGGAGCTGTTGACCCGCATCGGCAATCAGGACGACGGTGTCGACGTGAGCGAGGTGATCATCGCGACCGACCCGAACACCGAGGGCGAGGCGACCGCCACCTATCTGGTGCGCATGCTGCGCGATTTCCCCGGACTCACCGTGACCCGGCTGGCGTCGGGTCTGCCGATGGGTGGTGACCTGGAGTTCGCCGACGAGCTGACGCTCGGTCGCGCGCTGTCGGGTCGACGGGCGCTCTAGAGCTCGACCCGGGTCCAGGCGGCTTCGTCGGCGACGGGTTTGCCGTTGGTCCAGTCCCAGATGATGCGGGCGACCTCGGCGGCGTCGCCGAGTTTCGTCCCGAAGTGCCGGTCGGCCGAGCCGTCGCGGTATTCGAGGGTGTAGGTGCCGTCGGGGTCGCGGTAGGTCTGGATGTAGTTCTGTTCGCCGCGTTCGACGATCAGGTACGGGTTCGGCGCGGCCAGGCCCGCTACCCAGCGCTGCGCCAATTCCTCGGTGAGGTAAGGGAATTCGCCCGCACCGCCGTGCGTGACGGCGATCGGGATGTGCCCGGCGGGGTCGATCAGCCACGACAGCTGCGGGTCGTAGACGGCGTAGCCGCGCGGAGTGGCCAGGTCGAAAAGCAGATTGCGGACGAAGCCGATCGCGTCGTACGGCGACGGCACGAACAGGGTGTCGCCGGTCGGGCCGCTGACGGGACTGCTGAGGAAACCGTCCTCTTCGGGCAGCGCGCTGTCGCGGGCGTTGAGTTCGGCCGCGATCTCGGCGATGGCGTCGGTCTCGGGCAGACCTTCCTGCGCGGTCAGGTAGGCGTCGATCTCGTCGAGGGAGGAGGCCGCGCCCGACGGCAGAAGGATGTGGTCGTAGCTCACCTGGTCAACCCTACGTTGCGGTTCGGTGGGTCGGCCGCCGCCTGTGGACAGCCGAACTCACCGAGGGCGAGAGCACTCCGTACGAGCCGGGGCGGGGGAGAATCGGGGCCGACGTGAGTGGTGCCGACCGCCGGACGATACGGAGGGCCTGTGACCGAGCTCGACGAGGTGCGTCCGGTGCCGGGCGTGCGGGCGCAGGTGGCCGAGCAGTTCGCACGGTATCGGGCCGCGAGCCGGGCCGACGCGCCGTTCGACGAAGGCGGCGCCCGGACCGACGGCTATTACGACGAGCTGGTCGACGGCCAGGACCGGGTTCGCCCCATGTGGGCCGAACTGTCGGCGGCGTTCGCCGAGCGCGGGGTGGCGGGCCTGGCCGACATCGACCACCGGGTGCGCAGGCAGATCGAGGACGACGGCGTCACCTACACCCACCCCGACGGTAGTGCTCGACCGTGGCGGCTCGACCCCATCCCGCTGCTGGTCTCCGCCGAAGACTGGACCCGGCTGGAAGCGGGACTCGTCCAGCGCTCCCGGGTGCTCGACGAGGTGCTCACCGATGTGTACGGCCCGCGCAGGTTGCTCACCTCCGGTGTACTGCCGCCGGAGGTGGTGTTCGGCAGTGCCGGTTACGTGCGGGCCGCGCACGGCATCACTGTTCCCGGCACCCATCAGTTGTTCCTGCACGGTTGTGACATCAGCCGATTCGGTGACGGGGACTTCCGGGTGCTCGCCGACTGGGCGCAGGCGCCGTCGGGCGCCGGGTACGCGCTGGCCGACCGCCGCGTCGTCGCCTCGGCGATTCCGGAGTCGTTCGAACACGCCGGGCCACGACCGCTTGGTCCGTTCGCGCGGGCGATGCGTTCGATGCTGGCCGAGGCAGCCCCCGAAACGGTCGACGGCGCGGAACCCGTCGTGGTCGTGCTGAGTCCGGGCGTGCGGTCCGAAACCGCCTTCGACCAGGCATACCTCGCGCAGACACTCGGTTTCCCACTGGTGGAGAGCGCTGACCTGGTCGTGCGCGACGGTGCGCTGTGGATGCGGTCGCTCGGCAGCCTCGAACGGGTGGATGTGGTGTTGCGGCGCGTCGACGCGGAGCTCGCCGATCCGCTCGATCTGCGACCCGATTCGCGGCTCGGGGTGGTCGGGCTGGTCGAGGTGTTGCGGCGCGGAGCGGTGACGGTGGTCAACACCCTCGGCAGCGGACTGCTCGAATCACCCGCGCTGAGCGTGTGCCTGCCACGGATCGCGCGGATGGTACTCGGTGAGGAGTTGCTGCTAGACGGGGTGCAGTCGTACTGGGGTGAGGTGGAAACCGAACGCGCCCACCTGGTTTCACATGTCGGTGAACTGGTGATCCGTTCGGCCGTCGACGGGACGACCATCTTCGGGCCGAATCTCGCCGCCGCCGAACGCGCGGAACTCGCGGCGCGGATCGAGGCCGAGACGTGGCGGTGGGTGGGTCAGGAACCCGCCGAATTCTCCGTCGCGCCGTCGGTGGAGGAGCGCTCGGGGCTGGCGCCCGCCCCGGTGGGGATGCGGTTGTTCTCGCTGGCGCGGCGCGGCGGGTACACCGCGATGGCCGGTGGACTCGGCCAACAGTGGTTGCGGCGCGAACCGGGGCATGTGGCGATCAAGGTGGCGGCCAAGGACGTCTGGGTCCGGGCGGCCCCTGCCGCCGCGCCCGCCGCCGCCGATCTGCCGCACGAGGACCGCACCGGCCGCGCCGCGTCGGTGGTGGAGGCGGTGAGTTCCCCGCGCGTCCTCAACGACCTGTTCTGGATGGGCCGCTACGGCGAACGAGCCGAATCGGTGGTCCGGCTGCTCGCCGCCACCCACGATGTCTACCAGGACTACCGCTACCGTCCGTGGTTGGAAGGCGGTGCGGCACTGCCGGTTCTGCTCCGGGCATTGGCGGCGACGACCGGCACCGACCACCCCGTGCTCGCGGAGGTAGACGGGTCCGCCGAGCGATCGGCTGAGGCATCCGCCGATGGTGCGGACTCGCGGGAGGCGGCGGCCGGTGGGAACTCGGAGGCTGGGGTAGCTGCCGATGAAGTCGCCGTGCGCTTGCCGGATGCGGGTGAGCGCGTAGTCGGCGCGTCGATGGAGGGGTTTCGGTATCTGGCGGCATTGACCGGGGACCGGCAGTCGACGGGATCGTTGGCGTATGCGATCGAGCACTACGGGGCGGCGGCACGGGCTGTGCGCGATCAGGTTTCGGGGGATACCTGGATGATCCTCGGTGCCATGGAACGGGCGCTGGCCGAGTTCTGCGGCGCGGAGGGCGAGACCGCGATGTCGGCGGTGCATTCGTCGACGCTCGCGGGTCTGCTCGCACTGTCCGGTATCGGTGCGGAATCCCTGGTGCGCGACACCGGTTGGCAGGTGATGGAGATCGGCAAGCGGATCGAGCGTGGTCTCGGGCTGGTGTCGCTGCTCGAATCGACTCTCGCGCGGGAACATTCGTCGGAAACGGAGCAGGTGTTGTTCGACGCGGTGCTCGCCGCCACGGAGTCGGCGGTGATGTACCGGCGCAGGCACCGCGGCGCACCACAGATCGCCGCGCTGGCGGGACTGCTGCTGTTCGACGCGGCCAACCCCCGCTCGCTGGTGTACCAACTCGACCGGCTCGAAGCCGGGTTCCAGGCGCTGCCGGGCGGTTCAGGGACGTCTCGTTCACAACGGCTGCTCGCCGACGCGCAACGCATGGTGCGGCGGGTCGATCCGGCCGACCTCGAGCACGCCGACGACGGTGTACGCACCGAGCTCGTGGAACTCCTGGAAGGGGTGCACCTGCGTTTGCGCAAGCTGTCCGAATCCTTCGAGACGACCAAACTCGCTGCCCCGCAGGGATTCCTGCCATTGTGGGGCACCACGAGGGCTGTCGGATGAGCACCTACCGCGTGCTGCATCGCACCACCTACGCCTACTCCGACGAGGTGAGCAGCTCCTATGGACGCGCCTACCTCACGCCACGCGAGTTCCCCGGCCAACGCTTGCTCGCCCACGACATCCGCATCGACCCCGGCCCGTCCGACCGCTCGGCCGGCCCCGACGTCTACGGCAACGCGACCACGTATTTCCATGTGACACAGGAACATCGCCAGCTCGTGGTGACGGCCGAATCGCTCGTCGAAGTCGACCAACCCCCACCACCGGACGCCGATCTCCCCTGGGAACAGGCCCGTCCGACCGCGAGCACCGGACCCCTCGCCGTCGAATTCACCCTCGACCTGACCCCGTCCGAGATAACGCCAGACGTCAAAGCCTATGCCGCGCAGAGCTTCACCCCGGGCCGCCCACTCCTGGAGGCGGTCACCGAGCTCAACTCCCGCATCCACCACGACTTCCACTACCGCACCGGATCGACAACGGTGAGCACCAGCGTCGCCGACGTCTTCACCGCCCGCGAAGGTGTGTGCCAGGACTTCGCCCGCCTCGCCGCCGCCTGCCTACGCTCCCACGGCCTGGCCGCCCGCTACGTTTCCGGCTACCTGGCCACCGAGCCACCCCCCGGCCGCGAACGCATGATCGGCGCCGACGCCACCCACGCCTGGGCCGCCGTCTGGCTCCCCACCCCCACCACCTGGCTCCCCTTCGACCCCACCAACAACCAACTCCCCGACGACCGCTACACCACCCTCGCCTGGGGCCGCGACTACCAAGACGTAGCCCCCCTCCGCGGAATCATCTACACCGAAGCCGCCACCTCGACCATCGACGTCTCCGTAGACGTCGCCCCGGTCGGCTGACGGTAGCCGCGGGGGCCAGCGGTACGAGGTGCCCGCACTGCGGTGCTGACTCAGGCGCGGAGGCGTTCGCGGCGGAGGCGGTCGACCACCGGGAGGTCGAGGGGGGCGAGGTCGGTGGGGGAGATGCCGAGGGCTCGCGCGATGAGGTAGTCGGCGAGTTCGGGGTTGCGGGCCAGGGCGGGGCCGTGCAGGTAGGTACCGAGGACCGAGCCCTGGACGACGCCCTCGGTGCCGTCGCCGACACCGTTGCCGACTCCACGGGTGACGCGGGCGAGGGGTTTCGCGTCGGGGCCGAGAGTTGTTCCGCCGCGATGGTTTTCGAATCCGGTGAGCGGAGCGGAGAGACCTTCGAGCAGGGGCGTGGTCGTCACCTCACCGATGGCGCGAATGTCCTGGGGCGAAGTGGTGACATCGAAAAGGCTCACCCCGTCGACCTTTTCGCCTGCCGACGTCTCGTACCAGTTGCCGAGCACCTGGATGGCGGCGCAGATGGCAAGCACAGGAGCGCCTTTGGCGGCTGCCTGCTGCAAACCGGGGTAGCGCTGCAAGTGGCGGGTCGCCAGGCGCTGGGCGGAATCCTCCGCACCGCCGAGGGTGTAGATGTCGAACGAATCGGGAACCGGGTCGGCGAGGGTGATCTCGACGATCTCGGCGTCGTACCCGCGCATCCGCAACCGCTGACGCAGCACGAGCGCGTTGCCGCCGTCGCCGTAGGTACCCATCACATCGGGCAGCACCAGCCCGATACGCACAGTGGACTCGCTCATGCTGTTTCCTCTCGGCATGCTCGGGCGCCCTCCGTGGTTACGCAAGCTGCCTCCTCCGGGCGCTGACCGATCATGCCCTGGCCTCCAGATCACGATTCAGATCGCGGAACGCGGTGTAGTTGGCCAGCACCTCGACATGCCCGGCGGGGCACGACGCGATGGCGCGCACCGGATCGGGCACCAGCGTGTGCTCCACACCGGCATAGGTCAGGCGAACGGCCAGGTCGGTGGCCCGCTCACCGGAGGCGACCACCTGCACCCCTTCGAAGTGCTCGAACCGCACATCCCACAACCACGACAGATCCTCGCCGTCGGGCACCTGCCCGTTCACGGCGATCACCAGCCCGGCCGAGGACGGCTCGATCATCGACAGCGCCTCCTGCCAGCCCGCCGGGTTCTTGGCGAGCAGCAGCCGCGCGTCGTGTTCGCCGACGGTGACGGTGCGGTAGCGGCCCGCGATCTCACGCACCGTTGCGGTGGCATCGGTGGCCTTGGTCGCGTCGGCGCCGAGCGCCACCGCCGCGGCGACGGCCTGCGCCGCGTTCCCGCGATTGGCCCGGCCGGGCAGGGCCAGGTGCAGGGGTGCGCGGAACCCGTCGGGACCACACAGGTCCTCGCCTTCGAGCCACCAATCCGGTTGCGGGCGATGGAAATCGGCGCCGGTCGAGCGCCAGTTCTCACCCTCCCAGACGATCGGTTCACCGCTGCGCGGGCAACTGGTCGCGTCGACGGCCCAGCCGCTGCCCGCGGCGACCCACACCACATTGGGATGGTCGTAGGCGATCGACGCGACGAGCACGTCGTCGCAGTTGGCGATCACCACGGCATCGGGATGACGTTGCAGCCCGGCGCGCAGTTTGCGTTCGATCATGTTGATCTCGCCGACTCGGTCCAGCTGGTCGCGGCTGAGATTCAGCAGCACGACGGCGGCCGGGTCGAGCGCGTCACACACGTGCGGCAGGTGCAGCTCGTCGACCTCGATCGCGGCCAGCGCCACCCCGGGGTGCAGGCTGAGCGCCGCGACGATGCCCGCGTCCATATTGGCGCCGTCGGCCTGGGTGGCGACCTGACCGAGGCTGCCGAGCGCGGCCGTGGTCATCCTGGTTGTCGTCGATTTGCCGTTGGTGCCGGTGATGAGCACCGTCCGGCGGTCGCGACCCAGCTGAGTCATGATCGTCGGATCGATTTTCAGCGCGATCAGGCCGCCGATCATCGAACCCTTGCCGCGGCCCGCCTTCTGCGAAGCCCACGACGCTGCCGCCGCCGCTCGCAAGGCCAGGCGCCCACGCACCGAGATGTCTGCCACGACGCGAGTCTATGTGCGCGGTGTTACGGCTGACTTCCGGGAGCGGTGTGAGCTGTGTCCAGCCGGGTTCACAGTGGTACGTCGAACAGGTTGGGCAGGCCCTTGGCATAGCGGTCGGCGTCGATCACGCGTAGCGGTTCGAGGCCGGGCGTGCGGCGCAGGTGGAACACCTCGCAGCGCGGCGCCGCCGAACCGGCCACGTCGAGCAGGGCGTTCACGGCGGCGCGGGCCGACTCGTTGGCGCCCTCCATCGTCGCCAGGTCCACATCGGTGCGCACGTAATCGCCCGCGAGGAAGAGGTTTTCGATGGGGCCGTGCGGTTCGGGGCGGTGGTCCCAGGAACCGGCGGTGTTGATGAGCAGCGGGTCGGCATTGGCATTGCGGCCGCCCTGCCAGGAGATTCCCGGATCGAGGAACCACGAATGCACCTCGGCGGGACGCAACAGCTGTTCGCGATCGTTGAGATGCTCGCTCAACTGCGCCCACACCTCGCGGAAGATCTCCTCGTGCGTGCAATCGGTGGCCGGTTTGCCGTAGAGGATGCCGGGGGTGTGCCAATCGGAGATGTCGACCGACAGGCAATCGGCCACCGAACCGTCGCCGAAGGTAGGCAGCTTGCGCGTCCACAACTGGTTCTGGCTGATCGAGGTGAGCGACCACGGCGAATCCACGTACGCCGCGTGACCACGTGAGATACGCAGCGGCGCCCGGAAATAGATCTGTATGCCGTTCATCCAGTCGACGTGCAGCCGGTCCATCGCCGCGTAGTGCGGCGCCAGCTTCAGCACGTCGGCCGACCACAGGGTCCGCGCGTGTTCGACGGGCATCGCGACCACGAAGTAATCGGCGTCGACCTGGCCGACCCCGCCCACCCGCGCGGCGGCGATGCGCCGATCGCGCACGACGAGCTCCTCCACTCGCGCGTTCAGCTCGAAACGCACACCCAGCCCGCGCAGATGGGCCACCCACGGGTCGATCCAGGCGGTATTGGTCGCGTTGTTGAGCACCCGGTCGAGCCCGCCGTCGTTGCCGATGCCCAGCGGGTTGCCGAGGAACTGCTCACCCATGCTGCCGATGGTTCTCGTGCTGGCCAGGTCTTCCTTGGCGGCCACCATGATGCTGGTGAGCGTGCGGGCCACGATGGCGCGGAACTCGTGCGAGCGCGTGTGCCCCTGCACGAAATCACGCCACGAGGTGTGTTCCCACTGCCCGAATCGGCGGGCCTGGCAGCTGCTGTTGAACACCAGCAGCCGGTTGGCGAAATACGCGGCCTCGTCGGCGGGCATTCGCGAGGTGGTGGTGATCGTCGCGGTGAGCGTTTCGCGGACCGCGTCGGCGGTGGTCACGGGCAGGCCCGTGCCGGGCAGGGCGAGCGAGATGTCGTCGCCGCCGCGCCGGGAGAACCGCGCCTCGGGCACGGCGATCAGGTTGTTCCACACCCCATCGGCATTGCCGCGCACCGGGATTCGGCGCATCGTGTCGGGCAGGTTCCGGTAGAAACCGGGGAAGAAACGGAAACCGTGCTCACCGGGCAGGTCGGGGCGGCCGTCGCGCCCGGTGCCTGGAACAGCGATGCTGCGCGCCTTGCCGCCGAGCGCGCGCGCCTCGTAGACCGTCACCTCGAAACCGCGCTCGGCGAGTTCGTGCGCCGCCGTCAACCCGGCCACACCACCGCCGAGCACCGCGACCCGGCGTCCGGGTGGAGCGGCCTTCGCGGGCACTCCTGTCACGGCCCCCGCCGCTACCACCCCCGCTGCGACCGTGCCGTGCAGAAAATTCCTGCGCGATACGGACCACCGCTGTTCCGCCATACGCTGTTCAGCTGCCTTGCTCGAGTATTGCCTGCTATTTGCCACCACTCTAGAGCGCGGCGAAGACCTGGCTATATCGACCTGTGCGCAGTTCGCCGAGCTCGAAACCGACCGGTCACATGCTAGCGACCACCGGCCGGTCGCGGCGGCGATTCGGCAATCGGGTCCGCCCGTTCACCGGCGAACCGGGCAGGTGGCGGATGTGCGACAATGCCGCAGTGCGTGGGAATTGGTGGGGGCGCCGGCGGGCGCACAACGTAGTCACACGGGTTGTTCTCGTCGCGGGGATCGTCGGCTGTTCGGTGAGCATCGGCACGCCGACCGCAGCCGCGGCCAGGCCGCCCGCCATCGACGCCTCGGCCTTGCCGGGCGATGGCGCGCCCAAGCCGTACACCGAGGTAGAGGCGGCCAATCCGTGCACGAGCACGCGGATCAGCTCGTCGACGGCCATCCCACCTGCCCAGAAGTTCCTCGGCCTCGAACCCGCGTGGCAGTTCAGCCGCGGCGCCGGTCAGACCGTCGCGGTAATCGACACGGGCGTCGCACGTCATCCCCGACTGCCCAACCTCATTCCCGGCGGTGACTACGTCTCGGGCAGCGACGGCACCGAGGACTGCGACGCGCACGGCACCTTCGTCGCGGGCATCATCGCCGGACAGCCCTCCTCCACCGACGGATTCTCCGGAGTCGCACCGGAAGCGCAGATCATCGCCATCCGGCAATCCTCGGGTGCTTATCGAACCAAGGGCAAAGAGGTCGACCCCAACGACCCGACGAACGGCGGCGGCGTGGGCAATGTGACCAGCCTGGCGGAAGCAGTGGTGCATGCCGCGAACATGGGCGCGACCGTCATCAATATTTCCGAGGTCGCGTGCGGTTCGCCGACCATGAACGATCGCAAACTCGGCGCCGCTGTGGCCTACGCCGCAACAGTGAAGGATGCCGTCATCGTAGCCTCGGCGGGCAACAGTGACCGGAAGGAATGCCTCGGCAATTCCGGGATCAACCCGTTGAAACCTGGTGCCGACCCGTGGGATTCGCTCGCGACGGCAGTCACTCCCGCGTGGTACGACGAATATGTGCTTTCGGTGGGCTCGGTCGATCTCAATGGGCAACCGTCGTCGTTCACAGTTCCCGGTCCGTGGGTAGGTGTCTCCGCGCCCGGTGAGCAGATCGTCTCACTCAACCCGCTCGACGGTGGGCTCGCCAACGCCACCGTGAACAATCAGGGCGCCGATCAGAACATTGCGGGAACCTCCTTCGCGGCGCCCTATGTGGCGGGCGTTGCGGCGCTGGTGCGGGCCAGATTCCCGCACCTCACGGCCGCCCAGGTCATCCACCGCCTCCAAGCCACCACCCATTCCACGCCCGAGGGCTGGAACCCCTACGGCGGCTTCGGCACTATCGACCCCGTCGCGGCCCTCACCCACGACGTCGACACCACTACACCGCTGGTGAAGAAACCGGCCAGCGCCGAGGGCCGCCAGGTCCAGCTCGCCGTTCCCCCGAACCCGCCCGCCCCCGACAACACCGCTCGAAACGTGGCACTGATCGGCGTGGCAGCGGTCTTCGTCCTGTGCGTCCTCGGCTATCTGGCGTCGTTCCCGATTGTGCGCGCCCTCAGCGGGCGCAAGGAGTGACCCGGGATCAAGTGCTGCTCTCGCGAGTTTCGATTCGCCACCTGGGCTCACCGTTGACCGTGCCGTCCGCCACGCACTCGAAGGAGTAGTACGTCCCGTGCGTACTCAATTCTTCCTGCTCGCGGGCGATCTTGTCGGCGTTCATCTGTTCGGCCGTTGCAACACACGCACCATGGTCGGTGAAGCTGTCGGCCTGCGCTTGGGCGGTCCCGATTCCACCTACCCACCCCGAGCCTGCCGCTGCTACGGCGAATGCCGAAAAGAACGTGCGAACAACCTTCACTCGATTCCCCTCTCCGATGTGAGCCCGGGCGTCCCCGCCTACGGGCGAGGGGAGCCGGTGGCGCCCCCTCGCGAAATCCGGCGTGCCTAGAGGCTCCCACGTCTGACCCGCCTGTGATTCGCGTCAGCTATTCGTCACCGCTGTTCGATCGGATGGGCGCATAGGCGGTTGCTCAGGACATCCGCGGCCGCAGGGCGATGGGTTTGTGGCTGCCGGGCTGCCGGGATATCTCTGATTGTGGTGGTGGTCGCCGCGAAGGCGCCTGCGATGACAATCACTCCACCGAAAAGGGCTGTTGCCGTTGGTTGTTCGTTGAGGACCAGCCACGCCGCGGCGATGCCGACGACCGGGACGAGCAGCGACAGCGGGGCCACCGTACCGGCCGGGTAGCGGCTCATCAGGTACGTCCACAGCCCGGAACCGCAGACCGTGGCGAGGATCGCGATGTAGGCGACGGCGATCAGCGCGGGCGGCCCGGTTTCGGTGGCGAAGGCAGTGCCGAGTGCCGCGAAACCGGTCGTCGGGCCCTCGACGGCCATCGACAGGGCGAGCAGCGGCAGCACCGGGACCACCGACATCCACAACGTCAGATGCAGCGGGTCGAAGCCGGGGGAGTCGGCGCCTGCCTTGCGGGCGCCGATATTGCCGAACGCCCAGCCGAGGCCGCCCGCGAGCGTGAGCAGGACCGGGAGCAGGGTGGCATGGGCCATGCGGTCGGCGCCGATGATCGTCATCCCGAGGACGGCGACCACCAGGCCCGCGATCTGCACCGGCCGCAACCGTTCGCGCAGCAGCACCGCGCCGAGCACGACGGTGAACGGCGCCGAGGACTGCAGGACCAGTGAGGCCAGGCCGGTCGGCATGCCGAGGTGCATGGCGGTGAACAGGAACGCGAACTGGGCGATGCCGAAACCGGCGCCGTAGAGCAGCAGCCAGCGTGTCGGTACAGCGGGGCGGGGGATGAACACGAGCACCGGCAGCGCGATGACGGCGAAGCGCAGGGCGGCGAAGAAGAATGGCGGGAAGTGGTCGAGGCCGATGCGGATGGCCAGGAAGTTCAGGCCCCACAGGACGACGACGGTCAGGCCGAGCAGGCGGTCACGGGTGGTCACATGGTCTATCGTGCGGTCGGCTAATCATCAGGACAATCGAATTAAAGTACATGGATGAAGTAGATTTACTTCATGTTCTCGGTCGATCGGCTGCGGATTCTGCGCGAACTCGCCGAACGCGGCACCGTCGCCTCGGTGGCCGAGGCGCTGTCGATGACACCCTCGGCGGTGTCGCAGCAATTGAAGGTGCTCGCCAGGGAAGCGGGAGTCGCCCTGCTCGAGCCGGACGGCAGGCGGGTGCGGCTCACCGACGCCGGGCAGGCTCTCGTGCTCCGCGCGGACGACGTGCTCGCCGCCATGGACCGGGCCGTGGCGGAGATGGCGCACTATCGCGGGTCGCCGCGTGGCCAGGTGCGGGTGGCGTCGTTCCCGTCCGGTGCCGCCCTGCTGTTGCCGCCGGTGCTCACCGCGCTCGCCGACAGCGGTGTGGAACTCGTCGCGGGCGACGAGGATCTGCCGCCGAGCGAAGCGTGGAAGCTGCTCGCCGACTACGACATCGTGCTCACCCACCGCGACGAACGAGCGCCCTCGCTGGCCGGGCCACGACTCGCCGCGCGGGTCCTCATGCGCGAACCGATCGACGTGGTCGTCGCGGCGGATCACCCACTGGCGAACCGTGATTCGGTGCGACCGGAGGAACTGGCCGACGAGACCTGGGTGAGTGTGCGCGGCGGTTTCCCGGTCGACGACGTGCTCAACTCCATCGCCACCGTCACCGGGGTTCGACCACGAATCGCGCAGCGGCTCAACGAGTTCCGGGTGATAGAGACCGTGGTCGCCTCGGGCTACGGCGTCGCGCTGATGCCACGATTCGCCGTCGCCCACCCGGATCTGACGGTGCTGCGGCTCGACGGGGTGCGGGCGGCGCGAGTGTACGAGATCGTCACCCGACCGCAGGCGCATCGCCGTCCGGCGATCGCCACGGTGCTCGCGGCCTTCGAGGCAGCCGCGGCGGACGTGCTGACTCGCTGAGGCCGGTCGACTCGACACTCGCGCATCGAGCTCTACTCCGGCAGGGCCGACGTGGCGAGGCCACGCCGGCCGCTCACGTCAGAACTGACCGTGCTGGTACTGGCCCGGCTGGAACTGACCGGTCTGGAACTGGGCCTGCATACCCGGCTGGAACTGCTGCTGGCCGTGGTAGCCGAAGTCGTCGGCGACCATCGCGGCCAACTCCAGCAGGGCGCGCCGGGTCGGCTTGCTCACCAGTTCGAGGTCGATCTCGGCGCCCTCGGCCAGGTGGTCGTCGAACGGGACGACCTGCACCGCGCGGGTGCGGTCGAGGAACAGCTTGCGCAGCTGGTCCAGGTCGACCGTCGAGGCGCCGCGCCGGGACGCGTTCACCACCACGACCGTGCGCTCGACCAGCTTGGAGTAACCGTGGTGGTCGAGCCAGTCCAGCGTCGCCGACGCACTGCGCGCACCGTCGATCGCCGGCGAGGTGACCAGCACCAGCGAGCTCGCCATATCCAGCACACCGGCCATCGCCGAATGCATCAGACCGGTGCCGCAGTCGGTGAGGATGATGTTGTAGAACGACTGCAGGATGCCGATCGCCTTGCGGTAGTCGGCCTCGCTGAACGCCTCCGATACGGCCGGGTCCTGCTCGGACGCAAGTACTTCCAGCCGGCTCGGCGCCTGCGAGGTATGCGCGCGCACATCCGAGTAGCGGGTGATGCTCTGGTCCTCGAGCAGGTTGCGCACCGTCGAACGGGTCTGGCGCGGCACCCGGTGGGCGAGGGTGCCCAGGTCGGGGTTGGCGTCGATGGCGATCACGCGGTCACCACGCTGGGAGGCGAAGGTGGAACCGAGGCCGACGGTGGTCGTCGTCTTACCGACACCACCCTTGAGCGACAGGATCGCGATCCGGTAGTCGCCGCGCACCGGCTGATTCACCCGCTCGACGAGGTCGCGATGCACCACATCGGCCGCCGACTCACCCGGATTGATGACACCACCGGACACCTTGTGCACAGCCTTGCGCCACCCGCTGCGCGGCGACTTACGCGCCCGCTTCAGCAGATTCAGGTCGTTGACCGAATGACCCGGCTGCCCGGGCTGCGTCATGTGCTGCGGCTGGAACGGCTGCTGCTGCGGTGCGCCCCACTGCTGCCCGGGCACTCCCATCGGCGCGCCACCGGGGAACTGGCCCTGCGGCTGCATCGGCTGCCCACCGAATTCACCCGGTTGCGGTTGACCCGGCATCTGGCCGGGCTGCCCGAATTCACCGGACGGCATCTGGCCCGGCTGGCCGAACTCACCCGGCGGCGGACCCGGCGGCATCCCACCCTGCATGGGCGGCTGGTACATCGGCGGGGGCGGCGGCGCCCAGCTGTAGATCGGCTCCGACTGCGGGCCCTGCGGCGCGACCGGTTCCTGTCCGGGGAACTGCGGCTGCTCCTGGCCCGGGAACTGCTGTCCGGGGAACTGCGGCTGATCGAACCCGGCCTGCGGTTCCTGGCCCGGATGCTGCGGCGGCGCACCGGGATACGGCTGCTCACCCGTCGCGTACCGACCCGGCTGACCAGGATACGGCTGCTGCTCCGGCCCGCTCGCCACCGGGTGCGCACCACCGCTCTGATACGGGTCGGGCACCGAAAACGTGTTCTGCGCAAAAGGTCCGGGCACGAACCCGCCCGGCTGGAAAACAGTCTGCTCGGAGATCCCGACCTCCGCCTCGGCGGGCGGCTGCTCATCGGGCTTGTCGGTGCTCTCGGCCGCCGGTTCGGCAGCGGCCTCGACGGCTTCGTTCTCGTCGTCGCGCACCGTCTGCACCCCCGAGGGACCGGACGCAGCGTCGGCCGTATCAGCCGACGGACTCTGCAGCCAGGGCGGAGAAGTCGGATTATGGTCGTTGTCGGTCACAGTTCCCCCACTTGCTCGATCTGTTCGAGCAGGAAGCTCGGTGCTGAATGTGCACCAAAACGCTAGCACGCGGCTAATCTTCGCGCGCTAGTGGCAGCAGGCCGACGGGCAGTAGTGACGGTGCATGAGCCCAGCTCAGCGAAGGTTCCGCACGGCTGGCAGTGCGCTAGGCGGCTCGCGCACCAAAACGCCGAAGGCCGGGCAACGCGTACGCTGCCCGGCCCGACGGTGTTCTCAGCGGTTGGCGGCTCGGTTCACTGCCGAGACGACGGCGCGCAGGGAAGCGGTCGTGATGGAGGTAGCGATACCCACACCCCACACGACCTTGTCACCCACAGCGACCTCGACATATGCAGCGGCCTGAGCATCGTCGCCCGCCGACATGGCGTGCTCGCTGTAATCCAGCACCCGCACGTCGTAACCAACAGTGGCCAGCGCATCGACGAAGGCAGCCAGCGGTCCGTTGCCCGACCCGCTGATCTCCTGCTCGACACCGTCGACCTTCACCGTCGCGAGGATGGAGTCCACCCCGCCATCGGTCTCGGCGGCGGTGACCGTCTGCTTGATGCGTTCCAGCGGCAGAATCGGATTCAGGTACTCCGTGGCGAAGACGTCCCACATCTCCTTGGGCGTCACCTCGCCGCCTTCACCGTCGGTGATCGCCTGGATGGCCTGGGAGAACTCGATCTGCAGGCGGCGCGGCAGCACCAGCCCGTGATCGGTCTTCATGATGTAGGCCACGCCGCCCTTGCCGGACTGCGAGTTCACCCGGATCACGGCCTCGTAGGTGCGGCCGACGTCCTTCGGGTCGATCGGCAGGTACGGGACCTCCCAGACGATGTCGGCGACGTCGGCGTCCTGCGCGTCGGCGGTGGCCTTCATCGCGTCCAGGCCCTTGTTGATGGCGTCCTGGTGGCTGCCGGAGAACGCGGTGTACACCAGGTCGCCGCCGTAGGGGTGACGCTCGGCCACGGCCAGCTGGTTGCAGTACTCCACCGTGCGACGGATCTCGTCGATGTCGGAGAAGTTGATCTGCGGGTCGATGCCACGGGAGAACATGTTCATGCCGAGGGTCACCAGGCAGACGTTGCCGGTGCGCTCACCGTTGCCGAACAGGCAGCCCTCGATGCGGTCGGCACCGGCCTGGTAGCCCAGCTCGGCGGCCGCGACGGCGGTGCCGCGGTCGTTGTGCGGGTGCAGCGACAGCACGATGGAGTCGCGGCGGGCCAGGTTGCGGTGCATCCACTCGATCGAGTCGGCGTACACGTTGGGCGTGGCCATCTCGACGGTCGCGGGCAGGTTGATGATCAGCGGCTTGGCCGGGGTGGGCGCGATGATCTCGGAGACCGCGTCGCACACCTCGCGCGCGTAGTCCAGCTCGGTACCGGTGTAGGACTCCGGGCTGTACTCGTAGCGCCATTCGGTGTCGGGGTAGCGCTTCTCGATCTCCAGGCACAGCGCGGCGGCGTCGGTGGCGATCTTCTTCACCGCGTCGCGGTCGGCGCGGAACACGACCCGGCGCTGCAGGATCGAGGTGGAGTTGTAGAAGTGCACGATCACGTTCGGCGCGCCGTTGCACGCCTCGAAGGTGCGCTCGATCAGCTCGGGGCGGCACTGGGTGAGCACCTGGATGGTGACGTCGGCGGGGATCGCGCCGTCTTCGATGATCTCGCGGACGAAGTCGAAATCGGTCTGGCTGGCGGCCGGGAAGCCGACCTCGATCTCCTTGTAACCCATCCGGACCAGCAGGTCGAACATGCGGCGCTTGCGGGCGGGGCTCATCGGGTCGATGAGGGCCTGGTTGCCGTCGCGCAGGTCGACGGCGCACCACGCGGGCGCGCGGTCGATGATCTTGTCCGGCCAGGTGCGGTCGGGCAGCGTGATCGGCTCGACCTCCTCGGCGTACGGGCGGTACCGGAAGGCCGGCATCGAGGAGTTCTTCTGGTTGTTCCAAGCGGGCTGGTCGGCCGGGGCAGGTTTGCTGGGGGCCGTGATGGTGCGCGAAGCGGATACGAATGCGTCAGCCGAGGACATGCAAGTTTCTCCGTGGGTGTGGTGGATTCCCTGATGGGAGCGGGTCGACCGGCGCGTTGGAACCCCGCGACGGGAGCCGGTCCGTATCAGAACCCGTCGCGGCGGCCGAGAAGAAGTGCCCGCTGCATGATTCCCCGAGCTTACCGTGTGTGAAGGCGCGCTGGTAAGCGGCCTGCGGAATTGGGTACGCCGATATCTACCGCACCGTCCGACCGGTACGGTTTCCAGGGACAGCAACGCTTGTACGTGCCCGGCGCACGACGAGACGTCCCAAAGGAATTCGCATGACTTGGTTCGAGCAACTGGCCGTCTTCGTGGCCGGAATCGCGGCGGGTGGCATCAACACCATCGTCGGGTCCGGCACACTCATCACCTTCCCCGCGCTGTTGGCCTTCGGTTTGCCACCGGTGACGGCGAACGTCTCCAACACCATCGGTCTGGTCCCCGGCTCGGTGAGCGGGGTGATCGGCTACCGCCGCGAACTGGTCGGCCAGCGCGAGCGGCTGCTGCAACTCGGCACCGCCTCGCTGCTCGGCGGCATCACCGGCGCGGTACTGCTGCTGACCACGCCCGAGGCGGCGTTCAAGGCGGTGGTCCCGGTGCTCATCATCGCGGCCCTGATCCTGGTGATCGTGCAGCCGCGCCTGGCGGCCTGGGTGAAACGTCGCCGCGGCGAGGACACCCCGGCACCCGCGCACGGGGGGCCGATCCTGCTCGTCGCGGTGTTCGGCACCGGCATCTACGGCGGCTACTTCGGCGCGGCCCAGGGCGTCCTTCTCGTCGGGCTGCTCGGTGTGTTCGTGCACGAGGACATCCAGCGGCTCAACGCGGTGAAGAACGTGCTCGCGCTGATCGTGAACGCGGTGTCGGCGGTGATCTTCATCGTGATCGCCGACGTGAACTGGCAGGCGGTGGCGCTGATCGCGGTCGGCTCGATCATCGGCGGTCAGCTCGGTGCGAAGGTCGGCCGCAAGTTGCCGCCGAATGTGCTGCGCGCGGTGATCGTCGTCGTCGGTTCCATCGCGGTCGTCCGCCTGCTGACGACCTGACGTGGGCGCCTACTGGTGATCGGTGACAAATCCGGCCACTAGCGGGGCCGATTCCGAAGTTGCGCGGTATTCTGCGCTCGGCCATGCGTGATGAGGGAGGTGGCCTGGTGCACAGACGTGCCTTCTTCAAGGCGGCGGGACTGGCGACGCTCGCCGGGACTGTCGGATCGACCCTGACGGGTACGTCCGCGCACGCCGACCCGCGATCGGCGATGTTCGAAGCGTGGGTTCCCGAGATCTTCACCCCGGTTCCGGACGCGCCCGCGCACACCAGCGCCATCGTCATCGGCTCCGGCTTCGGCGCGGCCGTCACCGCGTTGCGCCTGGCCGAGGCGGGCATCGACAACACCGTGCTCGAGCGCGGTTCGCGCTGGCCCAACGACCCGTGGCGCGAGATCTTCACCGGCGACGACCTGCCCGACGGGCGCGGGTTCTGGCACCGCACCAGCTTCACCGGGGTCACCAAGGTGCCGATGAGTTTCGGCGCCTTCGGTGGTGTCCTCGACGTCACCGAGTACGCGGGTATCGATGTGTGGCGGGCGGCGGCCGTCGGCGGTGGTTCGGTGATCTTCACCGGCGCGATGGTCGCTCCCGAGCGCAGGCTCTTCGACCAGGTCTTCGGCGGTGTCGTCGACTACGGCGAGCTGGAACGGGTGTACTTCCCGAGGGTGCGCCAGATGCTGCGTCTCGACCCGATGCCCGGTGACATCTACCAGTCCCAGCCGTTCACGCACTCCCGCGCCTGGGACGACCAGGTGCGCGCGGCCGGGTACCAGCCGGTGCCCAACGACTCGATCTTCACCTGGGACGTGCTGCGCGCCGAGCTGGCAGGCGGCTCGCGTCCGTCGGCCACCGTCGCCCGGTCCAACCTGGGCAATTCCAACGGCGCCAAGTTCGACCTGAACCAGAACTACCTGCGCTACGCCGAGCAGACCGGCCGTTCCCGGGTGTACTCGGGTCACCGGGTGGACAGCATCGCCCAGGAACCCGGCGGCAAGTTCGTGGTCACCGTGACGAAACTGGCCCCGACCGGCGCGCAGCTCGGTACCCGCACCCTGACCTGCGACAAGTTGTTCCTCGGCGCCGGTTCCGTCGGCACCTCCGAACTGCTGGTTCGCGCCCAGGCCACCGGCGCGCTGCCCAACCTCAACGAGCACATCGGCGACGGCTGGGGCACCAACGGTGACGTGGTCCTGGCCCGCGGCGCCAGCGGCCTGGCCGGTTTCGGTCAGGGCGTGCCGAGCGCGAGCCGCATCTACGACGAGTCGACCATGCCGCTGACGCTCGAGAACTGGTACATCCCCGGCATCCCCTTCGAAACCGGCGCGCTCGCCTCACTCGGCATGGTGCTCGACCCGACCCGCGCCCGCTTCGGTTACCACCCCGCCACCGGCGGCGTCGGCCTGACGTGGCCCGCGGCCGCCCAGGACGCGGTGGTGCACGCGGCACGCGCGGTCGACCGCCGGATCGCCGACCGGGCCGGCGCGCTGGCCGAATACGGCGCCCTCGGCTACGACGCCAACGCCGAGTTCACCGCACACCCGCTGGGCGGCGCCGTGCTCGGCAAGGCCACCGACGCGTACGGTCGGGTGCACGGACACCCTGGGCTGTACGTGATGGACGGTGCCGCGATTCCCGGCAGCACCGCGACCGTCAACCCGTCGCTGACCATCACGGCGCTGGCCGAACGCAATATCGAGGCGATCCTGCGCGGCTGACACGCGCCGAAGCCCACTCGGACGGCGCCGCAACCAATTAGCGTGGGCAAAGTACTGGCCGCCGACCGGGCGGGCCGAGTAGCGGCGTCAGCCGCCGGAACCACAGGAGCGGTCGAGTTGGCGTCACCGGGGATCGAACCGGTCGAGGTACAGGACGTGCGGACCAAAACACCGTCGCTGCGCCTCGACATCTTCATGCTCGTCCTGGCGGTCGTGTCGGTGGTGCTGGTCGCCTGGATCACCTTCTTCCCGGTGTCGGGCACGACCTATCACGCGATCGTGGTGACCGACTGGACCATCTGCGGCATCTTCGCGATCGAGTTCCTGTGGCGCTGGCGGCGAGCGGGCTGGCCGTGGACGTTCCCGTTCGTGTACTGGTACGAAGTGCTCGGCATGATCCCGGTGACCAGCCCGATCTTCCGTGGCTTCCGGTTGCTGCGGATCGTGGTGATCCTGATCCGGCTCGGCCGGGTGGCCGACCGGGCGTTCGGTGAGCGGGTGACGGCCAAGATCGTCAATCGGTTCGTCGGCACCATCGTCGACGTGATCCGCCGCCCGATGACCGTCGCGATCCTCGACGAGGTCTCCAATGTGCTGCGCGCGGGCCACTACACCAAGAACATCGCGGCCGCGCTCGAGGAGAACCACGCCGAGATCGACCAGCTCATCGTCGATCTCATCAAGAACGATCCGCAGACCGGCAAGCTGCGCTATGTGCCGTTCCACGACGACATCATCCGGCTCGTCGCCGACACCGTGTACCGCATGCTCAACCAGCTGCTCGACGATCCGCGCACCGACGAACTGGTCGCCGACATGCTGCGCGAGAACCTCGACCAGATCAACGAGGCCGTGCGCGCCGGCGTGCGGGTGCCGCCCTCACAGCGCGGCGCGACACCGGCCGAACACGGTGTGCGCCATCATCTCTCGCAGATCAAGCGTGCCTGATCTCGTCGCGCCTGCGCGCATAGTGCACCGTCTCCCAGATCACCGGCGCGGCGAGGACCGCGCACAGCAGGCCGAGGGAGACGAGTGCGGGCAGCTGCGCGGCGACCGGGATCAAGGCGAACAGTAGGGCCGCCACCAGCACTCGGGCGGTCGAGAACTGCCGCACCGCGGCGTATTTCGCGCCGACGACCGCCAGCAGGAACACGGCAGGTCCGGCATAGAGCGCGCCGAGCGGAATGCCGTACAGCGGATCGGTGAGTTGATGGTGCGAGGAGTCGCCCACGTAGTACAGCACCTTCTTCAGCCCCAGCGAGAGCGCGATGACACCGGCGATCATCGGAAAGTGCCCGTAGGTGTAGCTGAACTGGGCGATCTTGATTTGCGCCGAACCCTTCGCGTTCGCCAGCCCCTCTTCCATCGAGATGGCCGCCACGTCGAAGTACAGCCACCACAGCAGACCCGACACCGTCAGCCCGAGCATCGAGGCCACCGTGATCGGCCACGAGATCGGCAACCCGGCCACGCCGATACCGATGGACACGATCGACTCACCCAGCGCGACGATGACGATCAGCCCGTACCGTTCGGCGAAATGCTTGGCCGAGTTGATCCGCCAATCGGTGCCGGCCACCGCCGTCCAGGCCATGTCGCCGACGATCGCGGCGAGCCACAGCAGCATCTGCGCGAGACCGGAGGTGGTCGCGGCGATCACCAGCAGTGCGGTGCCGACCGTGATCGACCCGAGCGCCCAGCGCAGCAACTGCCCGCGCAGCTTGGGGTCGTCGCGGCTCACCGTCCAGAAGATGACGACATGCACCAACCGCACGACCAGGTAGGCGATGGCGAAGACGAGCGGTCCGTACCAGCCGCCGGGCAGGTCGACGAACGCCTCGGGAATGGTGAGCGCGGCCAGGAACGCCCCACCCATCGCAATGAAGATCCCCACTCGGGCGATGCCCTCGTCGGCGCGCACCACGTTGCCCAGCCACGAATAGGCGATCCACAACCACCACATGAGCGCGAGCACCAGCAGGGCGCGCAGCATGTTCGCGGCCGAGGTGTTGTCGGCGGCCAGGTCGGTGACCATCGTGAACGCGAAGACGATCACCAGGTCGAAGAACAGCTCGAGCTGGGTGACCGAGCTGCCCTCGGTCACGGGCTGGAATCTGGCCCGTGGTTTTCCGATCATGGGCCTATCGTGTCACCTCGGAGCCGAGGCGGCGCGCTACTCAGCCGACGGCGTAACCCTCGTTCTCCGGGAATCGCTCGGCGAAGTCGATGAAGTTCGCGACCGCTTCCTCGTTCTGCTTACGCAAGGTGCGGTTGAACAGGATGCCGGGGATGGGTAGCGGATAGCGCAGCTCGACGTGCAGATCGACCTCGGTGGCCTCGCCCCCTTCGAACAGCTCGAACGAGCCGCCACCCTTGGAACCGCGACTGCTGTCGACGACCTCCCAGGACACCCGGTTCGGTTCCCAGTGATACTCCAGCACCTGGGTGTCGGAATCACCCATGAAGTGGGCGGTGACGAACACCCGCCGCGGTCTGCCTTCGGCATCGGGCGGGCCCATCCGCACATCGCTGTAGGACGGCGACCACTCCGCTAGGCGATCGACTGCCAGGAGGGCATCCATGACCTGGTCGATATGAGCATCAACGGTGAAACGGATGTCGATCTTCGAGCGCATCTTGCCTGTCCTCCGAACCCCCGCTGTCTCTCGCGCCCGATTGTGCACAGTTGTACCAGTGATCGTCAACACGTCTATGGTCTGGACAAACGACCGGGTCAGCCGCGAATTGCCCGCTCGACGGCGATTTCGATCAGCTGTGAACTCTGTTGCTCGGTGAACACCCCTGGGAGGGTGAGGTGTTCGAGGATCAGCCAGTTCAGCGCCAGGTACAGCAGTAGTACGGAAGCTTCGTCGCCCGGCTGACCCGACGCCAGGTGATTGCGGACATTGAATTCCAGATCCGCGCCGACCCGCTCGGTGAGCACCTTGCGCAGCTCCGGACGACGGGTCGCTTCGAGACGTAATTCGAGCAGCGCGAGGTAGGCGGTGCGGTGCGATTCGAGCCTGCCGACGACCTCTTTCATCAACGCGGTGATGTTCTCGACCGTTTTGGGGCCCTCGCTGACCAGGGCGAGCGTCTCCTCGGTCGGTTGGACCACCTCGTAGAAGCGGCTGCCCGCCTGGGTGAGCAGTTCGTCGCGGTTGGCGAAGTAGTTGGAGGCGGTTCCGGCGGGCACGTTCGCCTGCTTGTCGACGGCGCGGAAGGTGAGGCCGCGGGCGCCCTCGGCGGCGAGTACCTCGATGGCGGCGTCGAGCAGGGCTTGTCGACGTTCGGGATTCTTTCGCACTTGACACCACTCTGTCTGTAGTACTACGTTTTAACCACTTCACACATAGTACAACAACTGAGGCGGTACCCCATGCGAAAGCTCGTCTACTACATCGGCGTCTCCCTCGACGGCTACATCGCAGGTCCCGGCGGTGAGGTCGACTTCTATCCGACGCCACCCGAGTACGTGGAGTGGATGATGAACGAGTTCCCCGACTCCATCCCCACCCACTTGCGCGCCCACTTCGGCATGGACCCCGAGCTACCGGCGAAGCACTGGGACACCGTGCTGATGGGGCGCGGCACCTATGTACTGCCGGAGGGGCACATCGAGAGCCCGTTCTCGCATTTGAAGCAGTACGTCGTCTCGTCCTCGCTCGATCAGGGCGAGCATTCCGGTGTCGAGATCTTCTCCGGCGATCCCGTCGAGCTGGTGCGCGAGCTGAAGAAGGAGGACGGCGGGGACATCTGGCTGTGCGGCGGCGGCAAGCTGGCCGGTCAGCTCATCGACGAGATCGATGAAATGGTCGTCAAGAGCTACCCGGTGATCGCGGGCTCCGGAGTTCCGGTGTTCACCGGCGTCTTCAAACCGACAAACTTCCGTCCTGTCCGGCGCCGGGAATTCGGCAACGGCACGCAGGTCACCTGGTTCGAACGGGCCTGATCGCCGAGATCGTGCACAGGTGACGAGCCTGTGTCGTTTTGCACAGGTCAGGGAGGTAGCGGCAGATCACGGGACCGGCGGCCGGTACTCTAGGTCCCTGATACCGAACTGATACCCGATCGCGAAGGACCTTGCTGTGGCTCTCGTTGTTCAGAAGTACGGAGGATCCTCGGTGGCCACCGCCGAGCGGATCCGGCGCGTCGCTGAACGGATCGTGGAGACCAAGAAGCAGGGCCACGACGTGGTCGTGGTCTGCTCGGCGATGGGTGACACCACCGACGAACTCCTCGATCTCGCCGAGCAGGTGGCCCCCGCGCCACCCGCTCGCGAGATGGACATGCTGCTCACCTCCGGTGAGCGCATCTCGAACGCGTTGGTGGCCATGGCCATTCACACCCTCGGCGCCGAGGCGCGCTCGTTCACCGGCTCGCAGGCCGGTGTCATCACCACGGGCGCGCACGGCAACGCCAAGATCATCGACGTCACCCCCGGCCGGCTGCAGGAAGCCCTCGACGAAGGCCAGATCGTGCTGGTCGCAGGCTTCCAGGGCGTGAGCCAGGACAGCAAAGACGTCACCACCCTTGGCCGCGGTGGTTCCGACACCACCGCCGTCGCCCTGGCCGCGGCGCTGAAAGCCGATGTCTGCGAGATCTACACCGACGTCGACGGCATCTTCAGCGCCGACCCGCGCATCGTCAAAGACGCGCAGAAGCTCGACAACATCTCCTACGAGGAAATGCTCGAGATGGCGGCCTGCGGCTCGAAGGTGCTCATGTTGCGCTGCGTCGAGTACGCGCGCCGCTACAACGTGCCCGTTCATGTCCGGTCGTCCTACACCGACAAGATCGGCACCACTGTTTTCGGATCGATGGAGGACATTCCCGTGGAGCAGGCAATCCTGACCGGCGTCGCGCACGACCGCAGCGAAGCCAAGGTGACCGTCGTGGCACTGCCGGACGAGCCGGGCTACGCGGCCAAGGTGTTCCGCGCGGTCGCCGACGCCGAGATCAACATCGACATGGTGCTGCAGAACATCTCCAAGGTCGACACGGGCAAGACCGACATCACCTTCACCCTGCCCAAGACCGACGGCGCGCGTGCGGTGGAGATGCTCACCAAGCGTCAGGACGAGATCGGTTTCGCGCAGGTCCTCTACGACGACCACATCGGCAAGGTGTCCCTGGTCGGTGCGGGCATGAAGTCGCACCCGGGCGTCACCGCGACCTTCTGTGAGGCGCTGGCCAATGCGGGCGTCAACATCGATCTGATCTCCACCTCGGAGATCCGGATCTCGGTGCTCGTGCGCGACACCGAACTCGACGAGGCCGTGCAGGTGCTGCACAAGGCCTTCGATCTCGGCGGCGACGAAGACGCTGTCGTCCACGGCGGAACGGGGCGCTGATCATGGGTGTACGTGTAGGTGTTGTCGGCGCGACCGGTCAGGTCGGCGCCGTCATGCGCAAACTGCTCGAGGAGCGCGACTTCCCGGCCGACGAGGTGCGCTTCTTCGCCTCCGCGCGCTCGGCCGGTAAGACGCTGCCGTGGCGCGGCGGCGAGATCGTCGTCGAAGACACCGAGACCGCCGATCCGTCGGGTCTCGACATCGCGCTGTTCTCCGCCGGGGCGACCATGTCGCGGGTGCAGGCGCCGCGCTTCGCCGCCGCCGGTGTCACCGTCATCGACAACTCGTCGGCCTGGCGCAAGGATCCCGATGTGCCGCTGGTGGTCTCGGAGGTCAACCCCGAAGTCACCCGCTCGCTGCCCAAGGGCATCATCGCCAACCCGAACTGCACGACCATGGCCGCGATGCCGGTGCTCAAGCCGCTGCACGACGTGGCGGGGCTGCAGCGTCTGATCGTGTCGTCGTACCAGGCGGTGTCGGGTTCCGGGCTGGCCGGTGTCGAGGAGCTCGCCTCGCAGGTGCGCGCGGTGGCCGCCGACGCCGAGAAGCTGGTGCACGACGGTTCGGCCGTCGACTTCCCCGCCCCGAACAAGTACGTCGCGCCCATCGCCTTCGACGTGATCCCGCTCGCGGGCGCGCTCGTCGACGACGGCTCGGGTGAGACCGACGAAGACCAGAAGCTGCGCAACGAGAGCCGCAAGATCCTCGGCCTGCCCGACCTGCTGGTGAGCGGCACCTGTGTGCGCGTGCCGGTGTTCACCGGGCACTCGCTGTCGATCAACGCCGAATTCGCCGAACCGATTTCGGTGCGGCAGGCGCAGGAGTTGCTGGCGAAGGCACCGGGCGTGCGGTTGGTCGACGTGCCGACTCCGCTGGCTGCCGCGGGTCAGGACGATTCGCTCGTCGGTCGCATTCGTCAGGATCCGGGTGTGCCGAACGGCCGGGGCCTCGCCCTGTTCATCTCGGGCGACAACCTGCGAAAGGGCGCCGCGCTCAACACGATTCAGATCGCGGAAGTGTTGCTGAACAACCGCTGACAGGTACTTTCCGAAGCCGGGTCACCCTGCGGGGTGGCCCGGCTTTGTCAGCGGATGCCCGGGGTACGCGGGTCGTTGCCTACGCAGGCGAGGATGGCGCAGCCAGGGGGGATGCTGGCGAAGGGGGCGGCAAGGGGTTGGTTGAGGCAGTTGAAGACTGTGCAGCCGGGGTAGGCGCCGGGACCGATGCCGAAGACGGCCAGCAGGATTTCGGCGTCTACCAGGGATTTCGGGTCGAAGTTCAGGGGTGGTTCGACGTAGGGGGCGGGCGTCGGGACGGGGGCGTCGGTGACGGCGGCGAAGAGGCGGCGGAAGAATTCGTGGGGGAGTTCCTCGGCGTGGGCGAGGATGCCGCTCGGGCCGTAGGCGGAGATGTTGCCGAAGGCGCCGGTCCACATCACCATCATGTCCAGCTCGGGCAGGAAGAAGACGTTCTGCAGGGCCAGGCCCGACATGAAAAACGTGTTGTCCGGCAGGAATTCGGGTGACTCGTTGCACCCGGCGCCCACCCAGAAAAGGTAGCCGTAGCAGGGGTTCTGTTTCGACGGCGTGCGCGCTCTGCGCAGATAGTCGGCCGAGATCACCTGCTCGGCGCCCCAGCGGCCGTCGTTGGCGACGAGCAGGCCCACCTTGGCGAGGTCGTCGGGCGGCAGCATCAGGTGGGCGTAGCCGTAGGTGTGCCCGGAACGGTCACGTGCCCAGTAGTAGTCGGTGGCGGGGATGCCGAGCGGGTCGAACAGCTCGCGCTGCGCGAACTGCTGCAGCGGTTCGCCGACCGCCAATTCGATGACATAGGACAGCAAGTCGACATTGCGCTGGCTGTAGCTGAACGCCGTGCCCGGCGGGTTCGCCAGCGGGACGGCCAGCGCCTGCACCGCACTGTTCGGGTCGACGGGCACCACGGCGGTGATGCCCTCGGTGAGCACACCGACCTTCATCCCGGAGGTTTCGGTCAGCAGGTGTTCCACGGTGATCGACCGGTGCGTCGCATCGCCGAGACCAGGTGGCAGGTAGCGGTCGATAGGGGCGTCGATGGCGAGTTTTCCCTCGTCCGAAGCGATTCCGGCGAGCATGGACGTCACCGATTTGGTGACACTCCAGATGTTCCACGCCACCTTCCCCGTCTCGTGATTGCGCAGGCCCTCGCCGACGAGGCAGTTGTGCCGGAACACCTGCACATTGAGCCGGTTGCGGGTGGCCGCGAACTGCAGTGCCTCCGTGAGTTTCGCCGAATCGAGGCCGACCGCTTCGGGTTCGGCGCGTTCCAGGTCGCGGGCAGAGGTCACCTCGCAAGTGGTCGACGGTGCGCTCTGGGCGGGGGCGACGAACAGCGTCGCCGATACCAGCGCCGTGACGAATACCCCTGCGAGAACACCCCTGATTCGCATAATTCGAGGTTAGTTCGCTCGCGGCGCCGTAACCCGTAAAGCGAGGCCCCTAACCCGCGGGTATGTTCCGCCGCACTCCGTATACCGCCGCGCCGAGGCCGAGAACCGCGAGTCCGGCCAGCACCGAGCCGATCGGCAGCGAGAAGCCGACCACCACACAGCCGAGCGCGCCGACGACCGGAACCCACCGCGCCGGACGGTTTTCGGCGCTGCTCAGGGTCGCGGCCGAGAGGTTGGCGACGAGGTAGTAGGCGAGGACCGCGAACGAGGAGAATCCGATGGCGGCGCGCAGGTCGACGGTCGCCGCGAGCACGGCGACCACCACACCGACGGCGAGTTCGGCGTGGTGTGGCACCGAATAGCGCGGATGGACGGCGGCCAAGGTGGCGGGCAGGTGCCCGTCACGCGCCATCGCCAGCGTGGTGCGCGAGACGCCGAGGATCAACGCCATCAGCGAACCGGCCGCCGCGAGCACCGCGCCCACCCGCACCACCGGCGCCAGCCACCCGGCGCCTGCGGCCTCGACGACCCGGGCGAGCGGGTCGTGAGCGGCGGCCAGTCCGCCGGAACCGAGCGTCAGCAGGGCGGCCACCGCGACCAGCGTGTACACCGCGAAGGCACCGGCGAGTGCCAGCATGATCGCACGCGGAATGGTTCGTTGTGGGTCGCGCACTTCCTCGCCGAGGGTCGCGATGCGCGCGTATCCGGCGAAGGCGAAGAACAGCAGCCCGGCCGCCTGCAGCACGCCGTACGGGCCGATCTCGTCATCGAGAACGATTGCCGCCGAATGATCTCCACTCACCCCGGCCACCACGACAGCCGCGAGCACGGCGAGTACCGACCCCACGATCACCCGCGTGGCCAGCGCGGACTTCTGCACCCCCACGTAGTTGATGCCCGTGATGACGACCACCGCCGCCACCGCGACCACGTGCGCGTGTTCGGGCCACGCGTAGCTGCCGACCGTCAACGCCATCGCCGCGCACGAGGCGGTCTTCCCGACCACGAACCCCCAGCCGGCCAGGTACCCCCAGAACGGACCGAGCCGCTCCCGTCCGTACACGTACGTCCCACCCGACACGGGATAGAGCGCGGCCAGCCGGGCCGAGGACTGGGCATTGCAATAGGCGACGACGGCCGCGATGCCCAAGGCGAGCAGCATCCACGACCCGGCCGCACCGGCGGCGGGACCGAGCGCGGCGAACACCCCGGCACCGATCATGGCGCCGAGCCCGATCACCACACAGTCGCGCAGACCGAGACCCCGCGTCAGCTCCATGGACCCCATCGTCGAGCATCGCGATCACCGGCGCGACCCGAGAAACGACGAACGCCGCCAGGTCGATGAGGGTGACCTGGCGGCGTTCGCGAGTCGAGCGGATCGCGTGGGGCGATCCGGTCTCCGGTGTCGACGCCCCACAAGCGCCTCTCGGCGAGTGGTCGCTCGTAGCGACAAAGGGGTGAGGCCCGGGGCTGTTCGGACGCCGACAGTGGTGTTCAACCGGTGAGCCCCGCGGACTATTCCGGGATCCGGGTGGTGACGCTGCTCACTGCCCGAGCAGGTCGGGGCGCGGAGCTGTCCGGCTCCGCGCCGTTGTGCGGTGTCAGAAGTTGCTGAACCAGTACAGCAGGCTCGCCAGCAACCAGACGATCATCGTCTCCATCGTCGTACTCCATCTCTTCGGTCCTTCCATTCTCGCCGAGAACCGACAAGTTGTTCTTAAGAACCTCTAGAGACCCAGGTCGCATTCTTTTCTCGGGCACCGGGAGCAACCGGGTCCGGCAGGTCTCGAGGGGTGATCAGCCGGACCCGGCGGTGTAGCCGGAGGGTGGCTCTTCCAGACGCTGAAGACGAACTGCCGACGGTAACCACACCGAGGACTACAACCGAAGCCGCTTCCGATGGGGTGTCACAGGAGGATATCGGCCGGGCCGGTCGACGAGGGGTGAGCGGCCCGGTCGTTTGCGTTACGTGGAGCGTGCGGTAAGGGTTGAGGAGTGGTCGACATAACCGAGCACTCCGATGCCCTTGATCGTGCCGAAGAACGGTTGCGTGAAGAGTTCGCGACAATGTTCGATCCGGCGACGATCCACCAGTTCCTCCATAGTTCCTACGAGGATTTCGCGGCGCGAGCGACGGTGACGTTGTATCTGCCGTTGCTGGCCGAGCGGTTCGCCGCCCAGCGCCTGAACGCCGTCGCCAAGATCGAAGGCAAGGTGGCCAAGCCGCGGCCGACCGTGCTGTTCCTGTGTACACACAACGCCGGCCGTTCCCAGATGGCGCTCGGCTACTTCGAGGCGCTCGCCCTGAACCGTGCCGTGGCCTGGTCGGGCGGATCGGTGCCCGGCGGGCAGCTCAATCCGGCGGCGGTCGCCGCGATGGCCGAGGTGGGGATCGACATCTCCCGCGAATACCCCAAGCCGTGGACCGACGAGATCATCCGCGCCGCCGACGTGATCGTCACCATGGGCTGCGGTGACACCTGCCCGCTGGTTCCCGGCGTGCGCTACGAGGAATGGATCATCGAGGACCCCGCCGGTCTCGAGGTGGAGCAGGTACGACCCATCCGCGACGATATCGGCCGCCGCGTGACCGGTCTGCTCGCCGAACTCGGGATCAGTGTTCCCGCAGATACCGTGGCCAAGATCCATAGCGCGTGATGTCGGTGGCTGCCACGGCGGCGTCATAGGTGCAGGCGAAGCCCACAACTGTTGTGCCGCCGGACAATTCGATACTCGTCAGCGCCATGGGTGCGGGTAGGTCGGCGAGGAAGCGGCCGAGTGCGCCGGGGGAGAGCAGGAACAGTTCGCCTGCGATGGGGGCGCCGAGGCCGTCGCCGTGGCGGACCAGGCCCGGTTTCGGCGGGGTCGTGTCCATGGCAGTGAGGCGGTAGGCGTCGCTGGTCGTGATCTCGCCTGCGAAGCGGGCGCCCAGGTCTTCCAGTTGCCGGTGCAGGGGCTGGCCGCGCAGGTGGGCGCCGAAAACCGCCAGCGGCACACCGGTTTTCACCAGCAGGGGTGCTGGGGTGCCGGTGACGAGTGCGGCGAGGTCGACGGCGATCTGGTCGGCGAAGGTGGGGACAACCACCATCACGCCGAAGGGTAGGCCGTCGGCTGTCGTGGCGCCGGGGACGGCGACGGCGGCGAGGTCGAGGAGGTTGCAGAAGTTGGTGTAGGTGCCGAGGCGGCGGTTGATCGTCAGCGGATCGGCCTGCACTGCCGCGATGGTTGGGTGTTCAGTGGTTGTCGGCAGGAGCAGACCGTCGTAGTCGGCGAGGAGGGCTTTGGCCTGTGCGCGGGCGTTCGCGAGGGTGTCGAGGTCTGTGGCGAAGGTATGGGCATCCAGATGCTTTGCCGCGCTGATGATTCCGGCGACGGTCTTGTCGAGCCCCTTCGCACCTTTGTCGACGAATTCACCGACCGCCGCATAGCGTTCGGCGACGACGGCGCCGTCGTAGAGGAGGCGGGCGGCGTCGAGTAGGGGGGTGATGTCCACCTCGGTGATCTGGACGCCCTGATCGCTCAGGGCCGCAACTGTTTCGGCGAAAGCGGCGCGGTATTCGACGCTCAGCGGGCTGAGGTCGTGGGGGATGGCAAGTTTTCGGGTGCCCGCCAGGGGGACATCCGCGGGCCAGGTACGGCTGCGTGGGTCGCGCGCGTCCGGGCCCGCCATGATCGCGGCGGCCGTGACGGCGAGGTCGAGCGTGCCGGCGAAGACGGTGACGGCGTCGTAGTCGGCGCAGGCCGGAACCACACCGTGGGCCGGGATGATGCCCAGGCTGGCCTTGATCCCGACAATGCCGTGGAAGGCGGCCGGGACACGCCCCGAACCGGCCGTATCGGTGCCGATCGCGATATCGGCGATGCCAAGGGCGACCGCTACGGCGGAACCGGAACTCGAACCGCCGGAGACCATTTCGGGATGTCGGGCGTGGCGGACCGCGCCGTACGGGCTGCGGGTGCCGACGAGGCCGGTGGCGAACTGATCGAGGTTGGTTTTGCCGAGGATCAGTGCGCCCGCGTCTGTCAATCGCTGCACAGCCGAGGCGGTTTCGGTCGGCGTATAGGCGAACTCGGGGCACGCGGCGGTGGTCGGCAGGCCCGCGACATCGACATTGTCCTTCACCGCGAGGAGCAGGCCCGCCAACGGAAGTTCGGCGCCGTCGACGAGCCTTCGCTCCAATTCGCGTGCCTCGGTGTCGAGTTCGCTCTGCGGGCGCAAAGTGATCCAGACTTCCGGCCTGTCGACCTCGGCGATCCGCTGATAGGCGGCGGCGACCCGGGTGGTGGGGGATTCGGGCATCGGTTCCTCTATTCGCTCATGGACATGGCGGCGATCGCCCGCGAGATCCGCTCGAGCACGACATCGAGCGAAGCACCGATGTGGGTGTGCAGCAGCCGATGTGCGCGGGGGAGGTCCCGCGCGAACACGGCGTCGAGGATGCCCAGATGTTCGCTGATCGTCGTCTCGATCCGGTTGTTGATCATGAAGTCGTACATCCGCACATGCCGGATCCGGGAGTTCACCGCCACCAGCGCGCGCACCAGCTCCGCATTGCCCGCCGCCGTCAGCAGGGCGACATGGAATTCCTCGTCGACCACGACGAACCCCGGTTCCTTGGCGGGCGGGTCGGCCCGCAAGGCCAGCCAGCGCTGCTGTTCGGCCCGCAAGCCCTCCTCGTCGTGGGTGATCTGCGGGTTGTCCATGATCCGGGTCATCCCACCGAGTTCGAGGGTGAGCCGCAGCTCGTACAGATCGCGAATCCGAGCGACACTCGGCCGCACCGGACTGAACCCGAACTCCTCCCGCTGGAGCAATCCGTCCGAGCACAGCATCGTCAACGCTTCCCGCACAGGCGTCCGCGACATCGCGAACCGCGCCGAAAGCTTCGGTTCGGTGAGCCGTTCCCCGAACCGGATATCGCCGTTCATCAACTCACCACGCAAGGTGGAATACACTACGTCACGTAGGGATTCCCCCGCAGTACCCACCCTTGTCGACATGCCTGTATACGCTAGGCACCCCGAATTTCTATCAAGTGACAGAAAGTAAGCACCACGTTATCCCTTCCTCACACCTCACCACCCGCCCCACCCCACCGAGAGCACTTCTCAACCACCCCTCAACACTCGGGCGCCCCCTACCGACACACACCGAGCGCACCCTTCTCTACAGAGGAGGGCCCATGAACAACTCGACCGCGATCCTGGCACTCATCCTGTGCCTGCTCGCCATCACCGCCATCACGGTCTGGTGGCCCAACCCCGCCGACCGCCGAGGTCGCGGCGATGCTGATTCACCACCCCCGTAACCGACGCGGATCCCGCGACGGCCGCAACCGATGGGGCGCGGCCGCTCACGAGAACCCCTGTATCTCCAGGTACCAGATCGTTTGGTCACCGCCGATGCCCTTGGTGACCATGGACGTCGGGCTCACGGTGGAATCGGGAGTGGCGTAAGACCGCCGCTCGACAATCGGGCCTCGTTCGCTGTCGTCATAGGCAAGAACGACTTTGCCATCACGTACGAAGACCTGCGTTGTCGAGTCGGAGTGAGTGTGCAGCCCGGTCCATTTTGCGCCGTCCGTCCCCAGTGCTCGATTCAGTTCGTCACTCGTATTCGGGGAACTGAAGCTGTACATGCGGTCCCATGGGCCGATCTCGGCTCCGGACGATGCGACGACGTCGCCCAACCGGGCAGTACCCCTTTCCGCCAACAGTCGATTGAACGCTGCTGTCAACGCGGGGTTCCCATCCTGAACGGTGATCTGGTCACCACTCGACAGAGAACCGCATGCCACGACCGGGGCGGAGGCTGCTGTGACAACGACGGCCAGCAATGCGACGCTCATTCGTTTCCGAGTATCCACCGATATCCTCGAGATTCCGATATTGGCCAAGCGGAGGTCACTTGGGCGAAGGCTTGTTGTCCGGGATCAGTGAGCCGGGCAGGCTCGGCTGTTCATCGATTCGCGCGGTAGGTGGTGTGTACCCGAACAACAATGACATCGACCCGATCACCGAGCGAATGAGTGCCGTGCGGCGTGCACTGCTCACTGACCGGTTCACCGAGTCTCGGTACGGTGTCGCGGTCGATGTCCGAGCCGGATGGACCGCTCGAAGCGGTCCGCATCGATAACAGCGTCACGCCCTACGGGGCCGAGCTCGGCAAGCTCATCACAACCCTTGTGCACGATGCCTTGGACAAGGCTCGTGGGAATGTGCGTGATCGCCTCGATGAACTGACTGCGGACCCACGCATAGCCGCGGCAGTCGAGTCGATCGAAATCGCTGCCGAACAGCCCGCACCTAAACCGGCACGGATGCCTGCGCAGGAGCGTATTCCTGAAGACGACCTCACCGAGGAAGAGCTCATCGAGCTCGACGAGCAGCGCAACCGCGGGTGGTTTCGTTAGCCGTCTCGGAAAGAGGGCAACCCGGCTGCGGACATGCAAAAAGCCTCTGACCAGGAAACCAGGTCAGAGGCTTTTTGGTGTCTCAACCAACACGTCGGGGTGACAGGATTTGAACCTGCGACCTCTTCGTCCCGAACGAAGCGCGCTACCAAGCTGCGCCACACCCCGTGAGGCGAACCTGAAGTAGCTTACAACGTGGGGGTGTGAAACGTTAAATTGGCTGGTCAGGTGGGGTTAGAGGGCGCGGATGGAGCTGAAGATGCGTTTGGCGGTCGCGGGGTCTATGGCGTCGGGGACGCCGGTGTCGGCGATCATGACCATGACGAAGCTGCCGTCTTTGGTGCCCTTGAAGGCGTAGGTGTAGATGGAGAAGGTGGGGGCGCAGCCGGGTTTGGGGCTGGGGACGGTGCCGGTGGTTTCGGTGAACATGCCGGTGGTTGTGCCGTCGATCGAGGTGAGAGGTTCGGCGGGGCGGGGCGTGCCGGTGGCGCCACCGTAGGCGAGGCGGGCCGCCTTGGTGCCGAGTTCGGTGCCTGCCGCGGCGTGGTCGGTCTGTTTGGAGCCGGTGAGCAGGGACATGGTCCGGGTGGAGCCGGGGCAGTAGTCGCGGCCGTCGGTGGCGTAGCCCTTGCCGATCACCGTGTCGCCGGGCGGTTCGCCGACACCGCCGATGGTTGTCTCGGTCGCGACCTTCCAGCCGGGTGGGACGTCGTAGGCGGCGCCGCGGTCGGGGGCGGCGACGACCTGGTAGCCCTCGATGAGCGGGGTCTTGCCGGCTGCCGCACCCGTCGGCGAGGGGGTGGTGGACTTCGGCTTGGTCGACGACGGGGCCGGTGAGGTGGTCAGGGCGCTGACCATCGATGGGGTGCTGGTGCCTGCCGTCGAGGCTGCCTCGTCGCCGGACAACGCGACGGCCGTGATCGCGACTCCGCCCAGCAGCAGCGCCGCCACACCCGCAGCCACCCAAACCCAAGCCTTTCCACCGGATTTCGGCCCGCCGGGAAGGGGCTGCCCGTAAGGCTGCACCCCGTAATGCTCGAGCGGCGGAACCTCACCGTACTTCTGCACGGGCTGCTGCCCCCACGAGCCGGCCTGTCCCGCACCGTAATTCCACTGCGCGTTCGGCTGCACCCCGAATCCCGGTGCGCCCCATTGCGACTGCGCGGGCGGCTGCCCGGGGCCCCAATGCTGCCCGCCGGGCCCTGCTTGGTTCTGGCCCGGGTTGCCGGGCACTGCCCATGGAGTCGGCTGCCCGCCCGCCCCCGCCTGGTTCGGAAACGGCTGTCCCTGACTGCCGGACCCCGCCCACTGCCCTTGGCTCGCCTGTGTGGCGGGTCCTGCCTGGTTCGGCAGAGCGCCAGAATCCTGCCAGACCTGCGGCCCCGCTGGATTCCACGGCGTCGGATCCGGCAGCCCGGGCGGCGGCCCGGACCCGTCCCACCGCAGAGTCGGCGGAAGACCCGTGCCGCCAGGCGTCCACACCGCCGTGGGATCGGCTGGTCGCGCGTTGGGATCGCCGGACAGGTTCGGATCGTCGGATGCACTCACGGCCGCCCCCTCGAGACAAGAATCGTTCGGGGGACGACCTTAGCGGGCGACGGCCTCCGAGGCCGAGATGCCGTGTCCCGCATCGGCGGCCGGACGCTTCGGGGGCGCACCGACCAGTGTGAGCAGGGTGGCTTCGGGGCGACAGCAGAAGCGGTAGGGCGCCCAGGGGGAGGTGCCGATGCCGGCGGACACGTGCAGCTGAGTGTGCGCACCCCACTGCGACGGACCCTTCACCCGCGACTTGTCGATCCCGCAGTTGGTGACCAGCGCGCCGTAACCGGGCACGACCAGCTGACCGCCGTGGGTGTGACCGGCGAGCACCAGGTCGTAACCGTCCTCGGCGAAACGGTCGAGCACGCGGGGCTCGGGGGAGTGAGTGAGGCCGATGCTCAACTGCGCCAACTGGTTCGGCGCGCCTGCCACGGTGTCGTAGCGGTCGCGCTGCAGGTGCGGGTCGTCGACGCCCGCGGTGGCGATGCGGATGCCGGCGACTTCGAGGTCGCGGCGGGTGTGGGTGAGGTCGAGCCAGCCGCGTTCGGTGAACGCGGCGCGCAGATCCTGCCAGGGCAGCGGGTCACCGTAGACGCGGCGGTGGTCCTTGTCGAAATACTTCAGCGGATTCTTCGGAACCGGCGCGAAATAGTCGTTGGAACCGAACACGAACAAGCCGGGACGGGCCAGCAGCGCACCGAGGGATTGCACAACGGCGGGCACGGCCTTGGGGTGGGAAAGATTGTCACCGGTATTCACGACCAGGTCGGGTTCGAGGCGGTCGAGTTCGCGCAGCCACTGCTGTTTGAGTTGCTGACCCGGCATCATGTGCAGGTCGCTGAGGTGCAGAATGCGCAGGGTCGGCGACCCGGGTGCGAGCACCGGCATCGTGGCCTCACGCAGGACGAACGCGTTCCGTTCGATCAGAGTGGCGTAACCGATGCCTGCGACGGCGGCCCCGGCGGCTCCCAACGCGGTTCGGCGGACAGCGGTCGTCGAGATAACGGGCATTTGCCCAGCATAGGTGACCTCCTCCCGGATCGGCGCGTGTGTTTCCGCACAAGAGTCGCCGAATTCACCCGGATGTATCTGTCGGTGTCGAAATGTGATGGGAGTTTTCGGGTGTTCGGGCTACCGTGACCCCATGTCGGAACTGAAAGCACAGCTGCGCGCGGATATGACTTCCGCGATGAAAGCCAAGGACAAACTGCGTCTGTCGACCCTGCGGATGCTGCTCGCCGCGATCCAGAACGCCGAGGTCTCCGGAACGCAGGCGCGCGAACTGTCCGATACCGATGTGGTGGCCGTCCTGCAGAAGGAAGCCAAGAAGCGCAACGAGTCGGCGACGGTCTACGAGCAGAACGGCCGTGGTGAACTGGCCGCGAACGAGCGCGCCGAGGAAGCGATCATCGAGGAGTACCTGCCCACGCAGCTGACCGAGGCGGAGCTGGCCGAGGTGGCCGATACCGCCATCGCCCAGGTCGCCGAGGAACTCGGCGAGCGGCCCGGAATGCGGCAGATGGGTCAGGTCATGAAGGCCGCGACGGCGCTGGCGAACGGCCGGGCCGACGGCTCGCGGCTGTCGGCGGCGGTCAAGTCGCGCCTGTAGAACCGAACGACAAGGGCCGCCGTCCGGACTGGACGGCGGCCCTTGTCGTGTTCTAACGCGGCACCGGGATCGGGATCGGTGGCAGACGCGGAATCTGCGGCAGACCCGGGATGGCCGGCGGCGGCGCGGCGGGCGGCGGCGTGGTCGGCACCGGCACCCGGACCGACCCGTCGCTGATGTAGATCGTGACGACCGAACCCGGGATGGCCGAACCGTTCGGCGAGCTACCCATCACCGTGCCCTTGGGCTGCGAGCCGGGGCTGGTCACCGCCGACACCTGGAAACCGGCGCCGACCAGGATCGAGGTGGCCTCGCCCTGCGACTTGCCCGCCACATCCGGCACCTGGGAGTTGTTCGCGCCGCGCACGTACTTGTCGTCCAGCGGCGGCAGGGCGGGCGGCGGGAACCGGTCCATCACCGGCTTGATGGCGCCGAACCAGGTGCGGGCGGGCTCGTTACCACCGAACAGGCCGTTGGCGTCGCTCGCGCCGCAGTTGCGCAGGGGGAACGAGCAGATCTCGCCGGGGGTCGGGCTGTCGCCGTACACGTAGACCGACGACGCCAGCGAGTTGGTGAAACCGAGGAAGGCCGAGGAACGGTGGCTTTCGGTGGTTCCGGTCTTGCCCGACATCGGCGCGTTCCAGCCGTTGGCCCGGGCCGCCGCGGCGGCGGTACCGGAGATGTCGTCCTTGCTCATGGCGTTGGCGAGGGTGTTGGCCAGACCGGGGTCGACCACCTGCTCGCAGGCCTGCTGGGTGAGCGGCACGGTCTTGCCATACCGGTCGATCACCTCGCGGATCGGCGAGGGCGGGCACCACTTGCCGCCCGAGGCGAGCGTGGCGGCCACGTTCGACAGTTCGAGCGGGTTGATCGCGAACGGGCCGAGGGTGAACGAACCCATGTTGTTGTTCTTGATGTGGTCGGCCAGGCTCGTGTTGCCGTGCCCGGAGGTGCCGGGCTGGGTGTAGGCGCGCATGCCGAGGCGCACGGCCATGTCGACCGCGGCGGAGACGCCGACGTCCTGGATCATCTTGACGAACGTGGTGTTCGGCGAGGTGGCCAGCGCATCGGTGACCGACATCGAACCCGGGTAGTTGCCCGCGTTCTTCACACACCAGGAGTCGGCGGGGCAGCCGGGCGAGTTGCTGTAACCCATGCCCTTGGCCGCGTATACGCTCGGCACGTCGACCTGGGCGTTGATGCCGAGGCCCTTCTCCATGGCGGCGGCGGTGGTGAACAGCTTGAAGATCGAGCCCGCGCCGTCACCGGCCAGCGAGTACGGCTGGCCGAGCAGCGTCTCGTTGGCGTCGCGGTTGAGCCCGTAGGTACGGCTCGACGCCATCGCCAGCACATGGTGGGCGTCCTGACCGGGGGAGACCACCGACATGACCTCGGCGATGTTCTCGAGATCCGGCGGTGCGTGCTCGGTGACCGACCGCTTCACCGATTCCTGCAGCACCGGGTCGAGGGTGGTCCTGATCAGGTAGCCGCCCTTGTCGATCTGTTCGCGGCTGATGCCCGACTCGGCCAGGTACTGCAGGGCGTAATCGCAGAAGAAACCCTTGTCCTGGGCGGCGATGCAGCCACGCGGCAGACCCTTGGGCTCGGGCAGCACGCCGAGTGGTTCGGCCTTGGCCTTGCGGAACTCCTCGGCCCGGCTCGGGATGTTCTGGATGAGCGTGTCGAGCACGGTGTTGCGGCGGTCGGTGACGCCTTGGACGTTGGTGTAGGGGTTCAGCTTCGAGCTGGACTGCACCATGCCCGCCAGCATCGCCGACTGGGTGATGTTCAGGTCGGCCGCGTCGACACCGAAGTAGGTCTGAGCGGCGTCCTGGATGCCGTAGGAACCGTTGCCGAAGGGCACCAGGTTCAGATAGCGGGTGAGGATCTCGTCCTTGGACAGCTCGCGGTCGAGGGTGAGCGCCATCCGGATCTCGCGCAGCTTGCGCGCGGGGGTGGTCTCGATGGCGGCGCGGCGTTCGGCGTCGGTCTTGGCGACGACGAGCAGGTTGAAGTTCTTCACGTACTGCTGATCCAGCGTCGAGGCGCCCTGCTGCACCTCACCGGAGGACGTGTTGGTCAGGAACGCGCGCAGCGTGCCCTGCCAGTCGACGCCCTTGTGGTCGGCGAAGCGCTTGTCCTCGATGGACACGATCGCCAGCTTCATGTTGTTCGAGATCCGATCGCTCGGCACCTCGAACCGTCTCTGCTCGTAGAGCCAGGCGATGGGTGTCCCGCTGGCGTCGACCATCGTCGACACCGCCGGGACGGTGCCCTCCACCAGCTCGGCTGACACGTTGTCGACGGCATCGGCGGCCCGGTTGGAGATGAACCCGAACCCACCGGCCAAGGGGAACAACAGCCCGGCGACTAGCACGGCGGCCAGCGCGCAGCTGCCGGCCAGCCTCGCAAGCGTTTGAGTGATCGGCACCGGTCCAGACTAAAGGGTGGCGTGTCGAGGGACACGGTCTGCTGGCCGACGTCAGTTGTCCGCCCGGTGCCAGGGGGGTTGCTCGGGCGTGTCAACAAAATGATCACATCGGCGTGTCGCGACCGGGCACGCCGGTGAACAGCGCCGCTGCCGCGTCGACACGCGATTTGAATGGACGCCCGTACCAAAAAATCGGCGGCCGGTCTTGCGTAACGGCCATACCTTTACCTAGATTGAGAACCCAGTGTGATAGAGCTAACACTCAAAGTGGAATGTGGTGCGGAACGCAGCGGTAGTTGGGTTGCTGTGATCCGCGCTCGCGATTCTGGAGCGCCGCACAACGGTGTTCGGACTGCAAAGGGGCACATCAAATGCACATCACAACCCCCATCGCTCGACTGGATGTAGAGCAGGCCGAGGCAAGGATCGCTTGGGTTGCCCAGGCGCGATGCAAGGAAGTGGACCCGGATCAGCTCTTCGTGCGCGGTGCGGCGCAGCGCAAGGCGGCCACGATCTGCCGTCATTGCCCGGTATTGATGCAGTGTGGCGCCGATGCCCTCGACAATCGGGTGGAGTTCGGCGTGTGGGGCGGCATGACCGAACGCCAGCGACGAGCGTTGCTCAAGCAGCACCCCGATGTGACCTCCTGGGCCGACTTCTTCCAGGCTCAGCGACAGCACCAAGTGGCCATCTGACAGAGCGAATACCACAACGGCGCCGAGACCGCTGGGTTTGCGGGATCGGCGCCGTTGGCGGGTACTACCGCCGAAGCAAGCGATAGCCGATATGTCTGATTAGGACGCGGCCTTGCCGGTCAGCTGATCGCCGACCGCACGCAAGGCGGTGAGGTCGGAGACCTCGAACGGCAGCGCGGTCACGGACACGATCCGGACCTTGGGATGCGCCCCGGTGAACCGGTGCAGCAGCCGTTGCTCCCGTTTGGCGGTGGCCACCCGCTCGGCATGGATACGCAACACCGACGCGGTGAGCGGGTCGGTGTCGGCGAGCTGATCGGCGGCGGTGAGCGCGTGATCGCCGGACAGGCTCGTCAGCACGGGATGCGTGCGGTTGAGCACCAGACCGGCCAGCGGCATCTGCTCGGTCGACAACCGGTCGACGAAGAACGACGCCTCCCGCAGCGCGTCCGGCTCGGCCGCGGCGACGACGAGGAAGTGGGTGCCCGGCTTGGCCAGCATCGCGAAGGTGCGTTCGGCCCGGTCCTGGAAACCGCCGAACAGCGACTCCAGCGACTGCAGGAACGTCGAGGCGTCCTTGAGCATCTGCCCGCCGACGATCGTGGACACCCCGCGCATGGCCAGGCTCATCGCTCCCGTGACGAACCGGCCGACACCGCGACCCGGCGCCATGATGAGCCGGATCATCTTCCCGTTGAGGAACGTGCCGAGCCGTTTGGGCGCGTCGAGGAAGTCGAGGGCGTTGCGCGAGGGCGGGGTGTCGACCACGATCAGGTCCCACTCCTTGCGCGCGGCCAGCTGCCCCAGCTTCTCCATCGCCATGTATTCCTGCGTGCCACCGAACGACGACGCCACCGTCTGATAGATCGGGTTGGCGAAGATCTGCTCGGCCTTCTCGGGGCTGGTGTGCTCGAGCACCATGTCGTCGAAGGTGCGGCGCATGTTCAGCATCATCGCGTGCAGTTCGCCCGGCACGTCGGGGCCCAGCTCCACGCGCTGCGGTGAGTTGTCGAGTTCGGCGACGCCGAGCGACTGGGCGAGCCTGCGCGCCGGGTCGATCGTGAGCACCACGACCTTGCGGCCCGACTCCGCCGCGCGCAACGCGATCGAGGCGGCGGTCGTGGTCTTGCCGACGCCGCCGGAACCGCAGCACACGATGACCTTGGCCTGCGGGTCGGCGATGATCTCGGCGACATCGAGGGGAGGCGGGGTGGTCACACGGTCGTTCATCGCACTCCCTGCGCGGATAGCTGTTCGGCCAGTTCGTAGAGCCCGCCGAGATCCATGCCGTCGCTCAGCGCGGGCAGATGCAGCTGGGGGACATCGACCTCGGCCAGTTCGGCGGCGCTCGCGTCCTGGGCGGTGAGCATCGTCGCGTGGTCGGTCGCTTCGGTGATCAGGCCGGCGAAATCGTTGTCGGACAGGGTGATTCCGGCCTTGGTGAGACCGGCGGCGATCGCGGCGGTGTCGAGTTCACCGCGCACGGCGGCGACCCGGTCGGCGGGCGCGAGCTGACCGGCGGCCGCCCGGTTGACGATCACCGTGCCGATGCGCAGATCGTTCGCGGTGAGTTCGGCCACCGCGTCGGCGGTCTCCTGCACCGGCAATGCCTCGAGCAACGTCACCAGGTGGATCATCGTCTGATCCGAATGCAGCAGCTTGGAGACGCCCTCGGCCTGCGAGGCGATCGGGCCGCCCTTGGCGATCTCGGCCATGGCCTGGGTGACGTCGAGGAACGATGCGATCCGCCCGGTCGGCGGCGAATCGACGACGATGTCGTCGTAGACGGGCTTGCCGTCCTTGCCGACGCGCACCGCGCATTCCTTGATCTTGCCCGTGAGGATCACATCGCGCAGACCGGGCGCGATGGTGGTGACGAACTCGATGGCGCCCATCCGGCGCATCGCCCGGCCCGCGAAGCCGAGGTTGTAGAACATGTCGAGGTATTCGAGGAAGGCGTACTCGGTGTCCAGCGCCAGCGCCACCACCTCGCCCCCACCGTCGGCGGTGGCGATCTGGGTTTCGGTGGGCGGCAGCGGTGGCCGGTCGAACAGCTGCGCGATGGACTGGCGGTTCTCGACCTCCACCAGCAGCACCTTGCGTCCCCCTGCGGCCAGGGCGAGGGCGAGCGCGGCCGAAACCGTCGACTTGCCGGTGCCGCCCTTGCCTGTCACGTAATGCAAACGGGCCTTGACCGCGCGCTCTGGCCACCCGGTCGTCGGCTCGGGAACCGAGGAAACCGGCTCTGCTGTTGGTGCTCCCACGTCGCCGAGCCTATAACCCGTTTCGCGGGGATGGTCGGGGTGAGCCCTAAACTCACACCATGAGTGAAGTCACCCTGTGGGAGTACGCGACCGTGCCGCTGTTGACGCACGCGACCAAGCAGATCCTCGATCAGTGGGGCGCCGACGGCTGGGAGCTGGTCACGGTGCTGCCCGGACCGACCGGCGAACAGCACGTCGCCTACCTGAAGCGGCGGAAGTAGTCGTGGCCACCGCGTGGAAGGACGCGCTCGACCGGCTCGGGGTCACCCTGCCGCCGGTCGCCGCCCCCGTCGCGGCCTACATCCCGGCGATCCGCACCGGTTCGCTGGTGTACACCTCCGGTCAGCTGCCCTTCGTCGACGGTGAACTGTCGGCGGTCGGCAAGGTCGGCGCCGAGGTCGATGTGGAGCAGGCCAAGGAGGCCGCGCGGCTGTGCGCGCTCAACGCGCTCGCCGCAGTGCACGATCTGGTCGGGCTCGACCAGGTCGTTCGGATCGTGAAGGTGGTCGGCTTCGTCGCCTCAGCGCCCGGGTTCACCGATCAGCCGATCGTGATCAACGGTGCCTCGGAATTCCTCGGAGAGGTGTTCGGCGAGGCGGGCGTGCACGCGCGCTCGGCCGTCGGCGTCTCCGAACTGCCCAAGAACACGCCCGTCGAGGTGGAACTGATCGTCGAGGTCGGATAGGTAGCCGTCATGGCACTGGAACATCCCGCGTACGGCCAGGTCAGGCAGGTCACGCCGACCGCATCGGTGCTGCTGGCCGAGAACCCGTCCCAGATGACGCTCGACGGGACGAACACCTGGCTGCTACGCGGGCCCGGCAGCGACGACTACGTGGTCGTCGATCCGGGCCCGAAGGACAAGAAACACACCGCCGACATCGTCGCGGCCACCAGTGGGCGCATCGCGCTCACCCTCATCACCCATCACCACCCCGACCACACCGGCGGCATCGATCACCTGGTGAAAGCCACCGGGACACCGGTACGGGCGGTGGAGCCGAAGTACCTGCGCGGCACCGAGACTCCGCTGGCCGACGGTGAGGTCATCGAGGCGGCGGGGCTGCGGATCACCGTGCTCGCGACGCCGGGCCACACCGGCGACTCGGTGAGTTTCCTGCTCGACGACGCGGTCGTCACCGGCGACACGGTGCTCGGCAAGGGCACGACGGTGCTCGAGTCGTCGGGCGGTGCGCTGGCCGCGTTCCTGTCGTCACTCGAGCTGCTGCTCGAGCGTGGTGCCGGCAAGGCGCTGCTGCCCGCGCACGGTCCGGATCATCCGGACGCCGAACCGGTGGTGCGCTACTACCTGAACCATCGCCGCGAACGGCTCGACCAGGTGCGGGCGGCACTGGCCGAATTGGGTTCCGACGCGGGTGCTCTCGCGGTGGTCCGCAAGGTGTACGCCGATGTGGACAAACGCCTGTGGCCCGCGGCGCGCAGTTCGGTGCGGGCTCAACTGGAGTACCTGCGGGCCGAACAAGGCTGACCGCTTCCGATCGCAGGCCGAAAGGCGCCTGCGATCGGAAAGCGTTCCGAAAACGACGGCACAACAGATCTCGCAAGCACATGGGTAACTCATAGGGCACGGGCTGACCCCGCCACCCACTGAGTCCGGCCGCCCGCACCATCTCCCCGCGCGTGAATCTGGCCGAAATCGCGGGGAGGCGGAACAGTCAGCGCGCGCGACGCGCCAGGCGCTCCGAATCCGAGATCAGCACGCTCTTGCCCTCGAGACGCAGCCAACCGCGATGTGCGAAGTCGGCGAGCGCCTTGTTGACGGTTTCGCGCGAGGCGCCGACCAGCTGGGCGATCTCTTCCTGGGTCAGGTCGTGCGTCACGCGCAGCGCACCGGCCTCCTGCGTGCCGAAACGCTGTGCGAGCTGCAGCAGCGCCTTGGCCACACGGCCGGGCACGTCGGTGAAGATGAGGTCGGCGAGGTTGTTGTTGGTGCGGCGAAGGCGTCGGGCAAGCACGCGCAGCAGCTGCTCAGCGATCTCGGGGCGCTGATCGATCCACGACTTGAGTGCGTCGCGGTCCATCGTGACCGCGCGGACCTCGGTGACCGTGGTTGCGGTCGAGGTACGCGGACCCGGGTCGAAGATCGACAGTTCACCGAACATGTCGGACGGACCCATGATGGTCAGCAGGTTTTCCCGGCCGTCGGGGGAACGTCGGCCGATCTTCACCTTGCCCGTCGTGATGATGTACAGCCGATCGCCGGGTTCGCCCTCGTTGAAGATGACGTGGCCGCGCGGAAAATCTACGGGCTGCAGCTGCTTGGCGAGCGCGGCCACCGCGGTGGGCTCGACGCCTTGGAAGATGCCTGCTCTGGCGAGGGCCTCGTCCACGAATGTGCTCCTTATGGGATATGGCTTGCGAACCTGGTCGAGCGAATCGACCAACAGCGCAGTCTACGCGGCATTACGGCAGCACAGTGACAGACACCACGTAAAGAGTGGATTGCGCGAGCCGCGGCACTGTGTCCGAGAGGATGGGGAGGTGTTCAGCTGGCCCGGGCGACATCCATGTCCGGGGTCCGTGTGCGGCGCTTGCGCACCCGCGCGACCGCGGCGGGAAGCCCGAGCTTGGTCAGTTCTTTCACTTCGGCGTTGCTGGCGTTGTCCAGGTACTGCTGAACCTCTTCATCGGGTTCGAGAAGTTTGCGGAGCCGATTCTCGACCCGCTCCATCCCCAGCGCGAACAGCATCAACAGCACTGGGAAGAGCACCACAGCGAGTCCTTGCATGACAGGCAGTAAACACGGTCCAGGTCTCAGATGGAACACAGGTGCCCAACTCGGTCGCGCAATGTTGTCGGACCGGTTCCGTATGGTGGTGCGGTGCCCGTTTCCCCCGCAACCGCCGCCGCAGGCGACGCCGTTCCGGTGCCGGTGACCACCGGGATCACGGCGGCCCGCAAACGCAAGAATCGCGCTATAGCTGCGGAAACGCGGATCGGAACGGTCCGTCGTGCCCGCCGGATGAACCGCACGCTCGCCGAGGCTTTCCCGGACGCGCACTGCGAGCTCGACTTCACGACTCCACTGGAATTGGCGGTCGCGACGATCCTGTCGGCCCAGTGCACCGACGTCCGGGTGAACCTCACCACTCCCGCGCTGTTCGCCAAGTACCGCACCGCCCGCGACTATGCCGAGGCCAACCGCGTGGAGCTGGAGGAATTCATCCGGCCCACCGGCTTCTACCGCAACAAGACCAGCGCGCTGATGGGTCTGGGCCAGGCCCTGGTCGAGCAATACGACGGTGAATTGCCTCACACCCTCGACCAATTGGTGAAGCTGCCCGGCATCGGGCGCAAGACGGCCAATGTCATCCTCGGCAATGCCTTCGATGTGCCGGGTATCACGGTCGACACCCATTTCGGCAGGTTGGTGCGCCGCTGGGGCTGGACTGCGGAGGAAGACCCGGTGAAGGTCGAGCACGCGGTCGGCGAGCTGTTCGAGCGCAAGGACTGGACGATGCTCTCGCACCGGGTGATCTTCCACGGCCGCCGCGTGTGCCATGCGCGCAAACCGGCCTGCGGCGCGTGTGTGCTGTCCAACGACTGCCCCTCCTTCGGTGCCGGACCCACCGATCCCGCCGTGGCCGCCGAGTTGGTGAAGGGGCCCGAGCGCGATCACCTGCTGGAAATGGCCGGGCTGTGAGCGAGGCGTCCCCGCTCGCCCGCCCCGGCGTTCGCTGGGTGCTCGCCGCACTGATTCTCGTCGTCGCGGCGACGGTCGCCCTGTGGCCGCGCGAGGATTCCGGCTCCACCGAAACTCGCAAAACTTCGCAACAGGAGTCGGGCGTGTCGGCCGCCGAACGTGCCGCCGCCGGTTTGACAGCCTGTCCCGTCGCCGCCCCTGGCACGCCGGGTTCGGGACCGCTGGCCGGGCTCACCGTCGGCTGCCTCGCCGACGGGACCCGAGCCGACCTGGCCGCCGCCCTCGCGGGCAAGCCCGCACTTCTCAATCTCTGGGCCTACTGGTGTGGTCCGTGTGCCATCGAGCTTCCTCACCTGCAGGAATTCGCGCAGCGGGCGGGTTCGGCGCTCACCGTCCTCACCGTGCACAGCGATCCAGACGAGGCGAAGGCGCTGGCCCGGCTCGCCGGTCTCGGCATCACCTTGCCCGGCGTTTCCGACCCGGCGGCCGCGGTGCGCGGCGCGGTCGGCGCGCCGCCGGTACTCCCGGTTTCGGTGTTGCTGCGCGCTGATGGCAGCGTGGCGAGTGTGGAGGTGCGAACCTTCGCCGACGTGACCGACATCGCCGATACGGTCGCCGCGAAGCTCGGTATCACGGTATGACAGACAGCGTTGTGTGGTGGCAGGCGAAGAGGATGACAGCGTGAACGGTGTGGCGAGACTGGACGACTCCGGGATTCCGGCCTGGCTCCACCCGGCGACGAGGCACGGCGGCCCCGACGCCGACGACACCCTCGCCACCTCGCGCGCCCTGCGCCGCGCCATGTCGGTCACCGGCAAACCGAGGCGAGCGGCGGTACTCGTGCTGTTCGGCGGCTCCGCCGACGGCGGCCCCGGCGCCCCACCCGCCGACGCCGAGGTGTTGCTCACCCAGCGCGCTTCGACCATGCGTCAGCACCGCGGCCAGGTCGCCTTCCCCGGCGGCGCCGAGGACCCCGGCGATGACGGCCCGGTCGGCACCGCCCTGCGCGAAGCCGTGGAGGAGACCGGCCTCGACCCGTCGGGTGTGCAGCCCTTCGCGACCCTGCCCACCCTGTTCGTACCGCCGTCGAAGTTCGACGTCACCCCCGTGCTGGCCTGGTGGCGGGAGCCGAGCGAGGTGCGGGTCGTCGATCAGGGCGAAACCGAACGGGTGGTCCGGGTGCCCCTGAGCGAATTACTCGATCCCGCACACAGATTCATGGTGCGTGGCAGTCTCGGCTACCAGAGTCCCGCCTTCCAGGTCGACGGCATGCTGGTGTGGGGGCTCACCGGCGGTATCCTCGCCGGCATCATCAAAACTGCTGGGTGGGAACGAGACTGGGATCGGGGCGACGTGCGTGATCTGGAGAGCTCGCTGGCTGCGGTCGGAATGACCCTGTGAGCGCGCGGCACATCGGCACAGCCGCCATCGCGGTCATGTGCGAGCCGAGCGTCTGCGAGGCACAAGCATGAGTGCCTCGGTGTGGCTCGATATCGCAGTGGTGCTGATCGCGCTGGTCGCGGCGTCCACGGGGTGGCGGCAAGGGGCGGTGGCCTCGGCGCTGGCGTTCTTCGGCGTCGCGCTCGGTGCCGTCGCGGGCATTCTGATCGCACCGCATATCCTCAAGCACCTCAGTGAGGGTCGCAGCCGGGTTCTCGGCGGCATCCTGCTGATCGTGCTGCTGGTGATCGTCGGTGAGGTCGCGGGCATGGTTCTCGGCCGGGCCGCCCGCTCCGGTATCCGGCATCCGTTCGCGCGCAGCGTCGACAGCGGTGTCGGCGCGGTGCTGCAGGCGCTCACGGTGCTCGTCGCCGCCTGGTTGATGGCATTGCCCCTGGCCACGGCCTCCCAACCAGGTGTAGCTGCCGCGATCAACGGTTCCCGAGTGCTCGCCGACGTGAACGCCGTTGCCCCCGCCTGGTTGCGCAAGCTGCCCAACGAGTTCTCCAAACTCCTCAACACCTCTGGGCTTCCCGACGTCATCGGACCGTTCGGCCGCGCGCCCATCGCCGCTGTCGAACCCCCCGACCCGAGCGTTCTGGCCAGCCCCGTCGCCGCGTCGTTGCAGCCGAGTGTGCTGCGCATTCGTGGTGTCGCCCCGAGCTGCCAGCGTGCGCTGGAAGGTTCCGGCTTCGTCGTGGCGCCGGAGCGCGTGATGACGAACGCCCACGTTGTCGCCGGCACTACGAGCGTGTCGGTCGATACCGCACGCGGACCGCTCGACGCCAACGTTGTGCTGTTCGACCCGTCCAAGGACATCGCGGTCCTAGCGGTTCCCGGCCTGACTTCGCCGGTGATTCCGCTGGCTCCCACACCGGCGGCGTCCGGCGAGAGCGCGATTGTGCTCGGTTACCCCGGCGGTGGGCCGTACACCGCCAGCGCGGCCCGCGTCCGCGAAACCTTGGACCTGACCGGACCGACGATTCATCGCGACGGAACCGTCGAACGCGAGGTCTACACAGTTCGCGGCCAGGTCCGCGCGGGCAACTCGGGCGGCCCCCTTGTCGACACCGATGGCCAGGTACTGGGCGTCGTCTTCGGTGCCGCCGTGACCGACGACGACACAGGCTATGTGCTGACCCTCGACGAGGTCGCCTCGGAGCTGGCAGCTGCCGGCGTCAGCAATGCAGCGGTCGACACAGGAGCCTGCGTATTGAGCTGAGGCGGACACCGGAAACCCGCTAGGTGGAGCCTCTGAGTGATGCGCACCCCGGGCGGAATTCCCAGCAGTCCGCCATGACAGCATTCCCAGCCCCGCCCGTCCCGACCTCGAGGAGGGACCGCCGCGAAGCGGCGCAGCGGCCCGGCCGCGAGTTAGGCGCCGTTGCGCATGCGCGCATGCGCGAGCAACGGCGCATAACTCGCGGCCCTCCAGGGGCCGCGCTCGAGCGCGCCAGCGCTCCAAAACACAGCCCAACACCTCCTTGGTGCACAAAACACCGAGGCCGTGCCGCGTGGCTGGGTGTGCGGTAGGCGCCGGCCTGGGAGTAGTGACGCACGGTTCGAAGCGCGTAGCGGCGCCCTCGAGTGGTCGGTATAGCTGGGGTTCGACAAGCAGCTTACGACTGGCACCACTCGGCTGAAAGCCCCCCGTCACCAGACAACCTCAGGGCGACACCAAGTCATCCTTCGGAGCATCATTGGCACCGTTCTGCTCATGCCAATACGCGGTAAGCACCTCATTGACCTTGCCCGGATTCTCCTGATGGGCGTAATGGCCCGCATTCGGAATGGTCACCAGGGCCCGACGCGGGGAGAGCTCCTGATCCCGCTCGATGGTTGACGCCAACAGATACTGGTCATTCGCACCGCGCAGTCCGAGGACAGGTATGTCGATCGGATCCCGCATAGTCGCCATGAACCGCTTGCCGTCAGGCCGCCATTGGCTCCGAAAGGCCCATCGCTGATACTCCAGCGCGCTGTGGGCGGCGCCGGGTATGCGAATAGCGGTCCGCATCCGTGACGCGGTCTCGGTGAATTCGGCGGTGCGTGACCAGGATTCGCCGACCCGCTCGCGTAGTAACCGCTCCACCTCGGCCCCGCCCCGCCGCGTGAGGAGGTTCTCGGGGTATCGGGGCAACTGGTAGCGCAGGAATTGGGGCAGCCAGGCCGCGCGCTGTGCGGGGTCGCGCAGGACGGCACTCTTCAACGCGGCGGGATGCGGCGAGCTCACCAGCGCGATGGACCGAACCAGCCGGGGATGCAGGACCGCGGTGGCCCAGCAGACCAGGCCGCCGTCGGCGTGGCCGACGAGGGTCGCTTCGGTGTGGCCGAGCGCGCGGATGAGTCCGGCGATGTCACCGGCGAGGGTCCACCCGTCGTAGCCGCGGGGCGGTTTGTCCGTGTCGCCGTATCCGCGCAGGTCGACGGCGACGGTCCGGTACCCGTGGTCGGCGATTCCGGTGAGCTGATGACGCCATGACCACCAGAAGTCGGCGAATCCGTGCAACAGCAGCACCAGCGGCGCGTCGGCGCGCATCGTGGCGTCGGCTTCGACGACATGGAAGCGGATCCCGTTGGCGTGCACGTCCCGGTGGGTCCAGGGGCCGTCGTAACGGACGGTGGACGGATCCGGGAATGAGTTGGACGACACGCCGATCGAGCCTAGTGGGCGGGTCCGGTCGTGGCGACCGGGCCCGCCGGGTGGGAACCGTCAGTTCTTGGACTTCTCCAGCGACGGGGTGTGCTCGCGGTGCGCGAGTGCGTGCGGCAGCACCTCGGCGCTCTGCTTGAGCGAGCCGATCGTCTTCTCCGGCGCCTTCAGCTTCTTCACCTTGCGATACCCGAGGAAAGCCAGCAGCGCGGTGGCGAGCACCATCAGCGTGAAGACGATGAGGAACGCCGCCCACCGGTACAGCCACACATCGAGCAGTTCGGCGAGGAAGAAGAAAAAGAAGAACGAGCTGAACAGCAGGATCGTCAGCGCGAGGATGAAGAAGACGCTGCCGGTGAGGCCCTTCTTGACCTCGCCGGTGACCTCGGCCTTGGCCAGCGCGACCTCGGCGCGCACGAGCGTGGACAGCTGCTCGGTGGCGTCGCGGACTAGGCTGCCGATGCTGGCCGATCCGGGCGGATTGGCGTCGGTCAACGGGATGGAAGTGACCGTCCGACCGTCATTTCCGCCTTGGGTGTAACTCACTTCGTCGACCCTTCTCCCTGTGGTAACTGGTCCGCATCGCGGCGCGCGGTGTGCACACGTCTTGGCGCAACACTAGCGCCGATCCGATCAGCGATGCTGCCCTGGAGGTGACCGACACGGCTATCGCCGCAACCGTAGCGTGCCGGTCCCCGATCAGTTGCCGCCGGTACGGATGGCCTCGAAGACGGCGGGGTCGACGAGGGTCGAGGTGTCGCCGAGTTCGCGTCCTTCGGCGACGTCGCGCAGGAGTCGGCGCATGATTTTGCCGCTGCGGGTTTTGGGGAGTTCGGGGACGATGTGGATTTCGCGGGGTTTGGCGATGGGGCTGATCTGTTTGGATACTTCGGCTTTGAGGGTGTCGACGAGGGTGTCGTCGGGTGTGGTGGATCCGGTGAGGATGACGAAGGCGACGATGCCTTGGCCGGTGGTGGGGTCGGTGGCGCCGACGACGGCGGCTTCGGCGACGTTGGGGTGGCCGACGAGGGCGGATTCGACTTCGGCGGTGGAGATGCGGTGGCCGGAGACGTTCATGACGTCGTCGACGCGGCCGAGGACCCAGAGGTCGCCGTCGGTGTCGAGTTTGGCGCCGTCACCGGCGAAGTACCAGCCCTGCTCGGCGTAGCGCTCCCAGTAGGTGGACCGGTAGCGGTCCATATCGCCCCAGATACCGCGCAGCATCGATGGCCACGGCTTGTCGAGCACCAGGTACCCATTGGCCTCGGTTTCGCCGAGCTGAACCGCCTTGCCTTCTTCGTCCACGACCTTCGCCGAGATACCGGGCAGGGGGCGCATGGCGGCGCCGGGCTTGGCGTGAGTGACGCCGGGCAGTGGCGAGATCATGATGGCGCCGGTTTCGGTCTGCCACCAGGTGTCCACGATGGGGGTCTTGTCGGCACCGAACACTTCCCGGTACCAGCGCCACGCTTCGGGGTTGATCGGTTCGCCGACCGAACCCAGCAGACGCAGTGACGACAGATCGTGAGCGTCGGGAATTTCGCGGCCCCACTTCATGAACGTGCGGATCAGTGTCGGGGCGGTGTAGTAGATGGTGACACCGTATTTTTCGATGATTTCGAAGTGGCGGTGCTCGTTCGGTGAGTTCGGGGTGCCTTCGTAGACGACCTGGGTGGCGCGGTTGGCCAGCGGTCCGTAGACGATGTAGCTGTGTCCGGTGACCCATCCGATGTCGGCGGTGCACCAGTAGACGTCGTGTCCGGCCTTGTGATCGAAGACGTTGTGGTGGGTGTAGGCGGTTTGGGTGAGGTATCCGCCGCTGGTGTGCAGGATCCCCTTCGGCTTCCCGGTGGTCCCGGAGGTGTAGAGGATGAACAGCGGATGCTCGGCCGGGAACGGCTGGGCCTCGTGTGCGGGCGAAGCGGCGGACACGGTTTCGTGCCACCACAGGTCGCGTCCGTCGGTCCACGGCACCTCGGTCCCCACGCGGCGCACCACCAGCACATGCTCCACCGACGACGGCACATCGCCCTTGGCGGCCAGCGCCTCGTCGACAGCCTCCTTCAGCGGCGCGGGCTTACCTCGCCGCCACTGCCCGTCGGTCGTGATGACCAGCCGCGCCTGCGCGTCGTCGACCCGCTGACGCAGCGCGCTGGGCGAGAACCCGGCGAACACCACCGAATGGGTGAGTCCCAGCCGCGCACACGCCAGCATCGCCACGATCGCCTCGGGCACCATCGGCATGTAGATCGCGACCCGGTCGCCGGCGACCAGCCCGAGCTCGGTCAGGTAGTTGGCCGCCCGCGAAACCTCCTCGAGCAGTTCCCGATAGGTGATCGCACGCGAATCGCCGGGTTCGCCTTCCCAGTGGACGGCTACCTGGTCGCCGTGGCCGTCGAGAACATGGCGGTCGACGCAGTTGTAACTAATGTTCAGCTCGCCGTCGGCGAACCAGCGCGCCACGGGTGCGTCGTCCCAGTCCAGGACCTGTGTGAAGGGTGTGTGCCAGTGCAGGCGACGCGCCTGTTCGGCCCAGAAGCCCTCGCGGTCGGCGTCGGCCCGCTCGTAGAGTTCGGCACCGGCATTGGCGGCAGCCGCGAACTCGGCGCTCGGCGGATACGAATCCTGATGTCCTGCAGCGGTTTCGGTCATGTCGATGTCAGCCTCACATGCCTGGTGCGGTCGGGTCGGTCGCCAGGGCGCAGCCGTGGCACCTCGACAGTAACGAACGTGTCCGCCCCCTTGTGAGCGTTGCGTGAGCTCGGTTTCCGAGACGTTCAGTGGGCTTGATTCATCCGGTGAGTTCGCGGACAGGGCAGGCGATCCCGGGCTATCGTTTTAGATCGACCGTTCAGCTGATGGTTCCGAGAATTGTTCATTTTTTTCTGTCGAACAGGAAGGGTTCGGCAATCTTTTCCGCGTATTCGACATGTAACCGTAGGGATACATGTGACGCGGAAGATGATTGCGCCCCCTTCATGTCATGGAAGCGAACCGGGAGAGATCGTTGAGATTCATCAGAGCGACCGCGCTGATCGCGGCGGGACTTGTGGCCACAAGCCTCAGTCTCACCGCGTGCTCGTCCGATGACAGTGCCGATGCCGCCATCGTCACCACCAATGCGGGAGAGCCACAGAATCCCCTGGTACCGACCAATACCAACGAGAACATGGGCGGCCGCGTGGTCGACCGTTTGTTCGCGGGCCTGAAGTACTACGACGCCAACGGCGAAGCGCGGGACGAGATGGCCGAGAAGATCGAGACCACCGACCGCAAATCGTATCGCATCACCATCAAGCCGAACTGGAAATTCACCGACGGCACCACAGTCACCGCCAAGTCGTTCGTCGACGCCTGGAATTACGGTGCGCTCGGCACCAACGCGCAGTTGCAGGGCTACGCGTTCAGCCAGATCGCCGGGTTCGACGAAGTGAATGCCGAACAGCCCAAGGCACAGACCATGTCCGGTCTGAAGGTGGTCGACGACCGTACCTTCACCGTCGAACTGAAGTCGCCGTCGATCGACTTCGAGAGCGCCCTCGGTTACGCGCCGTTCTATCCGCTGCCCGAGGTGGCGTTCAAGGACATGAAGGCGTTCGGTGAGAAGCCGGTCGGCAACGGCCCCTACGCTTTCGAATCCTGGGAACACAACGTCAAGATCGATTTGAAGCCCAACCCGGATTACCCGGGCGGTAGGCCCGCCAAGAACAAGGGCCTGCGCTTCGTGATGTACCAGTCCTACGAGACGGCCTACGCCGATCTGCAGGCAGGCAACCTCGACGCGCTCGACACTATTCCCGACAGCGCCCTGAGCACCTACAAGAGCGATCTCGGCGACCGCGCGATCACCAAGCCGACCGCGCAGAACCAGCACATCGGCATCCAGTCCAATGTCCCGCATTTCGCGGGTGAGGAGGGCGTGCTGCGCCGCAAGGCCATTTCCATGGCGATCAACCGGCCGCAGATCATCGAGAAGATCTTCAACGGCTTGCGTAACCCCGCACGCGATTTCACCGCGTCGACGCTGCCCGGTTTCAACGCGAACCTCCCGGGCGCCGAGGTGTTCGAGTACAACCCGGAGGAGGCCAAGAAGCTGTGGGCCCAGGCCGACGCCATGTCGCCGTGGGCGGGCTCGCGCTACACCATCACCTACAACTCCGACGGCGGCCACCAGGCCTGGATCGAAGCGGTGGCCAACAGCGTGAAGAACACTCTCGACATCGACGCCGTGGCCAATCCGGTGCCGACGTTCAAGGACGTGCGTGACGCGGTGAACGCCGAAACCATCGGCACCGCTTTCCGTTACGGCTGGCAGGGTGACTACCCCACGATGATGCAGTTCCTCGGGTCGAACTACTACAGCTACTCCGAGACCAACAACGTCAACTACAACAACCCCGAGGTGGACCGCCTCTTCGACGCCGCCATGGCCGCGGCGACGAAGGAGGAGTCCTACAAACTCATCGGGCAGGCACAGGCGATCCTGATCCGGGATATGGCCGATATCCCGGTCTTCGATTACATCGCCGCCGCGGGCCGCTCCGACCGGGTCACCAAGGCCGAACTCGCCTGGAACGGCCTGTTCGACTTCGAGAACATCGAGAAGTAACCACTCGCCGCCGGGCCGGGTCACGAAAAGTGGCTCGGCCCGGCAGTTTTCGGAGGAACGATGACTTGGTACATACTCCGGCGCCTGCTCCAGATGATCCCGGTCTTCCTCGGCGCCACTCTGTTGATCTATGCGATGGTCTTCCTGATTCCCGGCGACCCGATCAAGGCGCTGGCCGGTGAAAAGGCGCTGACCCCGGCTGCCGAGGCGGCATTGCGCGCCCGCTACCACCTCGATCAGCCGTTCATCATGCAATACCTGCATTACCTGCAGGGCATTCTCACCCTCGACTTCGGTACCTCGTTCTCCGGCAGGCCGGTGCGCGAGGAACTCGAACGCGCCTTCCCGATCACCATCAAACTGGCGTTTCTCGCCGTGCTGATCGAAGGCTTCTTCGGCATCCTGTTCGGGTTGATCGCCGGTTTGCGCAAGGGCAAACTGTTCGATTCGACGATGCTGATCGCGAGTCTGGTGATCATCGCGCTTCCGGTGTTCGTCGTCGGCTATCTCGCGCAGTTCCTGCTCGGTGTGAAATGGGGCATCGCGCCGGTGACCGTCACCGGCAACGCCAGTATCGGTGAACTGATCGTCCCGGCTTTCGTGCTCGGCTCGCTCTCGTTCGCCTATGTCCTTCGCCTGACGCGAAACTCCGTGGCGGAGAACAAATCCGCCGACTACGTGCGCACGGCAACGGCCAAAGGTCTCGGCCGCCGTCGCGTGGTCACGGTCCATATTCTGCGCAATTCGATGATTCCGGTCGTCACCTTTCTCGGTGCCGATTTCGGTGCGCTGATGGCGGGCGCCATCGTCACCGAGGGCATCTTCAACATCCCCGGTGTCGGCGGAACCATGTATCAGGCGATCATCCGCGGTGAGCCGCCGACGGTCGTGTCGTTCGTGACGGTGCTCGTTGTGCTGTTCCTGCTGATGAACCTGGTCATCGACCTGCTCTATGCCGCGCTCGACCCGAGGATCCGCTATGCCTGACAAGCAACCGCATTTCGTGGCCCCCGCCGACGAGGTGGAGGTGCTGGCCACCGACCGTGTGCTCGACGCGGGCACCCCGACCAGCATCTGGGGCGATGCGTGGCGGCGGCTGCGGCGCAACCCGGTGTTCCTCGTGGCCGTCGTGCTGATCGTGCTCGTGCTGCTGGTCGTGGTGTGGCCGTCGTTGTTCACCAGCCAGGACCCGCGCCATTGCCTCGGTGAGTTCGGAATGGACGGGCCGCGCCCCGGTCACCCGTTCGGTTTCGACAAGCAGGGCTGCGACATCTACGCGCGCACCATCTACGGCGCCCGTGCCTCGGTGACCGTCGGTGTCGGCTCGGCGCTGCTGTTCCTGGTGGTCGGCGGGGTGCTCGGCGCGCTGTCCGGGTTCTACGGCGGCCTGCTCGACACCGTCGTCTCGCGCATTGCCGAGATCTTCTACGCCATTCCGATGGTGCTCGCCGCCATCGTGCTGCTGCAGCTGCTGCGTCCGGCCGGGATCGGCACGGTGATCGCGATCCTCGTGGCGTTCACCTGGCCGCAGGCCGCGCGCATCGCCCGCGGCGCGGTGATCGAGGCCAAGAACAGCGAATACGTCACGGCGGCGAAGGCGCTCGGTGTGTCGCGGTTCGGCACGCTGATGCGGCACGTGCTGCCGAACGCGGCGAGCCCGCTCATCGTCGTCGCGACCATCTGGCTCGGCGTCTTCATCGTCACCGAGGCCACGCTGTCCTACCTCGGTGTCGGTCTGCCGCCCGACATCGTGGCCTGGGGCGCCGACATCTCCCGTGCCAAGTCCGAGATCCGTACCTCGCCGATCCTGTTCTACCCGGCGACCGCGCTGGCCATCACGGTGCTGAGCTTCATCATGCTCGGCGACGCGGTGCGCGACGCGCTCGATCCGAAGGAGCGCACCCGATGACCACCGAACCCCTGCTCGAAATCCGCGATCTCGAGGTGAGTTTCACCTCCGACGGCAAGCCGGTGCCCGCTGTGCGCGGGGTGAATCTGACCGTCTACCCCGGGCAGACCGTCGCCATCGTCGGTGAGTCCGGGTCGGGCAAGTCGACGACCGCGCACGCGATCATCGATCTGCTACCCGGCAGCGGCAAGGTGACCGGCGGGTCCATCCGGTTCGAGGGCAAGGACCTGACCAAGGCCTCGGCCAAGGAGATCGTCGCCGTCCGTGGCAACGGGATCGGCCTGGTTCCCCAGGACCCGATGTCGAACCTGAACCCGGTGTGGAAGATCGGTTTCCAGATCCGGGAGACCCTGGAGGCCAACGGCATCGCCAAGGGCGCGGCCGCGCGCGAACGGGCGGTGGAACTGCTCACCGAGGCCGGGATGACGGATGCCGAGCGGCGGGTGAATCAGTACCCGCACGAGTTCTCCGGCGGTATGCGCCAGCGCGCGCTCATCGCGATCGGGCTGTCGTGCAGGCCGAAACTGCTCATCGCCGACGAACCGACCTCGGCGCTCGACGTCACCGTGCAACGCCAGATCCTCGGCCACCTCGAAGAGCTCACCACCGAGCTGGGGACGGCCGTGCTGCTCATCACCCACGACCTCGGCCTGGCCGCCGAACGCGCCGAACACCTCGTGGTGATGTATCGCGGGCGGGTGGTGGAATCCGGTCCGGCCCTGCAGATCCTGCGCGACCCACAGCATGCCTACACCAAGAAGCTGGTGAATTCGGCGCCCTCGCTGGCGGCGCAGCGGATGTCGTCGTCGCGGCAGCGGGCGAAGGTGCGCGACCGTGCCGTCGAGGTAGCCGCCACCGAGGCGCTGCCCGACACCGTGCTCGACGTGCGGAACCTCACCAAGACGTTCAAGATTCGCGGCAAACGACCGTGGCAGTCGACGGCTTTCACCGCCGTCGACGACGTGAGTTTCCGCGTGGAACGCGGTACGACCACCGCGATCGTCGGTGAGTCCGGCTCGGGCAAGTCGACCATCGCGCAGATGGTGCTCGGGTTGCTCGAGCCGACGGCAGGCTCGGTGGTGTTCGACGGTCAGCAGGTGTCGTCGCTGGACAGCAAGGGCGCCTTCGCCTTCCGCCGTCGCGTGCAACCGATCTTCCAGAACCCCTACGGTTCCCTCGACCCGATGTACTCCATCTTCCGCACCGTCGAAGAACCCCTGCGGGTGCACAAGATCGGTACCGCCGCCGAACGCGAGAAGGTGGTGCGCGACCTGCTCGACAAGGTGTCGCTGCCGTCGTCGGTGCTGCGGCGCTATCCCAACGAGTTGTCCGGCGGGCAGCGTCAGCGGGTCGCGATCGCCAGGGCGCTCGCGTTGTCGCCGGAACTGGTCGTCTGCGACGAGGCGGTGTCCGCGCTCGACGTGCTGGTGCAGGCGCAGATCCTCACGCTGCTCAACGACCTGCAAGCCGAGCTGGGCTTGACGTACCTGTTCATCACCCACGATCTGGCCGTCGTCCGGCAGATCGCGGACAACGTGCTGGTCATGCGAGCCGGGAAGGTCGTCGAATCGGCCACGACCGATGAGGTGTTCGCCACCCCGCGGGAGGAGTACACGCGGGATCTGCTCGAGGCGATCCCGGGGCGGGAGTTGTTGGCTGGGTAACGAGAGCGTTGGCCGTGGCTGTCGCTGGGTCGCGGGGACGGGCTGGCGGGAGCTCGTGAAACGGCAGCGTCAGCGCAGCTCAGCGGCGTATCGTCGACTTGTCCGAGGTGGTGCGACGTAGCTCGCTGAGGTGGGGAGGCGCCGGTGGATCGAATCGATGCGGAGCGGCAGGCCGAGCTGGAGGCGCGTCGGCGCCGGGCCAAGACCCCAGCGGCGAAGCGGCTCGCGGAGGTGCTGTGGCCCGACCGGGTCTGGCCGAGGGCGGGCGGGTTGCATGTGGCCGTCGGGGACGGTGCGCTGGAACGGTAGCCTCGTATGTCGTGACTGATCCGCTGCAGCCCCTGGTCGACCTGCCCGGCGTGCGTGAGGCCGCCGACAAGGCGCGCGACGCGCTCGCCGCGGTGCACCGGCACAAGTCCAACCGACGCGGCTGGGCGACCACCGCCGCCGAGGCCGCCGTCCGCGCGGCGCGTTCGTCCGCCGCCATCGAGGGCGCGAGCACCGATCTGCCCGCCGACGGCAAGGTCAGCGACCCGGTGCTGGCCGGTGCGCTGCGGGTGGGGCAGGCGCTCGACGGTGACGCGCTCACCAACCTGGTCGGCACCTGGCGCCGCGCCCCGCTGCAAGCGCTGGCCCGGCTGCATCTGCTCGCCGCCGCCGACCTCGTCACCGATCAGCAGGAACTCGGCAGGCCACGCCCGGTACCCGGGGTGGCGGAGCGGCTGGACCTGCTGGCGCAGACCGTGCAGACCAGCAAAGCACCCGCGCCGGTGATCGCCGCCGTCGTGCACGGCGAGCTGATGACACTTCGCCCGTTCGGCACCGCCGACGGTGTGGTCGCCCGCGCGGCGTCGCGACTGGTCGCGGTGTCGACCGGGCTCGATCCCCGCAGCCTCGGCGTTCCTGAGGTGTTCTGGCTGCGTCGCAGGCAGGCCTACCTCGATGCGGCCGCCGGCTTCGGCATGGGCACGCCGGAGGCTGTCGGCGGATGGGTGCTGTTCTGTGCGGGTGCGCTCGAAGACGGTGCGCGAGAGGCCAACTCGATCGCCGACGCGGCGGCGGGCTGACCTTCCCCACACATCGAAACGGGCGGCGTGCCGATTGCTCGACTTCGCCGCCCGCTAGCACGGAACACCTGGTTACCAAGCGTGCTGGGGTGGGTTGTGTTCGGTGGCCTCGGCGATCATCCGAACCCCGCCGGTTCATCCCCGCAACCTGTGCGAGGCTCTCGCCGACGACTGCCCGAATTTCGCAGGCCCACAACTCTGCTGCCCTTGTCGCGGCGCGCTCCGCGTGGGTGCCTGGCGTCCGTGCTGGGAAGGGTGGGATGGGAGGCGAAACCTTCTCTTCCGGTCCCGTCTTGGCCTTCCGTCCTTCCGTGACTCCATTCTTACACTGTGACCGCGCTCACTTCAAGCGTTTCTGTGGCATTACCGAATCCGCTTGTTTTCGGCGTGTCAGCCGGCGATCCGTGCTTGCGGGTCAAGCCCGCGTCGCAGGTCAGCGGCGTTTACGCAGCAGCCGGTAGCTGATCGCGCCCGCCAGGACGGCGCTGAGCCCGACCGCCGCCGTCGCCGCAACCGTGGTGCTCGACGGCGCCTGGAACCGCGACCACAGCGACACCGGATTGGAGAAGGTGAGCACCGGCCAGCCGCGTGCGACGGCCTCCTTGCGCAGCGCGCGGTCGGGGTTCACAGCGGTCGGGTGGCCGACCGCGCTCAGCATCGGCAGGTCGGTCGCCGAGTCGGAGTAGGCGTAGCACCGGGACAGGTCGTAACCCTCTGCGGCGGCCAGCTTTTCGATCGCGGCCACCTTTCCCTCTCCGTAGCAGTAGAACTCGATCTCGCCGGTGTATTTTCCGTCCTCGACGACCATCCGCGTCGCCTCGGTGTGGGAGGCGCCGAGCGCCTCGGCTATCGGCCCGACCATCTCCTCGCCGGACGCCGAAACGATCACCACATCGTGGCCGCGGATCTTGTGATCGGCGATCAGGTCGGCGGCCTCGGCGTAGATCAGGGGGTCGACCAACTCGTGAAGTGTCTCGGCCACAATGGATTTCACCTGTTGCACATCCCAGCCCGCGCACATGTTGGCCAGGTTTGCCCGCATTCGTTCCATCTGGTCGTGATCGGCACCCGACAGCAGGAACAAAAAGTGCGCGTAGCTGCTCTCCAGTACGGCTCTGCGGTTGATCAGCCCCTGTGCGTAGAAGGGTTTGCTGAACACGAACGCGCTCGATTTCGCGATCACCGTTTTGTCGAGATCGAAGAACGCGGCCACCCGCCCGCCGGCCGTCGGCGCACGGCCCGAGGAATCGAGTCTTGTGTCCGTAGGCGGAGTCTGGCGGCGATCGGCGGTCACGACAACAGGATAGGCACGCGCACCGACGGGTGGGGTATCCGCCCGCTCAGGCAACTGTTCGGCGTTTGCCCCGCGGACGCCGGAGGGCGCGAATCGCCGAAGAATGTCGGCCGACGCTACTTGCGCCGTCGGCGGGTTATGGGTGTAGTATTGCTGACACCTGGACATGGTCCAGGCGCGTTCAGCCCGACCCCCCGGGGCTGAACCCGACGGCCCCAGCCTCCTCCCCCCCGGCTGGGGCCGTCCTCTATTTTCAGGACGATTACTTTCATCCGGCAGCGTATTCGGAAGTTGTCCACACCCCGCGAGTTATCCACAATCGCCGTTCGAGGGGTGTCGGCCGAGGTCCTCCGCGAGCACGCTGAACCGCATGAACCTCGCCCCCGCCTCCGCTCCGATCTCGCCCGCCCTCGTGCTCGTGCGCGACGAACGGCTGCGCGCCGAGGTGCGCCGCGTGGCCGCGGCCGCCGAGCGGGTCACCGACGAACGGCACATGCCTGTCGGCAGGCACGCCTGGGCGGGGGCGGGGCTGGTGATCCTCGACACCGATGCCGCGATCGCCGCCGCCGCGGCGGGCTGTCCGCGGCGGGCGGGGATCGTGCTCGTCACCGAAGGTGAACCGGCCGTTGCCGACTGGCAGGCCGCCACCGCCGTCGGTGCCGAACGCGTCGTCGGGCTGCCGGGTGCGGCGGTCGCGCTGGTCGAGCAGTTCGCCGAGCATGCCGAGGCGCGCACCGGAGAGGGGGTGGTCGTCGCGGTGGCGGGTGCGGGTGGGGGAGCCGGCGCGTCGACGCTCGCCGCCGCGACGGCCTTACGCGGTGCGGCGCTGCGAGTGCGGCGCGACGCGGTGCTCATCGACGGTGCGCCCCTGGACGGCGGCATCGACCTCGTGCTCGGGATGGAGAACGTCGCCGGGCTGCGCTGGCCCGACCTGGTGATCGAGGACGGACGGGTTTCCGCCGCCGCACTGCACAACGCGCTGCCCGCCGCCTGTCCCGGGTTGGCTGTGCTCTCCTGTGGGCGCGCGGGTCCGCCCGCCGAGCTGGCGCCCGCGGCGGTGCGTGCGGTGATCGAATCCGGGAGGTCCGCAGGTGATCTGGTCGTCTGCGATGTGTCGGGGGAGCGCGGTGCGGCGGCCGACGTGATGGTCGATGCCGCCGATCTCGTCGTTCTCGTCGTGCCCGCCCGGTTGCGTTCGGTAGCCGCCGCCGAGGTGGTGTCGGCGTACCTGGGTGAGCGAAACCCGAACCGGGGCCTGGTGGTTCGTGGCCCGGCACCGGGCGGCTTGCGCGGCGCGGAGGTGGCCGAGGTGCTGGGGCTGCCCTTGCTCGCGGCCGTGCGTGGACAAGCCGGGCTGGCCGCGCGGCTCGAACGCGGCGGGCTCAGCGTGCGCAGGCGCGGTCCGCTGCGCGATGCGGCCGACGCGGTTCTCGCCATGGTCGGGGCTGAGGTGTGATGACGACATTCGTCACCGTCGACCTGCTCGAGCGGGTCCGCGAACGCCTCGCCGAACACGCGGGCGCACCCGATGCCGCCCAACTCGCCGCCGCGATCCGGGCCGAAGCGGGCGGTGTCCTCGCCGATACCGACCTGCTGCGCGCCCTGCGTCTGCTGCAGACCGAGATGACCGGCGCCGGCCTGCTCGAACCACTGCTGCACGATCCGCGCGTGGCCGATGTCCTGGTCACCGGTCCGGATGCGGTGTGGATAGATCGCGGCCACGGCCTCGAGCGCACCGACGTGCGTTTCGCCGATGAAGCGGCCGTGCGCAGGCTCGCCCAGCGTCTCGCCCTGGCGGCGGGTCGCAGGCTCGACGACGCCCAGCCGTGGGTCGACGGCAAGCTCACCGGCACCGAGGCAACCCTCGGCGACGCGTTCGGCGTGCGGCTGCATGCTGTCCTCGCGCCTGTCGCCCACGACGGCACCTGCCTGTCGCTGCGCGTCCTGCGCCCGGCCACCCAGGGCCTCGATGCCCTCGCGGCCGCCGGCTCGCTACCTGCCGCGGCCCGTGCGCTTCTCGGCGATATCGTGCGCGCCCGCCTCGCGTTCCTCGTGGTCGGCGGAACCGGTGCGGGAAAAACGACCTTGTTGTCCGCGCTGCTGGCGGCCGTGGATCCCGCCGAGCGGATCGTCTGCGTGGAAGACGCCGCGGAACTGGCACCCGTACATCCGCATGTGGTTCGCCTGGTGGCGCGCACGGCCAATGTGGAAGGGGTCGGCGCGGTCACCGTTCGCGATCTGGTCCGCCAAGCGCTGCGGATGCGCCCCGACCGGATCGTCGTCGGTGAGGTCCGCGGCGCGGAGGTCGTCGATCTGCTGACCGCCCTCAACACCGGCCACGACGGCGGCGCGGGTACGGTCCACGCGAACTCGCCCCAGGAAGTCCCCGCCCGACTGGAAGCCCTTGCTGCCCTGGGTGGAATGGACCGCGCCGCCCTGCACAGCCAGCTGGCCGCCGCGGTCCAGGTCGTCCTCCACGTCCACCGGCGCGCCGACGGCACCCGAGGACTCCGGGAAATAGGAATTCTCCAGCGCGACACCGACTCCATCCACATCACCCCCGCCTGGCGTTCCGATTCGGCCCCGACCCCGGGCGCTGCGGAACTGGCCCGGCTCCTGGAATCGAGGCTCGGATGAGTGAGGCAGGTACGCGTATGCGCCTCCGTCGACGGGCGAGGGATCTTCAACCGATGTGGGCGTCTGTGGACAAAAGCTGCTTGTCGAAGGTGTTGTCGCGAAACGTGAATGGAGGTGAGAGAGATGGGCGTCGGATTGCTCTGTTGTGCGGTCGCGGTGCTTGTGCTTCCCGTTTCGGGAGGGCAGCGGAGGTTCGCGCGGCTGTTCGGGGTGGGGCAGCGGAGCCGGTCGCCGCGTGTGCCTGTGGAGTGGTGTGTGGGAATCCTGGTGGGGTGTGCGGCTTTCGGCTTCGGAGTCGGAACGGGGTTGGCCGCACTCATGCTCGGTGTGACTGTGGCTGTGCGCAATCGGCGCGGACGGGCTGAGCGGGAGCGTCGGCAGGAATGCGCGCATCTGCTGGCCGGGTTGGAAGCTGTAGTCGGTGAGCTGCGGGTCGGAGCTCATCCGAGCGCGGCGGCGGAATCGGCTGCGGGCGAGTCGCGGGGTGAAGCGGCGCGCGTGCTCGCGATCAGCGCGGGTAGAAGCCGTCTCGGTGGTTCGGGCGCCGATGGATGGGTGCATCCGGATTCCGTTGTCGCCGAGGAGTTGTCGCGGATAGCGACCGCCTGGCGCGTCGCCGAGCAACACGGCCTGGCGCTGGCCGAACTCCTTTTCGCCGCCCGCACCGACCTCCTCGCCCGTACCCGCTTTCGCGACCGCACCGAATCCGCGCTCGCGGGCGCTCGAGCCTCTGCCACGGTGCTCGCCGGACTCCCGATCGTGGGGATAGGACTCGGCCAGCTGATGGGCGCCGCACCCCTGTCGGTCCTCTTCGCCTCTTCCGCAGGTGAATTCCTCCTCCCCCTCGGCACCGCCTTGGCCTGCTGTGGATTGCTGTGGACGGATGTCATCACCCGAAGGGGGACGGCATGAGCGTTCCACGGAGTCTCGGGTCAGTGCCGACTTGTGAACTGCTGTGGAGGCCGGCCCACCAGGGGTCGCGGACCGCGCACAGGGCTGTGGATGGGTGTGGACGGTCGCCGATGTCGAGTGAAAGGGGTCGTTGTGCAGCGTGATTTCGGTGCGCCGCTACCGCTCGCGGTGCTGATTCTGGCTGTCGCACTGCTGGTGTTGCCCGGGAGGGTGGCAGTCAGTCGGCGATTGCGAGCTCTCGGGCCTGCGGCGGCACTGGCTCCGGTGCGGGTGACGGCGAAGGCGGACCCGCTGGGGTCGGCTTCGGCATTCGATCTACTCGCCGCGTGCCTGCGAGCCGGGCTGCCGATGGCGGCAGCCGCACGAGCCAGCGCTCCCACCGCACCACCGGTCTTACGCGCGGCTCTGCTGCGGGCCGCCGACCTACTGGCGCTCGGCGCCGACGCCACCACGGCGTGGGAGCGCGCCGCCGCCGACGCGGCCGGTTCCGCGGGAGCCGACGAAGTCGAGTCGCTGGCGCGGATGGCGCGACGCTCGGCCCGGTCGGGCGCATCGCTGGCCACCGCCGTCGCCGAATTGGCAACGCAGCGACGCGAAAAAGTGGAGGACGCCGCCGTGGCACGCGCCGAACGTGCGGGCGTGCTGATCGGCGGACCACTCGGTCTCTGCTTCCTGCCCGCCTTCGTCTGCCTCGGGATCGTCCCGGTCGTAGTCGGTTTGGCGGGCCGGGTCCTCGGCAACGGCGGCCTGCCGTGAACGCCCGTCAGACGGGCCACGAAACGTCACCGGGCGGATCGTCCGCGCGGTGGGAGATGAGAGGGGATCACGATGACGCACGTACGCACCGTCTGCCAGGAGGTCCGAGCCCGCTTCACCCGGCTGTTGTTCGACGACGCCGGGATGTCGACGGCGGAATATGCGATCGGAACCATTGCCGCGGCCGCCTTCGGCGCCGTGCTCTACGCGGTGGTCACGGGGGACAACATCGTCAACGCGCTGACATCGATCATCGACAAGGCACTCAACACAAGCGTGTAAATCGCTGTCGCGCTGTCGGTCTCGCCGACGATACGGGAGCGGTGACGGTCGAGGCCGCCATCGCCCTCGCCGCCCTCGTATGCGCGGTCGCCCTCTGCGTCGGCGCACTGCTCGCGGCGTCGACCCAGGTGCGCTGTGTCGATGCCGCCCGCGAAACCGCGCGCCTGGCCGCACGTGGTGACACCACCCACGCCATCGCCGCAGGCCGTACGGTCGCCCCACCCGGAGCCACCGTCGAACTCCGCAACGACGGCGACCGTGTCATCGCCACAGTCGCCGCAACCACCCCACTGCTCCCCGGCCTGCACCTGCGAGCCGAAGCGGTAGCCGTCATCGAACCCGGAATCCAGCCATGAGCACACCGATCCCTCCTCGGGACACGCCGCCACCTATCGACCACGCGGCCTGTCTTTCCTCCCCACGTGTCTCAGGACTGATGCGCACCGCACTCGCCCAGGCACTGCGTCACCCGATCGGCGAGGAACCGTACAACCGTCGAGCCGGACCCCGGTATGGCTCGACCTCCCGCAACCGGCGGTGGTACCGGTCCGCAGCTTCGGGACGCGACCAGGGAGGTGCGACGGTCTTCGCGTGCGTGGCGTTGGCAGGGCTGATCTGTTCGACCTTGATGGTGGGGCAGGTGGGTGCCGTGGTGGTGGCACGGCACCGGGTTCAGGCGGCGGCCGATCTGGGGGCGCTGGCCGCTGCGGGTGCTTTGGCGGAAGGGGCGGAGGCGGGATGCGCCGAGGCGGGCGATGTCGCGCGGCGGATGGGGTCACGCGTGTCACGGTGCGAGGTGGCGCAGTGGGATGCCGTGGTGACTGTCGAACGGCAGGTGGGGCTCGGAGTGTTCGGTGTGCGGTCCGTGGTCGCCGCGGCGCGGGCCGGGCCGGTCGAGGAGAGCGGGTGATGCCACGCGTTCACACAGGTCGGCGTGCTTCCGTGCTGAACTAACTCGAATTTACCGGAACGAACCGCCAGCCATTTCCAGCGCTTTTATTGAAGGCGCCGCGAAAAAAATGAAACAAATGACGATGAACACCATCGATGCCTGATTGGCAATGTGTCAGTTAATGGAAGGAGATTCCTTTTTATTCTACCGACGAGTAACACCCAGGCCGTTAGTACTGGTCAGGGCAAATCCGGACAACTGACCAGTGAACTTTCAGTGGGGTGTAGCGACGGTCACGTTGTCGCGACGGCGGCATCACGCCGTGGCGGAGCCGTCGGTATGGCCCGCGAGTTCACCGAGAACCGCCACCAGCAGGCGCTCGGCGGCTGCCTTGTCGAGCGGATTGTTGCCGTTGCCGCACTTAGGCGATTGCACGCAGGACGGACAGCCCTCGTGGCACCCACAGCCGCGGATCGCGTCGAGGGTTGCCGACAACCATGCGCTGAGCTGGGCGAATCCACGTTCGGCGAAGCCCGCGCCACCCGGCTGTCCGTCGTAGACGAACACCGTCGGCGCGCCGGTATCGGGATGCTCGGCGATGGAGACGCCGCCGATATCCCAGCGGTCACACCCCGCCACCAGCGGCAACATCCCGATGGCCGCGTGCTCGGCGGCATGCAGGGCGCCGGGAAGCTGGTCATCGGAGATGCCCGCGGCGGCGAGCAGCCGCGGCGTCACGGTGTAGAGGACGGCTTTGGTGTGCAGGGTCTGCGCGGGCAGGTCGAGTTCCACCTGGTCGAGCACCTCTCCGGTCACCAGCGTGCGCAGGTAGCCGACGACCTGGTTGGTCACCGCGACCTGCGCTGATGCCGTCGTGACCGCACCGAGTACCCGCTGCTCGAGCACCGTTTCGATGCTGATCGAGGTGAGCTGTCTGGCGCTGGTAGTGAAACCGGGATCCACCTCGTTGACGAACGCGACGCCACCGTCGAGGTCGAGTTCGTCGACCAGGTAGGTCTCGCCCTGATGCAGGTGCACGGCACCGTCGTGCAGCGTCGCCGGTGCCCGGCCGGCGTCGGCGGTGCCGAGCAACCGCCCGCTCTCGGCGTCGACGATCGCGATGGGCGTGCCAAGTCCGCCGCGCACGTCGACGGCGTCGTGGGGGTGACTCTGCGCCGTCACATGCCAGCGCGCGGGCAGGCGCCCGGATCCGGGCCTGCGCCTGATCAGGCCCTGTTCGGCCAGGTCGGCGAGCACGTCGGCGGCCCGGAGTTCGGTTACCTCGGCATCGGTGAGCGGCAGTTCCAGTGCGGCGCACAGCAGTTGCGGACCGAGGATGTACGGGTTGTACGGGTCGGTGATCGTCGCCTCGATCGGGCGGTCGAGGAGGGCTTCCGGGTGATTCACGAGATAGGTGTCGAGGGGATCGTCGGTCGCGACGAGCACCACCAGCGAACCCTGTCTACGCCTTCCCGCCCGGCCCGCCTGCTGCCAGAAGGACGCGACCGTGCCCGGAAAACCGGCGATGACGACGGCGTCGAGACCGGCGATGTCGACACCGAGCTCGAGCGCGTTGGTGCTCGCCACGCCGAGCAGATCGCCGCGCGACAACGCCTGCTCGAGTTCCCGCCTGTCTTCGGCCAGGTAGCCCGCGCGATACGCGGCGATGTGTTCTCGCAGCTCAGGAGCGGTGTCCGCGAGCACTCGACGCGCCTCTAGCGCGATCAGTTCGGCTCCGCGCCGGGAACGCACGAAGGTCAGTGTCCGCGCCCCTTCGGCCACCAGGCTCGCCATGATCTTGGCGGCCTCGCTCGTCGCGGTACGCCGAACAGGCGCCCCGTTCTCCCCGGTCACCGCGGTACTCAACGGCGGTTCCCACAGCGCGACGGTGCGCGCGCCGCACGGCGAACCGTCCTCGGTGACGGCGGTGACCGGCGCCCCGACCAGCCTGCTCGCCGACTCGGCCGGATCGGCGCTGGTGGCCGAGCACAGGATGAACACCGGATCGGCGCCGTAGAACCGCGCGAGTCTTCGCAACCTGCGCAGCACCAGCGCGACATGCGACCCGAACACCCCTCGGTAGGCGTGGCATTCGTCGACCACCACGTAACGCAGGTTGCGCAACACCCGTGACCAGCGCTGATGCGACCGAAGCACCCCCACGTGCAGCATGTCGGGATTGGTGAAGATCCAGCGCGCATTGGCCCGAACCCACTGCCTGACCTCGGCGGGAGTGTCACCGTCGTAGCTCGCCGGATGGGCCTCGCGCAGCGGGTTGTCGTGGATCAGCGAGCCGACGGCCCGCAACTGATCAGCACCCAAAGCCTTCGTCGGAGACAGGTACAGGGCGGTCGCGCGCGGGTCGTCGCGCAGGGCGGTGAGGACCGGTAACTGGTAGCCGAGGGACTTACCGGAGGCGGTTCCGGTGCTCACGACGACGTGTTCGCCAGCGGCGGCGAGCTCGGCGGTGCGCGTCTGATGCGCCCACGGCCGCTCGATTCCCTGTGCACTCAGCGCGCTGACCAGCTCCGACGGCACCCAATCCGGCCAGACCGTCGTGCGGGCGGGCCGCGCGGGCAGCTCCGCGACATGGGTCAGCGGACCAGTGCTCGATGCCGCATCGAGCAGGACACGATTCAGCAACGATCGGCCGTAGCTTTCGACCGCGGACGACGCGCGGACCTCGGTCCGCTCTGTCGGATTCATCCGGTTGCCCTCTCATGCGACATCGGAAGTGTGAAACGTGTGTGTGCGCCGAGGGCTACCTGGGTTTTCGTAACCCAATAGCGACCTGGGTCACAGGAGGTTTGCTGGAAGCTCACCCGGTTATCCCTAAGCAAACAGACTGAAAGTACGGATACACCCAATCGTCCCCTTACCTGCGCATTCGCAAGATCAAGAATTTTGCAAATTGTCGGTAACTCGACTGTTGAATTGCTCGGAGACATGGTTCACTGGGTCTCGGTCGCAAGCTTCTGTGTTCGAGGTACGGATCCAAAGTCCAACCATCAGCAGGATCGATGTTGCGAACGCCGTGCTCAGGTTTTCCTTGCAGGGGGATCCAACAGTACAGCGGTCTCAACGGACCCGGTGGACGAACCCAGTTGTCCGCCGTTCCGGTAAGAAAGAGAAGGAACAGAATGGCACAGGGAACTGTGAAGTGGTTCAACGCGGAGAAGGGGTTCGGCTTCATCGCGCCCGAGGACGGCTCCGCTGACGTCTTCGTCCACTACTCGGAGATCCAGGGCACGGGCTTCCGTACCCTCGAGGAAAACCAGAAGGTCGAGTTCGAGGTCGGCCAGGGCACCAAGGGCCCGCAGGCCACCGGCGTTCGCGCGCTCTCCTGAGCTGCGAAACACAACTACGCCCGTCCCCCACCCCCGTGCGCGGAGGTGGGGGACGAGCCATTTCCGGGTACGATCGGCCAGAACGGCAGACCCGGAACACGCGAGCACGCGCACCTGAAAACCCCGGCGCCAGCCGCCGACGGCGCTTCTTCCCATGGGCGCAGGGTATAAACGTCACTGGTGGCGATGTCGAACGTCGCGCCGTCTGCCCCAGCCGCGCTCCGAGCGGACCTCCCGAGGCGCGGATCTAGAAGGAAGGTGTTCGCCGGTGGCAACACGAGACCGCAGTTCAGCCGACCAGGGGCGACCCCTGCGTCGTCTCGTGATCGTCGAGTCCCCGACGAAGGCCCGCAAGATCGCGCCTTATCTCGGCCGCAACTACACCGTCGAAGCCTCCGTCGGCCACATCCGCGACCTTCCCCGCGGCGCCGCCGACGTGCCAGCCAAATACAAGGGCCAGCCCTGGGCTCGCCTCGGTGTCGACGTCGATCACGACTTCGAACCGATCTACGTCGTCAGCCCCGACAAGAAGGCCAAGGTCGCCGAACTGAAGGGCTTGCTGGCCGACGCCGACGAGCTCTACCTCGCCACCGACCCCGACCGCGAGGGCGAGGCCATCGCCTGGCACCTGCTCGAGACGCTCAAGCCGAAGGTCCCGGTGCGCCGGATGGTCTTCCACGAGATCACCGAGCCCGCCATCCTGGCGGCCGCCGCCGACACCCGCGACCTCGACAACGACCTGGTCGACGCGCAGGAAACCCGCCGCATCCTCGACCGCCTCTACGGCTACGAGGTCAGCCCGGTGCTGTGGAAGAAGGTCATGCCGCGCCTGTCGGCCGGTCGCGTGCAGTCGGTGGCCACTCGCGTGATCGTGCAGCGTGAGCGTGAGCGCATCGCGTTCCGCTCCGCCGAGTACTGGGACATCGCCGCCAAGCTCGACGCGGGCCCCGACGAGAAGTCCGACTCCACCAACCCGCGTACCTTCGGCGCCCGCTTGGTGCAGGTCGAGGGCGCGCGCGTGGCGTCGGGCCGCGATTTCGGCTCCGACGGTCAGCTCAAGTCCGCCTCCGGTGTCGTGGTGCTTGACGAGGCGTACGCGCGCCGGCTCGCCGAGTCGCTCGACGGTGTCGACCTGGTGGTCAGCTCGGCCGAGGCCAAGCCGTACACGCGCAAGCCGTATCCGCCGTTCATGACCTCGACATTGCAGCAGGAAGCGGGCCGCAAGCTGCGGTTCACCTCCGAGCGCACCATGCGCGTGGCGCAGCGGCTGTACGAAAACGGCTACATCACCTATATGCGAACCGACTCGACCACGCTGTCGGAGTCGGCGATCGCCGCGGCCCGCTCGCAGGCCACCCAGCTCTACGGCGCGGAATACGTGTCGCCGACGCCCCGCCAGTACAACCGCAAGGTCAAGAACGCGCAGGAGGCACACGAGGCGATCCGTCCGTCGGGTGACACCTTCATGACGCCGGGCCAGCTCGCGTCGAAGGTCGACCAGGACGAATTCCGCCTCTACGAGCTGATCTGGCAGCGCACCGTCGCCTCCCAGATGGCCGATGCGCGCGGCACCACGCTCACCCTCCGTATCACCGGCACCGCGCGCTCCGGTGAGGAGTGCGTGTTCTCGTCCTCGGGCCGCACCATCACCTTCCCCGGTTTCCTCAAGGCTTATGTCGAGAGTGTCGACGAGGAGGCGGGCGGCCAGTCCGACGACGCCGAGTCGCGTCTGCCCGCGCTCGAGGAGGGCCAGGCGGTCACCGCCGTCGAGCTCAACCCCGACGGGCACAGCACCAACCCGCCCGCGCGCTATACCGAGGCCTCGCTGATCAAGACGCTCGAGGAACTCGGCATCGGCCGCCCCTCGACGTACTCCTCGATCATCAAGACGATCCTCGATCGCGGGTACGTGTACAAGCGCGGCAGTGCGCTCGTGCCGTCGTGGGTGGCCTTCGCGGTGATCGGTCTGCTCGAGGCGTACTTCGGCAGGCTCGTCGACTTCGACTTCACCGCCGCCATGGAAGACGACCTCGACGCCATCGCCGGTGGGCGCGAGCAGCGCGGAAACTGGTTGTCCAGCTTCTACTTCGGTGGCGAGAACGGCGCCGAGGGTTCGGTCGCGCGTTCGGGTGGCCTCAAGAAGATGGTCTCCGTGCAGCTCGACGACATCGACGCGCGCGAAGTGAACTCGATCAAGATGTTCGTCGACGACGAGGGCCGCGATGTAGTGGTCCGCGTCGGCCGGTTCGGGCCGTATCTGGAGCGCATGGTCGTCAATCCCGATGACCCGGACGGTGATCCGATCTCGCAGCGCGCCAACCTGCCCGACGATCTGCCGCCCGACGAGCTGACTCCCGAGGTCGCCGAGAAACTGTTCTCGACGCCGCAGGAGGGTCGTTCCCTCGGCATCGACCCGGCCACCGGGCACGAAATCGTCGCCAAGGAAGGACGTTTCGGGCCGTACGTCACCGAGATCCTGCCGGAACCGCCCGCACCGGACCCGGCCGCCGCGCCTGCCAAGAAGACGACGAAGAAGGCCGCGGAGGTCAAACCGCGCACCGGGTCGCTGTTCAAGTCGATGGATCTGTCGACGATCACGCTCGACGACGCGTTGAAGCTGCTGTCGCTGCCGCGCGTGGTCGGTAACGACCCCACCTCCGGCGAGGAGATCACGGCACAGAACGGCCGCTACGGCCCATATCTGAAGAAGGGCACCGACTCCCGTTCGCTGGCGTCGGAAGAGCAGTTGTTCACCGTCACCTTGGACGAGGCGCTCAAGCTCTACGCCGAACCCAAGCGGCGTGGGCGGCAGGCGGCGAGCGCGGCACCGCTGCGTGAACTCGGCAAGGATTCGGCCACCGACCGGCCCATGGTCATCAAGGACGGCCGTTTCGGTCCCTACGTCACCGACGGCGAGACGAACGCCAGCCTGCGCAAGGGCGATGAGGTCGAGTCGATCACCGACGAACGCGCCTCCGAGCTGCTGGCGGACCGGCGTGCGCGTGGGCCGGTGAAGAAGAAGGCGACGGCGAAGAAGGCGGCCAAGAAGGCACCTGCCAAGAAGACGGCGGCCAAGTCGACGGCGACCAAGACGGCTGCCAAGAAGACCACCGCCAAGAAGACGACCGCGAAGAAGACGGTTGCGAAGAAGGCACCGGCCAAGAAGGCGGCAGCGAAAAGCGGTGGGGCAAGCGAAGACTGATCCCCGGTCCGCTCGAGGCAGCGCACCATCGCATTCCGGCGCAACGGATCCTGCGCTCAGCGAGCGCAGCTGACGCAGTTCGGCCGAATCAGTCGGTCCGTGCGACCGCACGAGGTTGCAAGGTGGTGCTGCGCCCGGGTGCGGCTGCTGAACCGGGCGAATGGAGGCGCTGGGCTGAACGGCGGCGACTCGTCGATCGCATCGTGCATCTCGGTGCGGCCGGAGGCGTCCAGACCCGATCGGATCCCTATCGGCCGGCGTGCGGGGGAGCTGCCACCGCCCTCGAGAGTTGTCGGTGCGCGCGGCTAGGGTGTGAGGCTGTGGCAGGAGTCTTCGATCGACTGGTCGGCCAGGACGTGGTCGAGACCGAGCTGACCGCTGCCGCCACGGCGGCGCGGGCCGGTGTTGTCACCGGTGCGATGACGCATTCCTGGCTGTTCACCGGACCACCGGGATCAGGCCGTTCGATCGCCGCGCTGTGCTTCGCGGCGGCCTTGCAGTGCACCCACCCGGACACCGTCGGCTGCGGCAAGTGCCACGCGTGCACAACCACGATGGCCGGAACGCACGGTGACGTGCGGAGGGTCGTCCCCGAGGGTTTGAGCATCAGCACCAAGGAGATGCGCGAGATCGTGCAGGTCGCCTCGCGGCGTCCGAGTACCGGCCGATGGCAGGTGGTCGTGGTCGAGGACGCCGACCGGCTCACCGAGGCGGCGGGCAACGTGCTGCTCAAAGTGGTGGAGGAACCGCCGGACCGCACCGTCTTCCTGCTGTGCGCGCCCTCGGTCGACCCAGAGGACATCTCCGTCACGCTGCGTTCGCGGTGCAGGCATGTGCACCTGGTCACGCCGTCGGTGCCGTCCATCGCGCAGGTGCTGAAAGAGCGCGACGGGCTCGACGCGAAAACCGCCGACTGGGCCGCGTCGGTGAGCGGCGGGCACGTCGGCCGGGCGCGCCGCCTGGCCACCGACGACGATGCCCGCAAACGCCGCCAACGTGCCCTCGCCCTGGTCAAAGCCACCGAACGGCCGGGCGCCGCCTACACCGCCGCCGACGAACTGGTGAAGTCGGCCGACGACGAAGCCAAACAGATGAGCTCCGAACGCGACGACCGCGAACGCGACGAACTCGCCACCGCCCTCGGCGCGGGCGGCACCGGCAAGGGCGCGGCCTCGGCCACTCGCGGCTCGGCGGGCGTGCTGAAGGAACTGGAGCGCCGCCAGAAATCCCGCGCCACCCGCACCGGCCGCGACGCCCTCGACCGCGCCCTCATCGACGTAGCGGGCATGTACCGCGACGCCCTCGCCCTCCGCTTCGCCGGCCGAGGCGCTTCCATCACCTTCACCCACCCCGACATGGCCGACGAGATCACCGAACTCGCCGCCTCGGTCCGCCCCGAGGGTCTCCTCCGCAGCATCGACGCCGTCCTAGCCTGCCGCGAAGCCCTGGACCTCAACGTCAAACCCCGCTTCGCCGTAGCCGCCATGGTCGCCACCCTCATCGCCGCCCGCTCCACCTGACCACCCGTTTTCGCGATCCAGCCCCACTCGCGATAGACTCTCGTCGCCGAAAGGCACGCCGCCTTAGCTCAGTCGGTAGAGCGCTTCACTCGTAATGAAAAGGTCGGGGGTTCGATTCCCCCAGGCGGCTCCGAGGTCAATGGCCCTTTCCGGTAATCCGGGAAGGGCCATTGTGGCTCCTGACGACACCATCCCGACAGCAGCGTCGCACATGAGTGGCGCAGATCATGAAGACGGATCGGACGAACACCAGACATCTTCACCAGCTCGGCGGGGGCACGATTGACGTTGCGAGGCTCCAACGGCGTGCTACGAAGCGGGTCGCCAACGATGCCGACCACAGGCCGGGATCTCCCACCCAGCGAATTACCGAACGAATCTCGGGCTACGGCGATAGTGAACCGACCAGTGACCGTCACCCGCTGGCCTAAGGTCTTCTCGGTGCCCAAGATGACGTTGTCCAACCCCCACTCGGATCAGGCGCTCGTGGTCTGGCTCGAACCGTGGGGGAGGGATTACTGGATGAACCCCGGAGATGAGTTCACCTTCGATTTCGATGATGCCGACTACGCCGAGCATGTGATCGGCAAGGACAACGGGGACTTCATGGTGGAGTGGCTGGACGACGGCCTCCTCCTCTGGCCTTCGTCGCGTTCCGGCAGCACCGTTCGCGACAAGTCAGGCACCGAGCTCGATTGTGGTCACCAGCGCCCGGCGCACATAGATCAGGCTTGGCGAGATGCCGAGAACTTCCGCAACCGCGATCGGGCCTAGTAGCAAACTTCCCCAGCCGGTGAACTGCTGAACGGAATCCGCGGTGAGGTCGGTGGTATCTCCCCACTATTTGGAGGGGCGCAGCGCTCCATATCCCGGCTGACAGGGTCGTGCGCGGTTGTCGGCCCGTGCTTACGACCAGGCGCCATCGCTTGCCAGGGCCACGGCGGCGCACCATCCGCTTTCGACGGCACCTAGCTGTAGCAGTCGGACTCATCGCAGTAGTCGACCGCGGCGGATTCGGCGGACAGCGAATCGAAGCCCATGCACGGACCGTATGCCCGGTCGATTCCAAGATGGCGATGGCTCCGTATCGGGTGCTTTCCGTCTGGGCGAGAGCGGCAAACGCGACCGTCGGCGTAGCGGCGACCAGCGCTATGGCAATGGGTCGAACACGGTGTGTTGCGGGAGAATTCACGTGATCAGCCTGCCGTTGGGGGGCTTAACGACCCGTTCGAATCTTCTTGGTTTCGCGGGTCGCGGCGGTGGCCGTTCTATGACTATGTCGGTGGTCTCGCAAAGGTCGATGGCCTGTCGGGTCGGCGAGTGCGTCGAGTCGGCGCGTCTCGCTCGACACCAATAGGTGATGTAGAAGCCGGAGACGTCGCGGCGTTGGTAACGCATTGCCCGCGGCAGCTCGGCTGCGCGCTCTCACCGAGTTGCCAGTACCTGGCGTCTGCCACGAGTCGGAGCCGCACGCCTGTTGGTGACAACAGCGGGGGTAGGGATCATCGGCACGGTCGCGCAGGTGCTGTATGTGGCGTCGGCGTGGGTCCGATGGAAGCTGTACTGGGGACTGCTGTTGCCTTGATGTGTAACAACGCTAACGATATGCCCGACTGCTATATAACGAGCCAAGGGAGATTCCATATGAGGAAATCAGTGGTCGCGGCAGTTCGCCTCACAGCCGCCGCAGCGTCGGTGGTGGGGTTCTCGGCTGTTGTCGGTTCCGGTGTCGCGCACGCGGGCCCACAGGACTGCGTGGTCACTCGCGACCTGGTCGGCGCTTCGGTCAGCTGTCATGACACCGGTGCGCCCGCGAGTCGCGAGTACAGCCTGATCGTCGAGTGCTGGGGGCTGGCCGGCATCCCGAATGCCTTCCCGCTCATGGGAATCGGTCCCTACCAGGGCTCATGGAGCGGCGCGATCAGTCCGACCGGGCAGGGTGCGGCATCCTGCATCGGGCCCTACAGCATCGGCACGGCGACCAACGCTTACGTGGTGGTCTACCGCGAGTGAACTCGGCACCGACCGACACGGAAAGGCCCTCGACCACATGGTCGAGGGCCTTTTCCGGGTGGCCCCCTGAGCCGGTCGCCGTTGACCGTGCTCAGGAAGTTCGGGGTCGGTCAGCGGGCGGCCTTGCGGGCGCGCGTCGACCGGGAGTGGGCGCTGAGCAGGACACGGCGCAGGGCGGTGTCGAAGGCATCGGTGTCTTCGATGTTGCTGAGGTGACCGTGCGGCAGGACGTGGAAGTCGGTCAGGTGGCCGGAGCGGCGCAGCACCTCGACCATGGGCCGTGACATGCGCGGCGGGAGGAGGCGGTCCTGGGCGCTGGCGATCACCGTGGTGGGGACCGTCAGGTTGGCGGTGCCCGCGGTGAGGTCCATGTCGGCCATGGCCGCGGCGTGCCGGGCGCGCGCGAGCGGACGACACGAGCGGATGATGCCGATCGCGAAGTCGATCTCGTCGGCGGTCGCCGCCGGGGTGAGGATGCGGTAGCGGAACACCTGCTCGGTGAGCCAGCCGCCCGGAATCGGGACCGGCGTGAACAGCACGGTTTCGCTGATCTGCTGCGGCATCCGGATCGGCGCGCCGAGGATGGTCACGGGGGTGGTGGCCACGGTGAGCTGCTTGTTGAGCAGCGGCAGCAGGTCGGTTTCGGCGCGGATGTCGGAGTTGGCGGTGTTGGCCAGCAGCACGGCGGCGGCTCGCTCGGTGACCTGCTCGGGGTGATGCTTGGCCCAGGCCTGGATGGTCAGGCCGCCCATGCTGTGACCGGCGAGTACGGCCTGTTCGCCGGGGCGCAGGGTCGCTTCGAGGACGGTGGCGAGGTCGTCGGCGAGGGTGTGCTCGCTGGGGGCAGCGGTGCCGAGTGTCGATTCGCCGTGGCCGCGCTGGTCGTAGGCGACCACGCGGTAGTTGTCGGCGAAGGCGCTGATCTGCGGGTTCCAGTACTCGATGCTGCACGCCCAGCCGTGGATGAGCACCAGCGGCGGTGCGGTGTCGTCGCCGTAGACGTGCACCCGGAGTTCGGCTCCGTCGGCGGTGGTGACCGGGACGACCCGGTGCGGGGCGGCGGGGGCGTTGAGTTTCGCGGTGGCGAAACTGCGGGTACGCAGCCCGGCACGGAACTGGGCGGTCAGTGCGCCGGACTCGAAACTCGAGACCGTGGAACGCGCTGCCGCGAGCGTCATCATCGACTTCGCAAGCATATCGGCACTCCTTTGTGTCGTAGGCCACCGTACAGTGCGAGCTTGCGTGCTAGCTAGTGTTAGCGGGTCAGAGTGTCCCATTTGTTGCCGAGTGGGTATCAACACCCGCTTACCTTGTGAAATCGTCCGAAGCGGCCGGGGAATTACAGGCGTGGTGGCGGCCTCCACCGGGCGCCGTTACCGTAAGAGGGTGGACAACGCGCACGTCGCGACCGGGATTTCCGGCGCAGCCGACACCCCGGCGCCGCCCTGGCGGCGGTTCGCGCCGCCGCTGATCGCCGCCGGTATCGGGATCGGCACCCTGGCTCTGCTGCATTTCCGCGACCCGCACGTGGAGGGTTCCTACGGCCTGTGCCCGGTGTACGCGATGTTCGGGGTGTACTGCCCCGGCTGCGGCGGGATGCGCGCGATGCACAACCTCACCGACGGCCGCATCATCGATTCCCTGCACAGCAACCTGCTCGCGCTGCCGCTGACCCTCGCGTTCGCGGCCTTCGTCATCGACTGGTTCCTGCGCGCCGGACGCGGGCAAGGCTGGCGGTTACCCGGCTTGAGCCCGGTGACGGTGTGGGCGTTCTTCGGCCTGCTCATCGGGTATTCGGTGCTGCGCAACACCCCGTGGGGAACCTGGCTCACGCCCGTCTGAGGCTGGCGTGCGCACGGGTCGACGGGCAATCTGGAACTATGCGCGATTCACTGAAGGACCGGGTCCGGCAGAAGTTGCAGCGTCATCTCGCCGAGGACGGGCCCGATCCCGAGCAGGACGACAACCGCCACATTTCGGTGGCCGACGATCTGGAAGCACTCGAGATGGTGCCCGCCGACGACCCGCTCGTCGAAGAATTGGCCCAGCGCTACTTGGTGTTCTGAGGCAGCTGCGGCAACGGCTTGGTGCCCAGCCACACCGCGAACAGCCCGCGCAGCGGGGCGACGCTGTAATGACCCGCGAGGTCGACGAAGTCCTCGGTGGTCACCGACGAATGCCGATAGCGCGCGGTCCATTCGCGGATGAGCTGGAAGAACAGGTGGTCGCGCAGTTCCAGGCGCAGGGCGTGCAGGGTGAGGGCGCCGCGCTTGTAGACGCGGTCGTCGAACATGTCCGCCGGGCCGGGATCGCCGACGATGATGTCCTGCGGTTGGCGGGCCAGGTTCGTATGCGCGGCGCGTGCCAGCTGATCGGCGCCCGGCCCACCCGAGGCCTCCGACCAGAGCCACTCGGCGTAACAGGCGAAGCCTTCGTGCAGCCAGATGTCGCGCCACTGCCGCAGGGTCAGGCTGTTGCCGAACCACTGGTGTGCCAGTTCGTGGGCGACGAGCCGCTCGGCGCCGCGCCTGCCGTCGCAGTGATTGGCGCCGAAGATGGAGATGCCCTGCGCCTCGATCGGGATGTCGAGGTCGTCGTCGGTGACGACCACGCTGTAGTTCTCGAACGGGTACGGCCCGAACTTCTCGGTGAACAACGCCATCATCTGCGGCTGACGCGCGAAGTCGTGCTCGAAGTTCGCGCGTAGCCGCGGCGGGACGATCGCCTGCATCGGCACCGGCTCGCCGGGACTGCCCACGCGGTACTTGCGGTAGTTGCCGATCTGGATGGTCGCCAGGTAGCTGGCCATCGGCTCGGGTGCCTCGTACACCCAGGTGGTCTGGCTCGCCTTGGCCTGCTTACGCATCAGGGTGCCGTTGGCCAGCGCGTAGTAGGGGCTGTCGGTGGTGATCGAAATGCGGTAGGACGCTTTGGAACTCGGATGGTCGTCGCAGGGGAACCACGACGCCGCGCCGTTGGGCTGGCTGGCCACCAGTGAGCCCTCGGTGAGTTCCTCCCAGCCCACCTCGCCCCACGGTCCGCGCACCGGTTTCGGCGTGCCCGAATAGTGCACGGCGATCTCGAGCACCCCGCCCGCCGGGATCTTCTGCTGCGGGGTGACGGCCAGCTTGCCGCGCTGATGACTGAACTTCACCGACTTGGACCCGTTGACGAACACCTTCGACACCCCGAGCGCGGGGGACAGGTCGAGGGTGAACGACGAACGAACCTCGGTGGTGACCGCGATGATCACCGCGCGCCCGGCCAGCCGATTGCTGGCCGGTTTGTAGCTCAGTTCCAGCTCGTAGCGCGACACCCGGTAGCCGCGGTTGCCGTTCTGCGGGAGGTAGGCGTCGATCGGGTCCTCGTAGAACGAGCGCATCAACTGGCCCAGGGCGTGATGGGGTTGCCCCACCAGCGGGTCGATGGGGGGACCACGTCGCCGCGCATGACGAGCGAGGCCGGTCCGATGGTGGCGCCGGCGCCGATGTGGGCGGCGGGCAGGGCGACGCAGTGCGGGCCGAGGGTCGCGCCGGCGTCGAGGGTCACCGTGTCCATGGCCATGATGCGGTCGTGGAACAGGTGGGTCTGCACCACGCAGCCGCGTTCCACGGTCGCGCCGTCACCGAGTGTCACCAGGTCTGCCTCCGGAAGCCAATAGGATTCGCACCATACCCCTCGGCCGATCTTGGCACCGAGTCCGCGCAACCACAGATTCATCACCGGGGTACCCGTGGCGGCCCGGGCGAACCAGGGTGCGGCGACGGTCTCGACGAAGGCGTCCGACACCTCGTTACGCCACACGAACGAGCTCCACAGCGGATGCTCCACCGCCCGGATCCGGCCTACCAGAAGCCATTTCGCGGCGACCGCGATGACGCCCGCCACCGCGCCGGCAACCATCAGCACCAGCCCGGACAGCAGCGCGGCCACCAGATAGTCGCTGTGCTGGGCGATCAGGGCCAGGGTGAACAGCACGCCGAGGCCGATGGCGAAGGTCACCATCACCGGGATCAGCCGGCAGGTCTCCACGAACGCGCGGGCGAGTTTCAACCGCAGCGGCGGGTCGAAAGTGCGGGAGGTGTCGGAGGATTCGGCCGCACGACGCAACCGCACGGGCGGGCTGCCCAGCCACGACGACCCGGCCTTCGCCTTGCTCGGCGCCGCCGACAGCACCGCGACGAGCCCGTTCTTCGGCACCCGGCGACCGGGTGCGGTCATCCCGGAATTGCCGAGGAAGGCGCGCTTTCCGACCTTGGCCTCGCCGATGCGCAACCAGCCGCCGCCGAGTTCGTAACTGCCGATCATGGTGTCGTCGGCCAGAAACGCGCCGTCGGCGACCACGGTGAACTTGGGCAGCAACAACACCGTCGAGGCCTCGACGTTCTTGCCGATCCGCGCGCCGAGCAGCCGCAACCAGATCGGGGTGAGCAGGCTGGCGTACAGCGGGAACAGGAAGGTGCGCGCCGAGTCGAGCAGGCGTTCGGTGGCCCACACCTGCCAGCCCGTGCGGCTGCGCACCGGGTGGTAACCCTCGCGCAGGCCGATACCGAGCAGGCGGACCGCGATCACCGTCGCCACCGCGTACACACCCAGGCTGAGCAGGGTGGCGACCGGCAGGATCGCGAAGCCGCGCAGGGCGGCGGCGCCGATGGTCGTCTCCTCGCGGACCCACCAGGCGATGAACGTGCCGCCGACGGCGAGGCCGAGCACCGGCATCGCGGCGAGCGCCATCGACGACAGGCCGAAGACGATCAGCCAGTGTCTGGCGCGCTCGGGGGAGTGGTCGGGCCAGCGGCGTGGTGCCTTACCGGTCTTCGCCGCCGGTGAGCCCGCCCATTCCTGTTCGCCCTTGACCTTGCCGGATACGGCCGAACCGGGCGCGATCTCGGCCCGCTTACCGATCTTGGTTCCGGGCAGCAGGATCGATCTGGCGCCGATCACCGCGCCGTCGCCGATGGTGATGGCGCCGATGTGCACGCGGTCGCCGTCGACCCAGTAACCGGACAGGTCGACCTCGGGTTCCACGCTCGCGCCGTCACCGAGTTCGAGCATGCCGGTGACCGGCGGCAGGGAGTGCAGGTCGACGCCCTTGCCGATCTTGGCGCCGAGCGCCCGTGCGAACGGCACCATCAACGGCGCGCCCGAAAGACTCTCGGCACCACTGGCTTCCGAGAGCCGCACGGCCGCCCACAGACGAAGATGCACCCACGAACCGCGCGGGTAGGTGCCGGGTCGCACCCCGGCGAGCAGCACGCGGGCGCCCGCAACGCACAGTGTCATCCGGCCGATCGGCGAGATGAACAGCACGAAGGCCAGCACGATCCACCACCACGACAACCGGGGCAACCACGGCAGCGAACCGGACCAGCCCGCGATCGCCGACACCACCGCCAGCCAAGTGACCCACTGCAAGCCGGTGAGCGTGGTGAGCGGGACGGTGGCCAGTACCTGGGTGAGCTGAGCACGCAGGGGAGTCGGTTCCACCACCCGCGCGTCGACGGCGGCCACAGGGGCGCTGCCGTCGAGGAACTGCACCAGCGAACCCAGGCGCGGATGATCGTAGAGATCGGCAACGGTGACATGCGGATACCGCTCGCGCAGCGCGCCGACCAGCTGGGCGGCCGAGAGCGAACCGCCGCCCACATCGAAGAAGTCGGTGTCCAGATCGGTGACCTCGGCGCCGAGAATGGCGTCCCACAGTCCCGCGACCCAGGCGGCGGTGCCGCTCAGCCCGTGGTCGGCGGTGTCGTCGGTGCTCGGCAGCGGCCACGGCAGCGCGTCGCGGTCGACCTTGCCGGAGGTGCGCGTCGGCAGGTCGGTCACTACCGCGAGGCGCGGGACAAGTGGGGCCGGAAGTTGTTCGGCCAATATCTTTCTGGCCTGTTTGGCGTCGAAGTCCGGTCCGGCGCCGGTGAGGTAGCCGACGAGGATCTTGTTGCCCGCCTTGGTTGTCCGAATCGCGGCGGCCGCGCCGCTCACGCCGGGCAGATGCTGCAAGGCGTTGTCGATCTCGCCGAGTTCGATGCGGCGGCCACCGATCTTGATCTGATCGTCGGCGCGACCGAGGAAGACCAGGCCCTCTGGGTCGTTGCGCACGAGATCGCCACTGCGATAAGCGCGTTCCCAACCGAGCGACGGCAGCGGGGCGTACTTCTCGGCGTCCTTGGCCGGGTCGAGATAGCGGGCCAGGCCGACACCGCCGATCACGAGTTCACCGGTTTCGCCCGTCGGTACCGGGTTGCCCTGTGGGTCCACGACGGTGAGGTCCCAGCCGTCGAGCGGCAGACCGATGCGCACCGGCATTTCGCCGGTGAGCAGCGCCGCGCACGCGACGACCGTCGCCTCGGTCGGCCCGTAGGTGTTCCACACTTCGCGGTCGGCGCCCGCCAGACGTTCGGCCAGCTCCGGCGGCACTGCCTCGCCGCCGAAGATCAGCAGCCGCACCGATTCCAGCGCGTCCGAGGGCCAGGTGGCGGCCAGTGTCGGCACCGTGGAGACGACGCTGATCTCGCGGCGCATCAACCACGGCCCGAGGTCGGCGCCGGTGCGGACCAGATCGCGCGGGGCGGGAACGAGGCAGGCGCCGTTGCGCCAAGCCAGCCACATCTCCTCACAGGAGGCGTCGAACGCCACCGACAGGCCGGCCAGCACGCGGTCGCCGGGGCCGATCGGGGCGTCGCGCAGGAACAACCGGGCCTCGGCGTCGACAAACGCGGCGGCGTTGCGGTGGGTTACCGCAACACCTTTCGGGGTGCCCGTGGAACCGGAGGTGAAGATGATCCAGGCGTCGCCGGCGGGGGACGGCAGAGTGTGCGGATCGCTGTGACCGTTGCCCGCGACGGCGGTGTCGGACTCGATGCCCGCGGCGGTCGCGATCGCGCTCACCCGCGCCTCACCGAAGACGAGGCGGGCGCGTTCCTCCGGGTCGTCGGCGTCGACGGGCACGTAGGCGGCACCGCAGTAGAGCACCGCGAGAATGGTGACGTACAGCGCCGCGCTGCCCGAGGGCATCCGCACGCCCACCCGGTCGCCCGGGCGGACCCCGGCCTCGGCGAGCTCGGTCATCCTGGCCTCGATCGCGGCGATCAGTTCCAGGTAGCTGAGCACGGTCGTGCCGTCGTCGATGGCGGGCGCGTCGGGGTGGGCGAGGGCGGTGCTGGTGAGGATGTCGACCAGGGTGCGTGGCGGCGCGGCCAGATCGGCGCGCAGCAGCGGATCGTGCCGCCGGTTCGCCGGGCCCTCGGTGCGTGGCTCGAGCATCGTGCTCAGTCCACCTCTCATCGGTTGACCCCCATCGGTGTCTGTTGTTTCACGGTCGGGTTACCGGAGGGCAAACGGGATGGTCACCAGTTGCCAACGGTACCGGGAGTTGTCGTGCGCGCCCGGTAGCTACGGGGCGGGCGCCGCGGATGTCTCGCCGAGCGCGGAGAGCGCGAGCCGGTGCAGGGTGGCCTGTTCGTCGGCGTCGAGCCGGGCCAGGACGCGAGCGGTGGCCTCGGCGATCAGCTTGTCGGTGCGCTTGCACTGCTTGCGGCCCGCGTCGGTGATGCGCAGCCGGTATTTGCGGCGATCCTTGCCGTCGCGGGTGCGTTCGACCAGGCCCGCGCCCTCCAGCGCGTCGATCAGGCGGACCACCTCGCTGCGGTCGATGCCGAGCGACTCGCCGACCTTCTTCTGGGTGAGGTCGGCGTTCTCCCCGATGAAGGTGAGCACCCAGTGGTCCCGCAGTGGGATGTCGATCGCGGCGTGCATGGCCTTGGTGAGCCGACCGAGCGCGTACACCGGGTAGCGCGTCAGGCCGCGTTCGGAGTTCGTGGTCGAGGGCATGGCGGCCACTCTAACAAATAGTGGGGGAACTCAATCATTTGGGGTGTCCATGATCGGGAGTGCCGCTTGTTCGCGCATGGGCAATTCGGGGGCAATCGGGACGTGCTGGCGAGCAACATCTTTCGATCGGTGGTTGACAGCGGCCCGGATCGTCTGCCAATCTCGATGCCAGGTCACGAGTACCAGCGACAAGCCCCGGCTAGCTGGTCGGCAACCCTCCTCCGCGGTGGGGTGCTCCGGGTGACGACCAGGCCGACGTCCGAGGTGGACGCGGCAAGCGCGGACTCTCTCTACGTGGTGAGTCCCTGAGCCGACGGGATATTCGTCATGACCGCTGTAATCGACCCCACCTGTGCCCTCGCCGCCGTTTCCGGTGCCGACCTGCGCGTTCCCCTCGTCCAGGGCGGAACGAGCACCTACGCCAACTTCGACTACGCGGCGAGCGCACCCGCATTGCGCCAGGTCACCGACCGGATTTCGCAACTGCTGCCGTACTACGCCAGCGTGCACCGCGGCGCCGGGTACGCCTCGCGGATCTCCACCGAGTGCTACGAGGCCTCACGCGGCTCGGTCGCCCGGTTCCTCGACGCCGACGACGACCAGGTCGTCGTGTTCACCCGCAACACCACCGACTCGCTGAACCTGCTCGCCGGCTGCGTGCCGGGGGAGACGGTGGTGCTCGACATCGAACACCACGCCAACTTCCTGCCGTGGACGCGCAACGGGCGAAGGGTGGTCCGGGCCGCCGCGACGCTCGAGGAGACCATTCAGCGGATCGTCGCCGAATTGTGCAGCAGGCCTGCGGCTTTGCTCGCCGTCACCGGCGCGTCGAATGTGACCGGTGAGGTGCTGCCGCTGGAGCGGCTGGCCCACATCGCGCATCTGTGTGGTGCGCGGATTCTCGTCGACGCCGCCCAGCTCGCGCCGCATCGGCGGATCTCCCTGCGCGAGAGCGGGATCGATTACCTGGCATTCTCCGGGCACAAGCTGTACGCGCCGTTCGGATCCGGGGTGCTCGTCGGCAGGCGCGACTGGCTCGACACGGCCGAACCGTACCTGGCCGGTGGTGGCGCGGTGCGCAATGTCGGTGTGGCGGAGGCGGAGTGGGCGCCCGCGCCGCAACGCCACGAAGCCGGCTCGCCCAATGTTCTCGGCGCGGCCGCCATCGCCGCCGCCTGCGACGCGCTCGCCGCCCTCGACCCCGACGAACTGGTCGCCCACGAGCGTGCCCTCGCCGACCGCCTGCGCGACGGCCTGGCCGCCGTCCCCGGCGTGAACCCCGTCCGGATCTGGTCCGACAGCCCCGACTCCGTCGGCATCGTCGCCTTCACCGTCGACGGCTACACCCCCGGCCACGTCGCCGCCTACCTCTCCGCCGAACACGCCATCGGCCTGCGCGACGGCCGCTTCTGCGCCCACCCGCTCCTGACCGGCCTCGGCCTCGACGCCGCCCTCCGAGCCAGCATCGGCCTCGGCACCACCCCCGCCGACATCGACCGCCTGATCACCGCCCTCACCACCCTGGTAACCACCGGCCCCACCTGGACCTACGCCCCCATCAACGGCCACTGGAACCCCACCCCCGAAACCCGCCCCCTCACCCCCGACCCCACCGGCGCCACCCCCTGCCTCATCGGCTGAACGCTCGGCGGCTACTCGTCGTAGTGGCCGCCGACAGCGATGACGACGATCTCGGAATCGGTGACGTAGTAGATCATCCGGTGTTCTCGGGTGATGCGGCGCGACCAGTTGCCGGCGAGGTGATGCTTCAACGGCTCAGGTTTGCCGATCCCCGCGAACGGATCGGCCAAAACGGCGGTGATGACCTTGTTCGCTGCTTTGAGGACGGTACGGTCACGCGCAAGCCATGAGGTATAGGTCTCCCACCCGTAGGCGCTGAATGCCAGCTTGCGGTCAGGCATCAGGATCGATCAGCTCATGGGTTTCGAACTTGCCTTCACGTGCGTCACGAGCGGATTCGAGCAGTCGCACACCGCCGTGCGTGGCAAGTACGTACAGGGTCTCCTGAATCGAGTTCCAATCGGACTCGGCGACTATGACCGCGTTCTCTCCGGACTTTGTAACGACCGTGACGGTGTCGTGGTCGTCGTTGACCTGCTGTACCAGCTTGAACAGGTTCTGGCGGGCGGTGGAGATAGGTAGTGCAGTCATCGGGAACCTCGCTCGGTAGTTGTACAAAATATTGTACGACCACCGCGCTTGTGTTGTCGATCGACTGTCAGGTGTCGAGGGGGGTGGGGCGGTGGTATCTGCCGTTGTAATACAGCAGGGGGGCGGCGGAGGGGGAGTCGGCTGATTCGTCGTGGACTCGGGTTACCAGGCCTACCGCGAGGGTGTGGTCGCCCAGGTCGATGAGTTGGTGGATGGTGGTGCGGAGCCAGATGGGGGTGCCGTGCAGGATCGGTTCGCCGGTGTCGAGGGTGGTCCAGAGGGCTCGGTCGGTGAAGCGGTCGGCGGCGGAGCGGGAGAAGCGGTGGGCCAGGTGGTGCTGGTGTTCGCCGAGGAAATGGATGACCACCGACTCCGCGGAGCGCAGCGCCTCGATGCTCGACGAGGTGTGCGCGATATTGAACGACACCAGCGGGGGTTCCAGCGACAGCGAGGCGAACGAGGTCGCGGTGAAACCCACCGGACCGGCGTCGGCGCCGATCGTCACCACCGTGACGCCCGCCGGATAGTGCCGCATCGACGCCCGATACTGCTCGGCGGTGATCCCACTCAGGTCGTCGGGAACCACTAGATCGGCCGGAGTTCGTCGCATATCGCCCACAGCCCCAAACTACGCCCGACGTCCTGGCCCGCCTATGGACAGGCTCACGGCGAGAAAAACCCCTCAATCGATGTCAACGGGCAATCCCGCGGTGATGCGGATGAGTTCGCGGTAGCTGGTGCGGAAAACGGTGGTGGGGTGGCCGCCCGCGGCCCAGATTTCGCGGTGGGCGGCCAGGGCGGTGTCGACCCAGGTGGGCAGGTTGGTCGGGTGGCCGACGGGGGCGGTGCCGGTGATGGGCTGGCCGGTGACGCGTTCGGCGAGGGCGGTGGGGCAGGGGGTGAGTTCTCCTTCGAGGCGCGGGCCGGTGCGGTGCAGGTCCACCTGGTGATGGGCGGCGACCAGCAGCAGGACCGGGTCGTTGTCGAGGAGGAACAGCTGGGCGGTGGTGATGGCGCTGGGGTGGGCGCCGAAGGCGCGGGCGGCATCGATGGCGCTGGTGGTCGGCGTGTCGGGGGAGACGATGACGCCGTGGTGGCCGCGCGCGATGAGCGTGTCGGCCACCCGGCACGCGACCATCGGCAAGGACGACCTGCGCATGTCATCCAGAGTAGGACGGCCGATCGAATTATGCCGGGAGAGTGAGTTTTTCGGGTTGCCGTGAATTCGCTCCCGACGTCGGACACGGTCTGATCACCCGATGGGGCCATAATCAGCGCATGAGTGAATGGAAGGCCTTCGCCGTCGAGATCGCCGACAATATCGCCCAGGTCACCCTGACCGGGCCCGGCAAGGGCAATGCGATGGGACCGGATTTCTGGCGCGAACTGCCGGAGATCTTCGCCGAGCTGGACGCCGATCCGCAGGTGCGCGCCGTGGTGCTCACCGGGTCGGGCAAGCACTTCTCCTACGGCCTCGACCTGGCCGCGATGGGCGGCACGCTCGGCCCGGTGCTGGCCGACGGCGCCAAGGCGGCCCAGCGCACCGAGTTCCTCAAGGAGGTCCGGCGCATGCAGGACTCCGTCACCTCGGTGGCCACCTGTGTCAAGCCGGTGATCGCGGCGGTGTCGGGGTGGTGCATCGGTGGCGGGCTCGACCTGATCGCGGCCGCCGATATCCGTCTGGCCAGCGCCGACGCCAAGTTCAGCCTGCGTGAGGCGAAGGTGGCGATCGTGGCCGACATCGGTTCGCTGCAGCGCCTGCCGGGCATCATCGGTGAGGGTAACCTGCGCGAATTGGCTTACACCGCAAAGGATATCGACGCGGCCCGGGCCGAGCGGATCGGTCTGGTGAACGAGGTGTTCGCCGATCAGGAAGCGGTGCTCGCGGCGGCGCACGCGATGGCGCGCGAGATCGCCGACAATCCGCCGCTGGTGGTGCAGGGCATCAAGGATGTGCTCGAGCACCGGACCGCGCCGGGTGTGGCCGACGGCCTGCGCTACGTGTCGGCGTGGAACGCGGCGTTCCTGCCGTCGCACGACCTCACCGAGGCGATGACGGCGGTCTTCCAGAAGCGCGCCCCGCAGTTCAAGGGCGAGTAAAGCCGGCCTGAAGGGTTGCTCCGGCAACCGGTCTGCCTACATACTTGCATCACACAACTAATTGACTGCTGCAAGTAAAGGGTGATGCGGTGACCGAGTTCGACCCGGCGATCGACACGATCGCCGTCCAGCTCGTGCGCCTGCACCGGCTGCGCGACCGGGCCCTGGCGCAGATGAAGGACCGCTCCGGCATCGAGCCGGCGGGCTTCGTCGTGCTGTTCCGGCTGGTGTGCGACGGACCGATGCGCTCAGGGGCGCTGGCCGAGGCGGTGAACTCGGATGCCTCGACGGTGAGCAGGCAGGTCGCCCAGTTGGTGGAACGCGGGCTCGTGGTCCGCACGGCCGACCCCGACGACGGGCGCGCCACCGTGCTGCGGGCCACCGACTACGGCCGCGAGACCGCCGATCGCATCCGCAACCGCCGTCGTGAGTCGATCACCATCGTCACCGAGGACTGGACGCAGGACGACCGCGAACGCTTCGCCGACCTGCTCACCCGCTTTGTGGCGGACTACGACCGGGCGCGCCCCCTGCTGCAATCCTTCAACGCCGACGTATCGGAGAACGACTCGTGACGACCGTGGCCACGGAGGAATCGCCCGCCGGTTTCACCCACCGCCAGATTCTGACCATCCTGTCCGGGTTGATGCTCGGCATGCTGCTGGCGTCGCTGGACCAGACGATCGTGTCGACCTCCATCCGCACCATCGCCGACGACCTGCACGGCTACTCGCTGCAGGCCTGGGCGACAACGGCATACCTCATCACCGCGACGATCAGCACGCCGCTCTACGGCAAGCTCTCCGACATGTTCGGCCGTAAGCCGTTCTTCCTCACCGCGATCGGATTGTTCATCGTCGGTTCGCTGCTGTGCACGCTGGCGCAGTCGATGTATCAGCTCGCCGCGTTCCGCGCCTTCCAGGGTCTCGGCGCGGGCGGCTTGATGTCGCTGGCGCTCGCCATCATGGGCGACATCATCGGACCGCGCGAACGCGCCCGCTACCAGGGCTACTTCCTTGCCGTGTTCGGTATTTCGAGTGTGCTCGGCCCGGTGCTCGGCGGTCTGCTCGCCGGGCAGGACACCATTCTCGGCATCACCGGGTGGCGCTGGGTGTTCCTGGTGAACGTGCCGCTCGGCCTGCTCGCGCTGGTCGTCGTGACGCGGGTGCTGCACCTGCCGCGCAAGCCGCACGCCACCCACCGCATCGACTTCGCCGGCGCGCTCGTGCTCGCGGTCGGCCTGGTCCCGCTGCTGATCGTGGCCGAACAGGGGCGCGAGTGGGGATGGGGCAGTACCGGTTCGGTGATCTGTTACGTGATCGGCGCGCTCGGACTGATCGGGTTCGTCGCGATCGAGAAGTACATGGGTGACGCGGCGCTGATCCCGCTGCGCATCTTCGACAATGTCACCTTCACCCTCGGCGTCGTCATCTCGTTCGTCGTCGGCGCGGCGATGTTCGGTGGAATGCTGCTGCTGCCGCAGTACCTGCAGGTGGTGCGCGGTGCGGGTCCCACGGAGGCGGGACTGCAGATGCTGCCGATGGTGCTCGGGCTGATGCTCGGTTCCATCCTCTCGGGCCGGTTGATCTCCAAAACCGGCAGCTACCGGGCCTTCCCGGTGATCGGCGCGGCCACGCTCACCCTCGGCCTGTTCCTGCTGCACCTGCTCGACGCGCACAGCCCGCTGTGGCTGGCGATGATCTTCATGGCGGTCGCCGGTTTCGGCCTCGGCAATCTGATGCAGCCGCTCACCCTCGCGTTGCAGAACGCGTTGCCGCCCAAGGACATGGGGGTGTCCACCGCCGCCGCCACATTCTTCCGGCAGATCGGTGGCACCCTCGGCGCCGCGGTGTTCCTCTCGGTCCTGTTCACCCTGCTCACCCCGAACATCACCGACGAACTGCGGCAGGCTTCGACCGATCCGGCCTACCAGCAGGCCGTGGTCGAGGGCGCGCGCAGCACAAATCCGGCCGACGCGGCACTGTCGCAGGGTCTGCTCGCCCAGGACACCTCGGCGGCCGGAAAGGTATTGCAGGACAGCTCGATCATCCAGCAGCTCGACCCGCAGCTGGCCGAACCGTTCCAGGTGGGCTTCGCCGACTCGATGTCGACGGTGTTCCTGTTCGCCACCGGCGTGGCGTTGCTGGCGCTGCTGCTGGTGCTGTTCTGGAAGGAAGTGCCGCTGCGGATGTCGGGTGGCCTGCAATCGGCGGGCGACGCGAAAGCCGCCGACGGGGTCGGCGCGCTGGTCGACACCACCGCGCAAGTCACCAGGGGTGGGGAAGGTGAAGCGACCTAGGTGGGCCCGAAAGGCCCCCTAGGGGTGGCTGTTTCGGTGGTCGAACAGCCATAACGTTCCTGATGTCGCAACGAACATCAGGAGAACGACATGCGTATCAAGACCACCATCGCCGCCGCACTGCTGGCCCTGGCTACCGTCGCCGGGGTGTCGACGGTCACCGCGGGCACCGCCGCCGCGGCAGCGCCGGAGGGCACGTACTACGGCACCTACTACGAGCTCTACCAGTGCCGCGCCGACGGCGAGTCGTCCTACACCGGCGGGTACTACTGGCAGTGCGTGGAGACCTGGGAAGGCTGGGATCTGTACATCTGGTACTGATCCGGACACGAAAAACGGGAAGTCCAATCCCCTTCGGACTTCCCGTTTTTCGGCGTCTATCGGCTCAGTGGCCGGATTCCTTCAGCCGGGCGAAGGCCTCGTCGATGATCTTGACGGCCTCGGCGCGGTCGAGCCACTCCGAACCCTTCACGAACTTGCCGGGCTCGAGATCCTTGTAGCGCTCGAAGAAGTGCTTGATCGCGGCCAGCTCGAACTCCGGGACGTCGGTGATGTCCTGGATGTAGTCCCAGCGCGGGTCGCCCGCGGGCACACACAGGATCTTGTCGTCGCCACCGGCCTCGTCGGTCATCCGGTACACCGCGACGGGGCGGGCCTCGACGATGACACCGGGGAACACCGATTCCGGCAGCAGCACCAGCGCGTCCAGCGGATCGCCGTCCTCACCGAGGGTGTTCTCGATGAAGCCGTAGTCGGCCGGGTAGGCCATGGAGGTGTACAGGTACCGGTCGAGCTTCACCCGGCCGCTCTCGTGATCGACCTCGTACTTGTTCCGAGAACCCTTGGGAATCTCGATGGTGACGTCGAACTCCACGCCATCTCCTTGCTCGTTCGAGTGCTTGTGTGCCGAATCGCCAGATCGTTCTGGGGAACCGTTGCGCAACGAGGATAGTGTGGTGTGCCAGAACACCGGTGCGGCAGGCGGCTCAGCGCGGCCGGGCGTCGGGCGGGCTAGAGGAGAAACGACGGTCGTGATCGGTCCAAGCGAACAGAATCCCGGATGGCAGGAGCCGCGACGTCGCCGGTCGGGGTGGATCTGGGTGTCGGCGGTGGTCGTCGCGCTGCTGGTGATCGGTGGCGGATTCGCGGCGATCGCCCGTCCGTGGACGCCGGAATTCCGGCACGGCGGGCTCACCGTCGCCGACGCGCCGTCGGCCGCCACACCGACCACCGCCATCGCCCCGGCCAGGTCGGACGCACCCGCGCCGACGGTCGGCGGGATCGCCGCCGCGCTCGCGCAGGTGACCAGTAGCCCCGATCTCGGCGCGTTCGCGGGTCAGGTCACCGATCCGACCAGCGGAACCGTGCTCTGGAGCCAGGAGCCGACCAAGGCGATGATCCCGTCGTCGACGGCCAAGATCATGCTGGTCGCGGCCGCGCTGCTGACCCTGCCCGACGATCAACGAGTGGCCACCCGGGTCGTCGCCGGAGCGCCGGGGGAGCTGGTGCTCGTCGGCGCCGGTGATCCGACGCTCACCACCCGCGCCGACGGCGGCTACTACACCGACGGTCCGCGCATCGCCGACCTCGCCGCGCAGATCAAGGCGGCGGGCAGGCAGGCGAGCGCGATCGTCGTCGACACCTCCGCCTACACCGGTCCGACCATGGCGGCCGGCTGGGACCCGATCGACATCCCCGAGGGCTCGATCACCCCCATCGAACCGGTGATGCTCGATGGTGGGCGGTTCGACCCGTCGGCCGACTACTCCCCGCGCACCTCGACCCCCGCACTCGACGCGGGCCGCGCCCTGGCCGCCGAACTCGGCATCGACCCGGCCGCCGTGCGCGTCGGCCAGGCCGCGAGCAACGGTGCCGAGATCGCGAAGGTCGAGTCGGCGCCGCTGCGGATCCGCTTGCACGACATGATGATCGATTCCGACAACGTCCTAGCCGAGACCATCGGGCGCGAACTCGCCGTCGCCACCGGACGCGAGGCCTCCTTCGCCGGTGCCACCGCGGCAACCGCCGCCGCGCTCACCACCGCCGGCTTCGATGTGAGCGGCCTGCACCTGGCCGACAACAGCGGCCTGTCCGTCGACGACCGGGTGCCGCCGCGGCTGCTCGACACCATCGTCGCCACCGCCGCCAAGCCCACCGGTGACGCCGCCGTCGTGCCCGCCGGTACCCAGGCCAGGCCCGAGAACGATCCGCGTGCTTCGGCTCTGGCGCCGCTGCTCGACGACCTGCCCGTCGCGGGCGGAACCGGGACGCTCGCGCCTCGCTTCGTCACCCAGAACCGGCAAGGAGCGGGCTGGGTGCGGGCCAAGACCGGAACTCTGAGCGTGGCAAGCGCGTTGGTGGGGTATGTGCTCGACCGGGACGGGCGGGTACTGACCTTCGCACTCATGTCCAACGACCGGCTGCCGGAGGTCAGCAGACCCGCGCTCGACGCGGTGGCGGGTGCCCTGCGCAACTGTGGATGTTCCTGAGAGCGGGTGGCGATGAGCGAGGACAAGACCGGGCGCAAGAATCCCGGATTCAGTGCGGTCGTCGACTGGCGGCTGGCCGCGAGAACCGGGGCGCTGCTCGCGCCACCGGGACCACGCACCTCGCGCGAGACCGCCGAACAGGTCGTCGCCGAACTGGCCTCGGCCTCGATCCTCGCCGAGATGCCGGTGCGCGAGGTGAGCGGGCTGCTCGACGACCGGCCGGTGCCCGAGGCGCGGATCGTCGACCGGCCCGGCTGGATCGCGGCGGCCGCCGACTCGATGTCGGTGCTCACCGGCACCGGCGCGGGCAAAGGCCCGTTCGCGGGGAAACCGGCGGGCGTGCAGGCCGGGACCATGCTGGCGTTCCTGTCCACCGCGATCCTCGGCCAATACGACCCCTTCACCGGTGCGGACGGCACATTGCTGCTGGTCGCGCCCAATATTCTCGGCGTCGAACGTGCCCTCGGGGTGGACTCCAGCGATTTCCGGCTGTGGGTGTGCCTGCACGAGGTGACCCACCGGGTGCAGTTCTCCTCGGCGCCCTGGCTCGCCGGATACATGCGGACCAATGTCGACATCCTCAGCGAGGTCGGCGAGGAACCGATGAGCGAGATGCTCACCCGGCTCGTCGGCGAACTGCGCGCCCGCCGCAACGGTGACCTCACCGACGACCCCAACGCCAAGGGCATCGTCGGCCTGCTGCGCGCGGCCCAGGCGCCACCGCAGCGCGAGGCGCTGGACAGGTTGCTCATGCTCGGTACCTTGCTCGAAGGGCATGCCGACCACGTGATGGACGCCGTCGGCCCCTCGGTGGTGCCGAGCGTGGCACACATCCGGGCCGCGTTCGATCGGCGCAGGCAGAAGCCGTCCAACCCGATCCAGCGGATCCTGCGGGCGCTGCTCGGCGTGGACGCCAAGGTGGCGCAATACGTGCGGGGCAAGAAGTTCGTGGACGCGGTGGTCGAACGGGTGGGCGTCACGGAGTTCAACACGATCTGGACGAATGCGGACACGCTGCCGCGGCTGGACGAGGTCGATGCGCCGCAGCGGTGGATCGACCGCGTGCTGTAGAGGTCCGCGGCGCAGGCATCAGCCTGAGGCTGAGTAGCCTGCCGGTATGACTTGCGCGACCGGTAGCGGCACTGGGTCGTGTCGTCGGGATGGTCTTGCGTGGTGGGCACAGCGACAGGCTGGTCGGTGATGGCGCCGAAGCTGCCCGAGACCTCGGCTGTGCTCGCGGTTCGGCGTGCGGTGCGGGAGTGGGTCGTTGCCAGGGGCGGGCGGGGGCCGGTCGTTGTCGGATTGTCCGGCGGGGTCGATTCGCTGGCGTTGGTCGCAGCCGCGGTCGTCGAGTGCGGGGCGGTGACCGCTGTTGTCGTGGATCACCGGTTGCAGGAGGGGTCGGGTGAGGTTGCTCGGCGTGCTGCCGAGCAGGCGCTCGCGCTCGGGTGCTCCGCGGCTCGGGTGGTAGCGGTGGAGGTCGGGCGTGCCGGTGGCGTCGAGGCGGCGGCTCGGGCGGCTCGGTATGCGGCGCTGGAATCGGTGCGGGACGGGCGGCCGGTGCTGCTCGGGCACACCCTCGACGATCAGGCCGAGACCGTGTTGCTCGGGTTGGCGCGCGGCTCGGGCGGCCGGTCCATTCAGGGGATGGTGGCGTGGAACGAGCCCTGGGGGCGGCCGTTGCTCGGGGTGCGGCGGGCCCAGACCGAGCAGGTGTGTGCCGACCTGGGGATCGAGGCTTGGCGCGATCCACACAACGACAACCCGGCCTACACGCGAGTGCGGGTGCGCAACGAGGTGTTGCCGCTGCTCGAAGAGGTGCTCGGAGGCGGTGTCGCGCGGGCGTTGGCTCGCACCGCCGACCAGTTACGTGCCGACGGTGCAGTCCTCGACGGCCTGGCAGATGAACTCGCGCGTGCTGCTCTGCTGCCGGTTCACCGCCGAGACGCGACCTCGACCGGCAGGGGCCCGAACGTGCGGCCGATGGCGGCGGCCGGGCCTGCGCCGCCTGCGCGGGCAGACCCCGGCAGCGATGAGATCGATCAACCGGGGGCTCGCGAGGCGCCCGCGTGGGCCGAATCCGAGGGTGGGACCCAGTGGCCCGCGCCCTCGGCGGGGCCGGAGTGGGTAGGTGTCGAGCAGGGCAGTGGCCCCGGCGACACCGAACGCACCGCCCTCTCGATCGAGATCCTGACCACTGCCCCCGCACCCTTACGTCGCCGGGCGATCCGCGCCTGGCTGGCCGAACAGGGCGTCCGGGGCCTGATGAACGCCCACTTACAGGCGATCGACGAGCTGGTGGGCAACTGGCGCGGCCAGGGTGGGGTGGCCATCGGGGGCGGGAGCAGGGCCCACCGGTTGGTCGTGGTGCGCGAACATGGCACGCTGACCGTGCGCGCCCAGCCGCGTTTCGATGCCACATAATGGATCGGTCGAGCCGGGACCGACACCACGAAGGGATACCCACTTCCGTGTACGGAGACGACATCGCGTCGGTGCTGATCACCGAAGACGAGATCAAGGCAAAGATCGAAGAGCTCGCCGAACTCGTCGCCAAGCGATACCCGCCGGATTCCCCCGAAGGCGACCTGCTGCTGATCTGCGTCCTCAAGGGCGCGATCTTCTTCGTGACCGACTTCGCCAGGGCCCTGCCCATCCCCACCCAGCTCGAATTCATGGCCGTGTCGTCCTACGGGTCGTCCACCTCGTCCTCGGGCGTCGTGCGCATCATGAAGGATCTGGACAAGGACATCGCGGGCCGCAACGTCCTCATCGTGGAGGACATCATCGACTCGGGCCTGACCCTGTCGTGGCTCAAGCGCAATCTGGCCACCCGCAACCCGGCCTCGCTGGAAGTGGTGACCCTGCTGCGCAAGCCCGACGCCTTACGCACCCCCGTCGACGTGGCCCACGTGGGCTTCGACATCCCCAACGAGTTCGTCGTCGGCTACGGCCTCGACTACGCCGAGCGCTACCGCGACCTGCCCTACATCGGCACCCTGAATCCCGCCGTCTACTCCTGAGCCGAGCCCACGCGCAGTAGCGCGCGGATATCGGTCTCGATCACCCGGAACACCAGCAGCGCCCCGACGAAACCGAGCACCCCGCCCGCGCACACCGTGCGCAGCGGGGTGAGCGTCGCGAGCAGGTCGTCGACCGGCAGGAACGTCGCGCCCGCGATGGTGAGCAGCGGAATCGACGCGGCCACCACCAGGTACCGGTGGCAGCGGGCACGCAGGCCCGACAGCGCCGCGTGGTCGGCGCGCAGGTCCTGGCCGTGGTGCAGGAGCAGCGGATACACGCAGCGCACCAGGTACAGGGTGACGAGGAAGAACGGGTAGGTCATCGCCACCGCGGCGCACAGGCAGGCGACCAGCAGCAGGTGGACCGCCGTGCGCATCGGCGGGTCGTCTACCAGGTTCAGCAGGATCGCCAACCCGGCCGAGCCCGCGATCCACAGCACGAAGGCCACGGCGACCGCCCAGTCGGCCAGGCGCAGGCAATCGCGGCCGGTGCGCGCGAGCACGGCCGGCTCGATCGGTCTGCCCGCGCGCAGTCGGCGGGGCACGGTGAGCAGCCGTCTGCCCAGATAGATCATCGTGGCGGCGCCCGCGGTGAAGAAGACCGCGTTCATGGTGATCGCATAGGTCCGCCGGATGGGTTGGACCGTGGGGTCGAGTCCGTGGAGCAGGGACATGTTGAGTCCGCGGTTGTAGTAGGCAGCCAGCAGATTCGGGATGAGGATCGCCAGGGCGAGTACGGGAAACAGGCACGGCTGCAAGCGGTTTCGCCAGCTGCGCGGTGGGGGATCGACGAGTTCGCGGGCGTGGGGGTCGAGGCAGAGGTCGAATTGCGCGACCAGGAGGTCGGCGTCCGACCAGCGATTCCCGCGTTCGGGCGACAGGCAGGTGAGCAGAATTCGGCGCAACGCGGCCGGGCAATCGGCGGGCAGTTCGCCGACCACCGCACCGTGACGGCGGTCGAGCGCCGCGGCCGGGTCGTCGTCGACGTCATCGAAAGGTTTTGTCCCCGTGAGCAATTCCCATAGCAACACCCCGAGGGAGAAGATGTCGGCGCGGGTGTCGAGGTCGGCGGGATCGCGCCCGAAGTAGCAGGCTTCGAGCTGCTCGGGCGACATGTAGGCCGGCGAGCCACCGAAGTAGGACGCGGCGGACACCTCGGTGGCCGAGTGACTGAAACTGATGTTGAAATCGGCCAGCTTGGGCACGCCTTCGGCGCTGAGCAGCACGTTGGCCGGCTTCACGTCGCGATGCAGCACGCCACGTGCGGCGGCGTAGCTCAGCGCGGCCGCGAGTCTGCTGCCCAGCCACGCGACGGTCTCGGGCCAGGTCAGCGCGGCGATCTCACCGCGCACCGCCGAGTCGGCCGGGCGGATCTCACCCTTTTCCTCCATGGCCGCGTCGACGGCGTCGAGCAACAGGGCACTGGTGCGTTCGGCGGGTGGGGTGGCGCGCACCCAGCGCAGTACGCCGAGCAGGGTGCCGCCGGGCAGGAACTGCATGTACAGCAGGCGAAGCGGGGTCGAGCCGTCGATGACCTGCTGGTCGAAGACGCGCACGATGTAGTCGTGGTCGAGTTGGGCGAGGGTCTGCGGTTCGGTACCGCTGTCGGCGGAGATCTTCACCGCGACCAGCCGCTGCATCGACCGCTGTCTGGCCAGGAACACCCGCGCGAACGCGCCAGCGCCCAATTCGGTGAGCAATTCGAAATCGCCGAGCCGCGTGCCGACCTCGATCCGGTCGAGCGCACGGCAGTCGGCCGGATGCATGGTCGCGCTGTGGACCGGCGATGGCCGGGTCGCCTCCGCGGTGCGGGTGGAGCTCACGGCTGGGCATACGCACGCGGGCACGTGATGGTTCAGCTGACCACCCGTTCCAGGGCGCGCAGGTCGGCCTCGAGCGCGCGGAACAGCAGGTACGAGCCGATGAAGGCGATGATGCCACCCACGCACAGCACCCGGACCGCGACGATCACCGAGGGGATGTCGGTGGGCGGCAGGAAGGTCAGCCCGGCCACCGCGAGCAGCGGCACCGAGGCGGCCACGGCCAGATACCAGGTGCAGCGGCGGCTCAACCCGCGCAGCCAGGCGCTGTCGTCGGCGCTGATCTCACCGTGGCGCAGGAACACCGGGTAGAGGCAGCGGATCAGGTAGAAGGTGACGAGAAAGAACGGGTACGCCACCGCGATAGCCCCGCACACCAGCAGCGATGCGAGGAAGTGCACCACCGCCCGCCCCGGCACATTGCCGGTGGCCAGTTGCAGCGCGATGGGGAAGGTGACCCCGGCCAGCGCCCACAGCGAGAAGGCGACGACCACGGCTTGGTCGCCGAACCGGACGGTGTCGTGTCTGGCCCGGCGCAGGGTGGCCGGGTCGTAGCGTCTGCCCTTGCGTAATCCGCCGGGCACACCCAGCAGGAAACGGGCCAGATAGATCAGCAGCGCCGCGCCCGCGGGGAAGAACACCAGGTTCACCCCGGCCGTGATGATGATGAACGTCTGCTGCGCCGACTCACCGAGCCGGCTCACCACCAGCGTTTGATTGTGCTGAATGTTGTACCAGGAGGCCAGGGCGTTGGGAATGCCGATGGCCAGCACCAGAACCAGCAGCGGCCAGCGCCGCAACCGGATCCGCCAGCTGTTAGGCGGTGGGTCGACCAGGTCACGAGCGCGGTCGTCCAGGCACAGGTCGAACTGTTTGGCCAGCGTCGCGCCGTCGGCCCAGCGGCCCGCCCGATCGGGCGTCAGACAGGTGAGCAGGACGCGGCGCAGCGCCGAGGGGCAGTTCGGCGGCACCCGCTCCATCGCGGCCGGGTCGACGCCGGAACTGCGCCGCTCGAGCATGGCCTCGAGGGTGGTCTCGTCGCCTCGGCCCTCGGCTTCGGCGGTGGAGTCGTCGAACGGTTTCGCCCCGGTGAGCAACTCCCACAGCACCACGCCGAGGGAGTAGATGTCGGCTCGGGTGTCGAGGTCGGCGGCACTGCGGCCGCGCCCGGGATGACAGGCCTCCAGCTGCTCCGGCGACATATACGACAGCGACCCACCGAAGTAGGCGACCGGACTCGTGCCCTCGACCGACCGGCTGAAACTGATGTTGAAATCGGCCAGCTTGGGCACGCCCTCGGCGGTGAGCAGCACATTCGCCGGTTTCACGTCGCGGTGCAGCACACCGTGCGCGGCGGCGTAGTCGAGCGCCTCGGCCAGCCTGCGCCCCAACCAGGCGACGGTTTCGGGCCAGCTCAGCGCGGCGATCTCGGTGCGCACACTGGAATCGGTAGGGCGGATCTCGCCTTTTTCCTCCATCGCCGCGTCGACCGCCTCGAGCAGCAGTTTGCCGCTCCGCTCGGCGGGCGCGGTCGCGCGAACCCAGCGCAACAGGCCGAGCAGCGTGCCGCCCGGCAGGAACTGCATGTACAGCAGCCGCAACCGGCGCGCGCCCGTGGGCTCGGGATCCGCGTCGAGCAACTGCTGATCGAACACGCGGACGATGTAGTCGTGGTCGAGCTGGGCGAGCGTCTGCGGTTCCGTGCCGCGATCGGCGGAGATCTTCACCGCGACCAGCCGCTGCATCGACCGCTGCCGCGCCAGGAACACCCGCGCGAACGCACCCGTCCCCAGCCCGGTGAGCAACTCGAAGTCGCCGATCCGCTGACCGATCTCGATCCGGTCGAGCGCGACGAACGCGCCGGGCACCGAATCGGGCGCCGTGGCGGCCGAGGTCGCTGTCGCGGCCGCGGTCGCTGTCGCGGTGAGATCGAAGTTCGGCACCTGAGTACTACGGGTCTGCTCGGGTGGCTGGTTCACCGTCGCGTCGGGGTCGACGGCGCGGTGGGTGCTCTGGTCGAGGTCGTCGGCGTTGAGCAGGGCGCGCAGGCTGGGGGCCTGGTGCGGGTATTCACGCAGGCAGTCGCGCGGATCCACCCGCTCACCGCTGTGCCTGCGGATCACGAACTCCTCGAACACCAGCCCGGCGGGCAGCGCCTCGGGCTCGAGCTCGGGAAATTCCGCGCAGTACTCGGCGAGCCGCTTGCGGGCGATGGTTTCGGCGGCGTGATGCAACCACCGCTGACGCAGATCCACCCGGATCAACTCGTGCAACGCCTGCCTGCGCAACGTGCGCGCATCGGGGAGGAACTCGGCGATATCGGGCGGTTCGCCGTCGACCGTGCCCCAGGCGGCGGCGAATGCCTCGACCATGTCGGCGCGCACGTTCAGATACCGACCGGTACTCGCGTCGGGTTGTTCACCGCTTGCGGTGCTATCACTCATCAGCCGACCTAAGGTTCGCGCGGATCGGTACGAATTTCCTTCCGCCACACCCGACGTCATCGTGCCCCGAGCCGTACCCGAAATGATAACTTGCGCCTGGAGAGCTGATCACCCGATTTTCGACGACCATGCGACGGGGGCGAATCCGCACATGCACGATGACCTCACAGCGGTAGCATGGGAGTCCGTCGACGACGACGGCGTGACGGACGCTGAGGTGGCGATGAACTCCTCCCACCAACCCGCCGACGACTTCCCGATCGGCGGCCCGGCCGCAGCCCTGGCCGCGCGGGTGCGAGCGGGCACGATCACGCCCGCCGACGCGGTGACCGACGCACTCACCCGCATCTCGTCGGAGAACCACAAGATCAACGCCTTCACCGTCGTGCGGTCCGAGCAGGCGCGCGCGGAGGCACTCGAACTCAGCGCCCGACCCGACTTGGACGAGCTGCCGCTGGCCGGGGTGCCGGTCGCGGTGAAGCAGAACATCGCCGTCGCGGGGGAGCCCACCACGGCCGGTTCGGCCGCCACGACCGCCGAGGCGGAACCGGCCGATCACCCGGTCGTCGCGAGACTGCGCGCGGCGGGCGCGATCGTCGTCGGGCTGACCGCGATGCCCGAGCTCGGTCTGTGGGCCACCACCGACGCCGACGGGCGCGTCACCCGTAACCCGCGCGATGTGGGCCGCACGCCGGGTGGTTCCTCCGGCGGCGCGGCCGCGGCCGTCGCGGCGGGCCTGGTCCCCATCGCGCACGGCAACGACGGGCTCGGCTCGATCCGGGTGCCCGCCGCCGCCTGCGGTGTCTTCGGCATCAAACCCGGTCGCGACGTGGTTCCCGCCGGAATCGGCGCCGACTCCTGGTCGGGCATGGCCGAGAACGGCATCCTCGCGACCACCGTCTCCGACGCCGCCCTGGCCCTCTCGGTCCTGGCCGACCGCAGCGACCTGGCCGACCTACGGCCACCGCAGCGACTACGTATCGGACTGGCCGTGGCTCCGCCGTCGCGACTGGTCCGGGTTGATCGGCACTGGACGGCGGCGGCGCGCACCGCGGGTGCGCGCGCGGCAGCGGCCGGGCACCTCGTGGAGCCCGTCGAACTGCCCTACGGCGACGCGGCGCTGGCGATGCTGCTGCGCTGGCCGACAGCGGGATTGGCCGACGCCGAGCGACTGGCCGACCCCGACCGGCTCCAACCACGCACCCGCAGGCACCTGGCGCTCGGCCGGTTCATCCGCCGCCTGCGCCTGGTCCGGGCGAGCCAGGCCGACCGGGCCGAAGCCAGGCTGCTCGACTTCTTCGAGAACTTCGACGTGGTGATCACCCCGACGCTGGCCGCCCCGCCGCCCAAGGCGCGGCAGTGGAGCAGGCGCGGCTGGGCCGCCAATGTCGTGTCCTCGGTGCGCTACGCACCGTTCACCGGCGTGTGGAATCTGGTCGGCTGGCCGGCTGCGTCACTGCCGATGGGCATCCATCCCGAGGCGCACACCCCGCTCGCCGCGCAATTGGCAGGCCCACCCGGCACCGAGGCCACCCTGCTCGGCCTGGCCGCCCAACTCGAACTGACGAACTAGACCGCGATCGGCTGCGGTGCCTGCGCGGGCTCGGAGAAACCACCGTCGACAGCGCGACCGGCGAATTCCAGAATCGTCGGGCGGGTGTCGTCGGCGCGCCAGGCGACGGCCAGCTCGCACGGCGAAAGACCGGCGACCGGCCGCGCGGTGAGACCGGGCCAGCGGTACATCGGCACATTGTTCTCGGCCAGCAGGCACACACCGAGGCCGAGGCTCACGGCCTCGAGCTTGTCCTCGGGGGTGGCGGCTTCGGCGCCGATCTTGGCCGCGCGGCCACCGCGCGCGTCGTTGCCGAGCCAGAAATCGCGCACCGCGCCTGCTTCGGTCGGCAGGGCGACGAACGGTTCGTCGAGCAGATCGGCGAAGTCGATGGTGTCGTGCTCGGCCAGGGCGTGGTTCTCGGGCAGCAGCACCCAGCGTGGTTCGGTGCGCAGTACCTGCCAGCGGTAGCGGTTCGGGTCGGGTAGCGGCAGCCACACCAGGGCCAGGTCGGCCTGGCGGCCCGCGAGGCCGCTCGACGGATCGTTCCAGGACGCCGCGTGCAGCGCCAGCCGGTGTCCGCTCGCGCTTTCCAGATCGTTGAGCAGGCCGCGACCGAGCGCGGACTGGATGCCGACGCGCAGCACCTCGCCTGCTTCCTGGAGGGACACGTTGGTCACCTCCCACAGCTCGAGGATCTTGCGGGCGCCCTCGAGCAGTTCCTTACCGGCGACGGTGAGGGCGACGCTGCGCTGATTGCGGTCGAACAGGACCACGTCGAGCTGGCGTTCGAGCTGGCGGATCTGGCGGGAAAGCGTCGGCTGGGCAATATGCAGCCGCTGAGCGGCGTTGGTGAAATGCAGTTCCTCAGCGACGGCGACGAAATACCGCAGATCGCGCAAATGCGGGTCCATAGCACCTTGCTATCAGAATCGGTCGGGAAAATCTAGCCAAAACGGGCAGAGAAGTTCGCGAAAGCGGGTCAAAACAGTCACCAGGTCGGTATCTCACAGCATATGGCCTGGCATGGTGCAACGCACCACCGAGTCCGATCGAATTTCGCCGACGATCGATGTGAGCGGCCCCATTGCGCCACCTGGGCGTTTGACCAGGGCAAATGCGTCGCTTTTCACAGCGGGATCGACGCTTCGCGTGCTGTCGCGGGGCCTTGCGGCGGCGCGCTGACCACGCAGAACCGGCGAATTAGTGACATTGCTCACAATAGGGTTTGCGGAAGCTACTTGCCGCCCTTGAGACGCCACACCTTGGCGAGGTCCACTCGCCGCAGCCCACGCGCACCGGCCAACCGCATCGCCGCCACCGCCACGACGAGTTTGTTCATGTCGTAGGGGAACCAGAACAATTCCTTGGACATCGTCGGCAGCTTCGGCGCCGTGATCGCCTGGGCACGGCAGTACTTGCGAATCCCGGCCGCGCCACCCCAGCGCGCGCCGACGCCCGACTTGCCCCAGCCGCCCATCGGCATGGCGAAGTTGAACAGGTTGGCGAACACGTCGTTGATGTTCACCGCGCCCGCGTTCAACCGGCGCGCCACCCGTTCGCCACGCGCCTTGTCGCCCGTCCATACCGACGCCGAGAGGCCGTAGATCGAATCGTTGGCGAGCCGTACCGCCTCGTCCTCGTCGGCCACCTTCATCACCGGAAGGGTCGGCCCGAAGGTCTCCTCGGCGACACACGACATCGAATGATCGACGTCCACAAGCACTGTCGGCTCGAAGAAGGTGCCGACGCCGGTCGGTTTACCGCCGGTGGTCACCCGTGCGCCCGCCGCGACGGCCTCGTTCACGTGACGTTCCACGATGCGCAGCTGGTTCTCGTTGGCCAGCGCACCGACGTCGTTGCGGGACTCACGGTCGTCGGCGCCTTGGCGCAGCGCCGCGACGGCAGCCGTCAGCTTCTCGACGAATTCGTCGTATACCGGTGCCTCGACATACACCCGCTCCACCGAAATGCACACCTGACCGGCGTTGAACATGCCGCCGAAGGCGATGCCGTGTGCCGCGCGGTCCAGGTCGGCGTCGGCCAGGACGATCGCCGGGTCCTTGCCGCCGAGCTCGAGGCTGTAGGGCACCATCCGGTCGGCGCAGGCCTGCGCGATCTTGCGGCCGGTCGCGGTGGAACCGGTGAACTGGATGTAGTCGGCGTTGTCGACCACGGCCGCTCCGGTCGAGCCCGCGCCGGTCACCACCTTGAACACCGGCGGCGCGCCGATCTCGGCCCAGCCGCGCGCCAGCTCGACCGCGGACAGCGGCGTCACCTCCGACGGCTTGAGAATCACGGCGGCACCGGCGGCCAGCGCCGGGAACACGTCGATCGCGGGCATCGCGAGCGGGAAGTTCCACGGCGTGATGACACCGACCACCTGGTACGGCCGATAGGTGACGGTAAGGGCCTTGACCCTGGCCAGCGGGCTGTGCGGCGACGGATGATCGTCGCCGAGGAACTTGGCGGCCCGGCGGGCGTAATAACCGGCCAGATCGACCGCGAAGGCCGGATCGATCAGTGCGTCCACGCGCGGTTTGGCGGTCTCGGACTGCAGCACGTCGGCCAGGTGTTCGGTGTTGTCGATCAACCAGTCCTGCAGCTTCAGCAGCCACTCCTTGCGCCCGCTGGGCCCGATGGCCTCCCATTCGGGCTGGTAGAGGCGCAGTTCGCGGACGGCGGCCGCGACGTCGTCCGGGTCGGTGACGGGCACCGTTCCCACGGATTCGCCCGTTGCCGGATTGCGGACGTCGATCACCTGGTCGGTCTGTGTCACGGTCGTGCTCCCCACTGCGTTGTGTGAATCACAACCAGCCTGGCACGGTCCGGCCCGTACGTCACGGGTTATCCGCGCACCGGTTCCCCGGTGCGCGCGAATCGTCCTCAGGTCTACCCGGTCTCGGACACCTCGGCATCGCGTGCCGCGATCCGGCGCAACGGTGGTTCCGTCGGCGGCGGCACGCGGCGGTCGGGGAGTTCGGCGAGCAGGGTGGTCGTGGCCGCGGCGATGGCGGCGACGGCCTTGTCGACCGCGGGTTTGGTGGTGCTGCTCAGCCCGGAGATGCCGCCGACTTTGCGCACATATTGCAAGGCGGCAGCGTAGATCTCCTGCTCGGTGGCGGCAGGCTCCAGACCACGCAAGACGGTGATATTTCTACACATGACAGAACAATAGACCTGTGGGGCACATCACTGCAGGACAAGAAGACACTAGACTCGGCCGCATGCCTGCTCGGGGAGTACCAGCGCTGACCACCTTTCCCTACCCGGAACTCGACGAGCGCGAGGAAGACCACTGGTCGGGGGCGGGCGTCAGCGACGACGAGCTGCGCGCCCTGGCACTGGGTGCCTTCTATTCGACCCGCTGGGACGCCTTCCACGACGCCATGCTGCTCGGTCCCGAACGCGAGCACCCCCTCGGTGACCGGCGTGAACTCGCCATCGACACGCTCACCGGCGCATGGGGAATCACCGACGGCAACGAGGCGCGCGCCTCGATGGAACAGCTTCTCGAAGGCATGCACGCGCCCCTGTACGCGCTGGTGCATCCGCTGGTGATGGCGTCCGTCAATGCCAGTGAACGCGACCGTTTCGGCGAACGCGCCGACCGGCACCGCGCCTTCCTGCGCCAGGTCGGTTCGTTCCGCGGGATGGACAACCCGGAGGCGCTGGTCCGCGACTACGACATCTGGGCCCAGGCCATCAAGATCGGTTTCACCGAGCACCTGGCCCGCCCCCTGCCCAACGACATCCACGCCTGGGATCTGGCGCGCGTGGTCGCGGTGGCACGAATGGCGTTCACGGCCGGGTACCTCGAGGCCGATGTGGCGTGGGAATACGTCATGCGCGCGTTGCCGCCCGCCCAGCGCCGCTACCGCAACTGGCGCCAGTTCGGCGACGCCTATCTAGCGGGCTGGACCTACTGGCAGGCCACCGAGGATCTGGCCGAACTCAAGAACGGCGGCGTCGACCGGCGGATGGAACTGCTGCGGCTGTGGACCCGCCCGACCAGCCCCTGGCGGCGCATCGAACTCAACGAGTCCGAACCCAAGACCGAGGCGCCGGCCGAAGAACCCAGTTGACCGGCCTACAGGCTGCGTAAGATCCCGCGGCCGTAGCGCTGGAACTGGGTGTCGTCGACCATGCCGAGCGAATGCCGCTCCACCAGCAGCTCCCATTCGCTGTAGAGCTGGGTGACGCCGGGATCGGCGGGCCCCGGCGCGCCGTCGGCCGCCTGTCTGCGCACGGCGAAGTTCACCGCGCAGGTCACGCGTTCGATGTCGGCCCGATCGACACCCGCGAAATGCAGGGTGCGATTGCCGTCGCTGACGTCCATCCCCGAGCCGCCGTGCCTGGTGTCGACCTCACCGGGCGCCGCATGACTCTCGACGGTCCTGGCGCCCAGAATCGCGGGAACGGGCAGTTCGTGGGCATAACGATCGCCGCCGATGCCGACGAACAGCAACCGGTCGGTCGTCGCCGCGAGCAGCCCGGCGCCCGAACCCGCGGGCGGCGAGGCGATGGCGATCGCGGTCTCGAGCACGTATTCGTCGGAGGTGACGTACCGGTGCAGCGCGTTGATCGCCGAGCGGGCGTCCTTGCGCGGCGCCATCCGGCGCACGGCGCGGTCCACATCGGCGCGGGCCGGCCCGGACTTGCCCCACTCGGGAGCGGGCGGGGTGAGATCGGGCGCGGCGATATCGATGCGCTGGGTGGCCATGATCTGGTCGTTGATCCGGTCGACGATGCCGAGTGCGGTCGGCACGTCGTGTTCGGCGATCAGCACCGGCAGCGGAGTGCGGTCGGCGGGCACACCGGTGAGTACGGCGGTGGGATAACGCAGGTAGATCTCGATCACCACCGCGTCGTCGGCGCGGCGGTTCAGCCGGACTTTGAGCAGGTCGGCGATGGGAACGTCGAGTACCCGTTCGCCGTCGGTACCCGGCCGCAGGACGGTGAGCCGCCCGTCGCCGTGGCGCAGAATCGCTGTGGGTGTTCGTAGCTCGACGATGTCCGTACCCCCTGCGCTGTAGTTGTGTCCTCGCCCACGATAAGACGGGCATGACATGATTGTGGCCACTTGCAACAACCCGGACGGGGTACTCGGGAACCTCTCCCGTTCCCCGGCCGTTTACCAGTGCAGCTGCACCAGCAGCCGAACTGCGCGATGTATCGACTAGACCGTACGCGGTAACGTGGCATGTCCGCATCCGAATCCCGCCGATCTCGACAGCTTCGCTAGGCACACCCCGGAGAAATAACCGGAAAGGACTGGGCCGTCCGGCCGACGCTCTATGAACCGCAAGACAGTGTTTCGCACCTTGGCGATCATCTCGGGCATCATGCTCATGATCTGGCTGTTCAGCTATCTCGGCGATGACACGCGCGGCTGGGAGAGTGTCGACACCTCCGTGGCGCTCAGTCAGCTGGAGAACAAGGAAAACGTCAAGAACGTCCAGATCGATGACAAGGAGCAGCAGCTCCGCGTCGAACTGAACAACGGCAACGACGCGACCAAGGGCAACGCCAAGATCGTCGCCAAGTACCCCGGCGGCGGCGAGACCTCCGCCAAGATCCTCGACGCGGTCCAGAAGTCGGGCGCGCCCTACGACACGGTGGTCAAGCAGGAGAGCTGGCTGTCGCAGCTGCTGCTGTTCATCGTGCCGATGGTGCTGCTGGTCGGCCTGTTCATCTTCGTGATGTCGCGCATGCAGGGCGGTGGTCGCGGCGGCATGATGGGCTTCGGTAAGTCCAAGGCCAAGCTGCTGTCCAAGGACATGCCCAAGACCACGTTCAAGGACGTGGCCGGTGCCGACGAGGCCGTCGAAGAGCTGTACGAGATCAAGGACTTCCTGCAGAATCCGGCCCGCTACCAGGCGCTCGGCGCGAAGATCCCGAAGGGCGTCCTGCTCTACGGTCCGCCCGGCACCGGTAAGACGCTGCTGGCCCGCGCGGTCGCGGGTGAGGCCGGGGTGCCGTTCTTCACCATCTCCGGTTCGGACTTCGTCGAGATGTTCGTCGGTGTCGGTGCCTCGAGGGTGCGTGACCTGTTCGAGCAGGCCAAGCAGAACAGTCCCTGCATCATCTTCGTCGACGAGATCGACGCGGTCGGCCGCCAGCGCGGCGCGGGCCTCGGCGGCGGTCACGACGAACGTGAGCAGACCCTCAACCAGTTGCTGGTCGAGATGGACGGCTTCGGCGACCGGTCCAACATCATTCTGATCGCGGCGACCAACCGCCCCGACATCCTCGATCCCGCGCTGCTTCGCCCCGGTCGTTTCGACCGGCAGATCCCGGTCGGCAACCCCGACCTGGCCGGTCGTCGCGCGATCCTTCGGGTGCACTCGGCGGGCAAGCCGATCGCGCAGGACGCCGACCTCGAGGGTCTGGCCAAGCGCACCGTCGGTATGTCGGGCGCCGATCTGGCCAACGTCATCAACGAGGCCGCGCTGCTCACCGCCCGCGAGAACGGGTCGGTCATCACCGGCGAATCGCTCGAGGAGTCGGTCGACCGCGTGATCGGTGGTCCGCGTCGCAAGAGCCGCATCATCAGCGAGCACGAGAAGAAGATCACCGCCTACCACGAGGGCGGGCACACGCTCGCCGCGTGGGCGATGCCCGATATCGAGCCGGTCTACAAGGTCACCATCCTGGCGCGCGGCCGCACCGGCGGCCACGCCATGACGGTGCCCGAGGACGACAAGGGTCTGATGACCCGCTCGGAGATGATCTCGCGACTGGTCTTCGCGATGGGTGGCCGCGCGGCCGAGGAACTGGTGTTCCACGAGCCCACGACCGGCGCGTCGTCGGACATCGACCAGGCGACCAAGATCGCGCGCGGCATGGTCACCGAGTACGGCATGAGCGCCCGCCTCGGTGCGGTGCGCTACGGCCAGGAGCAGGGCGACCCGTTCCTCGGCCGCTCGATGGGCGTGCAGGCCGACTACTCGCACGAGGTGGCCCGCGAGATCGACGAGGAGGTGCGCAACCTGATCGAGGCCGCGCACACCGAGGCGTGGTCGATCCTGAGCGAGTACCGCGAGCAGCTCGACGCGCTGGCCACGGCCCTGCTGGAACGCGAAACCCTGCACCGCAAGGACCTCGAGGAGGTCCTCGCCGGTGTCGAGAAGCGTCCACGCATCACCGCGTTCAACGATTTCGGTGAGCGCCTGCCCTCGGACAAGCCGCCGGTGAAGACTCCGGGTGAGCTGGCTCTCGAGCGTGGTGAGCCCTGGCCGCCGGTGCAGCCTGCCCCGGTTCCGGTGCCCAACGGCGCCCCGCCGCAGCAGCCCAACGGCTACCCGGGCCAGCAGCCTTACGGTCAGCCCGCCCCGCCCGCCGCCGGATACCCGCTGCCCAACGCGCCGACCCAGGCGTTCCCGCGTCCGACGGGTACGCACGGTTCGCGTCCGGACTACGGCGCCCCGGCCGGTTGGTCGGCGCCCGGCTGGCCGCCGCGCGAGGAACAGCAGCAGCCGCAGGGCCAGGGTGGCTGGTCACAGCCGCCCCAGCAGCAGGCCCCCCAGCACCAGCCGCGCCACGGCAGCGAGTTCCAGCCGTGGGGCGAGCAGCCGACCGCACCGCCGCAGCAGCCACCTGCGCGCGACGCGGACCCGGACACCAACGAATGGAACGGCCCGAACGGCCGTTGACGGATCTCCGTCGCGCCCGCCCGGTCGGTGCGCCGCCTGGAACAACACCGGGCGGCGCCCTGATCGGGCACGCGGGTTTCGCGGCTCGTGCGTACGGCGCGTCGCCGATCGGATACACGGGCATCGCCCTTCGAGGGCACGTGTCGTGGACGCGAACCATCGACACCGGGCCGAGCTGCCGCCGTCGGCCACGCGCCAACTACGCTGGGATGTTCGAGCCGGATCGATTCGGCTCTGGTTGCCGTTCGAGCCGGGACTTTCCGGCTCTGGCGGCCCGACCACTGCCGGATCGGCCCGGCAGCGTTATGCCCCGGAGGTGTGGAGAAGTTGTCGGCCAATAGGAAAGTCGCTGAGCCGGCCGGGAACGGTTCGGGGTTCGACCCGGCCGGTGAGCTCGGCGAGACGAGCCCGGCCGAGCTGACGGCGCTGGCGACGGGCCGCCCGTTCGACCAGCAGCGCGCCGAGAACGCGGTGCGCGAACTGCTGCTCGCGGTCGGCGAAGATCCCGACCGCCCCGGCCTGCTCGACACCCCGGCCCGCGTGGCGCGCGCCTACCGCGAGATGTTCGCCGGGCTCTACACCGAGCCCGACGAGGTGCTGGCCACCACCTTCGACGAGGGCCACCAGGAACTCGTGCTCGTGCGTGACATCCCCATGTTCTCCACCTGTGAGCATCACCTGGTGTCGTTCCACGGCGTCGCGCACGTCGGCTACATCCCCGGCCCGCACGGCCGGGTGACGGGCCTGTCGAAGCTGGCGCGCGTGGTCGACCTCTACGCCAAGCGCCCCCAGGTGCAGGAACGCCTCACCAGCCAGGTCGCCGACGCGGTGATGCGCAGGCTCGACCCGCGCGGCGCGATCGTGGTGATCGAGGCCGAACACCTGTGCATGGCGATGCGCGGTATCCGCAAGCCCGGCGCGAGCACCACCACCTCGGCGGTGCGTGGCCTCCTACAGACCAATGCCGCCTCGCGATCCGAGGCGCTGGACCTGATCCTGCGCAAATGAACCAGCCCCTCGTGACCGCGCGGGGCGGCCGCTCATGTGTGGTCATGGGCGTGGTGAACGTGACCGCCGATTCGTTCTCCGACGGCGGTCGCTATCTCGATCCCGAACTCGCGATCGCGCACGGTGTCGCCCTGTACGAGGCGGGCGCCGACATCGTGGATGTGGGTGGTGAGTCCACCCGGCCCGGCGCGGACCGCGTCGACCCGGCGACCGAGGCCGCGCGGGTGGCGCCGGTGATCCGCGGCTTGGTCGCGGCGGGTGTGCCGACCAGCGTCGACACCATGCGCGCCGAGGTGGCCGAGGCGGCGCTGGCCGCCGGTGTCGCCGTCGTCAACGACGTGTCCGGCGGGCGAGCCGACCCGGACATGGTCCGGGTGGTCGCCGACGCGGGCGTGCCGTGGATCCTCATGCACTGGCGTGCGGGCGCCGACTACCGCCACACCGGCCCGGCCGACCACTACGACGACGTGGTCGCCGAGGTGCGCGCCGAACTGCGCGCCCAGGTGGACCTGGCCGTGGCCGCGGGCATCGCCGCCGACCGGCTGATCCTCGATCCCGGCCTGGGTTTCGCCAAGAACGCCGACCACAACTGGGCCCTGCTCGGTGCCCTACCGGAGCTGGTCGCCGACGGTCTGCCCATCCTGATCGGCGCGTCCCGCAAACGTTTCCTCGGCGCCCTGCTCGCCGACGAATCCGGCCCGCGACCGCCCGACGGACGCGAGGTCGCCACCGCGACCGTGTCGGCGCTCGCCGCGACCCACGGCGCCTGGGGCGTGCGCGTCCACGACGTACGCGCTTCGCTGGACGCCGTCACCGTTGTCGATGCGTGGCAGCGCGCCACCGCCGTCCGAGGAGCCGCCCGATGAACTCACCGCTGCTGCCCCCGCCCGCCGACCGGCCCGCGTCCTCGCGCATAGAACTGCGCGGGCTCAGCGTGTTCGGCAGGCACGGCGTGTTCGATTTCGAGCGCCGCGATGGTCAGGAGTTCGTCGTCGACCTTACCGTGTGGGTCGATTTCGCGGCCGCCGCGGCCTCCGACGATCTGGCCGACACCGTCGACTACGGCGCCCTCGCCGAACGCGCCGTGCGCATCGTCGCGGGTCCGCCGCGCGATCTCATCGAAACGGTCGTCTCCGAGATCGCCGACGACGTGATGACCGACCCGCGGATCGAAGCGGTCGAAGCGGTGCTGCACAAGCCGTCGGCTCCGATCCCGCACACGTTCACCGATGTGCGCGTGGTGGCCACCCGCTACCGCACCGCGGTGCCGGAGCCGCGCCGATGACCCGTGCGGTGCTCTCGATCGGCGCCAATCTTGGCGACCGGCTCGCCAATCTGCGCAGCGTGCTCGACGCGCTGGGGGAGCGCACCCGCGCGGTGTCACCGGTGTACACCACGGCACCGTGGGGCGGGGTGGAGCAGGACGACTACCTGAATGCCGTTGTGGTGGCCGAGGACCCGTTCTTCGACGACTACGACTGGTTGCGTTTCGGGCAGCGGCTCGAGCAGGCGGCGGGCCGGGTGCGTGAGGTGCGCTGGGGCGCCCGGACGCTCGACGTCGACATCGTGCAGTGCGTCGACGGCGGCGAAACCGTTGTGCGCGACAGCGATCCGACGCTGATCCTGCCCCACCCCGAGGCGCACCACCGGGCGTTCGTGCTGGTTCCGTGGCTGGACGTCGAGCCCGACGCTCGGCTCTACGTCGACGGCGCCGAGGTGCCCGTCGCCGACCTGCTCGCCGCCGTCGATCCCGCCGAGCGCGCGGGTGTGATCCGCACCGACCTGGTCCTGCGCGAAGGCGCCCGCCCGTGCTGAAACCGACCCGGCTGCTCGACCTCGCCCTGAATGTCGTGCTGGCCGCGGCCATCGCCTGGACCGCGACCCGCTTCGCCTATTCGACCTTCCCGTCCATCTCGGTGCCGGCCGGAGCCTCGCTGCTGCCGGTGGCCGGGATCGAGGCGGCGCTCGGGTTCGTCGTCAAGAACCGGATCGCCGAGCAGCGCATCGGCGACGGACCGGGTGAACTGCATCCGATCAATGTGGCGCGGGCGGCCGCGCTGGCCAAGGCGTCGTTGCAGGTCGGTTCGCTGGCGGCGGGAGTGTGGCTCGGCTTCCTGCTGTGGGTCTTCCCACAGAGCGGCACGGTGACGGCGGCGGCGGCGGATTCACCGGGCGCGGTGGTCGGTCTGCTCGCCGGTTCGGCCCTGGTTGCCGCGGCTTTGTGGCTCGAATACTGCTGCCGCGCGCCCGACGAGCCGCCGGACGAACCGGCAACCACCTAGCAACTTGCGAATGGAATCACCCCCGTTGTCGGTGTGCCGACCAGCTGTTTCCGGCTACCCTGGCCACCATGGTTTCACCCTCCCGTAGCACCACGCCCCGTCGACGGCGGGACGACGCGGGAAAGCTCTTCATCGGCGCCCTTCTTCTCCTCGGCCTGACAGCCAGCGTTTTCCTCGTCTTCAGCGACAATGTGCAATTCGTTCGGATCGGCCTGGTAGCGGCGCTGTGGGCGGCCGTGATCGGTGCCCTCGCGGCCACGCGTTATCGCAAGGACGCGGCCGTCGACAAGGCCAAGGTGCGCGATCTGCAGACGGTGTACGAGCTGCAGCTCGAGCGGGAGATCAACGCCCGCCGCGAATACGAGATGGGTGTCGAGGCCCGGGTGCGCGCCGAAGTGGGCGCCGACGCCTCGGAGATCGCGGCCCTGCGCGCGGAGCTCACGCTGCTTCGCCAGAACCTGCAGGTGCTGTTCGAGGGCGCTCTGCCCGAGGATCAGCCTGCCCTGCAGGCCGACGCGGTCCGTATCGACGCCCTGCCGAGCGGCGGATCGGCCCACGGCGATTTCGACGCCTTCGACGAGGCGGAGCCCGAGATCGACGATAGCCACGAGGCTGCCGCCGCCGCGTGGTTCGGCCCCTGGCAGCAACCGCCCAGCGCCCTGAAGCCGGTTTTCATGCAGCCGGTCTCGGCCAATTTCGCCGACCCCTACGACGACCCCGTCACCGCCGAGACCTCGGCCGTGCAGCTCGACGAATACGCCGAGTCCCAGCAGCCGGCCCCCGAGCCCGAACCGGCCAAGTCGTCGTCGGCCAAAACCCCGCCCCCGCGCCTGTCGGCCCCCCACACCCGCAAGGTCGACAACGACGGCCGCCTCCTCGACCCCGAGCCCTCGACCCCCACGTCGCCGAACGGCGCGGACCCGTCGTCGACCCCGTCCACCGCCCCGTCGGCCACCCCGGCACCCACCGGCTCACTCACCCCCGAGCCCGCGACCGAACAGCCCGTCACGGCCACCACCACCGAATCCGGCTTCGAAGCCCCCCCGAACTCCGGCCCGGCCCCGGCCCCCGAACCCACACCGGCCACCCCCACCGTCGGCACCAGCTCCCGTCGCCGCCGTCGCGCCGAATCCGAAGGCACCCGCCTCTCGGTAGCCGACATCATGGCCAACCTCCAGTCCGAGTCCACCCGCTCCTGACCGCCTCCCCGGGAATTCAGGCCAGACTCAGGCGCGTGCGGATACGCGTCGGCGGCCAGACGAAATACGTGGTCGCCTGAGCCCGTACCCGGTGAGTTACCCATGTGCGCGCCGGAGTAGGTGATCGCGCTCGCCTACGTAAGCCGCGTCGTACCTGAGCCGATCTGATTTTCCGGGGAGCCGGGTGAGCCGGTGGGCTAGATCACGGCAGGGGGCGTGGCGAGGTGGGCGTAGGGGCCGTTATTCTCGACCCGTACGTCTGGTACCCGCACAGCGGGACTGGAACGCAATCGAGAGGACAATGTTGACCTCGAGAAGTGTCGATTCTGATGGCGCTGACTCAGGTGTCGATCCAGCGCCCGCACGGCTGACGGTGGGAATCGTCTCGGCGGGACGGGTGGGTTCGGCGCTCGGTGTGGCGCTCGAGCGAGCCGGGCATGTGGTGTTCGGTGTCGCCGCGATTTCCGATGCCTCCGTGCACCGGGCGCGCACCCGGCTGCCCGATTCGCGGATCCTGCCGGTGGAGCAGGTGGCCCAGCGCAGCGAGTTGTTGCTGCTCGCGGTGCCCGATGCCGAGCTGACCGGGTTGGTTCGTGGTCTGGCCTCGGCCGGTGTGGTCCGGCCGGGCACGATCGTCGCGCATACCTCCGGTGCCAACGGTGTCGGTGTGCTCGCCCCGCTCACCGAACAGGGCGCCTTGGGCCTGGCGATTCATCCGGCGATGACCTTCACCGGTCACGACGAGGACATCGCCCGCCTCGCCAATGCCTGTTTCGGTATCACCGCCGCCGACGAGGTCGGTTACGCCATCGCCCAGGCGCTGGTGATCGAGATGGGCGGCGAGCCGGTGCGGATCGAGGAGGACCAGCGCACGCTGTATCACGCGGCCCTCGCGCACGGCAGCAATCACCTGGTCACGCTCATCGTCGACGCGGTTTCGGCACTGCGCGAAGCGATGTCGGGTCCGGGCCTGCTCGGTCAGCCGGTGGTCGACGAGCAGCCGGGGGGCCTGCCCGAACGCCTCATCGGTCCGCTGGTCTCCGCCGCCCTCGACAACGCGCTGCGCCGTGGTCAGGCCGCGCTCACCGGCCCGGTCGCCCGGGGCGACGTGGACGCGGTCGCCGCACACCTGAATGCCGTCGAGTCGTTCGACGAACGGCTGGCCGCGTCGTATCGCGCCATGTCGTTGCGCACGGCCGAACTCGCCAGGACCAATCCCGCTCTGCTCGAGCTGCTCGCCGAGAAAGGCCACTGATGGAACCCCGAGAAGTGCATCACCACCAGGGCGGCGCGCGGGCGACCGGCGCGTTCAAGCCCGGCGCGCTCACCGTGCACCACAGCCCCGAGGTGCTGTCCACGGTGGCCAAGGCGTTGCGCGGCGCGGGCCGCAGCATCGGTTTCGTGCCGACCATGGGCGCCCTGCACGAGGGCCACCTGCAGCTGGTTCGGCAGGCGCGGCTGACCAATCAGATCGTGATCGTGTCGATCTTCGTCAACCCGCTGCAATTCGGTGCGGGCGAGGATCTCGACGCCTACCCGCGCACGCTCGACGCCGACCTCGCACTGCTCGCGGCCGAGGGCGTCGATCTGGTGTTCGCGCCGTCGGCCAACGAGATGTACCCCGACGGCCCGCGCACCACCGTGCAGCCGGGCCCGCTCGGCGCCGAGCTCGAAGGCGGCAGCAGGCCGACGCATTTCGCGGGCATGCTCACCGTCGTCGCGAAACTGCTGCAGCTCACCCACGCCTCGGAGGCGTACTTCGGGGAGAAGGACTACCAGCAGCTCACCTTGATCCGCCAGATGGTCCGCGACCTGAACTTCGACGCGAAGATCGTCGCCTACCCGACGGTCCGCGAACCCGACGGTCTCGCCCTGTCCTCGCGCAACCGCTATCTCGATGCGGCGCAACGGGAATCGGCGCTTGCCCTGTCGGCCGCACTGGCCGCGGGCAGGCACGCCGCGGGTCTCGGCCCCGAGGGTGTCCTCGCCGCCGCCCGCGCCGTCCTCGACTCGGCCGACGGTGTCGAGGTCGACTACCTCGAACTGCGCGACTCGCTCCTCGGCCCCGCCCCGGAATCGGGCAACGCCCGCCTGCTCGTCGCCGCCAAGGTCGGCAGCACCCGCCTGATCGACAACGCACCCCTTGTTCTCGGCGCCCAGATCGACGGGCACCCCGACGCGAACTCCCTGCCTGCACCGCAGGCGTACTGAGAAAGGCGAAGCCGATGCTGCGCACCATGATGACCTCGAAGATCCACCGTGCCACCGTGACCCACGCCGACCTGCACTACGTGGGTTCGGTGACCGTCGACCAGGACCTGCTCGACGCCGCGGGCCTGCTCGAGGGTGAGCAGGTGTGCATCGTCGACATCGACAACGGCGCCCGCCTCGAAACCTATGTGATCGCGGGCGAACGCGGTTCGGGTGTGATCGGGATCAACGGCGCCGCAGCACATCTCGTGCACCCCGGCGACCTGGTCATCCTCATCGCCTATGGCCAGCTCGACGAGGCCGAGCTGCGCGAGTACGCGCCGAAGGTGGTCTTCGTCGACGACCGCAACCGGCCCGTCGAGCTCGGCGCCGATCCCGCGCACGCGCCCGAGGGTTCCGGGCTCACCTCGCCGCGTTCCCTGTCGATCGCCTGATCGCGGCGGGGGGTCGGACATGCTGCTGACGATCGACGTCCGCAACACCGCTATCGAACTCGGTTTGTTCTCCGGTCTCGGCGAGCACTCGAAGCTGGTGCGGCACTGGCGCATTCACACGAATCCGCTGCTCACCGCCGACGAGTTCGCGATGCAGGTGCGCGGTCTGGTCGGTGCCGAGCTCGACCAGGTGGTCGGTGTCTCGGCGTTGTCGACGGTGCCGCCGGTGCTGCGGGAACTGCGCATCATGCTCGCCCGCTATTGGTCGCATGTGCCGAATGTGGTCGTGGAACCCGGTGTGCGGACCGGCATTCCACTGCTGGTCGACAATCCCAAGGAGGTCGGCGCCGACCGTATCGTCAACTGCCTCGCCGCGTTCCGCCGGTTCGGCGGTCCGGCGATCGTCGTCGACTTCGGCACCGCCACCTGTGTCGATCTGGTCTCGGCCAAGGGCGAGTTCCTCGGTGGCGTGATCGCGCCGGGTGTCGAGGTGTCGACGGAGGCACTGGTCGAACGCAGTGCGTTGCGTCGCGTCGAACTGGCCAGGCCGCGCTCGGTGCTCGGCAAGAACACGATGGAGTGCATTCAATCCGGTGCGGTTTTCGGTTTCGCCGGTCTGGTCGACGGATTGATCGACCGCATTCGCGACGAATTCGACGCGTTCGCCGGCACCGATGTCACCGTGGTCGCCACCGGGACGGGCGCGCCGCTGATCGTGCCGGAATCGGAAACGATCGACCAGCACGAACCGCATCTCACCCTCACCGGGCTGCGCCACGTCTACGAGCGCAACAAGAAGTGATTCAGGTCATTGGCCCGTCCACGCGGGAGCCTGCTAAGCTCGCTCCCGTGTCTTTCCGTGTGAGCACCCAGGAGTGTTGTCGAGGCTGACCTGCCTCGACCGTTCGAGGCTGACGTTTTCCCTCGACCGATTCTCACCTCCTGGAGATGCGCTCATGCGTTCTTCCGTTCTTTCCCTTTCCTCGGCCCGCGACGAATACTCCGCGACTCCGCCGCTGGACCGCGCGGTCGCCTCGGCCCTGCCCACCCGGCTGCGCCCCGCCGATTTGCTGCGACTCACCGACGAGGGCGCCGAAGACGTCCTGGCAGGCCGCTATGACCATCTGCTGCCCGCCGACGGCCTCTGGCCGACCGAGCAGCGCTGGGCCACCCGCCTGATCGCCGACGACGAGGTCGATGTCTGGCTCATCAGCTGGACCCCGGGGAAATCCACCGAATTGCACGACCACGCCGGTTCGCTCGGCGCGCTCACCGTGCTCAGCGGCGCGCTGTCGGAATTTCGCTGGAATGGCACCGAGTTACGCGAACGCACCCTCGCCGCGGGCGATCAGGCATCGTTTCCGATCGGCTGGGTCCACGATGTGGTCCGCGCCGCCGACGTGACGGCGGGCCCGCTCGATCCCACCCTCAGCGTGCACGCGTATTCGCCGCCGCTGACCGCCATGTCTTATTACGAGGTGACCGGCCACGGCACCCTGCGACGCACCCAAACCGTCCTCACCGACCAGCCCGAAGGTGATCTGTGATGAGCCGTTTGTCGATTGACCAGATGCTCGACAACGCGCGCGCCAAGCTGCGCAGGCTGTATGTCTACGACGTCCCCGCCGCACTGGCCCGAGGCGCCATTCTGGTCGACGTCCGCCCGGCCGCGCAGCGCGTTCGGGAGGGTGCTCTGCCGGGCGCGCTGGTGATCGAGCGCAATGTGCTGGAATGGCGGCTGGATCCCACGTCGTCGGCGCGGTTGTCGCTCGCGCGCGACCACGATGTGGAGTGGATCATTTTCTGCTCGGAGGGCTATACGTCCAGTTTGGCCGCGGCCTCGCTTCAGGAACTCGGATTGCACCGCGCGACCGATCTGATCGGCGGTTATCAGGCGCTGAAGTCGGCGGGCATGCTCACCGTGGGCGTCGGGGTGCCGCACTTCGCCCGGGAAGTGGAGTCGCTGGCTTCGTTGTAACGGGCGGCGCACTCGTCCTTTCCGGTGCACGCTACTGTTATCGAATGTGAGCACCCCTAACTCCGCCGAGACCGGCCGCGCCGTCAGTTCCGCCGTGGACAGCGATGTCCCCGAGCAGATGCGGATTCGCCGGGACAAGCGTGAACGGCTGCTCGCCGGCGGTGGTGACGCCTATCCGGTGGTCGTGCCGCGCACGCACACGCTGGCCGAAATCCGTTCCGCCTACCCGGATCTCGAACCCGATACCCGAACCGGTCTGCAGGTCGGTGTCGCCGGCCGCGTCATTTTCGTCCGCAATACCGGCAAGTTGTGCTTCGCCACCCTGCAGGAGGGCGACGGAACCAAACTGCAGGCGATGATCAGCCTCAATGGTGTGGGCGCCGACGCGCTCGCCGCCTGGAAGTCCGATGTCGACCTCGGCGATTTCGTGTTCGTGCACGGTGAGGTCATCTCCTCGCGCACGGGTGAATTGAGCGTGATGGCCGACTCGTGGTCGATGGCGGCCAAGTCGCTTCGCCCGCTGCCGGTGGCCCACAAGGAAATGAACGAGGAATCGCGCGTCCGTCAGCGCTACGTCGACCTGATCGTGCGCCCCGAGGCCAGGGAAATGGCCCGGACCCGCGTGAACGTGGTCCGCGCGCTGCGTACGGCGCTCGAGCGCCGCGGCTTCCTCGAGGTCGAGACCCCGATGCTGCAGACCATCCACGGCGGTGCCGCCGCGCGCCCGTTCGTCACCCATTCCAATGCCCTCGACATGGACCTGTTCCTGCGTATCGCGCCGGAACTGTTCCTCAAGCGCTGCGTGGTCGGCGGCCTGGAGAAGGTCTTCGAGATCAACCGGAACTTCCGCAACGAAGGCGCCGACTCCACCCATTCGCCCGAGTTCGCGATGCTGGAAACCTATGAGGCCTACGGCACCTACGACGACTCGGCGACGATGATCCGGGAATTGGTCCAGGAAGTCGCACAAGAGGCATTCGGCACCCTCGTGGTGACTCTTGCCGACGGTACTGAATATGATCTGAGTGGCGAGTGGACGACGGTCGAGATGTATCCGTCGCTGTCGGAGTCGATCGGTGTGGAGGTCACTCCGGAAACGACTGTCGAGGAATTGCTGGCACTCGCCGAACGGGTCGGTCTGGAAATTCCGTCAGGCAAGGGCTACGGCCACGGGAAACTGGTCGAAGAACTCTGGGAACACGTCTATGGCGACAAGCTCTACGCGCCGACTTTCGTTCGCGACTTCCCCGTGGAGACCTCACCGCTGACCCGTCAGCATCGCAGCAAGGCGGGCGTTACGGAGAAGTGGGACCTCTATGTTCGCGGCTTCGAGTTGGCCACGGGCTATTCGGAGTTGGTCGATCCCGTCATCCAGCGGGAACGGTTCGTCGACCAGGCGCGCCTCGGCGCGGCGGGCGATGACGAGGCGATGGTGCTCGACGAAGACTTCCTCACCGCGATGGAACACGGCATGCCGCCGACCACCGGAACGGGTATGGGAATCGATCGCTTGTTGATGGCACTCACGGGTTTGGGAATCCGGGAAACGATCCTGTTCCCCATTGTGCGCCCGAGTAGTCGCTGACCTGTGAATTCGCGGGGCGAAGGCCTCGTGTTGGAAATTTCGCATTTCGGGGTATTCTTGCCTCGGGTATTCGGCCTGGAGGCAGGCTTGACGATTTCGAGAGGACGTTCATCTCATGGCAAAGAAGGTCACCGTTAGCCTGATCGACGATGTCGACGGTGAGTCCATCGCGGACGAAACCATCGAGTTCGCTATCGATGGGGTGTCGTACGAGATCGATCTGTCGGAGGCAAATGCGGCGCGCCTGCGCGAAGGCCTGGACGAGTGGGTCGCCAACGCGCGTCGCGTGAGTGGCCGTCGCCGGACCAAGGCCGCCGGTACGCCGGCACCGCAGGGCAAGAGCCGCGTTTCCATGGACCGCGAGCAGAGCGCCGCAATTCGTGAATGGGCCCGTCGTAAGGGTCACAAGGTCTCCGCGCGCGGCCGTATCTCGGCCGACATCACCGAGGCCTACAACAAAGAGGTCGGCAAGAGCTGAAATATTGGAGCGCTGGCGCGCTCGAGTCGGCGGCCCCTGCGGTCCCGACGATCAGGCACCGTTGCTTGCTCCTTCGTCGCCTACGCAACGGCGCCTGATCGCCGGGACGGCCGCGAACCGCCGCTGCGCGGCGGACCCTCCTCGAGGTCGGGTCGTGGTGGTTCGGAAGCGGGGATCTTGCCCTCAGGGCTGCGGTGTGCCGACGCGCCAGAGGCCGTGCACGTCGTACATCTCCTGGCCGGTGGCCGGGTCGGTGTAGACGATCGGGAGCCGCACCTCGAAACCCGCCAGGCGCAACTCGGGCTCGGGCTGGGTGTCGAGGCTCAGGAAGTGCGTCTTCGACGGGTAGTCGATGAAGCTCACGATCCGTTCGATCTGCTCGCCGTTGGGGCGCTCGTACACGGTGACGACGATCCACGGCGCCTCGGCGACGCTGGTCGGCAACGACACCTGCACCGGCTTACCCGAGGTGGCCGGGATGTAGTAGGTCGACTCGTCGTTGACGCACTCCCCGTTCGACAGCTCGCAATACCCGTACGGCTCGACGACGACGGACTCGCCGTTGGCGAACACGGTGAGTTCGGGATAGTGCTTGGGCGCCTTGGACACGGCGTAGGCCACCACGCCTGCGGTCACCGCGGCCAGGGCCAGCAGGCCCACCGCGACCAGCGCGAAGATCGTGCGGACGTTGGGCTTGCTCACCAGTGCGGGTCTCCTGTTTCGCGGGGATGGGTCGGAACTTCCTGCTCGGCGTGCTGTGGGCGGTTACCGCCGAAGCCCGGCAGCAGGGTGTGCCCGGTATAGCTGACGAAGGTCTGCGCGAGCCCGGCAACCAGGATCACGCTGATCACCGCGAAACCCTTCCAGAACTCGGTCGGCAGCAGCACACCGGCCGCCCCGCCGATCACCCAACTCAGCTGCAGAACGGTCTCCGACCGGCCGAAACCCGAGGCGATCGACTCGGGTGGCAGGTCGTCCTGGATGGCCGCGTCGAGCGACACCTTGGCCAGCGCGCTGGCCGCTGACGCGACGAGCGCGGCCACCGCGGCGCCGAACAGATTGCCGGTGAACACCGCGAACAGCGCGACCGCCACACACGCCGCGGTGCAGCCGAGCACCACCAGCGCGGGCCTGCCGAGCTGCAATCGCGCGCCGGTGGCGTTGCCACCGAAATTGCCGAAACCGGCCGCCACCCCGACGAGACCGAGCATGGCCGCCTGCTCGGTCGGACTGCCACCGGAGCCCTTGGCGACGAAGGCGATGTAGAAGGTCAGGAACCCGGTGAGCACCCGGATGGAACTGTTGCCCCACAGTCCGGTGACCACCGCGCGGCCGAGCGGTTGCCTGCGTTTCCTGGCGGGCACAGCCGATTCCTTACCCGGTTCGAGCACCTCGGTGCGCGCGTCGGCGCCGTGGTAGGTCAGCGTGGCGGGCACCTCACCCTCGGTGACCTCCACCCACGACGGGATCCGCAAGCTCAGGTAGGCGCCCGCGATCGCGATGCCAGTGGCGAACACCAGCGCACCCGTCGAGCCGGCGGCGAGCGCGGCGAGCGCGGCCAGCGCACCCGCCCCGATCGTGCCGCCGACCAGGCCGAACACCGTCAGCCGCGAATTCGTACGGACCAGGTCGATGTCCGGTGGCAGCACGCGCGGCGTCACCGCGCTCTTGAGTACCGCGAACGACTTCGAGCCGACCATCATGCACAGGGCCAGCGGATACAGCCCCCACGTGTCGATATTGAAGATCAGCAGCACCGCGAACAGCGCCCGCAACCCGAAGGTCGTGGCCAGCGCCAGCCTGCGTCCGCGTTGCAGCCGGTCGAGCAGCGGCCCGATCAGCGGGGCGATCACCGCGAACGGCGCGATGGTGATGAGCAGATACAGCGCCACCTTGGTTTTCGACTCGGCGGTCGCGCTCGCGAAGAACAACGTGTTGGCCAGGGCAACGGCGATCGCGGCGTCGAGCGCGAAGTTGGCCATCGTGGCGTAGGTGAGGGCGGTCAGCCCCGATTGGTCGGCGCCGTCGGCCTTGGCCGCACGCTGGAAGGTGGCGATTCCCCGCTCGGTGAGTTCGCGGCTGCGCATCGCGGCCACGCGGGTGACCGTCAGTTTGCGCGGCACCCGCTGTTTGGGCGATTCGTGGGTGGGTTCGTCGGCGCGGGGGAGCGGGCGGGTTCCTGCCGGCCCGCCGACTGGGTCGGGGTGTGGGTGGCTGCCTGCCGGTGTGTCGGGGCGCGGGGGACCGGCGCCGTTGCGTTTCCGGCTCGCCAACGGCATGGTGGCGCCGGGGTCGGGATCACGCCCGAACCGGCCACGCGAGCGAACCGGCGCGGTCGGTGGCTCGATGTGCGGGAAGACCTTGCGCGGCGTGGACGGGGGCGGGTAATGCCCGAAGCCGGGGTGCCGACCGGGTGGTCCACCCGAGGCACTGCCGTCCCGGCGACCACGGTCAGGACCGGATGGATCGCGGGGAGTAGTCACAGCCCAATTCTGTCGTACTCGGGCTTTCGGCGTTCACTCGCGGGCGAGCAGTGTCGGCCACACCCGCTCATCGGGGCACGAAGCGCACCTCGAACAGGTGCGGCCAGTACTTGCCGGTGAGCAGGAACCGGTCGGTGCCCGGCAGGTGAGCGATGCCGTTGAGGACGTCGGTGCGCTGCCGTTCGGTGGCGGTGAGCAGGCCGCTCGCGTCGATGACCGCGGTGATGTGGCCCGTGTTCGGGTCGATGCGCAGGATGTCGTCGGTGGGGAAGTTGTTGGCGTAGACAGTGCCGTCGGGTGCGCAGTCGAGTTCGTTCGGTTTCGGGTCGTCGATGCCCCGCAGGGTCACCGACCCGGTTTCGGCGAAGGTCAGCGGATCGCGGAAAGTGAGTGTCGGGGTGCCGTCACTCATGACGAGGCGGCCCGGTTGAGCGCACAGCCCCCAGCCCTCGCCCTCGTAGGTGGCGCGGCCGGTTTCGGCGAGGGTGTGCGGGTCGCGGGCGAAGGCGACGCCGTCGCGCCAGGTCAGTTGCCAGACGATGTCGCCCGCCCGGGTGAGTCCCTCGCCGAACATCCGGCCGGGCAGCTCGACGCGCGCCCGCTCCACACCCGAGACCTGGTCGGTGACGCGGACGTTCGACACGCCCCACATGCCGGTGCCTTCGTAGCGCGATTTGTCGACCACCTCGAGCCCCTGGGTGAACGCCGACGGATCGTGCGGTGACGAGCCGATCACCTCCACCCGCCAGCGCGGCGGACCGGACTGATCCTGGCCCCCGCAGGAGCTCACGCCGAGCACGCTGACCAGCACTGCGACGGCCAACGAACTCCGATTGCACTTCATACGGCAAAATGTATGCCGTGAGCGCAGTATCTGTTTCGGAGTCCGGCGTGCGTCCTGTTCTGGCCCAGGCGGCCGAGGTCGCACTTCGTGCGCTCGTCGAGCTGGAACCCGACGGGGTCGGAGCCCATCTGGGGGTGACCGCCGAGGACGACTCGTCGGCTACCCACCGGTTCGAGGCGACCCTGCCCGGCTACCGGGGTTGGCAGTGGGCCGTCGTGGTGGCCGCGCCGCCCGGTGCCGACCACGCGACCGTCAGCGAATCGGCCCTGTTGCCCGGCCCCGACGCCCTGATCGCCCCCGAGTTCGTCCCGTGGGAGCAGCGCGTGCGCCCCGGCGATCTCGGCCCCGGCGACCTGCTCGCCCCGCCCGCCGACGATCCGCGTCTGGTCCCCGGTTACGTCGCCACCGGCGATCCGGTGATCGACGAGGTGGCCCGCGAGGTCGGCCTCGGCCGCACCCAGGTGCTCAGCCTCGAGGGGCGCCTCGAAGCCGCCCAGCGCTGGTACAGCGAATACGGCCCCGACACCGAGATGGCCAAGGCCGCCCCCTCCACCTGCGGCCTGTGCGGCTTCTTCCTGCCCCTGGCCGGCGCCCTGCGCGAAACCTTCGGCGTGTGCGCCAACGCGATGGGCGCCGACGGCCACGTCGTCCACGTCGAATACGGCTGCGGCGCCCACTCCGACGTCGTCGCCCCCGCCGGCAACGGCTCCCCCCGCTACGAGGCCTTCGACGACCACGCCGTCGACTACATCGACATCACCCCGCAGGAAACCGCCGAAGCCGAAGCGGTCGACGCGGCGGCCGCCGCCCGCAAGGCCCGCGCCGAAGGCGAGCTCCCGGAGTCCCCGGAAGAGGTCATCGCCGCCGAAGTCGACACCGACCTCGCCGCTTTCGCACCGCTCGTCGGCCTCGCGTCGGTACCGGCGACCACCGACCCGGCCGAGGCGTCGAGCAACCCTGAATCCGTCCCGGACGCAGCGGTTTCCCCTGCGGCAGCCGAACCGACCACGGAGGCGGCCGAGTCGACCTCGATCGTGGCCGCCGCTGAGGCGACCGGTACCGCCGACGCGGGAGTGTCGACTGCCGCTGACGTCGTCACCGAAGCCGGTGCCGCCGACCGGGCCGACGATGCTGCTGCGCCGACGGAGCCGGTCACCGAGGCCGATGTCGCTGATACTCACAACGAGGACGTCGCCCGGCCCCAGGATGCTCCCGTAACCAATTCCGCTGCGGCCGAAGGTGTTTCGACTGAAGCGGTTGCCGATGCGCCCACCGGGAATGTCGAGGCGGATTCCTCGAATGGCGCCGACGCCGGTGTAGATACCTCGGCCGACGCCGCTGCGGCGAATGTCGAATCGGCTGCCGAGTCGGATAGCGGTGCGGCGCAGGAGTCTTCGGCTGTCGGAGCTGTGCACCGATCCGAGTCGGCCGTGGCGGAGGGTTCGAGCGTGGAGACTGATGACGCCGAGGCTGATTCGTCGGGAGGTGCCGACGCGGGCGCGGCGGATTCGGTCGCCGATGCTGCTTCTGCCGAGGGTGATTCCGGTGTGACGCACGTCGTGGGCGCCGGGGAGCGCGGATCGTCGGTGGGGCGCTGAACGCTGGGGCGGACCCGTTCGGTACCGCGGGGCTGCGGGCCGGAGTTCTTGCCGCGTGGCGGGATTCGCCGACGCGGTTGCGCGAGGACAGTGCCGGTGAGGCCGATCTGGTCGCCGCGGGCTACCGGGATCGGGTGCTCACCGAGCTGGCGCAGAACGCGGCCGATGCGGCGGTGCAGGGCGGTGTGCCCGGTGAGCTGACGGTGCGGATCGTGGACCGGCGGTTGCATGTCGCCAATACCGGTGCACCGCTCAGTGTTTCGGGTGTGCACGCACTCACGGCACTGCGTGCCTCGGGCAAGGACGACGGTGCGCAGGTCGGCCGGTTCGGTGTCGGCTTCACCGCGGTGCGCTCCGTGGGTGACGAAGTGGAGATCCGCTCCACCACGGGTTCCATCCGCTTCTCCCGCACCGCCACCCTGAACGCCCTGCACGACAACGGCATCACCCGCCCCGAAGACCTCACCCCACCGGCCCTGCGCCTGGCCTGGCCCATCCCCACCACCCCACCCTCGGGCGCCGACACCGAAGTCGTCGTCCACCTCCGCGACGACATCGACCCCACCGCCCTCCTCGCCTCGATGCGTGCCGAGGCCCCCGACCTCCTCCTCGAACTCCCCGCCCTCCACCGAATCCGCATAGCCGACAGCGAATTCACCAGCACGACCTCATCGCTACACCACAGCGTGAAGTCGGGGTCCGAGCAGAAGAGTCACGTGGGCCCTCCGGTGGGCACCCTCACCCAGCTGACCATCACCGGCCCCGACGGCACCCGACACTGGTGGCAGTACCGCACCGCCCGTGCGCGCTGGTTGCTCCCGCTGACCAACGGTCGCCCGGTCGCCGCCGCGCCGGATGTCCTGCGCGCGCCCACCCGTTCCGACGAGGAACTGTCACTCCCGGCGATCCTCGTAGCCGACATCGCCATGCAACCCGACCGCCGCAGGCTCCTTCCCGGCGCTCGCCTGCACGAGATTTCCTCGGGATATGCCGATTTCGCCCGCGCCTTACCGCCGAAGGACCGACTCGTCCTCGTCCCGACCCCTGCGTTCGCCCGCAGCGAGGCCGACGCCGTGCTCCGCGAAGCGATCATCACCGAACTCCGCACGAACCCGTGGCTCCCGGTCTGCCCGACCCGCGACCGCTCAGACCACGAATTCGATTCGAGCCAAGAGGAATTCCACGCCCTCACCGGGCCGAATTTCGAGTCCGCTGATCGCCACAACTCAACTGCCGGAGTCGACCAGGACGCCTTTGGTGAGGGCATCGTCACCGCCGATGTATCCGCCCTCGACGACTCGTCCGTCGGTACCGCGCGGCACCCCGGCACCTTCGAGCTCGCCGAACCCACCCGCTCGGCAAGTGTCGAAATCCCCACTCGCGCCTCCGTATTCCCTGACTTGACGCCGGAACTGGCCGCAATCCTCGCCGACCTCACCGGCCCCCTGGTCATCCCGGAACTCTCGACCCGCTCCGCGCAGGAAAAGCTGACAGTTCTCGACGTCCACCGCCTTTCGTCGGCGGCCCTGGCCGACCTCACCACCGGCCTCGACCGAGACCCGCACTGGTGGCGCACTTTCTACTCCACGCTGGAACCCTTCGTCACCGATTCGGGGACAGCCGAGGAGTTCGGTGCACTGGCCGTCCCCCTGGCCGACGGTCGCCTCGTCACCGGCCCGCGCACCGTCGTCCTCGACGACCAGCTCACCGTCGCCGTCCCGGTCCACTGGGCCCGCCTGGTACACCCGGACGCCACCCACCCGCTGCTGGCCCGCCTCGGCGCCCGCAGCGCCTCGGCCACCGACCTGCTCACCGATCCCGGCTTGCGCGACCTCCTCGAACACGACCCGGCCGACCCGGACACCGTCAGCGCGGTCCTGCAACTGGCCCAGTTCGTGAGCACCGACGAGCTTCCCGACTGGCTCGGCCTGCTCGAACTGCCCGACGACACGGGCGAATCGCGTCCGGCCGACGAACTCCTCCTCCCCGGCGCACCGCTGGCCGAGGTACTGATCGACGACTCGCCCTTCGGTACGGTCGCCGAGGCGACGGTCGCCGAGTTCGGCGAGCAGGCTTTGCGCGCGATCGGTGTGGGCTGGGACTTCGCTGTCCTCACCGACCCCGACCCGCTCGGTCCCGATCACGACCTGGACGACGAATCCGCCTGGTGGAACAGCCTTCCCGAAGACCCACGCGAACTCGTCGCCGTCCGCGATCTCGACCTGGTCGACGACACCCGCTGGCCGCGGGCCCTGCGCACCCTGCTCGCGGAACCACGCACCCGTGCCCTCCTCGCCGACCGCGACGGTTACACCACCTGGTGGCTGCACCGCCACGCCCACATCGACGGCATCCCCCTCGGCCGCTACCGTCACCCGGACGACACCGAATTCGCTGGTCTGCTCCCACCTTTCACAGCCGCCGACCCCGACGCCCTACGCCAGGTCCTCGTCCGCGCCGACGTGATGACCCCCGAGCTGGCCGAGGAACTCCTCGACGCCCTGGCCGACCCGTCGAAAAACCCGACCTCCGACACGGTTTCGCGTACTCATGCCCGCCTGGCCGCCGCCGTCGCGTCCGGCGCGCTCGACCCGCGTGAACTCGACCTCCCCGACCAGGTCAGGACGCTGGCGGGAACAGTGGTCGACGCCGAGACGGCCATGGTCCTCGATCGGCCCTGCTTCGGCCTCGTCATCCCGGCCGAGCGCCTGGTGGTAGGCGACCCGGAACATGCCGAGGCCCTCGCCACCCTGCTCGACCTGCCACTGGTGTCGGACCAGGTGAGCGCCGAGGTGCTCGGTGCGGGCAGGCAGAGTGACTGGGCCACGGAACCGCTCGGCGTGGTGCTGCGGCAGCTGTGGTCACCGCCGCACACCACCGGCGCCCTCGTGCTGCACGAAGTCCTCGAGGTATTCCTGCGCGGCGAGTTCTCGGGCACGGTCCGGGTGCCGTGGTGGGACGCCGACGGCACCGTGCACGCGCAGGTGCCGCGCGGTTAGTTCGCGTGCGCGGTGACCATCTCGGCGAGCAGGTCGAGCTGGGCCTGCACCGCGTCGCTGTCGTCGTCGACGAGCCAGCGCAGCACGATGCCATCGATGACGCTGAGGATGAAGCGGCTCAGCTGGGGCAGCGGGATGTTCCAGTCGCAGCCGGTGGCGTCGCGGCAGTGGTCCATCACGTCGGCGACGGTGCTGTCGTTGAACTTGTACTGTTCCCGGGCGATGGCGAGTTTGGCCGGGGTCGACTCACCCTCGCGCAGCGCGTAAGTGGTGGTCTCGTAGGTGAGCAGCTGACGTTCCGGGGTGGCCTCGATGTTGCGCCACATCAGTTCCAGCCCCTGACGAACCAATTTCTGAAGCGCTTCTTTTCCTGTTCCGGTATCGGCCCAGACAGTTTCATCCGCGTCGACGGAATCGCGTAATTCCATCGAGAGCGCTTTGACCAGCTCGGTCATCAGCGCGTCCTTGTTTTCGAAACAGTAATGCACCACACCGAGCGACACGCCCGCCGCTTGGGCGACATCGCGTGTGGTCACGCCCGCCACGCCCTTTTTCTCGGCGAGACCGATCGCTGCCTCTATCAGGTGGGCTCGTCGTTCTTCGACGCTCAATCGGGAGGACACCTGTGCGAGTTAAGCGCTCACGTCGCGAACAGTCAATTCGCCGAACCGCGCCGAATTCCTGGACAGGCGACCAGTTGTATGGTTGTCTGCGTCACATCACCCGTGAAGGAGCTGTTCGGATGCCTGTGAACCGTCGTACCGTGCTGGCCGCCTCGACGCTGGGGGTGCCCCTCGTCGCGGCGATGGGAGCTCACGGAGCGTCGAAGGCGCACGCCGAATCCGCGCGCGGTGGATTCGAATTCGGGCTCGGTAGCGCCGATCTCACGGGTCCCGCGGCGGAATGCGGCATGATGGGCTACTCACAACTCGAACAGACCACCGCGGGAATTCATCTGCGTCCGCGAGCGCGCGCGTTCGTGATCGAATCGGGCGGAAATCGGGTCGCGTTCGTCGCGGTGGAGAACGGTGCGTTGTTCCAGTCCGTGCACCGTGGTGTGCTGCTCGCGCTGGCGCGCCGATTCGGTGATCGGTATACCGAACGAAATGTCGTCCTCACTTCGACTCACACGCATTCCAGTTGTGGCGGTTCCGCGCACGATTACGCCTATACGCTCGCGACGCTCGGATTTCAGCAACAGGTCTACGACGCCGAAGTCGACGGCATCGTCGAGGCGATCGTCGCCGCCGACGCCGACCTCGCGCCGGGCACGGTGGCGCTCGGCCGCGCCGAATTGCGCGACGCGAGCGTGAACCGTTCGCGGGTGGCTTTCGACCGCAATCCGGCCGAAGACCGCGCGGCTTTCCCGGACGCGATCGATCCGGCGGTCACCGCCCTCGTCTTCCGCCGGGGTGCGAAGGAGGTCGGCGCGCTCACCTGGTTCGCCACCCACAACACGTCGATGACCAACAAGAACCGGCTCATCAGCTCCGACAACAAGGGCTACGCCAGTTACGCCGCCGAGCACCTGGAGCACGGCGTGCGCCATCTCGACGGCGAGCCGTCGTATCTGGCCGCGTTCGTGCAGACCAATGCCGGTGACATGTCCCCGAACCTCGCGCTCGCGCCGGGCATCGGCCCGACCGACGACGAGTTCGACAACACCCGGATCATCGGCGAACGCCAGTACACCGCCTCGCGAGCCGCCGCCGCCCAGGCCGTACCGATCACGAGCGCGATCGATTCGCTGCTGTGCTACGTCGATCTCGCGGCCGTGACGGTCGAGGGCCGCTTCACCCCCGACGGGGCACCACACCGCACCGCACCGGCCGCCGCGGGCCTCTCGCTGGCCGCGGGCAGCGTGGAGGACGGCCCCGGCCTGCCCGGCGGACCCATTCCCGAGGGCGTACGTAACCCGCTGGTGGACTTTCTCGGCGGAATCGACCATCCCCACCCGGCCTGGCTGGCCGACGCGCAGGCGCCCAAGGCGATCTTCGCGCCGCTCGGGTTGATGCCTCCGGTGCCATGGGTGCCGAATGTGGTTCCGCTTCAGCTGATCCGGCTCGGCGACCTCTACGTGGCCGCCGCCGGAGCCGAGTTCACCATCGTCGCAGGCTTGCGCGTGCGGCGAGCGGTCGCACAGGCGCTCGGTGTCGGCGTGGAACAGGTGCTGTTGCAGGGTTATTCGAATGCCTACCACCAATACGTCACCACACCGGAGGAGTACGACGCGCAACAGTACGAAGGCGCGTCAACGCTGTTCGGCCGCTACACGTTGTGCGCGTATGTGCAGGAATTCACCAGGCTGGCGGAGGTTTTCGTGGCGGGCGCGGTTCCGGGTCGCGGTCCCGCACCGCGCGACGTCTCCGCTTTGCAGCCGAATCTCGCCGCCGCGCCGGGTCCGGACGCGACACCGTCCGGCCGGAATTTCGGTGATGTCGTGCGTCAGCCCGGGCGCACCGCTCGCGGCAGCCGGGTGGAGGCCGAATTCGTCTCGGCCCATCCGAAACACAATCCGCGTCGCGGCGGTACCTTCCTCGAGGTGCAGCGCCGAACCGGGAACGGCTGGCTCCGGGTGGCCAACGAGGGGGAGTGGGAGGTGCGATTCCACTGGCGGAAGCAGGACGCGGCGGTCTCGATCGCCCGTTTCGTCTGGGACATCCCGGCCGGCGCGGAACCGGGAACGCACCGGTTCGTGCACTTCGCCGACGCGCTCGGCGCCGACGGCGTGCTGCGCCCGTTCACCGGGACCAGCGACGAGTTCGAGGTCGTCTAGTCCTCGGTGAGGCCCACCTGGGCGCCCTTGTCGCCCCGCAGGGCCGACCGCCGCTGTGCCAGCCAGATCGATGAGCCGAGCACGCCGACGAACAGGCCCATCAGGCACACCGACCGGGCATCGGCCCAGGCCGGGACCACGAAAGCCAGCACGGTCGCCACCGCCCAGGCGGCGAAGCCGATCAGCACGACCGGGCGCGGATCGACCAGGCTGCGTGGCAGGTGCGGCATCTCGCGGCTGACGGGTCCGGCGTCCATACCCAAACAGTAGCGCCCTGAAACTCATCAGCGGGCACAGCCGTACCGTAGAGTTCTGCACTGTGACAGTGCCATCCGACGTCCGTGCCCTCGCCGGTGATCTCTCGCTGGCGGTTGTGCGGCTCACGCGACACCTGCGCGGCCGCCGTGCCGAGGCGCAGATCTCGCTCACGCAGCTGTCGGCCCTGGCCACCCTCGCTCGCGACGGCGCGATGACGCCCGGCAATCTCGCGGGCAAGGAGCGCGTGCAGCCGCCGTCGATGACCCGCGTGATCGCCTCCCTCGCCGACCTCGAGCTGGTTCAGCGCAGACCGCATCCCACCGACGGGCGCCAGATCATCGTGTCGCTGTCACCGGCCGGCCGGGCGTTGGTCGCCGACGAGACTCACGCGCGGGAGGCCTGGATGACCGAGCAGCTGTCCAACCTGAGCCCGGAACAGCTCGCGGTGCTCGATCAGGCTGTGGCGATCATGAACCAGATCATCGCGGGTTCGGAGTAGTCAGCCCTGCTGCGGTACCACCTCGTGGCCGAGCGGGAACAGCGACAGCGGAACCAGTTTGAGATTGGCCCAGGCGAACGGCAGCCCGATGATCGTCACCGCCAGCGCCACACTGGTGAACACGTGGCCGAGCGCCAGCCACCAACCGGCGAAGACGAACCAGATGATGTTGCCGAGCAGCGACCCCGCCCCGGCGCTCGGCTTGTCGACGACCGTGCGCCCGAACGGCCACAGCACGTAACCGGCCAGCCGCAACGACGCGATACCGAACGGGATCGTGACGATCAGGACGAAGCAGATCAGCGCCGCGAACAGGTAGCCGACTGCCATCCAGAACCCGCAGAGCACCACCCACAGAATGTTCAAGATCAACTGAACCAGCTTCATGCATCCAGCATGCCAGGATGATCCGGTGGCCGAAGTAATTCCCCTCGACGATCCCGCCGACCCGCGTGTCGACGACTTCCGCGATCTGTCCTCCGCCGACCGCAGGCCCGACCTGCCCGGCCGCAAGGGACTGGTGATCGCCGAGGGGGTGGTGGTGGTGCAGCGCATGCTCGACTCGCGTTTCACCCCGAGTGCGCTGCTCGGTGTCGCCAAACGCTACGAGGCACTCGCCGACGACCTCGCGGGGCTCGATGTGCCCTACTACCAGGCGACGGCCGAGGTGATGGCCCAGGTGGTCGGCTTCCACCTCAATCGTGGTGTGCTCGCGGTCGCGCCGCGCCCGGCTGAGCTGACGGTCGACGGGGTGCTCGACGGTGCGCGCACGGTGGCCGTGCTCGAGGGCGTCAACGATCACGAGAACCTGGGGTCGATGTTCCGCAACGCGGCCGGGCTCGGCGCCGACGCGGTGCTGTTCGGTGACCGCTGCTCCGACCCGCTCTACCGGCGTTCGGTCCGCGTCTCCATGGGGCACGTGCTGCGGGTGCCGTTCGCCCAGATTCCGCAGTGGCCGGGCGGTCTGGAGTTGTTGCGGGAGCGTGGTTTCCAGATCATCGCGCTCACCCCGAACCCGGCGGCGGCGAACCTGGCGACCGCGATGACGGGCGAGCGGGTCGCCCTGCTGCTCGGCGCCGAGGGCCCCGGCCTGACCGAAGAGGCCATGCGCGCCACCGACATTCGCGCACGGATCCCCATGTCGCCCGGCACCGATTCGCTCAATGTCGCCACCGCTGCCGCGATGGCCTTCTACGAACGAGTCCGCACGTCATGAGTCCGGACGGGCGCTATCGGGCGGGGCCGGGTTCGGTGCCGTTGGCGTTGGGCGGCACGGTGATCGCGCTGGTCGCGGCGCTCGGCGCGGTGGCGGTGTACGCGTTCGGTGTCGCGCTGGCCGATGTGCATCCGCTGCTCGCGATCGCGGTGAACGTGATCGCGGTGGTCGGGGTCGCGCCGACCGTGTGGCGGTGGCGATCCACGCCGGTCGTGCGCTGGGTGCTCGCGGGGGCGGTGGTCGGAGTGGCCCTCGGCTGGCTCGCGCTACTGGTCTACCTGGTCGTCGGCTAGCCGACCGGGCCTGCGCAGCCATCGGGACAGACCGCGCCGGGGTGGCGCGGTCGACACAGGTTCAGGTGCTCGGCCTTTCGGGTACAGCGTGAATCCGCAGACCGGCAGGTCGCCCAGGCGGGGTGCCCCGAGATGGCGGAAGCCGAGCCAGTGGGCATTGGCCGCGTCGGCGAAATCGGGTGGATCGAAGGGCAGCGATTGCGGGCCCGGTCGGTCGTCGCGATCCCACGGCACCGGATGGTCGCCCGCCCAGAACTCGCGCTCCCACACCATCGGCAGGCCCTCGTTCTCCAGGATATCGACCCTGGTCGAGCTGAACGAGCGCCGGAATTCCCCCCGTTCCCAATGGGCGAACGCACCCCAGTGCACGGTGGTGTCGAACGAGATCAGGTAGGTGTGTTCGGACGCGAGGGGGCGCACGAGCAGATCGGGCAATCTGGTCGGCTCGATCAGCGCGGCCTCGGCGGTGCACACGACCGTCACTCCGGGATAACACCCGATGTAGACCTCGTCGCGATCCGGACCAGCGCAGCCGTCGAGTGTCCCGACCACGATCGGGCGCACATCGTTGTCGGCATACAGCTCACCAGCCAGTGCCTGCGCGGCAACGGGATCGGACGTGGGCCGCTCGCGCAAGACGGCGGCGGGCTCGGCGGTATCGACATACCAAAGCGTGGAAGCCGACTTCACGTGTCACCTCCGATTGCTATCGGAACCCGTGGTGCGGCGGCTGCCGCCGCGCCGGGCGTGCACTCGACCCCTGCGCTGTCGGCTGTCGACCAGCGCGGCCCCGAGTTCCCGGGAGAACTCGGGGCCGCCGGTGCACAGTCAGTTGCCGGAGCTGCGTACGCCCAGGAGTACGTCTTCCCAGGACGGCATCGGCGCCTTGCCCCGCTTGTTGCGTGCCGGCTTCGGCTTTTCCGGCTCGGGCTTGGCGGCGGGCTTGTCCTGCTGCCCAGCGGGCGGCGCCGGTGTGGCGGGCTCGCTCGGCGCGGCGGGGGCCGTCGCCGCCGGAACCGGTGCGGCCGGTTTGGGGGCCGCCGGGGTCGGTGCGGTCGGCATCGGTGCGGTCGGCATCGGCGAGGCAGGCATCGGCGTGGCGGGCATGGCCGTCGGCGCCGGCTTGGCCGGAATCGCCGCCGTCCCACCGCCTGCCGCGACCTGGCGCTGCTCGTAGTACTCGTTCAGCGCGGGCTGCGGACGGCTCTGCGGGCGCGGCGCAGGCGTCATCGGCTCACGTGGACGCGGCTCCACCGGGACCGGCGCCTCGACCACCGGGGCAGACGGTGCGGGCATGGTGGCCAGACCACGCAGGGCGCGACCGAAATCCGGATCGATCAGGTCGTTGGCCGGGTCGTCGAGCGGGGAGACCGAACCGCCGTGCGCGTCGGGCTGGTAGCGCCAGTGCGCGGCGATCTCGGAGTGCCCGTGCCGCCACTGCAATTGCGCGACCCAAAACCCCTTTTCGTCCTTCCAGGCATCCCATTCGGCGTGTTCGATGGTGTGCCCGCGCTCGGCGAAGGCCGCGGTGACGATCTCGTGCAGCGTTTCCAGCGCCGGGCCGTCGGGGCGCACCGGGTGGGCTTTCTGCGCCAGCTCGGCGGCGCGAGCACGCTCGAGCAACACCGGATAGGCGAACCGCTCGACTTTGCTCGCCGGCATGCCGGACTCCGCCGTGACCTGCTCGACGGACGCGCCGGCGCGAATACGGGCCTGGATATCTCTAGGACGCATAGACGCTTCCATTTCGATCTCGATCTGGCCGAATCGTGCGAGGTCGCCGCGCGCCGCCGCGCGGAGCTTGTCGTCGGCGGGCAGCCGGAACTTGGTGCCGGACTCGAGGTCGCTGCACACGATGTGCGTGGAGTCGGGCGTCACCCCGATCACTCGAAGTTCACGCACCGTTACCTCCCTATCGCGTCGGCTCCGTCTGTTAGGACACCGCCCACTTTCCTAGACAGTAGTGCACATTACTTGGCCGCGGCAGCAGACACGCACGCCCAAATCGCGCACGCGGGCACCCCGGGCGGCTAATCTGATCGGCTCGTTACACGAATCCCGCACGCATGCAGGCACTTTGGTGATGGGTCATCGGTGCTGACAGTCGCGAACCCTCCGCAGAATGCGAACTTTGCGAAGCGTGTCAACCGGAGGCGAATACTGAATGGGTTTGCGCCGACCGGGAGTTGCGGGTGCGATTTTTGCGACGAAGGAACAAAAATCGTGCCCGCAACTCCCGGTCATAGTGGGCGCAAACCCCGCAGTGCCGCAGGCGCCGCCAAACAAGACGGCGCCGACAGAATTACAGCTGACCGACAACCCAGTCGATGGAACGGGTCAGCTGGGAAACGTCTTCCGGGTCGATCGCCGGGAACATGCCCACACGCAGCTGGTTGCGGCCCAGCTTGCGGTACGGCTCGGTGTCGACGATGCCGTTGGCCCGCAGGATCTTCGCCACCTGGGCGGCGTCGACCGAATCGTCGAAGTCGATGGTGCCGACGACCTGCGAACGATGCGCCGGATCGGTGACGTACGGGGTGGCGAAGGAGCTCTGCTCGGCCCAGGTGTAGAGGCGCGAGGACGAGTCGAGGGTGCGCTTCACGGTCCAGTCCAGGCCGCCGTTGGTGTTCATCCACTCGATCTGGTCGGCGAACAGCAGCAGGGTGGCGATGGCCGGGGTGTTGTAGGTCTGGTCCTTGGTGCTGTTGTCGATGGCGACGGGCAGCGAGAGGAACTCCGGGGTCCAGCGACCCGAGGCCTTGATCTCCTCCACGCGGGCCAGCGCGGCCGGGCTCATGATCGCGACCCACAGGCCACCGTCGGCGGCGAAGCACTTCTGCGGGGCGAAGTAGTACACGTCGGAGTCGGCGATGTTCACCGGCAGACCGCCCGCGCCGGAGGTGGCGTCGATGGCGATCAGCGCGTTCTCCGAACCGGCCGGGCGCGACACCGGGATGGACACACCGGTCGAGGTCTCGTTGTGGGCCCAGCCGATCAGGTCGACGCTCGGGTCCGACACGGGCTCGGGTGCGCTGCCCGGCTCCGACGACACCACGATCGGGTCACCGATGAAGGGGTTGCCCTTGGCGACGGAGGCGAACTTCGAGGAGAACTCGCCGTTGGTCAGGTGCAGCGAACGCTCGCGGATCAGGCCGAAGGCGGCCGCGTCCCAGAACGCGGTGGTGCCGCCGTTACCGAGCACCACCTCGTAGCCCTCGGGCAGCGAGAACAGCTCGCGCAGGCCGTTGCGCACCCGCGCCACCACGTCCTTGACCGGCTTCTGGCGATGCGAGGTGCCGAAGACCGAGGCGCCGACAGTCACCAGCGACTGCAGCTGCTCCGGGCGGACCTTGGACGGGCCGCAGCCGAACCGTCCGTCGGCGGGCTTGAGGTCGGCGGGAATTGTCGGGAACGCACTGGTCATGCGGGGGAGTTTAGTGGTGGGCGGATGACGGTGGTCGCGGTGGGTGCGGGTCTGTGAGCCGCCCCACGTCCGACCGGGGATCCTGCCGGTGCCCCCGCCCGCCGACCGGCCGGGCGGGCGTGGACGCTGCCTCTCGGCGCGCCGCGTTGTCGACATCCGGATGCTCTGTCCGCCGGGTCACCGGTCCGGGTGCGGGGAATTTGCCCTGGCGCCAACGTAGTTGGCAGTACTCTTCCGCTATGAGTCTGCTCGCGGTCGATTCGGGACGGAACCTGCTCGACCGGTGGCTGTGGGTTTTCGGTCGGCGGCCGGGCTTGCTGTCGGAGGGGGCGCGCCGGGAACTGCTGCTCAGGGGGCTGCCAGCCAGTGCCACCGTGCTTTCGGTGTGGTCGCGCCGGGGCGAGGGTGGCTATCGGTTCAGCGTGCGGGTCCAATTGCCCGACGAGCTGCCCTACGACGTGCGCGTACGGCAACGGATCCGTAGCCAGGACCTGGAATGGATGCGCCCCGGCGACACCATCGGCTGCCGCGTCGACCCCGGCGACCCCGACCGCGTCGTCCTGTACCTCCCCGAACAAACGAAATCCACCCCCGGCTCCACCGCCAAGATTCTCGCCAACGGCCGCCGCGCCGAAGCCACAGTCCTCGCGGTAGCCCCCGTCGCCACCGACTACACCGCCCGCGAAGACCCGGTCCTACGCCTCGACCTGGAACTCCGAGCCTGGGACGAACCAACCCCCTGGCGAGTCCGCCTCATCCAACCCGTCCCCTTGACCGCCGTCGGCCAAATAGAACTGGGCACCCAACTGAAGGCTGCGTTCTTCACCGTCGATCGAGGCGCCTCGGTAGCCGTCGACTTCACTTCCCTGCGCTGAACGTCTTACTGATCGCAGGCCGGTGGCGGCCGCTGGGGTGCCTCTCAGTGAATGTTCGGACCTGCGGTGATGAACTGAGCATGCAGTGATGATCCCGGAGGACGCTGCGCGACATTCTGGAGTTCTCGGCCCGTTGCCATGATGTACGGCCGCCACTGACCTGGTCAGTCCTACTCGAGCCAGGACTGCCGACGGAAGTACTCATCGTCGGCATCGTCATCTTCTTGTGTTGGACCACGTCGAGATGAGGCTGCGGTCGGTGCTGCCGCCGTAGGCCAACCCGCCTGATCGGGAGCGAAATGCTGTGCTTGGGGCCGAGGCGACGGCGCGTGGGTCTGACTCGGAGAAAGCAGTGGCTGCGGCGGGAGTGGTTGGTCGAGCGCGTCGACATAGCGCTCTCGCTGAGCACGTAGGCGAGGATCGTTGTCGAGTGCGGCGATCGCGGCATTGATCGATCGACGCGATTCGGCCAGTGCTTCGCCGTGGAGACGAGTAATCGCTGCGACGAGTGAGTCGGGGTCGAGGCGGCGGGCTGTGTCCGTCAGATGGATCGCGGCGATGGATCCGTCGGCGTTGACCTGCACCGACGCGATCCCCCCATCCGAGTTCGCAGCCGCGGGGCGGGTGAGACCAGATTGAAGCCTCCCGGTGTTTGCGTCCAACGGATCGAGTGCGCCGGTCATGATGTTGTTCCCCTATCGATCATCCTCGCGGTGCTTGCGGAGCTTATAGTGGCCGGGAGGCAGATGCGATGGGGAGCGTGGCCGCACCTCATGGGGGAGGGAACCGTTGATGAGTCCGACACCGAGTGCAGAGACCTTTGATCTCGACCCGGATGCTGTGCGCGTCCTCGCGGCAGAGATGGGGACCGCCGGCCAGGCAATCCAGCTCATCGCCAAGGGAGGGGCCCTTGCCGATGGCGTCTACGAGTGCATGCCCAACGGCGATACTCCACCGGCGTACCAGGTTGCGGCACGTCGCGTCGACAAGGCGATGTCAGCGGTGGGAACAGCATTGGCCGAGCTGAGCGGCAAAACAATCGCCGCCGTGATCACGTTCCAACAACAGGATGAAGCATTCGCCGGCGCGTTGCAGGGGGCAGGCGAACGATGAGTCAGCACTTGACGGTCCCGCTGGTCGAGTCGTGGAAACCGATCGCGTTCGCCGCGCAGGCGACCGAGTTCACGCGCCAAGCAAGTGAATTGCGAGCCGCGATCGACGCTCAATACATCGCGGTCGACGCCTCACATGAAACATTCCGGCGCGAGACGGGCGACGCGATGCGCACCCGGTACAACGAAGTCCACCAGAAGGCCGTTCATATCGTTGATGCGCTGGAGCGTGGTCGCGACGCCGCGACGTCGGCGCAGTGGACGATCAGCTCCGCGCAGGGATTTCTTGCATCGAAAAAGGCTGATGCGATTGCCAAGGGCTTGGAGGTCCGTGACGACGGCACATGCGTAATCAGTGAATCTGCGAAGCAACGCCTGTACTCGGCTGTGGCGAGCGAATCGACGGATTCGGCGGTGGTCGCGGACAAGTACAACGTTGGAATCGCGGCGCTGGAGGTGTCCGCCAAGAACCACACCATGTGGGTCAAAGACGCGTTGACTGGCGCCGTCAATGCGGACGCGGCGGCGAAGCGGGCAATTGAAGCAGCGTTCGACAACCTCCCGACACCGGATTCGTTCGGTAACGAGAGCACATCGAAGACCGGAACCCCTCAGCCACCGAGAGGCGGTACAGCGCAGGATAACCGGGCTTGGTGGGATTCACTCACGAGCGAGCAGAAGAGGGAGATCGCAACGAACTCCCCGGGTTCGATCGGCAACCTCGATGGCTTGCCTGCTGAGGTGAGAGACGCCGCGAACCGGGCGATGCTCGAGCCCGAACGGGCACGGCTCGAAGCCGACCGAGCGAAATACGAGGCGGCTGTCGCCGCAGCTACAACACAGGCGGCGACGACCGGCGACATGTCGGAAATCGGCAACGCACGAACCGAGCTGGATCGGACAAATCAGAAACTCAAGGACCTCGCCGCTGTCAGCGCCGCAGTCGGGGATAGCCCGTCTTCGTCCAATCCGCCCCGCTACCTGATGGCTCTCGATATGCAGTCCGGCCGCCAGGGTCGTGCTGCCGTGTCGGTCGGCAATCCTGACACCGCGGACCACATTTCGGTGACCACACCCGGTCTCGGCTCGAATCTGGACTCCACACTTCTCGGCGGTGGGGAGCCGAAGAATCCGCACGGCGGCATGATGGGCGAGGCCGAGAAGATGATCGACACGTCTCAGAGCCAGTTGAAGGCGGCCGGTCGTGAGGGTGAGGAAATCGCCTCGGTCGCTTGGTTTGGTTATGATCCGCCGCAGGGTGGGATGGGGAGCCTGTCCGACGTCGAACCGGACATGATCAACGTGACCAACGAAGGTCGAGCACAAGAAGCGGCGCAGCCGTTGTCGTCGTTCTATTCAGGTCTCGATGTCGCCAGTGAGAAGAATGACCCTCACATCACTGCGCTCGGGCACTCCTACGGATCGTTGGCGACCAGTCATGCACTGCAGCAACAGTCGGGTGTCGTCGACGATGTCGTGTTCTACGGATCACCAGGACTGGGCGCCGATGTTCCTGGCCTACCAGGCCTGAACGGAATCGGTTCACCGATCACCAACCTTGGACTCAACGATGCGGTGGAGAACGCGGGCGATCTCGGGCTGCAGGATGGCCATGTGTACGAGATGACCGAGCACGGCGAGATCGTGGGCAATCTGGACTCGTTCGGCCGTAGCCCGGACGGAATGCCCTGGGTCACGCACCTCAGTACCGACCCGATCACCGTTGACGGTGAGTATTACTCGAGTGGCGCTGAGAACCCGCACTCCGAGTACGGACGTACGGATGGCAGCACCGGAAACCTCCACCGTTCCGGTTACAACCTCGCCGCAATCGTCGCGGGTCTGCCTGAAAATGCCACCAACCCGAAAACCAGCTGATGGCCCGATTTTCGAGAGCGGCCTGGCCCCCGAGCCGAACCCCGAGAACTCGCGGGCTGACGGCGGTCATGATGTGTTTGGCGGCATCGACGCTTGTTCTCGGCTGTGACGCGGCGCGTACTCATCCGACCGTGACCGGTCCGGAAGAAACTGCCGCCGCCTTGGAGCGGCTGCGCCAGCGCCCGAGCATGGAGCAGGAGTTCACTGCGATGAGATCGATCACAATGGAAATCGCTGCTGTCGCGGCTGAGTTGCTTCCTGGGATTACCTTCGAATGGTCCAAGAGCGACCACCTCAGCACCGAACAATGTTTCAAGCCGTACGACCAGACTGGTGCGGTGATGATCGGCCTCGAGAGTTATCGTTCTGCTCCGTCTGTGGAAGTCCCCGAGCACGTATGGCGGCAGTTCACTCAGCGTGTTCAGGACATCGCGGGCCGCATTGGTGCGCTAGCCACCGAGACACCGGAGAATGGCGTCTTCTACAACGCAGCCGATGGAACAAAGGTCTCGATGAGCAGGCACAGCGGGATCTCGATCGACACGCAGGTCGGCTGTCGGTTGTCCGCTGCGCAGCTCGACAGTCGGCCGAATCCGACTGGACCCGAGGAAACCGTTGACGCTCAACAGCGCCTGCTCGAGCGTCGCAGCCTCGAGTCCGAATTCACCGATATGCGTGCAGCGGTGGAGGAAATCGGTTCGGCTGCAAGCAGTTTTACTCCTCGCCCGACCTTCGAGTGGGGGTTCGCGGAGTCGTATCGACCGAAATCGTGCGGGATTCCCTACGACCGAACGGAGGGAACCGTGCTGATTCTGGAGGACTACCAGGTCGTATCCCACGCCACGATTGCGGACGAAGGTTGGCAACAGGTCACCGATCGTGCCCGAGACGTCGCAGCTCGTTTCGGTGCGACTCCTCCCGTGGTCAGCGAGATGCCCGGGAACTACACCCAGACCTTCGTCAACTCGGAAGACGGTGCGCGGATTTCCGTGCGGAATGATCAGCGCACGATCACTATCTCTGCCCAGACCGGATGTCGGCTGGCCGACGATCCGCGCCTGCATCGGTCGGCAGTTCAGACCCCCGCTGGCCGGGTTCCGTACCCGACGCTCGCACCTCTGCCGACGTCGTGACCGCGATAAGTCTCGATGTCCGCCGATAATTCGCATGGTTGGAGTAGCACGTGGCGATCAACGACACATCACTTGCCGGTGAAAATCTCTGTCGGTTACTTCGGCATCGAAGCAGCTTTCGAAGCCATTCCCGGCCCTGACACCGCAGCACCCTGTGAAAAGGCGTTCAAATTTCGGGGGAGTGGCAGTCCGGTTCAGCGAGGACGGTGAACCAAAAGACCGGGCACCAATAGTCGGTGCCCGGTCTGGAAAGGACGGGGTCAGTCCGAGATGGCGGACCAGCCGGCGACTTCCTCCGGCTTGCGCGGACCCGGCCCGGTGTAGATGGCGGCGGGGCGGACGAGCTTGCCCAGCTGCTTCTGTTCGAGGATGTGGGCGCACCAGCCGGCGGTGCGGCCGCAGGTGAACATGGCGGGCATCATGTGGGCGGGGACCTCGGCGAAGTCGAGGATGACCGCGGCCCAGAATTCGACGTTGGTTTCGATGGCGCGGTCGGGGCGGCGTTCGCGCAGTTCGGCGAGGGCGGCCTGTTCGAGGGCGGCGGCTACTTCGTAGCGGGGGGCGGCCAGGCGCTTGGCGGTGGCGCGCAGCACGCGGGCGCGGGGGTCCTCGGCGCGGTAGACGCGGTGGCCGAAGCCCATCAGCTTCTCTTTGCGGTCGAGGATGCCCTTCACCAGAGCCCTTGCGTCGCCGGTCTTTTCGACTTCCTCGATCATCGGGAGCACGCGGGCGGGCGCACCGCCGTGCAGCGGACCCGACATGGCGCCGATCGCACCCGACAGCGACGCCGCCACATCGGCGCCGGTGGAGGCGATGACGCGGGCGGTGAAGGTGGAGGCGTTCATGCCGTGCTCGGCGGCCGACACCCAGTAGGCGTCGATCGCCTCGGTGTGGCGCGGATCCGGGTCACCCTTCCAGCGGGTCATGAACCGCTCGGTGACGGTGGTGCACTCGTCGATCTTGCGCTGCGGAACGGCGGGCTGGTAGATGCCGCGCGCGGACTGCGCCACATACGACAGCGCCATCACCGAGGCGCGGGCGAGGTTCTCGCGGGCGGTCTCGTCATCGATGTCGAGCAGCGGCTCGTAACCCCAGATCGGGGCGAGCATGGCCAGGCCGGCCTGCACGTCGACGCGCACGTCGCCGGTGTGTACGGGCAGCGGGAACGGTTCGGCGGGCGGCAGGCCGCGACCGAACTGACCGTCGACGAGCAGCGCCCACACATCACCGAAGGTCACCCGGTTGGCGACCAGATCCTCGATGTCGACGCCGCGGTACCGTAGGGCGCCACCGTCCTTGTCGGGCTCGGCGATATCGGTGGTGAAGGCCACCACGCCTTCCAATCCGCTGACGAAATCCTGTGGTACCGAGCTCGCGGTCATGGTGACTCTCCTTGCAGGGGCAGGCCGATCTTTCGCAACGATAGACCCGCTGGTACTGCGGAGTAACGTCGCCCCTATGCGTGAACTCGACCCGTCCTCGGCGGCCGCGACCGAGCCCGCCGCGCAGCCTTCCGTAACCCTGTCCGACGCCGCGATTTCCGGCGCTGTCGACCTGAGCACGATGCGCGTCGACTACGGCGATCCGCGGGCGGTGCGCACCACCGAACCCGATCTGGACGAGACGTGGGTGGCCGGTGGCTGGGAGCCGCTGCTGCGCCGCTGGATCGAACAGGCGGGCACCCTCGGAGTGGCCGAACCGAACGCGATGGTGCTGGCCACCGTCTCGCTCGCCGGTCCGGCGCCACGGCCGGTGGCGCGAACGGTGCTGTGCAAGGGCCTCTCGCGCGAGGGTGTCGTCTTCTATACGAACTACGACTCCGCCAAGGGCAATCAGCTCGCCGCCGACCCGTACGCGGCCGCCACCTTCGTCTGGCCGTCGCTGGCCAGGCAGGTGCATGTGCGCGGAGTGACCGAACGGGTCGCGCCCGAGGTCACCGAGGCGTACTGGCAGACCCGGCCGCGCGAATCCCGGCTCGGCGCCTGGGCCTCGCGGCAGTCGCGGCCCGCGGCCACCCGCGCCGACCTCGATCGCGCCCTGGCCGAGACCACCGCCCGGTTCGCCGATGTCGACGACATCCCCGTGCCGCCGCACTGGGGTGGCTATCTGCTGCGACCCGACGAGGTGGAGTTCTGGCAGGGCAGGCACGGACGGCTGCACAACCGGATCGTCGTCCGCATCGACGGCGAACGGACGACGGTGCTGCGGCTGCAACCCTGACGGTGGGATATCTCACCGAGCGCAAACATGGGACGTTTCACCGCGACTGGCTAATCTGCGGCGCGTGAAACTGCTCGCCGACACCCGGCCCCTGCGTAATCGCGACTATCGCAGGCTGTGGACGACCAACATCGTCACCGTCATCGGCGCGCAGCTGTCGGTAGTCGCGGTGCCGCAGCAGATCTTTCAGATCACCGGCAGCTCCGGATACGTGGGTCTGGCCGGACTGTTCGGCCTCATTCCGCTGGTGGTGTTCGGGCTGTGGGGCGGTGCGCTGGCCGACGTGATGGACCGGCGCACCCTGCTCGTCATCACCACCGCGGGCACGGGGGTGACGGCGGTCGCGTTCTGGGTGCAGGCCGCGCTCGGCTTGAACAACGTGTGGCTCGTGCTCGGGTTGTTCGCCACCCAGCAGGCGTTCTTCGCGGTCAACCAGCCGACCCGCGGCGCGCTGATCGCCCGGCTGCTGCCGCCCGAGCAGATCGCTGCCGCCAGTTCGCTGAGCATGACGGTGCAGAACGTCGGCATGATCGCCGGACCGGTCCTCGCCGGTGTGCTGATCCCCGTGCTCGGTCTGCCGACGCTGTACCTGCTCGACGCGATCGCGCTGCTCGCCACCCTGTGGGCGGTGTGCCGCCTGCCCGCCTTCCCGCCGAGTGGTGAGCAGCGCCGGGCCGGTCTGCGCACCGTGATCGACGGCTTCCGCTACCTCACCGGCCAGCGGATCCTGCTCGCCTCCTTCGTCGTCGACATCATCGCCATGGTGTTCGGCATGCCGCGTGCGCTGTTCCCGCAGATCGCGCACGAGACGTTCCACGATCCGGCCGAGGGCGGGGTGGCGCTCGGTCTGTTGTTCGCGGCGATCTCGGCGGGCGCGGTGCTGGGCGGAGTGTTCTCCGGGTGGGTGCCCCGGGTGCGCAGGCAGGGGCTGGCGGTGATCGTGTGCATCGCGATCTGGGGCGTGGCGATGGTCGGTTTCGGCCTCGCGGTCGGGCTGGCCGGGCACCTGTTCGGGCTGGGGGTGTGGTTGTGGATCGCGCTGGCGTTCCTGGCGCTCGGCGGTGCGGTCGACATGGTGTCGGCGGCGTTCCGGACGGCGATGTTGCTCAACGTGTCGACCGACGAGATGCGCGGCCGGCTGCAGGGGGTGTTCATCGTGGTTGTCGCCGGTGGGCCACGGGTCGGTGATGTTGCCCACGGTTTTGCCGCCGCCAGCCTGGGTACTGCTGTTGCCGCCGCGGGTGGCGGCGTCCTCGTGGTGATCGGGGTGCTTGTCGCCGCAGTGGCCTTCCCTGCTTTCGTTCGCTACCGCGTGGCGCGCGCGCACGCCGAGGTTGTCGCCGAATGAGTTGGGCGACAAGGAAATACATGGTCGCCGCGGGTGGCGGGCGAGTTCGGGCCGTGACCACCGGTTCCGGCCCCGCCGCGCGCCGTGCGAACCCGGATCCGCGCAGGTGGAGCACCTCACCACGGATTCGCCCCGGTGTGAGCACAGCCCAGGCCAACCCTGATTGCTCATCCACGGCCGACAAGAGTTAGCGTTACACCAAGCGCGCCGTCTGCCGACCGCAAACGGCGCACGGTTCGGCGCCGGGTTTCAGGGCTCGGCGAGAATCTCAACTAGCCTGAGAGGGATCCTTCCGTGCCCGCTGAGAACATCACCAACGTCGCCGATGACGCCAAGGCGGTACTGCAGTACCCCGGTGGCGAGTTCCCGATCTCGGTCACCAGGGCCGCAGAGGGCAACGACGGACTCGACTTGGGCAAGCTGCTGGCCAGCACCGGTTACGTCACCTACGACCCCGGTTTCATGAACACCGCGTCGACCAAGTCGGCCATCACCTACATCGACGGCGAAGCGGGCATCCTGCGCTACCGCGGCTACCCGATCGACCAGCTCGCGGGCCGCTCGACCTTCATCGAGGTCAGCTACCTGCTCATCTACGGCGAGCTGCCGACCCAGGCCCAGCTCGACGACTTCACCGATCGCATCCGCCGCCACACCCTGCTGCACGAGGACCTGAAGCGGTTCTTCGACGGCTTCCCGCGCAACGCGCACCCCATGCCGGTGCTGTCGTCCGCGGTGAACGCGCTGTCGGCGTACTACCAGGACTCCCTGGACCCGCGCGACCCCGAGCAGGTCGAGCTGTCGACCATCCGCCTGCTGGCGAAGCTGCCGACCATCGCCGCCTACTCGTACAAGAAGTCGGTCGGTCAGCCGTTCCTCTACCCGGACAACTCGCTGAGCCTGGTCGAGAACTTCCTGCGGATGACCTTCGGCTTCCCGGCCGAGCCCTACGAGGTCGACCCCGAGGTCGCCGCCGCGCTCGACATGCTGCTGATCCTGCACGCCGACCACGAGCAGAACTGCTCCACCTCGACCGTTCGCCTCGTCGGTTCCTCCGACGCCAACCTGTTCACCTCGGTGTCCGGTGGCATCAACGCGCTGTGGGGCCCGCTGCACGGCGGCGCCAACCAGGCCGTGCTCGAGATGCTCGACGAGATCAAGGCCAACGGCGGCGACGTCAAGGAATTCATCCGCAAGGTCAAGAACAAGGAAGACGGCGTGAAGCTCATGGGCTTCGGGCACCGCGTCTACCGCAACTACGACCCGCGCGCCACCCTGGTCAAGCAGGCCGCCGACAAGATCCTGTCGAAGATCGGTGGCGACGACCAGCTGCTCGACATCGCCAAGCAGCTCGAAGAGGCCGCCCTCACCGACGACTACTTCGTCTCGCGTCGCCTGTACCCGAACGTCGACTTCTACACCGGCGTCATCTACCGCGCGATGGGCTTCCCGACCCGCATGTTCACCGTGCTGTTCGCGATGGGCCGCCTCCCCGGCTGGATCGCGCACTGGCGTGAAATGCACTCCGAGCCGCTCAAGATCGGCCGCCCGCGCCAGATCTACACCGGCTACGGTGAGCGTGACTACCGCGCGATCGACAACCGCTAGTCATCTGGACAACGCACACTATCGAAGGGGATAGCCCGCAATGACCAAGCCGGAAATCGAATTCCAGGAGGGCCCGCCGCCCTCTCAGCTCGTCATCAAGGACATCATCGAAGGCGAAGGCGCCGAAGCTGTGCCCGGTGGCACCGTGGAGGTCCACTACGTCGGCGTCGAGTTCGAGACCGGCGAGCAGTTCGATTCCTCCTGGGACCGTGGTGAATCCATCACCTTCCCGCTGCGCGGCCTGATCCAGGGCTGGCAGGACGGTATCCCGGGGATGAAGGTCGGCGGCCGTCGCCAGCTGACCATCCCGCCGGAGCTGGCCTACGGTCCGGTCGGCGCGGGTCACCACCTGTCGGGCAAGACCCTGGTCTTCGTGATCGACCTGCTCGACGCCAACTGAGCTGAGCTGACGGCGGCCCGTGTTTCCCCAGGGAGACACGGGCCGTCGACGTTTCACACCTTGTCTATCGCGGCGGCCAGCCAGCGGTCGTCGACCTTGCGCATGGTCAGTGCGAAGGTGGTGCGCTGCGATCGGCCGTCGGGTGCGGTGCCGTTCGTCAGCCGCTGACCGACGATGGCGACGACGACGTACTCGGCGCCCGCGCCGGACCTGGACAGACACTCCGGCTCGCCCTCGATCGTCGAGGACACCTGAGCGGTCTCCATCGCCGCCCGCAGCCCGGCGGCGCCCTCCACGAACTGGTCGTGGAATTCGCCGGTGGAACCGGCTCGCATCTGCTCGAAGTAGCCGTCCAGGTCGCCGTGGTGATAGGTCACCATCATCCGCGTGAACGCGCAGGCCGCGAGTCGGGCCGCCTCCTGGGGCAGGACGACGGGCTCGCCCGGAAGCGCCACGGGAGCGGCGGGTTCGCGAAACACGGCCACCGCGCCGGCCGAGCCGCCGATCAGGGCCGCGACGAGCACCAGGAGGCCGACGACGATCCAGCCGACACCGGACCGGCCGCTCGGCGGGCGCACAGGTCCGGTGGGTGCGACATTGTGTGTACCAGAGCCGGTTTCGATCATCCTGCCCCCCTTCCCGCGCGTCAGCTTACGGGGCTGCGACGACCCGTGGTGCGGCCCGGTAGGGCATCGGGGTAATGTGCGGCGAGTGTGACCGGAGCCATAGCTCCCCGTGTGTCTCGTTTCCAATGCGTTGTCCATGACAGTGACTTGTTCGATTCGCCCGGGGCCCGGCTGCCCGGGTGATTCGGGAGGGAGATTCTCGATCATGTTCCACCACAAGGTTGTCCGTCACGCGCTGGCCGCCGTGCTGCCCGTCGCCGTCGCGGTGAGCGTGGTCGGTGCCGGGACGGCTTCGGCTGAATCCGATCAGGTGCGCTTCGCGCAGGGGCTGGCCAGCACCGGCGAAGGGTTCAGCACGACTGTCGCCCCGGATCTGCGCACCGTGTCGGCCTCGCTCTCCGAAGGTCGTTTCGTGCTCGCCCCGCAGGGTGTCGTCGTCGAATCGGCGGCGGGCGAGCAGACCGGGCAGATCCCCACCTCGTTCACCACGGCGGGCGGAAACCTCATCTCCCTCGCCACCGAGATCGCCGCCGACGGCCAGAGCCTCACGGTGACCCCGCGGCCAACCCCCGCCGCGACGGCCGAACTGCGCACCATCGCCACCAACCCCGCCGCCCAGTTCCCCGACCCGGTCCAGAACGCCGCCGCCATCGGCGCGGGCATCGGCCTCATCGCCGCCGCCGTCGTCTGCATCCCGATGATCACCACGATGATCCTCTACCTCCCCTGCGTCGGCCTCGTCGGCCTCCCCAACGCCCTGGTAGGCGCCCTGATCGGCGCCATCGTCGGCGTAGCCGCCCCGGACGTCATCCCCCAGATCCTCCCCTGATCCCGAAACGTCCGCGGCCCGGTCGACTTCGACCGGGCCGCAGGCATTTCAGCGCATCAATTGGTCGAACGGTATGTCCCCGACGATGACATGCTCGAGCCGAAGCAACCTTTCGCGGTGGATCTGGTGCAGTCGATACTCTCGGGCATGTGCGTCGAGCCGGAATTCGAGTACCTCGGCGATCCCGAATTTCGTGTCGAGCATGACCACGAGGTAGAGCGGAATGCCGACTCGCGCGTACTGCGCCTTCTTGTCGAGCAGGTCCTCGGCGGCTGTCGACGGCGAGGACACTTCGACGACGATCAGCGCATCACCCGCTTCCGGCTTGTCCCCGGGCTGGTCCAAGCATCGGTAGACGGTGACGTCCGGCCGTCGGAAGGTGAACTTCGGAACCCGCCAAAGCACAACGTCGATGTCGGTCTCGGCGCGAATGCACGGTTCGGTGCTCGGCAGGTCCTCCATAGCGCCTGCGAGACGGCGAGCGATGCGGTTGTGTTCAGGCGTCGGTGATTCGGAGACGATGACGTGCCCGTGCACCACCTCGATCTCCCGCGAGATGTCTTCGGGAAGCCGGCGGTACTGCTCTTCCGTCATCTGGTGGGGTAGCGAGTCCACGGCCTGGATCGTCATATGCCGAGCTTACCGACTGGCTCGGTGCCGGGGCGGCTACTGGTGAACGACCTCGACGGGGTCGGTGAGGGCGAGGGCCAGCGCGGACTGCTGGGACTGACCGCGCGGCGGGAGGGACTCCAGGGCCTTGCTGGTTTGGGTGTTGAGGTTGCCGACGATGTTCTGGAGGGCGCCTACGCCGCCGGTGAGTTGTTCGATGGCCGAGACCAGTTGGGCGCCGCCCTGTTCGGCGAGGGTGGGGAGGTCTTTGGCGAGGGCGGCGCCCTGGGTGAGCTGGTCACGGGCGCTGTTGAGGCGGGCGACGACGGTGCGCAGGAGGGTGCCGAGGTCGGTGTTGGGATCTACCGCGGCGCCGGTCAATTCGCTCAGGCCCGCCAGTTGGGTGCCCGCCTGGTTCGAGACCGACTGGAGCGCTTCGAGTTTGGTGATGATGCCGGCCAGCTGGGGGTCGGCGGCGAAGGGAAGCGCTTTCAGCGGCGGCAGGATCTGGTCGAGACCGGAGCCGAGGGCGGCCGCGCTGTTCTGCACGCCCGCGATGGTCACGCCGGTGGAGCTGAGGGCATCGGCGAGCTGAGTGGCCTGCAGTGCCGCGCCGTCGACGGTCTGGTTCAGCAACTCGATCGCCGAAGTAAGCTGTCCCGCACCCTGTTTGGCGAAGTCGAGGAAGCCGAGCAACTGCTCCGCCCCACCGCTGAACTGATCGGCCCCGTCGGCGGCCGCGTTCACGCCCGCGCTCAGGAGCTGGGCGGTGAACTGCACCGAGGTCATCTGATTGCGTGCCTGCGACACCGCCGCCAGCGCGGCGTCCACGCCGGACGCGCCGATCCGGTGAGTCACCACGTCGACCGCGCCGTTCACCGTGCCTCGGTCGGCGTCCTCGTGGGTGGTGACGGTGACCTTGGCGCGCTGTGGTGTCGGCGTGGCGAGGGTGGCCATGGCCGAGGTGAGATCGGCGGGCAGCGTGATCACCGCGGCGTAATCGCCGGGGTCGACCTCACCGGGCTTCGCGAGCGTCCACTCGTAGCCGCCCGCCTCCTGCACCGCCTTGGCGACCCGTTCACCGGTCGGTCCGGTGTCGGCGTTGACCAGTGCGATCCCGGTCGGCGCGGAATCCGTTGTGGCGCAAGCGGCGACGGTGGCACCGGTGAGCAGGACGGCGGTGAGCAGGCAGAGCAGGCGGGCGCGTGTGTGGATCACAGCCGCGACGGTATCGGGACAGTTCGGTGCGGGTCGTGGGGGTTGTCTGAGAGTTCGTTGAGGAACACCTTTTCCCACTCATCGGGACTGTTAACCCCCGAATGCTATGTGCTGTGTCACAGTTCCGGTTTCGCAGCTGTTCTGTTCGGTACAACTCTCGAGTCAATCGACATCGAGATTTCTTCGATTCGTCCGGGGGTTCGGGGGTCGCCGGAGGCATCGGGAGGGAGACATTTTCATGTTCCGCCACACCATCACTCGTGCGAGTCGCCGCGCGTTCGTCGCCGCGCTGCCGCTGGCCGTCGCCACTTCGCTGGTCACCGCCGGCACCGCCGCCGCCGACGTGACACCTGAGCGTCAGGCGCAGATCGCCACCGGCCTGTCGAGCGTCGTCTCCGAAGGTGGTGTCGACTTCCGCAGCTCCGTTTCGCCCGACCTGCGCACCATCTCCGCGACCGTCGAGAACGGCCGCTTCGTGCTCACCCCCGACGCGCTGACCGTGGTGTCCGCCGAGGGCGTCACCGTGGGCGAGGTGCCGCTGAAGCTGAACACCGTCGACGGCAACGCGATCGCGGTCGCCTCCGTGGTCTCGGCCGACGGCAAGAGCGTGTCGATGGCCCCCGCGCTGTCGGCCGACACCAGCACCGAGCTGAAGAACATCGCCACCGACCCGGCCGCGGCCAACCACGACCCGGTCCAGAACGGTGCCGCCGCGGGTGCGACCATCGGCGCGATCGCCGCCGCCATCCTGTGCGTTCCGGCTCTGGCCGCGTTCATCATCGGCTTCGTCATCTGCGCCATTCCCAGCGTGATCTCCACCGCCATCACCGGCGCGGTCATCGGCGCCGTCATCGGCCTGGTCATCCCGGAAGCCGTTCCCCAGGTCCTGCCCTGATGATCCGCACCCGCGGACGGTAGCCTCGGCTCGACACACGAAAGCCCCGCACTCGCCGTCCTGGCGGGTCGCGGGGCTTTCGGCTATCTGGCGCGCTTGGTTCTGCCGTGATCGGCGATCCGGAACTCGACGCTCACCGGAATCGCGCTGAGCTCCAAGGCAGTTCGCAGCCGGGGGACAGCGTGACCGAGTATCCGTTTGCGCAATGCGGTCAGGTCGGCGTCGGGGTCGGTCTCGACCAGCAGATGCAGATCGGGTGCCAGCTCCGTGCCCGAGAGCCGGGCGGTGGCCGAGCGAACCCCGTCGTAGGTCTCGATGTCGGCGGCAACCGGTTCGGCGGCGGCACCGGAACCGAGGCGGGTGTACCCCTGGGCGGTGGAGTCCCCGAGCTGCCACACGGTCTGCTTGGGCAGGCGCGTGAATTGCGCGGCCAGCCACCGCAACGCGGCGAGCGCGAGGACGACGGCTCCCGCCACAGCGAGGAAGAAGACCCAGCGCGGTGGTTCCGCGGTCCCGGGTACCAGCGGTGAATCGCGCGAAATCCGGGCGAAGGCACCGAGGTGTGCCGCGATCAGCAGCCCGCCCGCCGTGGCGAGCGTGAGGCCGAGCAGCCCGAGCAGTCCGCGATTGAGCCGGGCGGGCCGGTTGACGACGGTCATCGCGTACCTCCTGGTCCGATCGTGCGCAGGCTGGTGCGCAGGCGGGGGACAACGGCTGGTCTGATCCGGTCGAGCCGGGCGGCCACGGCCGTACCGAGGTTCTCAGCGGTCAGCTCGGCGGTGTGACGTGTGTGCCCGGCGATGTGGATCTTCTTGCGACGCAACCGGACCCGCGCCTTCTCGACACCGTCGACGGCGCCGGCGGCATCAGTGAGCGCGTGCCGCAGGCTGCGCCGAGCGATCCCGGCCTCGAGGTCGTCGCCGGGTTCGAGTGCGAGCACCACCGGCTTGCCCGGCAGCACCGCGGCCGCGAGCAGCGCCGACCCCACCGCGGCGAGGACCGCACCCGCACCGAGCACCCACACGCTGTCCCACGACGTGTCGTGCAGCCGGGTGGCGAGGCTGTCGTAGGAAACCCATTCCCGTGACCCGGTGAGCCGCTGGATCAGCGACACCGCGACGAGCACGGCGGCGCCGAGCAGCGCCAGCGCGACGACGACGGCCGGGACGACCCGGCGGGGGCGACGCGTCATCGAACTCTCCTTTCCCGCGGTTCGGGAACCATGGCCGACACCTCGATGTCGACCCGTGGCACGGTCAGACCGGTCAGCGCCTCGGTCCTGGCGATGACGTGCGCGCGGCACTCGTCGGTGACGCGCGCGACCGGCGACGGATAGCTGACCGGGAGCCGGACGTGCAGGGTGGCGCCGGTCCCGACGACCTCGGCGCGCACCCGCACATCCGGTTCGACCCCGGCCACCTCGGTCGCGGCCCGAGCGGCGATGCGCCGTACGACGCGCTCGTCGATCGTCGTCGCCCCTGGCAGCTCGGTGGCCTCGGGACGCGCGGTGACGCCTGCGAGCTCGGTGGCGGCGCTGGTCACCGTCTGCTCCGATCCTGCGCCGACCGCAGCAGCCCGGACAGATCGACTTCACCGTCGAGCCAGCGCCCGATCAGCAGACCGAGGCCACCGAAGATCAGCACCACGGCGAACGCGCCGAGTCCGCCGAAAGCGGCGGCGAAGCCGAGGGACAGGCCCATGACGAGGCAGATCGTGGTGGCGTTCATGTCACTGCACCCGGTCGCGGGTCGGCTGCTGCTGGTCGTCGGACTCGTCTTCGATGTAGACGTCGTTGACGTTGATGTTGACCTCGACGACCTCGAGTCCGGTCATCTGCTCGATGGCCGTGATCACGTTGCGGCGCACCGCGCGCGCCAATTCGGTGATGGCGACGCCGTATTCGACGACGAGTTCCAGGTCGACGGCGGCCTGCTTCTCGCCGACCTCGACCGAGACGCCCTGGCCGATGCTCGAGGAAGCGCCCGGAATGCGGTCGCGCAGTGCGCCGATCGCGCGGGCGGTGCCACCACCGAGGGCGTACACGCCGCGCACCTCACGTGCCGCGAGCCCGGCGATCTTCTGGACAACGGTATCGGCGATGGTCGTCGTGCCCTGGTCGGTCGCCAGCGCGCCCGTACCCTTGCCCGGTGCGCCGGTCTTCTCGACGGCCTTGCTGTTCTCGGTGCTCGTGCTGGTCATAGCTTCCTCCGATGGTGTTGTGCTCCAACATTTCTCGAACTAACACTGGTAGGACACCGTGGCCGGGGTTTCGTCACGGGCGAGGAACGTGATCTGGATCGCTCCCGTCGGCAACGGTTTCGGCGTGCAGGTCGACCACATGGATCCGCAACGCCGCGCCTGCCCACGGGGTTTCGTCGAGCAGCGGGCGAATCGCGGCCGCGAGCTTGTCGATCAGCGGGCGCAACGGCAAACTCGCGGCGACCACGCGTAGCTGCACCGCCGTTGGATCGAGATCCACCGCCGCGCTGCCCGCGTTCCACGGCAACCAGCGACTGTTCTCCAAGCCCATCGGAACAGCGGGATGTACGCCGTCGACGGCATCGATGGCCGCGACGATCCGGTCGATCAATTCGGACTCACCGCTCACGATCGCCCCGGTTCGATATCGAGTACCCATACCGTCACCTCGTCGACCTCGGCGCCGGTGTCTTCGGTGACCGCTCGCGCGACAGCCTGCTGCACCGCCCGGCCGACCTCGCCGACATGCGCCGACGCCGTCAGCGCCAGATCGACCTGGAGGCTGAGCAACCCGCCGGTGCGCCGCACCCGGACACCGCCCGAGGCGGCGGGTTGCTGTCCGATCCAGAGCTGGCGTCCGGTGCGGGCGAGCTGACCGACCAGGCCGAGTACGCCGGGCTCGAGCCGGGCGACCCCGGACACCGAGGCCGCCGCCCGCGCGGCGACCGCGGCGATCACGGCGTCGCCGACGATCAATTCGGTTTCGGGCAGCATGCCGGTCACCGGTCCTCCTGGTAGATGTCGACAACGGTGAGGTCGAGCCTGCCCAGGTGCACTCCGACCCGTGCCGTGGCCGCGGCGCGCACCCGCTCGCGCACCAGCGAGACGACGTCCTCGATGCGCGGCACGCCGTGGCGCACGGCGATGGTCATGTCGACGGCGATCACCTGCTCGCCGTCCGCGCCGGGTTCGCTGCTCTGCACCCGGCAACCGCGGGCGCGCACGCCGTCGACGGTGTCGGCCGCGAACCGCAGCACAACGGCCACCGCCTGCTCGCTGACCTGGATGGCACCGGGATGGGGTGTGTCGAGAGCGAGGGTGCGGCCACGGCGCACATCGGCGCGCACGGCCGACATGATGCGCCCGAACAGATCGGGTGGGGGTGGGTCGGGTTCCTCGATCAGTTCGCGGGTGGCCGTGCGCAGGGTCAGCAGGCTCTCCCTGGCCGCGGCGCACTGCGGGCACGTCGCCTCGTGGCTGTCGATGTCGCTGTCGTCGAGTCGTTCCCACACCTGTTCGAGACCGCGTCCGCACGGGAGCAGGTAGTCGTTGTCGTTGTGGGTCACCGCCATGGCTTCATCACCTCTGCCAGTTGGGCTCGGGCACGCGCGATCCGTCCGCGCACCGCAGTGCTGTTGGTGCCGACGATCTCGGCGATCTCGTCATAGGAACGGCCGTGCACTTCGCGCAGCAGCCAGCAGGCCCGCTGTTCGGGCGTGAGCAGCTGCAGCGCGTCGGTCAGCGCGGCCATCTGGCTGCTCACCTCGGTGGCGTGATCGGGTCGGGTGTCGGTGCGGGTCGACGCCGTGGTGTCGGGGTCGACCTCGGTGGAAGGGCGGCGCGCGCGGATGACGTTGAGACACCGGTTGGTCGTCATCCGGTAGAGCCAGCTCGCGAACGCGGCGTCGTCCTGCAGGCGCGCGATCGTTCGCCAGGCCTTGAGGAACACCTCCTGGGTGACGTCCTCGGCCTCGGCGCGGTCGGCCAGCATCTTGGCGGCCAGCCGGAACATCGGTCCTTGATAGCGCAGCACCAGCTGCTCGTATGCGCGGACATCGCCGTCACGCGCCCGACCTGCCAGGGTCGCGTCGTCCAGCTCTGCCTCGGCCGCGGGTGACGTCGTCACACGCCCACCTCCTCCGCTGCTCCTGTGATGGACACCGACGCGCAGGACATCGTCACGGCGAATTATGAGTGATCGTCGTCTCTGTTCCGGTTCCTCGCGGTCCCAGGGGTGTCGCGATCTCAGACAGCGGGGCGGATCGGCAGGTCGAGGACCAGGCGTGCGCCGCCGAGGAAGCTGTTCTCGAAGTAGGCCCGGCCCCCGTGCAGCTGGGCCTGCTGGGCGACCAGAGCAAGGCCGAGGCCGGAGCCGATCTTCGTCGCGTTGGAACCACGGGCGAACCGCTCGAACACCCGGTCGCGTTCCGCGGCGGGAACGCCGGTGCCGTTGTCGTCGACCGCGATGACCACGCGGTCGGCGCCGACGCGGTGAGCCGAGACGACGGCCTCGGTCGCGCCGCCGTGTTTCACCGAATTGGTCAGCGCGTTGTCGACGGCCAGGCGCAGGCCCGCAGGCAGACCGCGGGTGATCAGTTCGGCGTCGGTGTCGATGCGCACCGAGAGGCCGGGGTTGTGCCGCATGGCGTCGTGCGCGGCCTGGTCGCACAGGTCGGCCACATCGGTGGCGACATGGTCGGCTTCGGCGGTGAGGTCACCACGGGCCAGCCGTTCCAGTGCGGAAAGCGTCGTCTCGACGCGCGTTTCGGTGCGGGCCAGATCGTCGAGGATCTCGCGGCGCTGGGCGTCGGTGAGATCGAGCGTGCGCAGTACCTCGAGGTCGGTGCGCATCGCGGTGAGGGGCGTGCGCAGTTCGTGGGCGGACACGGCGGCGAAATCGCGGGCGGTCTCCAACGCGGCGGCGGTCTCGGCCTGGGCCTGATCGACGCGGGCGAGCATGGTGTTCACCGCCTCGGCGAGTTTCTCCGCCTCGGCCACACCGGAACCGTCGACCGGTCGGGCCGGGTGGTCGGGGTCGGGGAAGGCGCTGCGCGCCGAGACCTGCCGGGTGAGTCGCACGATCGGATCGACAGCCCGACCGGCGAGGAGCCAGCCGAGGGCAGCCGCGGCGGCGACCGCGATCGCGGCGCCCGCGAGTACCCAGCGCTGCTGATCAGCCGTCGCCTTCGCCGCCTCCGTGGTCGGAATGGCAAGCGACACAGTGCGACCCGCGGGCTGGTTCTCCGTGGTGGTCAGCACCCGGTAGGGCTGGTCGTTCACCTCGACGGTCTGCGAGCCGGGCGCGAGGTCCGGCAGCTGGGTGGAGCTGGACGCGGTCACCTGGCCGTTGTCGCGCACGGTGAGCGCCATCGTGTTCTGCAGCCCGGTGAGATTCACGAAGCCGGTGGCGAGCACCGGTTCGATCAGCACGATGCGCGAGGCGATTTCGAGTTGCTGATCCGTCTGGGTCACATTGTTGCGTTCGATCGCCTGAAAGCCCACGAACGCGGCAATGCTCACGATGATCACCGCACCCGCCGCCGCGGCCGCCGCGACTCGTGTTCGCAACGAAAACGATTGCCTGCGACGGCCTTTCGGCGACCGCACGGTCATTTAGGTTCCCGCAACACGAAACCGACGCCGCGAATAGTGTGCAAAATCCTTGGCGTGTCATCTATTTCGAGTTTGCGGCGAAGGTATCCGACGAACACGTCCACCACATTCGTATCGGCTATGAAATCGTAGCCCCACACCAATTCCAGCAGCCGCTCGCGCGTGAGCACCACACCCGCATTGCGCGCCAGGGTGGACAGCAATTCGAATTCCCTTTTGGTGAGCTCGATTTCCCGCCCGTGCAGCAGTGCGCGATAACCCGCGACATCCACCTGCAGCGGGCCGACGGTGATCGCGCCGGGCGCCACCTGATCGGGAGTGTCGGTTCGCCTGCGCAGCAGGGCGCGGATACGGGCGACCAGTTCGGCGAGCTCGAAGGGTTTCACCAGGTAGTCGTCGGCGCCCGACTCCAGCCCGGCGATCCGGTCGTCCACCGAGGCGCGGGCGCTGAGCACGCAGATCGGCACATCGTTGCCCATGGCCCGCAGCGCCGTCACCACCCCGGCGCCGTCGAGAACCGGCATGTTCATATCGAGCACCACGGCGTCGGGCGCGTGCTCGGACACCGCCCGCAACGCGGCACCACCGTCGCGAGCGACGAGCACCTGGAACCCGGAGAGCCGCAGACCGCGCTGCACCGAGGCGAGCACGTCTTCGTCGTCGTCGACGACCAGCACAGTAGCGGCAGCGGCGGCACGTTCAGTCACGCCGCAATCCTAGGGGGACTCGAGCGTCGAGAACTGTGTCGCCAGCCGCCGATGTCCTGTTCTCGGAGTTAAGCGCCGAGAACCGCGGCGCCAGCCGCCAATGTCACGGCGCTACCTGGTCGCCGTCGTGGTTGGGTGTGGTCGGCCTGCCGAGCGGGGGGTTGGCGAGGATGCGGTCGGCCAGGGCGGTGAGGACGGCCGGGTCCTCGATGGTGGCCGGGGGTTCCACGTGTTCACCGGCGGTGAGCTGGCGGATGGTCTTGCGCAAGATCTTGCCCGAGCGGGTCTTGGGCAGGCCGGTGACGACGATCGCGTCGTGCAGGGTGGCGATGGCGCCGATCTGCTCGCGCACCCGTTCCACGAGCTCGTCGCGCAACTGGTCGGGCTCGATCTCGACGCCCTGTTTGAGCACTACATACGCCAGCGGCAGGCTGCCCTTGAGCTCGTCGGGCACGCCGATCACGGCGCACTCGGCGACGGCTTCGTGCCCGGCGATGGCGGCCTCGATACTGCCCGCCGAAAGCCGGTGCCCGGCGATATTGATGACGTCGTCGGAGCGGCCGAGGACGTAGAGGTAGCCGTCTTCGTCGAAGTAGCCGGAGTCGCCGGTGAGGTAGTGGCCGGGGAACGCCGAGAGATAGGAGCGCACGAACCGCTCACGGTTGCGCCACAGGCCGCTCAGGCAGCCGGGGGGCAACGGCAGGCCGATGACGATATTGCCCTCGGTGCCGTTGGGTACCGGGTTGCCGCTGGCATCGAGCACCCGCAGGCGGTACCCGGGCACCGGCACCCCGGCGGAACCGGGTTTCACGGGCAGTTCCTGCAGGCCGAGCGGGTCGGCGCAGATGGGCCAGCCGGTCTCGGTCTGCCACCAGTGATCGACCACCGGGGTGTCGGGATGACCGGCGAGCAGGGTGTCGCTCGCCCACTCGAAGGTGGCCGGGTCGAGCCGCTCGCCCGCGCAGAACAGGGCACGCAGCCGGGACAGGTCGTGGCGATGGGCGGCGGTGGCCTCCGGGTCGGCGCGGCGGATGGCACGCAACGCCGTGGGGGCGGTGAACAGCACCCGCACGTCGTGTTCGTCGACGATGCGCCAGAACGCGCCCGCGTCGGGGGTGCCGACGGGTTTGCCCTCGTAGAGCACCGTGGTGGCGCCTACGAACAACGGCGCGTAGACGATGTAGGAGTGGCCGACCACCCAGCCCACATCCGAGGACGCGAAGAACACCTGACCCGGGCCCACGTCGTAGATATTGCGCATCGACCAGGCGAGGGCAACCGCGTGGCCGCCGTTGTCGCGCACCACGCCCTTGGGCTTTCCGGTGGTGCCCGAGGTGTAGAGGATGTAGAGCGGGTCGCAGGCGCCAACGGTCACCGGCTCGGCGGGTTCGGCGTCGGCGACGGTGGCGTCCCAGTCCAGCCAGCGTGCGGCGACTGTCTGATCCGAGGCGGGCAGTACGTCGGTGGCGGGCTGGTCCCGGGCGAACTCGATGGTCGGGAACTGTGGGCGCTGTTTGACGAGCACCGTGCGCACCGAGGTGCTCTCGGCCAGGTCGAGGGCCTGCAGCACGATCGGCGGGTACTCGATGCGGCGGCCCGGCTCGAGCCCCCCCGACGCGGTGACGACGAGCACCGGCTCGGCGTCGTCGATGCGGGCCGCCAGCTCGGGTGCGGCGAACCCGCCGAAGACCACCGAGTGGACCGCGCCGATGCGGGCACAGGCCAGCATGGCGATCACGGCCTCGGGGATCATCGGCAGGTAGATCACCACCCGATTACCGGCGACCACGCCGAGATCACGCATCGCCCCGGCGAAGCGTTCCACCTCGCCGAGCAATTCCGCATAGGTATAAGTCGTCGTGGTGTCGGTCATAGCCGACACATAGATCAACGCGGCCTGATCCGAACGTCCACCTTCGGCGAGAGTTCCGCCGCGCACATGCCGATCGAGGGCGTTCACACAGGTATTGAGCTTGCCGTCGGGATACCAACGGGCCGAACGTTTGTCGGCGGCATCGACAGTGTGCTCGGGCGCCAGATCCCACTCGATCTCGCGGGCGGCGGCTGACCAGAAGTCGGCTGGATCGACCAGGCTGGTCTGATAGACCGGCCGGTACTCGTGTTCGGTGTCCAAGCCTGTGACTCCTAGCCTCGCTTCGTGCCCGCTCGATAGATCCTGATGATTGTGGCAGACTTCACGCGACACCCGAGGGGGTGCCGCGACCTTTGGTTTTGCCTGTAACGGGCAGGTCATCGCGCGGACCTCTACCGGGAGTCGGCCAAGAAGTTATTGATCCGTTAGAATCTGTTGTCACTTATTCGGGCAGTCGTAGACGCAATTTCTCGGCCAGCCGCAGTTCTCGGCCAGCACCGTCTGGCGAGCCACCATTGCGCCTGTGGAGGTTCGTGATGGCGCACGGTACGAGGCCAGTTTGGAAAGTGAGTGGGAGATGCGTGACGCCGCTAGGTCCGGCAGCAAGCGCTGGGCGCTCGGCAACTGGGACCTGCGTTGGAAGGTTACGGCCGTCTTGGCTGTGCCTCTCGCGGTCGCGGTCGGGCTCGGCGTGTCGAGGATTACCTCCGAGTTCACCGAGGCCAACCGGCTTTCGAGCATCAACGAGCAGGTAGACGCGATTCCGTCGGTCACCTCGCTCAGTGCTGTGACCGCGCGGGTGACCGGTAGCCAGACGGTGCCCGCCGGGCCAGGGGTCACCCTGGTGACCGATCAGGACCTCGTCGACCTCGACGCCGCCATCGCTGGCGGCGAGGCCGAGCTCGGCCGTCTCGTCGACCTGCCGAAGGCGCACGCCGCCCTCGAGCGGATGATCGCCCAGGCCAAGAACGTGCGTGCCCAGGGCAAGGGGCTCACCGCTTCGCCCGATACCGCGCTCGCCTCGGTCGAGCAGATGCGCAAGGACAGTGTCTCGATCGTCGAGTCGACGATCGCCCAGGTGAGCAACCCGGTGATGGACACGGCCAAGCTGCGCCTGGTCGACTCGCTCAACACCCGCTCGATCCTCGTCGACCAGCTGGCCGCGATCTCGGAGATGCTGCGCGGATCGCCCGCGGGCCCGCAGAACTACCTCACCGGTGTGGCCACCGAGCGTCACCTGCTCGACGTGCTCGCCAACCGCTTCCCCGACGGCGACAAGGTGCTCGCCGACCTCAAGACCCAGGCCGACATCCGCCAGAACCTGGTGAACGGGCCCGACGTGCAGGCGGGCAAGCTGCCCATCGGTGAGATGCGTACCTCGCTCGTCACCAGCCTCGTGGCCTACGAAACCGTCGTCGACGAGTCGACCAAGGCCATCGAGACCTCGATGGACGAGCTCACCACCTCGGCCGCCACCGGTGCCTGGACCTACACCGCGGTCGTCATCGCGACCATCCTCGCCGCGCTGCTGCTCGCCGTGTTCGTCGCCCGCTCGATGATCGTGCCGCTGCACCGCCTGCGCCTGGCCGCGCTGCGCGTGGCCGAGTCCGACCTGCCCCACGAGGTCGCTCAGCTCCGCAACGGCGCCGCCCCCGAGGACGTGCCGCTCGAGCCGATGCCGGTGCGCTCCGACGAGGAGATCGGTCAGCTGGCCCGCGCCGTCGACGACATCCACGGTCAGGCGCTGCGCCTGGCCAGCGACCAGGCGCAGATGCGTTCGCAGGTCAACGACATGTTCGAGACGCTGGCGCGGCGGTCCAAGTCGCTCGTCGACCATCAGCTCACCCTCATCGAGGCGATGGAGTACGACGAGAAGGACCCGCGCCTGCTCGAGAACCTCTTCCGCCTCGACCACCTCGCCGCGCGTATGCGCCGTAACGGTGACAACCTGCTGATCCTCGCCGGTACCAAGCAGCGGCGTTCCAAGTCGGCCCCGGTCGAGATCGCCGACGTGCTGCGCGCCGCGATCTCCGAGGTCGAGGACTACGAGCGCGTCAAGCTCGGTGCCACTCCGCGCGGTTCGCTCGTCGAACCGGCCGCCTCCGACCTGGCGCACCTGTTCGCCGAGTTGCTCGACAACGCGCTGCGCGCCTCGCCGCCGGAGACCGACGTCAAGTTCACCTTCGCCCAGGCACACGACCAGGGTCTGCTGATCGAGGTCGCCGACCGGGGCATCGGTATGCCGCCCGCGGAGATGACCGACATCAACCGCAGGCTCGAGCAGGCCGCCGAGCCCGGCCCCGACACCGCCCGCCACATGGGTCTGTTCGTGGTCGGCCGCCTGGCCGAGCGGCACGGTCTCACCGTCCGCCTGCGCCCGACGTTCGACACCGCGCGCGATCCGGGCGTCACCGTCACCGTGCACGTGCCGGTCGGCCTGATCGTCTCGGGTGCCGGTGGCGCGGTCGTGCCGCCGAACCAGCTGCAGAAGCAGCAGCAACCGCCGCAGCCGCAGAAGCCGCAGCCCCAGCAGCCGCAGCAGCCGAGCACCATGCAGACCCGTGCGATCACCCGTACTCCGGGTGGCAACGTGATGGTCACCGTCGACCCGGGCGTGAGCCCGCCGCCGACCGGCCCCGGTGGACTGCCGCAGCGTCAGCCGGGCAACTCGATGGCGCAGACACAGGATGGAAACGAGCAGTCCCCGTCGCTGCGCCCCGCCGCCCCCGGACAGGGCAATGTGCCGCAGCGCGGCAAGCTGGCCGCGGCCAACCTGCCCAAGCGCAACCTGGCGGCGGGTGGTCCCGGCGCGCCGCAGCGTCCGCAGCCACCCCAGCCCCCGCAGGGCAAGCCGGGTGAGGCCAAGCCCGCGCCGACGGCCGGCGGCCTGCCGCAGCGTCAGCCGGGTGCCAACGGTGCCCCCGCCCGCGAGCAGGGTCAGCCGCCGCGCGACGCGGCACCCACCCGTGAGGGCGGCCTGCCGCAGCGTTCGCCCGGCGCCAACGGCGCGCCGCCGCGTGACCCGTCGACCGGTCTGCCGCAACGCGACCCGTCGAACCGCGCGCCGCAGCGCGACCAGAGCGGCGGCCTCCCGCAGCGTGACCCGGCGGCCGGTCCGCAGTCCGGCGGCCTGCCGCAGCGCGCGCCCTCGGGTGGTCTCCCGCCGCGTGACCCGTCCAACGGTCTGCCGCAGCGGGAGCAGACCGGTGGTCTGCCGCAACGCGATCCGTCCACCGGCCTGCCGCAGCGTGCGCCGAACAATCCGCCGACCGGTCTCCCGCAGCGTGGCGGCCCCGTGCCGCAGCGTGATTCCGAGCCGGTGCAGCGCGACCCGTCGACGGGCCTGCCGCAGCGTGGTGGCCCTGCGCCGCAGCGTGATTCCGAGCCGGTGCAGCGCGACCCGTCGACCGGTCTGCCGCAGCGTGGTGGCCTGCCCCAGCGCGAGCCGACCCCGCGTCTGCCGCACCGCGAGCAGTCCGGCGGTCTGCCGCGCCTGGACAACCCGGCCGGTGGTCTGCCGCAACGAGATCCGGCCAACGGGCTGCCGCAACGCAACCCCGCCGGTGGCCCCCCGCAGCGCACCCCGTCGGAAACGCCCGCCGCCCACCGGGATACGGCCGACGGCGGCCTTCCGCAGCGCGCGCCCGGTCTCCCGCAGCGTGGTGAAGCCGCGCCGGAGCGCCCACTCGGACCGAATGGGCTGCCCCAGCGTGCTCCCGGCGCTACTGTGGTACCGCAGGCGAACGCCGGGCCGGGAGTGGCTCTGCCGCAACGGGATCGGGATCCTGCGGAGCCGGGGAACGCTGCGTCGGCAGGGCGTGATCCGGGACGGCACAGCTATCGGTCGAATCCGGCCAAGGCCGCGTCGTTCTTCCAGACCAGGTTGCAGCCGGCACCGGAGGGCGATTCCGTGATGGGCGGAACGCCGATCTTCGCGGAGATGATGTCGGCGTGGCTCACGGACGAGAATTCCGACCGGTCCCAGCTGGCCGCCGCCTTCGAATCACCCGGTGACGAAGGTTGGCAGGCCGCGCGACGGGCCGCCGAGGCGCAGGCCGAGGCCCGCACGGCCGCCGGCTTGCCACAACGCAATCCGGGCGGAAGGCTCGTGCCCGGTGGCGTGACCGGTAACGCCGACCGCACACCGAAGCGCGACCCTGAAACCATCAGGTCCAGCTTGAGTCGTCACCAGCAGGGCGTCCGGGATGGCCGCGCAATGAAGGCAATGAACCTAACCGGAGATAAAGGAGACCGATGAACCCCGATCTAGGTGGTACGAACCGTCAGCTGGATTGGCTGGTTTCGAACTTCGCCAACGAGGTTCCTGGCGTAGCCCATGCTGTCCTTGTCTCGGCCGACGGCCTGCTGATGGCCGCCAGTGCCCAGCTACCGGTCGACCGCGCGGAACAGCTGTCTGCTGTCACCGCCGGTCTGGCCAGCCTGTCCGTCGGCGTGTCGAATCTGTTCGAAGGCGGTACGGTACTGCAGTCCGTCGTCGAGATGGAGCACGGTTACCTGCTGCTGATGGCAGTGGGCGACGGCTCCTATCTCGCGGTCCTGACCAACACCTCGTGTGACATCGGTCAGGTCGGCTACGAGATGGCTCTGTTGGTCGAGCGTGTGGGCCAGACCGTCCAGGCCACGCCACGCGTCACGATGGGTTCCTGATGGTGGGATGGACATAGACGATCACCGCATGGGAAGCGCCGAGCCAAGCCTCGTTCGCCCTTACTCGTTGACTTCCGGCCGTACCAGGCCGGCGGTCGAGTTGGCGTTGGAGGCTCTCGTTGCCTCGCATCCGGTCGCCATGGAGCGGCAGTTCGAACTGAACAACCTCGAAACGTCCATCGTGGAGTTGTGCAGACAATCGCCGTCCGTCGCCGAGATAGCCGCCCAGCTGCGCATCCCCATCGGGGTTGCGCGGGTACTGGTGGCCGACCTCATCGAGGCCGGTCATGTCCGGGTCTCGGCGACTTTGAAAGACGATTCCAGCGACGATGAACGTCGCGAGCTGATCGAAAGGGTTCTCAGTGGACTCCGGCGTATTTGATTCGACGGCGCAGGTCGACACCCGCACGAGCAAGCCGACTTCGGCGAAGATCGTTGTTGCCGGTGGCTTCGGTGTCGGTAAGACCACGTTGGTCGGTGCGGTGTCGGAGATCGTTCCGCTGCGCACCGAGGCGTTGGTGACCAATGCCAGTGCTGGAATCGACAACCTCACCGGCATCCCGCAGAAGTCGACCACCACGGTGGCCATGGACTTCGGCCGGATCAGCCTCGCCGACGACCTGGTCCTGTACCTGTTCGGTACGCCGGGCCAGTACCGGTTCTGGTTCATGTGGGACGACCTCATCCGCGGCGCCATCGGCGCCGTGGTGCTGGTCGACACCCGCAGGCTGGAGGACAGCTTCGCGGCCGTCGACTACTTCGAGGCCCGTGGCCTGCCGTTCCTGGTGGCGCTCAACGAGTTCGACGACGCACCGAAGTACCCGCTCGAGGACATCCGCCAGGCCCTCGCGGTCCCCGCGGATGTCCCGATCATGTCGATCGACGCCCGCCGCCGCGAGCCGGCCAAGCAGGCACTGGTCTCGCTCACCGAGTACGCGCTGCGCAAGGTGATGCAGGGCTACTGATCGGCGGGTGGGGCTGCGTCGATGAAGGCCGCAGCCCCGGTCTCACCCCGTCAGGGTTCCGGTTCGGGGTCGGGACGGGTCCAGCCGATGATCATCGCGGGCGTGCAACCGCCCGCCATGATCGCTGCCAGCAGCATGAGTCCTCCCGCGTAGGCGGTGCGATACGCATCGGCTTCGGGGGCGATAGCGCTTGCCCCGATCAGGAAGAACAGACCGGGCAGAGTCAAGGACTGGGTGAGCGCGAGGCCGACCGAGCGGGCCTTGTTGCGCTCGGCGATCTCGAATTCGTCGAGCATCTGTTCCGGCGCGTAATCCTGTCCGCCGCTGGCGATTCGCAGCATTGTCCAAGCCGGCAGGAACAGCAGGAGCGAGATCGTCGCGATCACGACCGGCACGACCTGCAGGTCGAACGCGCAGAGCACGCCCGCGATCGCCACTCCGGCAAGCGGGGTCGCGGAGCCGATCACCAGTAGCCGTCGGCGTCGAAGCGATCGCCAGCTTTTCAGCATGCCTGCCGTGCGTTGTTCCTGCACGAGCCAGCGCCGCACCCGGTAGTCCTGATAGCGGTCGATCAAACCGGTCGCGCTGGTCATGACGTGCCTTTCGTTCGTGGATACACCTCGGCCGAGAGCGGGCCGAATTCCGTGCGGGAGAAGACCGCCTCCACCGGCAGCGCGAACACATCGCAGATGCGCAGTGCCAGGTCGAGGCTGGGGTAGTGGTCGCCGCGCTCGAGCGCGCCGATCGTCTGGACATTGACATTCACCGCGTCGGCCAGCGCCGCCCGGCTCATCCGCTGTTCGGCACGCAGCACCGCGATGCGGTTGTAGATCGGGAGGGTTTCCCCTCGTCTTACTGGGCTCACACAACATAGTGTTGTAAAAACCAAACATTCTGTCAAGGATATCCGCGATATCGTGATCGCCCGGCTACGCTCTGCTCGTGCAGATGTCGGCGAATGAGGTGATCGCGCGGCTGCTCGACGTGGATTCGTTCGTGAGCTGGGATCGCCCACCGATCGGGCGCGCCGCCTCGCCGCGCTACCGCCAGGAGCTCGTCGACGCGAGCCGCCGGGCGGGCACCGACGAATCGGTGCTCACCGGCGAGGGGCTGCTGCGCGGGCGTCGGGTTGCCGTGATCGCCTGCGAATTCGGGTTTCTCGCCGGATCGATCGGAGTGGCCGCCGCCGAGCGGATCGTGGCGGCGGTGGAGCGGGCGACCGAACTCGGGCTGCCGCTGATCGCCTCACCGACCTCGGGTGGCACCCGGATGCAGGAGGGCACAGTCGCTTTCGTGCAGATGGTGAAGATCGCCGGCGCGGTCGCCGTGCACAAGGCGGCCGGGCATCCGTACCTGGTCTACCTGCGCAATCCGACGATGGGTGGGGTGTTCGCGTCGTGGGGATCGCTGGGGCACATCACCTTCGCCCAACCCGGTGCCCTCATCGGCTTCCTCGGCCCGCGCGTGTACGAAGCCCTGTACGGCAAGCCTTTTCCGCCTGACGTGCAGACCGCTGAGAACCTCTACCGCAACGGTGTGATCGACGGCGTGGTGCCGATCGAGGTCTTCCGCCGGATCGCCCATCGCGCGTTGAGTGTGTGCGCTGGCCTGCCGCTTCCGTTGTCTGCCGAGCCGGGTTGGGCTGCGCCCGTGCGTAATCCGAGCGTCCCGACGAATCCCGCAGCTACCGCGTGGGATTCGGTGCTCAGTACCCGACGCCCCGGACGCCCGGGTATTCGTGACCTGCTTCGCCATACCAGCCAACGGGTTCCGCTGTCGGGCACCGGCCAGGGCGAAACCGACCGCACCGTCCTGCTCGCCCTCGCCCGATTCGGCGGACAGCCGTGCGTGGTGTTCGGGCACGACCGGTCCGGCCGCCTCGAGGAGCAGACGATGAGCCCCGCCGCGCTGCGTGAGGCGCGCCGGGCGATGGCGCTGGCGGGGGAGTTGCGGCTGCCACTGGTCCTGGTGATCGACACCGTCGGCGCCGCGCTGTCCAAGGAGGCGGAGGAACGCGGTCTGGCGGGCGAAATCGCCCGCTGCCTGGCCGATCTCGTCACCCTCGACACTCCGACGGTTTCCGTGCTGCTCGGTCAGGGCACCGGCGGTGGCGCCCTCGCCCTGCTGCCCGCCGACCGGGTGCTCGCCGCGCGGCACGGCTGGCTCGCGCCGCTGCCGCCGGAAGGGGCAAGCGCCATCGTCTTCCGCGATACCGAACACGCGCCGGAACTCGCTGCCGCCCAACGCATTCGCTCGGCGGATCTGCGCGAGGACGGCGTGGTGGACCGGATCGTGGAGGAGTACCCCGACGCCGCCGACGAGCCGGTCGCCTTCGCCCGCCGCGTCGTCCTGGCGATCGCCGAGGAACTGGCCGCTCTGCGCACCCACCCACCTGAGGAACTGCGCACGCTGCGGCTGGCTCGCTACCGCCGCATCGGCCGGTGAGAAACCGACCTCCGCCCCGGTTCGCACACCTGGGGAAACACGCGAGGTCGCGTCGTTGACGCCACCGGCAACCACTTCTACCCTTCGGTAGGGTGACCTTCCGCAGCGAAAGCAGTCCTGTTCCCACCATCGTGCTGGGCGATGGGAACGTCATACCGCAGCTCGGCTTCGGTGTGTTCCAGGTGCCGGAGGAAGACGTCACCACTGTGGTCGCCGAGGCGTTGAAGGTCGGTTACCGCAGTATCGACACGGCCGCGATCTACGGAAACGAGGAAGGCGTAGGTCGCGCGATCCGTGCCTCGGGGATTCCGCGCGACGAGATCTATGTGACAACCAAGCTGTGGAACTCCGAGCAGGGCTACGACAGCACGCTGCGTGCGTTCGACACCAGCATGCGGCGTCTCGGCCTGGACTATCTCGACCTGTACCTGATCCATTGGCCGGTGCCGAAGGCCGCTCGTTTCGTCGATACGTTCCGGGCTTTCCAGGCGTTGAAGTCGCAGGGCCGGGTGAAATCCATCGGCGTCTCGAACTTCCGGATCCCCGATCTGGAGCAGGTGATCGCCGAGACCGGCGAGATCCCCACCGTGAACCAGATCGAGCTGCATCCCACCCTAGCCCAGCCCGAACTGCGCGCCTTCCATGCCAACAATGCCATCGCCACCGAGGCGTGGAGTCCACTCGGGCAGGGCACGCTACTGGACAATCCCACCATCGTGAGCCTGGCCGAGGCGCTCGACCGCACGCCCGCGCAGATCATCATCCGGTGGCACCTGCAGCTGGGCAATATCGTCATCCCGAAGTCGGTGACACCCTCGCGCATCGCCGAGAACTTCGACGTGTTCACCTTCGAACTCGACGCCGACGCGATGGCCGCGATCAACCGCCTCGATCAGGGCACCCGGGTCGGCCCCGATCCGGCCACCTTCAGCGCCGGTCTGGACTGATCCCCAGGTAGTCGCTCAACTCCCGGGCGGCCGCCCGGCCGGCCCGGTTGGCGCCGATCGTGCTGGCCGACGGCCCGTAGCCGATCAGGTGCACGCGGGGGTCGACCGCGACCTGGGTGGCCAAACGGCCGGTCATCGTGATGCCGCCGCCGGGTCCGCGCAGTCGCAGCGGCGCCAGATGGTCGAGGGAACTGCGGAATCCGGTCGCCCACAGAATCACGTCGGCAGGCTGGAAAGTACCGTCGGACCAGCGCACACCGGTCGGTTCGATCCGTTCGAACATGGGCAGCCGGTCGAGTACGCCTCGGTCGCGGGCGGCGCGTAGCCGGTCGTCGAGCGGCAGGCCGGTCAGTGACACCACCGAGCCCGGCGGCAGACCACGGCGCACGCGGTCCTCCACCGCGGCCACCGCCGCGCGCCCGTCCGCTTCGGTGAACGGTGTCTCGCGCCAGCGCGGCTCGGTCCTGGTCACCCAGGTGGTCGAGGTGACCCGGGAGATCTCGTCGAGCAACTGCACCGCCGAGATACCGCCGCCGACGACGATCACGTGTTTGCCCGCGAATTCGTCGGCCCTGCGGTAGTCGCGCGTGTGCAGCTGACGTCCGGCGAAGCTGTCGGCGCCCGGATAGCGCGGGATGAACGGGTGTTCCCACGTGCCGGTGCCGTTGATCAGCCCGCGCGTGCGCAGTGTTCCGGCACTGTCGGTTTCGACCTGCAGCACCTCACCGCGTCCGGCGCAGCTCTGCCCGTCGGCGGTCCGGTCGCAGACCACCCGCACCGAAACCTGACGGCGGACCCGCAGGTCGAACCGCTTCTCGTAGAGCTCGTAGTAGTGCGGGACGGCGGTCGCGGCCGGTGCCGAGGACGACCCGGGCGGCAGGGTTTCGGCGAACGACATGCCGGGCAGGTCGTGCACCCGGTTCACGGTGGTCAAGGTGAGCGAGGGCCAGCGGAACTGCCAGGCACCGCCCGGTCCCGGCGCGTGATCGACGATGAGGAAGTCGCGTTCGGGCACCAACCCCAGCCGGCGCAGGTGATAGCCCGCCGACAGCCCGGCCTGGCCCGCGCCGATCACCACGATGTCGAAGTCGGTTCCCACAGCCGCCGATGGTATGCCTTACCGGGCGCCGACCGCTGACTGTGGCAGAGTGAAGACAACCACGTGATCCGGTACTTCTGTGGAGGAATTCATGCTCGGCGTGACCCGCGATGGCGACGTGATCACCATCGAACTGCAGCGCGAACAGCGGCGCAACGCGCTCAACGAGGAGCTGGTCGCCCAGCTGCGCACCGCCATGCTCGAGGCCGTCGACCAGGGGGCGCGCGTCATCGTGCTTACCGGCCGTGGCCCGATCTTCAGCGCGGGCGCCGACCTGTCCGGTGTGTACTCCGAGACCTTCCTGACCGGTCTGCTCGACATGCTGCACACCATCGAAAGCCTTCCGGTGCCGGTCATCTCGGCGATCAACGGCGGCGCGATCGGCGCCGGTGTGCAGCTGGCGCTCGCCTCGGACCTGCGGGTGATCGAGCCCGACGCCTACATCGCGGTGCCCGCCGCCAAGCTCGGTATCTCGGTGGACCGCTGGACCGTCGCGCGGCTGGCCGCTCTGATCGGCGGCGGCCCGGCCCGCACCATCCTGCTCGGCGCCGAAACCGTCAGTGCCGAGGACGCTTACGCGTTCGGCTTCGCCAACAAGATCGGCACCGTCGCCGATGCCAAGGCCTGGGCCAAGTCGATCGCCCAACTCGCGCCGCTGTCACTGCGGGCCATGAAGCTCATGCTCAACGACGACGGCACCCGCGTCCCGGCCAGCGAGCAGCTGGAGACGGCGCTGTCGGCGGCCTGGACCAGCGACGACGCGCAGGAAGGCCGGCTGGCCCGGCAGGAGAAGCGCCCGGCGAAATTCCAGGGGCGCTGATGAATCCGGCACGGGTCGCGGGTTCGGTGGCGAGTGCGCTCGGGCTGGCCTGGGTGGCGCGTGCCGTGTGGGGGCTGCCGAGGGCGCTCGGTGCCGGGCCGTCGGAGATCGCGCCGACGGCGCTGGGCAAGTCGTCGTATCGGGACGGCCGTTTCCACAACACCGAGGCCAGCGCGATGATCGCGGCCGGTTCGGCGGCCTCGCTGGTGTGGTCGGGGCTCACGCAGGGGCGGGTCGGGCGGCCGAAGCGGCCGGTGCCGCTGGTGACGCCCGCCGTACCCGAGCAGGCGGAGGAACTGGCCGTCACCTGGTACGGGCACGCGAGCGCGCTGATCGAACTCGACGGGTACCGCGTGCTGACCGACCCGGTGTGGAGCGAGCGGGTCTCGCCGTCGCCGGTGATCGGGCCTGCCCGGTTGCATCCGGTGCCGGGCGCGCTGTCCACCCTGCCGAGGGTCGACGCTGTCGTCATCTCCCACGACCACTACGACCACCTCGACAAGCCGACCGTCGACGAGCTGGTCCGCGCCCAGCGCGCGCCCTTCGTGGTGCCGATGGGAATCGGCGCACATCTGCGGCTGTGGGGCGTTCCGGACGATCGCATCATCGAATTGGATTGGGGCGGTTCGGTTTCCCTCGGCCACAAGGCGGGCGACCGTGGCTTGACCATCACCTGCGCGGAGGCCCGCCACTTCTCCGGTCGCGGCCTCACTCGCAACACCACCCTGTGGGCGTCGTGGGCGCTGACCGGGCCGACCAAGCGGGTGTATTTCGGCGGCGACACCGGGTTCACGAAGGCGTTCGCGCAGGCCGGTGCGGTGCTCGGACCGTTCGACCTCACCCTGCTCCCGATCGGCGCCTACGACGAGCGCTGGACCGATGTGCACATGACCCCCGAGGAAGCGGTGCGCGCGCACGCGGCCCTGTGCCTCGGCGACCCCGGCTATGGGCTGCTCGTCCCCATTCACTGGGCCACCTTCAACCTGGCCTTCCACGGCTGGGCCGAACCGGTGCACCGGCTGGTGTCGGCGGCCGCCGCGGCCGGAACCGCGATCGCGGTGCCCAAGCCGGGTGAACGGGTGGTTCCGAATGACCTCCCACCACGGGTTTCGTGGTGGGAAGATGTGGAGTGAACCTTTCGGCTTAGTGCAGCGATGGGCGATCGCGCGAAACTGGGAAAGGAACATCGGCAGATGAGTCTCGTGGACACCTTGAAGGGCTTGCTCGGTAAGGGCAAGGAGGCCGCCGCGCAGAACGCGGACAAGATCAACGATGCGGTCGACAAGGCGGGCACCTTCATCGACGACAAAACCAAGGGCAAGTACAGCGACAAGATCGAGAAGGGCAAGGAAGCCGCCAAGAAGGCCGTGCCCCCGCAGCAGCCGGGCTCGGGACCTGCCACGGGCGGCACCACCCCGACCGATCCGGGGCCGAAGGCCTGACCCGGTGCGCGGGGGCCGCGACAGTGCGGCCCCCGCCGCCGGGTGAGCGTCGATGGTCCGCCGCGAGTTCCGTGGTGCACCGGGTGAACCGGATATCGAGGTCGAGCTCAGCAACCTCGACAAGGTGTTGTACCCGGCGACCGGAACGACCAAAGGTGAAGTGATCGCCTACTATTCGGCGATCACCGATGCCATCGCGCCGCATATCGCCGGTCGCGCGGTCACCAGGAAGCGGTGGCCCAACGGGGTGGATCACCCCGATTTCTTCGAGAAGAACCTGCCCGAGCACGCGCCCGCGTGGTTGCACCGCGCCGCACTCGAGCATTCCAGCCGCCGGGTGGTGTACCCGCTCATCGATTCCGAGGCGGCGATGGCCTGGCTCGGGCAGCAGGCGGCGCTGGAAATCCATGTACCACAATGGCGTTTCGAGGCGGGCGAGCGCGGTCCGGCCACCCGTATCGTGTTCGACCTCGATCCCGGGCCCGGGGCGGGTCTGGTCGAATGCGCCACGGTGGCGCTGGCCGTGCGGGACATGGTCGGTGAGATCGGCATGCGCGCCTTTCCGGTGACCAGCGGCAGCAAGGGAATTCACCTCTACGTGCCGCTGGACCGGCCGGTGAGTTCGCGTGGCGCGTCGACGGTCGCCAAACAGGTGGCGACGAATCTGGAGAAGCTGCACCCCGACCTCGTCACCGCGACGATGGCGAAGTCGGCGCGGGGCGGCAAGGTGTTCCTCGACTGGAGCCAGAACAACGCCGCCAAGACGACCATCGCGCCCTACTCGCTGCGCGGACGCACCGAACCCAATGCCGCCGCCCCACGCGACTGGTCCGAGATCGAGGACGCGAAGGCGTTGCGGCAGTTGCGTTTCGACGAAGTACTCGCCCGCTGGAAAGCCGACGGCGACCTGCTGGCCGACCTCGACCCACCCTTGCCCGCCCGTCCCGACTCGCTCACCAAGTACCGCAGCATGCGCGACCCGGGGCGCACGCCGGAACCGGTCCCCGCCACCGCCCCCGAGCGTGGTTCCGACGACCGGTTCGTGATCCAGGAACACCACGCCCGCCGCCTGCACTGGGATGTGCGCCTCGAACGCGACGGCGTCCTCGCCTCCTGGGCCGTCCCGAAGGGCCCACCGACCGAGCCGAAACACAATCGCCTGGCCGTGCGCACCGAGGACCATCCGCTCGAATACCTCGACTTCCACGGCACCATCCCCAAGGGCGAGTACGGCGCCGGGGAGATGACGATCTGGGATTCGGGCACCTACCGCACCGAGAAGTGGCGCGACGACGAGGTGATCGTCGAGTTCGACGGCAAGAAGGTGCGTGGCCGCTATGCCTTCATCCAGACCAAGGGCGACCAGTGGCTGATGCACTACATGCGCGACCAAGGCGTCCGGGAAACGCTGTCCGACAACGGTTCCCGGTCGTTCCCGCACGGCTTGTCCCCGATGCTCGCGACCGCCGGAGACGTGGAGTCGTTGCAGCCTCCGGAGTGGGAGTTCGAGACCAAGTGGGACGGGTTCCGGGTGATCGTCGAGATCGACGACGGCACCGTCACCGTGCGCAGCAGGCGCGGCAACACGGTCACCGCCCGGTACCCGCGCCTGGCCGCGCTGGCCGCCGAACTGGCCGGGCATCGCGTGGTGCTCGACGGGGAGGCGGTCGTCTTCGACGACAACGGGCTCTCGGATATCTCCGCGCTCCAGGCGGATTCGGCCCGCGCGATCTTCGTCGCCTTCGATGTCCTCTACCTCGACGGCACCTCGCTGCTCCGCAAGAAATACAGCGACCGCCGGGTGGTACTCGAGGCATTGGGACAACTGGCGCCCTCCATGCGGGTGTCCGAACGACTCGGCGGCTCCGGGGCCGAGGCAGTGGAGCAGAGCCGTGAACAGGGACAGGAGGGCGTGGTCGCCAAGCGCGTCGACTCGGTGTATCAGCCGGGCAAACGCAGCCAGACCTGGATCAAACAGCGGAACTGGCGATCCAGGGAGGTGGTGATCGGTGGGTGGCGGTCGAGCGCGGCCCGCCCGTTCAAGTCCTTGCTCGTCGGCATTCCGCACGACGACGACTTCGTCTACGTGGGCCGGGTCGGCACCGGGTTCGATGCCGAACAGCAGCGCCGCATCGCCGAGCGGTTGCAACGCCTGCGCCGCGAGAGTTCACCGTTCACCAACGAGATGACGGCGGAGGAGATCAAGGACGCCGAGTGGGTCACCCCGAGCGTCACCGGCACCGTGCGGTTCCAGGCGTGGACCGATACGGGGCGCCTGTGGCATCCGATCTGGGACGGTGTGACAAGTTCGCCACGATGATGCTCGCGCGTGAAAGCTGCGCTGTTGCTAGGGTGATCGCGTTGTACCCGGTTCGAATCAGCGAGGAGTACGCGGTGGATTTCAAGAACCTGGCGGACAAGGCGATGGGCCTTGCCTCCCAGCACGCCGACAAGGTCGACGACGTCATCGAGAAGGCCGGTGACGTGGTGGACAGCAAGACCGGCGGCAAGTTCGCCGGTCAGGTGGATTCGGCTCAGGAAGCGGCGAAGAACGCGCTGCGCGACAAGGCCTGAGGCCGACGGCGGGCCGGCCGCCACCGGCCCGCCGGACCAACGCGCTGAGAGTTTGCTCCCAGCGCGTTGCCTTCGGGGATTACCCGGTCTGCGCCCAGCGGGTGGTGCCCGGCGGAGCGGTCAAGGTGTTGATCAGGTCGATGCCCGCGACGATCAGGGTGGGCCCACCGGCGACGATGGTGCCGATGATCGCACCGACGGACGCACCGGTGATGAGGCCAGGCAGCGCGCCGACGCCGCCCGCGGCCGCGCCGACGACGAGGCCGATCACCGCACCGATGGCCATGCCGACGAAGCTGCCGATGGCGGTGGCCAGGCCGAAGGTCGACGCGAAATTAGCCTGTGCCGCATAGTTTTCCGAAGGCGAGGCGACCGGGGTGAGGTTGGGGCGCGCGGTGGCCGCGTCCTTCACCGCGGTCAGTTCGAGCTTGCGGCCCTCGTCGCTGACCGCGTGCGGCAGCGGGTACTCGAGGGCGCCGTCGCGCACCGAAAGCGGCAGCGACAGCAGGGTTGCGCCCGCTTCGTCGCGGACCTGGACGGCGCCGTCGGTGACGGTGAAGGTGCCGTGCGTGAGGGTGGTGACAACAGTGTTGCCGATGAGTTCGGTGCGGTACTCGACGCTCGGCGCCACCGGTTCGGCGTTCGCGACGCCGGTGCCGACGAGTGCTGCCGCGAGCACCGGAATGGCGACCGCGGCGATCTTACGGATGATCATGTGAACATTCCCATCTGGTTTTCATCAGGAGACGTGCCCAAACGAAGGCGCCGCGTTCGTTGCTTCCCCCGAGAAGCGAGCGTCGGCACGTGAAAGCGGTCCAGCTCGGTTGTCGATTGAACGCTAGTCGTCTCGATGGTGTCTCACAGAGGAATTCAGATTTTAAACATGAAATTCCTCATAGATATACGCTATGAGGAGCCGTGCTCGTTCACAGTGCGGCGTTGAGCCCGAGCGCCCCCGCGCAGACCGCGAAGACGATCATGAGGGCAATGGCATCGCGCCTGGTCGGGGCGCTGGGATGGGCCGTGAGCATGCCCGTGCCACCGCGCGCGGTGATGGCCTCGGCCAGCTCGCCCGCCCGGCGCGACGACACCGCCATGCACGCGGTGAGAATGTCGATGAGGGGATTCGCGTCGGAGGCGCGATGCAGCAGGCTCTCCTTGGGGCGCAGCTTGCGGGCCGCGCGCAGCACCCGGATCTCGTCGAGCAGCAGTGGCAGCCCGCGCAGGGTGAGCGCGACGACCACGGCCCACTCGTCGACCGGCAGCCGCAGCTTGCGCAGCGGCGCACCGAGCTTGGCCAGTGCCGGGGCCACCTCACCCATCGGTGTGGTGAACGCGATCAGCAGCGAGGCCGCGACCAGCACCAGGCCGAACACGACCACCTGTGCGTAGACCAGTACCCCACGCGTTCCGTTGGGAATGTTGACCAGCGCGCCGAGCACGATCAGTCCCCAGAACCACAGCGGCAGGCGCGGCAGCGCGCCGAACGGAATCCTGGCCAGCACGGCGATCGCGATCAGGAACGCGATGACCACGCCGAGCACCGGCCACGCGGGCCAGAACATCAGCAGCAGGCTGATGGTGAACGCCGCGATCATCTTGGTGCCTGCCCACAGGCGGTGCACCACGCTGTTCACCGGTACCTCGCGCAACAAAACGGTGCTCATCGGGCCACTCCGTTCCCCGGTTCGTTGCGTGAATTGTCCAGTCGCCACAGCGGTTCGGTGAGCGCGGCGACAGCGCCGACGGTCTGTCGCGCGGTCTCGACGATCACCCCGGAATCCAGGTGGACGGTGCGATCACAGACCACCGACACATCGGCCACATCGTGTGAGATGACGATCAGGGTGAGACCCGAATCACGCAGGCGGGCAAGCAGTTCCACCACTTCGGCACGGCCCTGCGGGTCGAGTCCGGCCAGCGGTTCGTCCAGGACGACGACCTGGGGATGGCTGGCGACCATCGCCGCGAGCACCACCCGCTTGGCCTGACCGCCGCTGAGTTCGTCGACCGAGCGGGCCGCGAAGGCCCGGTCGAGGCCGACCGCGTCGAGCGCGCGGCCGACCGCGCCGGAACCGGTGGCCCTGCCGCCCCAGTCGGCGATCTCCTCGCCGACCGTCTGCTTCTGCAGTTGCAGGCGGGAATGCTGGAACGCCAGGGTGACGCGCCCGATCTGCTTGTCGACCGGGGTGCCGCGCAGTTCGCAGCGGCCCTCGCTCGGGGCGATCAGGCCGGCGATGATCCAGGCCAGCGTCGACTTGCCCGACCCGTTGCCACCGACCACGAGCAGTGCCTCGCCGCGGCGTACCGACAGGTCGACACCGTGCAGGGCCGGTGCCTCCCACGGCGTGCCCCGGTTGTAGGTGTGCCGCACGCCGGCGAGCTCGAGGATGGGTTCGCCCATCGGTGCCCGGCGCCGGTCGCGGGCCGGTTGCGGCCAGGCCGCGAGCCGGTCGACCATGCGGCCCTGCGCCAGGTGGATCACCCGGTTCGCGGCGCTCGCGTCGGCTTCGTGGTGGGTCACCAGGACCACGGCGGTGCCGTGCCGCTCGGGCAGCCGGGCCAGCAGGGCGACCAGGTCGCGGCGGCCGTCCGGATCGATCATCGAGGTGGCTTCGTCGGCGATCAGCAGGGCCGGGCGACGGGCCAGGGCGGCGGCGACGGCGAGGCGCTGCTGCTGGCCACCGGAGAGGGTGGCGGTTTCGCGGCGGCCCATGCCGTCGAGGCCGACCTCGGCGAGCAGCGCGTCCACGTCGACCTGGGCGGCGAGTTCGGGCGGCAGGCCCCACACTACGTCGTCGGCGACGGAGACACCGAGGGTCTGGCTCTCGGGACGTTGCAGCACCAGCGCGGTGCCACCGAGTTTGCCGAGGCCCGCCGAGCCCGGCCGGTCGACGGCGCCGGACGTCGGTGGTCTGCCCGCGAGCACCCGGGTGAGCGTCGATTTGCCCGACCCGTTGTGCCCGACCACGGCGACGAACTCGCCGGGCCGAATGGTGAGGTCGATATCGGCGAGCGCGTCGGCGGCGGCTCCCGGGTACCGGAAACCGACGCCGTGCAGGGCGACGGGCAGCGGCGCGATCTGCCGGTCGTCCTCGGGTGCGTCGAGGCGGTCGCTGCCCGGCAGCCACCGCAGCCGGTCGAGCACCGAGCCGAGCACGAACCAGGAGACCACGGTGCTCACGAACACCCCGAGCGCGACCGAGCCGCCGATGTAGAGCCACCACCAGCGCAGCACGGCATCGGTGGCCTCGGTCGCCATCCGGCCGAGCGGTTCGAGCTGCGCCTGTCGTTCGGCGAGGTTGTTGATGCCCTCGGCGGTGCTGCGGATGGCGTCGAAGAACAGCTGCCTGGTCCGGGCGAACAGCAGCAGGCTCGCCACCGAGAACAGCCCCCAGCCGAGGCCCGCGACCAGCCCGAGCGCCAGCACCGCGGCGAATCCGCCACCTCGTCGTTTGACGATGCCGACGATCCCGGCGATGGTCGCGGCGCCGAGCACCCCGAGCGCGGGCATGATCCCGGCCGCCACGAACGTCACCAGTCCGGCGGCGACGGTCGCGGTGACCAGCGCCCGCAGCCGGTACCGGTGGGCAAGCAGCCCCAGCGGAACGGCCGCGACCAGCTGCAACGCGGCCGCCATCGGCACCAGCGACCCCACGGTGATGAGTCCGACGGTGAGTCCCGCCATCACCGCCCCGGTGGCCAGCTCGATGGGACGCAGTGGTCCGCGAGGAAGATCCGCGGGCTTGTGATTCACGTGTCCAGTCTGCCAGGGGGTTGCCCCTCCGGGATATGCGCGGCGTGTGGATTATGTGTGGATCCCGTGTGCCCACCTGGTGTCAGGCACGCCGCGCAGGCTCAGATCCGGGGTTCGGTCAGCCAGCCGCCCATCGCCACTGTGCGGAAATGAGTTGTCAGAGCGTGATTTTCGTCGATGACATGCAATGCGATGGCTGGGTCGGGTGCGTAGTCCATCACGCGATGCGGCGGAGTGATCTCCCATTCGCCGCCGAGGACCGAGGCGGTGCTCGGGCCGGTGATCATCGGCTTGCCCGCGAAGGTGGTGGCGATGGGGGAGTGGGCGTGGCCGGTGAGCACGCCGATGATGCGCTGGTCACCCGCGACGATCGCGGCCAGACGACCGGGATCGGCCAGCGCGATCACGTCGACGATCGGGCTGAACAGGTGGTTCGGCGGGTGGTGCAGGGCGATGAGGATCGGGCCGTCGGCGGGCGCCTCGGCCAGGGCGGCGCGTAGCCACGTGTACGTGTCCTCGGACAGTTCACCGCTCGGTTCGCCGGGGATGCTGGAATCGAGCATGAGGATCGTCAGCGGGCCGACGCGGTTGGCGCTGTTGACGGGTGCCGTCGAGGCGGGCTCGCCGAGCAGGCCGGTGCGGAAGTTCGCGCGGTCGTCGTGGTTGCCGGGGAGCAGGTAGACCGGGATGTCGGCGGTCAGGGCCAGGCGCGCCTCGGCGTACTGCTCGGGTTTGCCGGAATCGGTGATGTCGCCGGTGACGAGGATGACGTCGGGCCTGCGCGGCAGGTCCGCCAGATAGCCCATCACCGCCTCGACCCGTTCGGTATTGCGTGCGCTGAGGTCGAAATGGGTGTCGCTGAGCTGAGCCGCCAGGATCATCGGCAGTCGCTTTCTTCTCTGGGATCGCTCCGTTGCGTCAGAGTGCGCCGGGATGACTCATCGGCACCCTTCAAGGCTAGATGACCTGCGCTTATTCGTCTGCATGAGCCGTACCACGGACCGAAACCCATCGGCTGGTCTGTGTGCGTTTTCACCGCCCGAAAGCTTACGTTCTCCTGCGCCGACCGGCCGGTTGTAGTAACGCCACCGCGCGCAACAACGGCGACAGCAGCTGGGAACTCGTCGGGTAGATCAGGCCGTGCGGCGGTCGGCCTCGGCGAGCAGGGTGGCCGCTTCGCCGGGGTCGGTGGTCAGCGGTGCCCAGAAGTCGGGGCCGGGGGTGGCGCGCAGGTCGAGGACCGGTGGGGTGCGCCAGTCGGCCTCCAGGCTCAGCTGCCAGGAGTGCAGGTGGGTGCGGGGGAGGGCGGCGGTGCGGTCGAACAGGGGATCGCCGAGGATCGGGTGGCCGGTCCAGGCGAGTTGCACGCGGATCTGATGTCGTCGGCCGGTCACCGGCCGCAGGGCGAGCAGGGCGCGATCGTCCTTGCGCGCGACGGTGGTGAACCTGGTGAGCGAGGGATAGTTCTTGGCGGGCAGCAGGTCGGCGTCGTCGACGAACCAGCGCTCGCCTTCGCGGCGGATGGCCTCGCGCGGCGCCGCGATCCGCACCCTGTTCTTGCGCCCCACGCTCAACGGCAGGTCGAGTTCGCCCTGGTCGGGCAGGTCGTCCCCGGACACGATCGCCAGATAGGCCTTGCGCGCGGTCTGCTTGTTGAACTGGCGGGTGAGCTGTCCGTGCGCCGCCAGATCGGTCGCCAGCAGCACCAGCCCGGAGGTCACCTTGTCGATCCGGTGCACCGGGTACACCTGCGTCCCCGCCGCCTGCGCGATCTCGACCAGATCGGTGTCGTGCCGCTCCCCGGTCACCGAAATACCCGACGGCTTGTTCAGCGCCACCACCGCGTCATCGGCGAACACCGTGTACGCCTCGCGCACACTCAGCCAATCCATCTCCACCACAACACCCTAGAGAACGGTGTCGGGCCCCCGAGGGACACCTGCCCATCCGCTAGATATCGGCGGGAAGAATGCGAAAGGCGTCGATGCCGTGAGTCAACGGCTCTATCGCGCGAAAATCACGCTGATCGAGGGTGAAGACGGTGTCGGTGCGGAACTTGTCTGCCAGCACGACCCCTACGGCGTCGGCCAGATCCAGCCGTAGCCCTTCGTATTTGGATCGAATCGTCTGAGCCGCAGCCAGATCCACGTGCTTCAGCTCGGCGAGCCGATAGCGTCCGTCGATCATGCGGCCCATCAGCGATTCGATCACCTGCATGGCCGCGGGGAAGCCGAGGTCTCGGTGGACGAGGTGGTCCAGTTCGGTCAACACCAGCGGCGAGATCACGAGCGTCTCGGTTTCCATCACTTCGACCGCCTGCGCATGCTCCTCTTGATCTGCATCGAAGGCGGCGAACAAGGCCGACGTGTCGGCGACAATGATCACCGGCGCGCCGCTTGCTGCTTGATATGGGAGTACACATCGTCATCCATCTCGTCGGCGGTGCGAGACCGGCCGCTGCGGAAGACGGGGAGTGGCGCGTTGTGCTTGGGGCGATCGGAGGTGTCGAGCAACATGGCGATGCCGCGACGGATGAGTTCCGCCTTGCTGACACCGGTAGCGGCCGCTTCCGCGTCGAGGCGCATCTCCAGCGCCTCGGGGAGATACACGGTCGTTTTGTTCATGCCACATATGGTACCACCCATTCGGGGGGCGACAGTGTTCTCTACGCGCGGCGAAGGCGGTGGGGACGCAGGCGGTTGAAGCCGCGGACGCGGACGCTGCGCAGGTGCCGGATGGCGAATTCGGGGTGGTCGGCGAGGGCTTCGGCGGCGGCGTCGTCGATGAGGATGTTGGCGGGGCGGGCGACGCCGGTGAGCCGGGCGGCGATATTGACCACCGAGCCGTACAGGTCGCCGAAGCGTTGCAGCACCTCACCGTAGGCGAAGGCGACGCGCAGTTCGGGGGTGCCGCCGACGAGCATGGTCGACTCCTGGATGGCCAGTGCGATCCGGGCCGCGTCGACCGCGTTCTCGGCGGCGAACATCACCTCGTCGCCCACGTTCTTGATCACCCAGCCGCCGTTGTCGGTGATCGCGGCGGTGGTGGTCGACTCGAAAGCCTCCAGCAGCGTGGACAATTCGTCGGGATGCAGGTGCCGGGTGAGCCGGGTGAAACCGACCATGTCGGCGAAACCGACGGCCAGGGTGCGGGTCGATCCGTCCCCGGCGTCGTCGATGGAACGGGCGACGGCGGCCACCAGATGCCTGCGCCACACATACGCCTGCAACTGCTCGACCTCGGCGAGGGTGTCCTCGGCGGCCGTCCTGATGCGCTCGGCTATGGGTAGTGCGGGATCGGCCGCCTCCGCGCGGACCCTGACCTCGGCGAGCACCAGGTCGGCCTGCCATTCGGCCAGTCGCGCCAGACCCTGACCGATGGTGCGCGCCGCCGCCGCCTGCTGCCGGAGGTTCGACGCCGCAACAACTTTCATGCCGCGGAAGGTGCTCACCGAGTCGATGTCGATCTGGGCGTAGTCGACGGCTTCCTCGGAGTTGGCGGGGAAACCGAGCGCCGTCCACAGCCGTCGGGATTCGCTCTCCGGTACGCCGGAGAGCTCGGCCACCTGGGTCCGGTTGAACCGTCGTGGGCCGCCCAGCAGCGCCTCCTCGACGATGCGCTGTACCAATTCGGTCATCTCGGGCTCCGACATACCTGAAACTTTACGGCCACCGGCTGTACACCCGGGGATGCTCACCTCCGGCCTTGGCAGGGTTCACAACAATGACGCCCCACACAATTGTTCACCCGCCGGTGCCCTGACCTGGACGATTACCTGTGGGTGAGCTAGGGGCGGGAAAAGTGCGTACTTCTGTGCCGCCCGGATGGCGCCCACACTCGGACCCATGAACAACGTGACCGTGCTCGGCACCGGCGCGATGGGCACCGCGATCGCCCAGGCCTTTCTCGCCGCCGGCTACCGCACCCATGTCTGGAACCGCAGCCCCGAGCGCACCACGGCCCTGGTGGCGGCGGGTGCGATCGCCCATCCCGCCGTCGCCGATGCCGTCGCCGCGAGCCGGGTGATCGTGACGACCATGACGACCTTCGCCGCCACCCGCGACAGCCTGGACGGCACCGGCGAACTCGCGGGCCGCGATCTCATCACCCTGAACAGCGGAACACCCGCACAGGCAAGGCAATTCGCGCGTTTCGCGCATTGCGTGGGCGCGCGTTACCTCGGTGGCGCGATCAAGAACGTGCCATCGGCCGTCGGAAACTTCGACACCCTGCTGTATTTCGGTGGCGACCGCGCCGTCTTCGACACCCATGTCGAGGCCTTGCGCGTGCTCGGCGGCGATGTCGAATTCCTCGGTCCCGACCCGGATCTGGCCGCCCTCTACGAATCCGCCGTCGGCGCAACCCTTCTGCCCACCCTGCTCGGCATCCTCGAGGGGGCGGCGATCCTGGCCGCCCGTGGAATCCCGGCCGAGGCGATGGTCGGGTACTCGGCGAAATGGTTGCGGATGATCGAATCCCTGCTGCCGATCCTGGCCACCGAGATCGACACGCAGGACTACACCCGCCTCGGCGCCACCATCAACCTGTTCCACACGGCGGTCCCCGACGACACCCAGCTCGCGGCGGAGACGGGCATCGATATGAGCTGGCACGAACCGATCCACCACCTGCTCCGTTGCGCGGTCGCCGAGGGGCGTGGTGACCAGAGCATCACCGCCCTGTTCGAGTTGCTCGCCGCCGGTACTCAGCAGAGCGCGCGAGCCCGGGGGTTGTGCGGCTGATCCCGCAGGACCTCCGTGAGGGCCGCCGCCGCTTCGACGAGTGCCCTGGAGCGTCGGGTGAGTGCGGCCTCTCGGGTGGCGAGGGCCTCGCGTAGTTCTCCCGGTCCGCTGCGCCGGAACTGGGTGAGCACCGTGCGCAGGGTGGTTATGCCGTAACCCGCGCGCCGCAACTGGTGCACGATCCTGGCGTCGCGCACCTGTTCGGGCGTGTATCGCCGCGCCCCCTTCGTGCGCTCGGGAACGACCAGTCCCGTTGCGTCCCAATGCCGCAGCGTGGAGGTCCGGACGCCGAGCGCGTCGGCGAGCTCGGCGATCCCGAGGACGTCGGAGTCGCGCACGTCCGCGATCGGTTCGGCTCCGATACCGGCTGCCGCCCGCACCGCGAGCGCCAGCTCGCCGCGTTCGGTGTGCAGGGCGGCGTGGGCGGCGTCGAGCCCGGCAAGCGCCCGCTGGGTTTCCCCGGCGACGGCACCGCGCATGATCGCTTTCGCCGCCACCGGGCCGGTCCCTTCCGCCAGCGCGCGGTAGGCCCGGGCGGCCGCGACATGCGCGTCCCGATAGTGCCGGTGGCCGCCCGGCGTCCGTTGCGCGGCGGGCAGCACACCGTCGTTTTCGAGGTCGCGCACCTGCTGCACCGAGTAACCGGCCGCCCGCGCCACATCGACCGTGCGCAAGCGGGCCGAATGGAGCTTTGTCACGAGTTCTCCCGGGTATATCGCGTCGGAGTCCACACAAGCACTTCAATGTGACGCTTGAAGCATGCAGATTACCGAGATCGACGACTTCGTGAGCGGACTCGACGGTGTGCTCGCCCTGCGGCCTACCGAGGGCAGCGACTTCCCCGAGATCAGCTGGGGCGACATCTTCTACTACTACGCCCCGGACGGCGTGGTGCCCCGTGGCCAGCCCTTCGCCACGATCGTCACCAAGAACTATCCCGACGACACCGCGTCCGGCCTGGACAGGCCCGGTGCCTTCCGCGTCAACGTCGCGGTCGGCACGGACACCTTCACCGAATACGCCGGCAACCCGCTCGCCGACAACACCTTCGCCCCGCATCCGCAATACGCCCGGGCGCACTGGCTTTCGATCACGAACCCCGGCCAGGATGCCGCCGAGGTGCTGCGTGAGCTGTTGCGAGAAGCCCACGCCCGCAACAAATCACGCGCCGAGCGCCATTCGCGACATTGACCGCCGGGTGGCGTGCGGTGACTACCGTTCACCCGCGGAACGCCCCCGCACGGGCGGCGAGCGCAGTGCTGGCCGCCGCCCGCTCCGGCAGCCCAGGATCCGGCGGGGTGCGCAGCAGCATCAGGCAGTGGTACACCGGGGCCGTCGCCGCGATGAGCAGCGCTCGGGCATCGGTGTCGGCGGGGATCTCGCCCCGTTCCACGGCCCGCGCCACGACGATCTCGCACTGCGCGTAACGGTCCTCCCACATCCGCGCGAGCCCCTGCGCGGCCTCCGTCGACCGGAACGACACCGCGATCAGCGCCGACGCGATCGATGGTTCCGCGAGCAACGACTCCTGGATCTCCTCGTTCAGCGCGGCCAGGTCCCCGGCGAGCGAACCGGTATCGCGCGGCTGCCAGTCCAGATCACCCGCCGCCGCGATGACATCGGCGAGCAGCCCGCCCACATTGCGCCACCGCCGGTACACGGTGGTCCGATGCACACCGGCGCGCTCGGCGACCGAGTCGATGGTCAGCGCGTCGTAGCCGTTCTCGGCCAGTTCGGCGCCGACAGCGGCCAGCACCTGCTCCCGGTTGCGGGCGGTGCGGCCACCTGGGCGCGGTTTGGGTTCGCTCATGAATCTTCTTCTTGCTCGCGGGGAAATCCTGTGGCACCATGCTAATGCAATTGTTGTCGCACTAGTGAGGTTGCCGATGCTCCTTCGAAGCGTTCATCACGTCCTGCGGTCCGCTCGGTCCGCGTCCTCGAATGCTTCGGAGTGCTTGTATGCCAACCCAACTCACCGCACGCGCGGTCAGCAAATCCTTCCTGGGGCGCCCGGTTCTCGATGAGGTGACGTGTGCGTTCGCCACGGGCGAGCGCACCGGGATCATCGGCGAGAACGGTTCGGGTAAGTCCACCCTGCTGCGCCTGCTGGCCGGTCGCGAACTGCCCGATTCCGGCGAGGTGACGGTCCGGGCCGACGGCGGCGTCGGCTACCTCGCCCAGGACGAGGAACTTCCACCGCACCTCACCGTGCAGCAGATCATCGACCGCGCCCTGGTCGACCTGCGCGCCATCGAGAACCGCCTGCGAACGCTGGAAGCCGCGATGGCCGACGGTGACGGGATGGCCGAATATGCCGAGCTGACAACCCTTTTCGAGCTGCGTGGCGGTTACGACGCCGAAGCCGAGGTGGAACGGGCGCTGCACGGTCTCGGTCTCGGACTCGTCGCCCGCGATCGCCGCGTCGGCGACCTGTCCGGTGGCGAGCAGGTGCGATTGCGGTTGGCCTCGGTGCTGGCGGCGGGCACCGAGGTGCTGTTGCTCGACGAGCCGACCAACCACCTCGACGACACCGCCATGACCTGGCTCGAAGACCACCTGCGCATCCGTCGCGGCACCATCGTCGCGGTGTCACACGACCGGCGGTTCCTCGAACGCGTCGCCACCGACCTGCTCGAGGTCGACGCCGACCGCAGACAAGTGGTCCGCTACGGCAACGGCTACGCGGGGTATCTCACCGAAAAAGCGGCGGCCAGGCAACGCTGGGAGCAGGCCCACGAACAGTGGCAGGCCGACATCGCCCGCCTGCGCGAGAGCGCCGCGACCACCGCCCGCGCGGTGGCACCGGGCCGGGCGATGAAGGACAACAACAAGATGGCCTACGACCGGGCCGGTGGGCGGGTTCAGCAGTCATTGGCCAGTCGTGTCCGCAACGCGGAGGAACGTTTGCGGCGGCTGCTGGCCGACCCGGTACCCGCACCGCCGCAGCCGCTGCGGTTCACCCCGGCGCTGCGGACGCGGCGAGTGCAGGGGCCGGTGCTCGAAGCGGTCGACGTGGCGGTCGAGGGTCGGCTGCACCGGACGAGCCTGTCGATCGCGGCGGGGGAGCGGGTGCTGATCACCGGGCCCAACGGCGTCGGAAAGTCCACGCTGCTAAGGGTTCTCACCGGCGAAGTCACACCTGACGCCGGCACCGTGGCCCGGCGCGGGCGCATCGGCTACCTGGCCCAGGAGCCTTCGTTTTCCGACTCGTCGCAAACCCTGGCCGCCGCCTTCGCGCACGGTCGCGCGGGCGGCCCCGATGAGCACACCGAGCAACTACTCGCCCTCGGCCTGTTCCATCGCGCGCAACTGGACACCCGCGTGGCCGACCTGTCCACCGGCCAACGCCAACGCCTGGCCCTTGCCCGCCTCGTCACCGAGCCCGTCGACGCTCTGCTCCTCGACGAACCGACCAACCACCTCTCGCCGGCCCTGATCGAAGACCTGGAAACCGCCCTGAGCACCTATCGCGGTGCACTGCTGGTCGTCAGCCACGACCGCCGCCTGCGCTCACGCTGGCACGGCGCCCACCTCGCCCTCGGCGCCACCGCCACCGTCTGAATCCCGAAGGAGCCCCCGTGCCCGCACCCGACCCGACCACAGCCCACCCCATTCCCGACCGCACCCGGGTGATGCTGCTGAAACCGCACGTGACCTCGCCCTGGATCGAGGTCGGCGACTTCACCTACTACGACGATCCCGACGACCCGACCGCCTTCGAAACCCGCAATGTCCTCTACAGCTACGGTCCGGAGAAACTGGTCATCGGCAAGTTCTGCGCCATCGCCACCGGCGCCCGGTTCATCATGAACGGCGCCAACCACCGCATGGACGGCCCGTCGACCTACCCGTTCCCCGTCCTCGGCGGTTCGTGGGCCGACCATATCGACCTGGTCATGGACCTGCCGAGCCGTGGGGACACGGTGATCGGCAACGATGTGTGGATCGGCAACGGCGCGACCTTGATGCCCGGCGTCCGCGTCGGCAACGGTGCGATCATCGGCACCGGCGCCGTGGTCACCGCCGATGTACCCGACTACGGGATCGTCGGTGGCAACCCGGCCCGGCTGATCCGAACCCGTTATCCCGCAGCCGAAGTCGAGCGTCTGCTGGCTTGCGCCTGGTGGGACTGGCCGCTCGACCACATCACCCGCCATATCCGAACTATCATGGCTGGTAGCGTCGATGCACTGGAATCGGCTGCCGCCGAGCTCGATTCGGATCGACGCGCCGAACCGAAAGGCCAGCCATGCCCATCCGATTCCGTCAGCGCAAATCCTTCGGTCCCCTGAAGTTCAATTTCACCCAGTCAGGCCTGTCGTCCTGGGGCATCAAAATCGGTCCCTGGTCCTGGAACTCGCGCACCAGGAAGAACGCCGTCGACCTCCCCGGCCCCCTGAGCTGGCGCCAGCGCTGAGACTCGGCTGAATTCGCGCGCGACGGTGCGCGTCAGCTCACTTCCGGCACAACGACCCCGAGTCGCTGCGGTCGGTGCTGCGGATGGCGCGCGCCAATATCGACCGTGCGGTGGTGGTGCTCGAAGGTCATCACAGCATGGACGGTACCGTCGGTCGGCTTCCCGAAATCGCCTCCTTTGCCAGGGAATTCGACTGCGCCGTGATGGTCGACGAGGCGCATTCACTCGGTGTGTTCGTCGCCGACGGCCGAGGCGTTCGCGAACATTTCGGCCTACCGGGCGACGCGGTCGACATCTGGATGGGCACCCTGTCCAAGGCGCTCGGCAGCTGCGGTGGATTCGTCGCCGGTGACGCCGACCTGATCGACGCGATGAAGGCCGCCGCTCCCGGCGTCGCGATGCTGAGCGGTGGCCCCGCGCCGTCGACGATCGGTGCCGCCCTGGCCCTCGCCATCCTCCACATGGAGCCCCAACGCCTGACCCGCCTGTGGCCCAACACCGACTTCTTCCGGGGCTTGCTCGTCGAACGTGACCTCGACCTGGGCGTCTCCGAGGGCACCCCTGAGCAGCTCCGCAGCACCGCCGACGAGCTGGCCGAGGCGGTGCGGGTCGCCGAAGCTCTGCTTGCCATCGACGGCATCGGCTGACGGTTCCGGATCTCGCCCGGAGCGGATGATGCATCGTGATCGGCCAGGCGTGACGCCTGCCCGATGACCATCGTGGCGTCGAAACCCGATCGGTGATCATGTGCCGGATACGGTCGGCGGGACAGTTCGGGTCTGGCAGCACCCGGATCGGTGACCGGCACTCCCGACATCGGAGGCTTGGTGCGGGTCGCTGGAGTATTTCGCTTCGTAGGGTGAGAGCGTCTCCGATCGGAAGGAATACAGTGACCGAAGCACCCTCCTTAGTCGTCGCCTACACCCACCTGTTCCCAGGTCTGGAACTCGACCTCCCCGGCGACCGCTTCGACCTCGTCTTCGCCGACGGCAGTGAAGCGGCGGCCGCCCTCACCGAAACAGGCGGCGACCCGGCCATCCTGGTCGACGCCTACCGCACCCAGGCGGGAACGGAGATCGCCGAAACCCTCTGGCCTGTCCGGCCTTCAGCGGACGACGAGCGCCGGGTGAAACTCGGGAAGGCCCTGCGCTCGACCAGCTAGGGCCGCAGTGCTCCGAGCACCTGCTGTGCGGTGTTGGCGTGGCTCGCCGCGTTCGGGTGTGGCGGTGCGATCGCATCCATAGTGGAGGGTTCTGTCGAGTGCTGGGCACGCGGCAGGCTACTCCCTGACGTCAGCCAGGCTCGCATTCACGAAGTCCGGTCGACGACTTCGGCATCGCTCTCCTTCTCGCGGCGGGAGAAATTTGTGCCGTCGGCAGGATTCGAACCTGCGACATCCTGGTTTCAGGTCGTGTACCGGAGCTGCCCGGGCGGGTGACAGGGGTCTCCGGCACAGTGTTGCCATGGGTTCGTCGGTCGCTGAGTGCTTCACTGTCGCCACATTCAACGTCAACGGAATCCGCGCGTCGCGTCGTCGTGGTTTCGACCAGTGGTTGCGGGCGCGGTCGGCGGATGTGGTCGCGCTGCAGGAGTTGCGTTGTTCCGCAGCCGATGTGGGAACCTTCCCGGGCTATTCGGCGGCCGTGGACGTCGGTTCCGTGGCCGGTCGCAACGGTGTGGCCGTACTGACCAAGCTTCCCGCCGCTGCCGTGCGGACGTGGGTGACCCACCCACCCAGGGCTCGCGGACTCGGTGAGTTCATCGCGCAGGGACGTTATGTCGAGGTCGATCTGGCCGACCGCCCGGTGACGGTGGGCTCTCTGTATCTCCCCAAGGGTGGTCTGCCCGCGCATCTCCAGCGCCCGGGATCGATGCGCGAACAGCCCGACGGTGGGGTCAAGTACGAACGCAAGCAGAGGTTCCTCGCAGCGTTCGCCCGCGAAGTGCACCGGAACCGACTCGCTGCGCTGAGCGCGGGACGCGAGTTCGTCCTCACCGGGGATCTGAACATCGCGCACACCCGGCACGATGTGACCAACTGGCGTGCCGCCCGCACGATGGACGGCTTCCTGCCCGCCGACCGCGAGTGGTTCAGTGCGGTTCTCGGCAGGCGCCGGCTCGTCGACGTGGTGCGACAGGTGCACGGCGATCACCCGGGCCCACTCACCTGGTGGAGTTGGGCGGGGCAATCGTTCGCCAAGGATGTGGGCTGGCGAGTGGACCACCAACTCGCGACACCCGGCCTCGCCCGCCTCGCGACGTCTGTCGTCGTCGACAAGGAACCGTCACCCGCCGAGCGCCTCTCCGATCACGCGCCCCTCGTCGTGACGTACGCGGCGATGCCCGACTGAGAAATTCTGGTGCCCTCGGCAGGATTCGAACCTGCGACACCCGCTTTAGGAGAGCGGTGCTCTATCCCCTGAGCTACGAAGGCGGGGGGCTCGCTCGGCGGGCCGAGGTGAGTATAACGCGAGGGGGTGGGTGGGGGTGTCGGGCTCGGTCAGAAGGCGGGGTAGGTGCCGGTGTCGTAGCCGGGGTCGGTGAGGTCTGTGGGGGCGGGGGTGGCGGCTCGGCCGGTGCCGTCTTCGAAGGCTTCGGCGTCGTAGCCGATGCCGTGCATGCCGGCGAACAGGGCCGAGAACAACAGGACCGAGCCTGCTCCCCAGGCACCGGCGAGGAGGGCGGGTTTCCACCAGGGTTCGGAGTACCAGCCCGCGGGGACGGGGCGGCCCGCGACTCGGCCGCCGGGGTAGTAGTGACCGGTGGTGGGGGAGGGGTGGGGGGAGGCGGTGATGCGGCGGCCGTTGTAGTCGATGGTTCGGGACTGTTCGACGCGGCCCGCGATGTCCTGGCCGTCTAGGGCGGGGATCGGATCGCCGGGGTCCATGTTCATCGCCTGCCGGGCGGCGCGGACGTAATAGAGGCCTTCGAGGGCGGTGCGGCGAGCGAGGTCGGCCTGGTGGGGTGAGCGCGCGCGGTCGAGTTGGGCGGTGGCGGCGGTGTGGCGTTCGGCGGCGTCGGCGAGAGCCTGGCGGGCTGCCTCGTTGCGCGGGGTGAGGGCGTAGACCTGGCCGCCGAGGCGTTCGATGCCCACCCTGGCCTCGGCTCGTGCCTCGTCGAATTCGCGGGCGGTCCGCTTGTTCTGTTCGGCGCGCAGGTACAGCAGGGCGCCCACCGATAACACCAGGATCAAGACCAGCCACCACAGCATCGCACGCCTCATTTCGTCGAGGTGTCGAGATGCTGTTCAGTTTACTGACCGGTTGCGGCGAACGCGCTGACCGCTGGTGATCAGCGCGTTGCCGAATTGCTCAACCGGCGAGATGGCGGGCGATCACCAGGCGCTGGATCTGATTGGTTCCCTCGAAGATCTGCATCACCTTCGCCTCGCGCATGTAGCGCTCCACAGGGAAGTCCTGGGTGTAGCCGTAGCCGCCGAACACCTGGACGGCGTCGGTGGTCACCTTCATCGCGGCATCGGTGGCGGCGAGTTTGGCGACGCTGGCCTGACGCGAATAGGGCAGACCGGCGTCGCGGCGGCGGGCGGCGTCGAGGTAGGTGGCACGGGCGGTGTCGACCGCGGCGGCCATGTCGGCGAGCACGAAACCCAGGCCCTGGTGGTCGATGATCTTGCGGCCGAACGCTTCTCGCTCCTTGGCGTAGGCGACGGCCTCGTCGAGCGCGCGCTGGGCCACGCCCGTGGCGACGGCGGCGATGCCGAGGCGGCCCGCGTCGAGGGCGCTGAAGGCGATCGAAAGTCCTTGCCCCTCTTCGCCGATGCGGCGTTCGGCGGGCAGGAACACGTCGTCGTAGGCAGCGGTGGTGGTGGGGATGCCGCGCAGACCCATCTTCTCCTCGGGCTTGCCGAAGCTCAGACCCTCGGTGCCCGCGGGCACGAGGAAGCACGAAATGCCGCGCGAGCCTTCGCCGGTGCGTGCGAACAGGGTGTAGAAGTCGGCGCGGCCACCGTTGGTGATCCAGGCCTTGGTTCCGGTGATCCGGTAACCGCCGTCGACGGGGGTCGCGCGGCAGCGCAGTGCGGCCGCGTCGGAACCGGCGTGTGCCTCGGAAAGGCTGTAGGCGCCGATGGTTTCGCCCGACAGCATCCCTGCCAGCCACTGCTGCTTCTGCTCGTCGGTGCCGTAGGTGAACAAGGGATGGCACGACAGCCCGTGCACGCTCACCGCCACTGCGACCGCCGCCCACCGGCTCGCCAGTTCCTCGAGCACCTGCAGGTACACCTCGTACGGCTGCGCGCCGCCACCGAACTCCTCGGAGTAGGGCAGGCTGAGCAGTCCGGCCGCGCCGAGGGCGGGGAAAACGCCCTCGGGAAAGGTCCCGGTCTTCTCGCTTTCGGCGACGCGCGGCTCGAGCACTTTGTCGGCGATCTCACGGGTCAGCTCGATCAGGTCGCGCGCTTCTTCGGTGGGCAACATGCGGTCTACAGCCATGCCGGTCACAGTACGGCCGGGCTGCCCGTCCGCGCCGACAAGGTCGAGACCGGAATCTTGGTTGAGGAACCCGTTGCTCAGGCCAAACCTTTCGGTAACATCCCGTGTGACGTGGATCATTCCGCGGCGAGGGATTCGAAGGAGCACCGATGCTGAGCACAATGCAGGACGACCAGCTCTCGCTGGCAAAACTGCTCAACTATGCCGCCACTTTCCAAGGCGATTCCACTGTGTCCACCTGGACCGGCGACGGTGTTCGCACCATGACCTACCGCGAGCTCGGCGCGGATTCCGCTCGGCTGGCCAACGCGCTGCGCGGGCTCGGCATTGAAGAGGGCGACCGGGTCGGCACCTTCATGTGGAACAACAACGAGCACATGACCGCCTACATCGCGGTCCCCGCGATGGGTGCTGTTCTGCACGCGCTCAACATTCGGCTGTTCCCGGAGCAGCTGGTGTTCGTCGCCAATCACGCCGAGGACCAGGTGGTGATCGTCGACGGCACGCTGGTTCCGCTGTTCGCCCAGTACCTGCCGAACCTGAAGCCGGTCAAGCACGTGATCGTCGCCAACGGTGACCCGGCCGCGCTCGCCGCGCCCGAGGGCGTGCAGGTGCATTCCTACCGTGAGCTGCTCGACGGCCAGTCCGCCGAGTTCGACTTCCCCGTCATCGACGAGCGTTCGGCCGCCGCGATGTGTTACACCTCGGGCACCACCGGCGACCCGAAGGGTGTCGTCTACTCGCACCGCTCCAACTGGCTGCACGCGATGCAGGTGAACTCGCCCAACGGCATGGGTTTCCACGGCGGTGACTACGTGCTCGCGATCGTTCCGCTGTTCCACGCCAACGCGTGGGGCCTGCCGTACGCGGCGCTGATGTCGGGCGCGAACATCCTGATGCCGGACCGTTTCCTGCAGCCCGCGCCGCTGCTGGAGATGATGGCCGCCGAGAAGCCGAGTTTCGCCGCCGCGGTGCCGACCATCTGGGGCGGTGTGCTCGCCGCGCTGGCCGCCGCGCCGCAGGACATCTCGCACCTGCGCACGGCTGTCGTCGGTGGTTCGGCGGTGCCGCCGTCGATGATGCGCGCCTTCGAGGAGAAGCACGGCGTGCGCATCCTGCACGCCTGGGGGATGACCGAGACCTCGCCGCTGGGCAGCGTCGCCCACCCGCCCGCGGGCGTCGACGGCGACGAGGCCTGGGAGTACCGCTACACCCAGGGCCGTTTCCCGGCGAATGTGGAGGCCCGCCTGGTCGGCGACGACGGCAAGGTCGTTCCCAACGACGGTGAGTCCCTCGGTGAGCTCGAGGTGCGCGGTGCCTGGATCACCGGCTCCTACTACTCGCCCACCGGCGCCGAGATCGACCCGGACAAGTTCGACGACGGCTGGCTGCGCACCGGCGATGTCGGCAAGATCAGCCCCAACGGCTACCTGACCCTGGTCGACCGCTCCAAGGACGTCATCAAGTCCGGCGGCGAGTGGATCTCCTCGGTCGACCTGGAGAACGCGGTGATGGGCCACCCCGCCGTCGCGGAGGCGGCCGTGATCGGCGTGCCGGACGAGAAGTGGGACGAGCGCCCGCTGGTCGCCATCGTGCTGGCCGAGGGTGCCGCCGCCGAGGCCGCCGAGCTGCGTGACTTCCTGGCCGACAAGTTCGCCAAGTGGCAGCTTCCGGAGCGCTGGACCTTCATCGCGGAGGTGCCCAAGACCAGCGTCGGCAAGTTCGACAAGAAGCGCCTGCGCGCCCAGTACGCCGAGGGAGAGCTCGAGGTCGTCACGGTCTAGAACGACGAGAAGGGCGGGCGCGGAATCACTTCCACGCCCGCCCTTCTGTGGTCCAAGCCCCTTCTCCGAGCAGGACCCGCGGCGTCGGCCGCCGAAGATTCAGCAGTTACGGAGCTCTGGACTCTGGTTCAGGAGCTGGGCGCGTGGGCTGATGTAGCGGGTGTAGGTTTCCCCGCCGACCGCCGAGAGCGGGAAGGCCGCGACCCGGTGGCAGTTCTGGAAGGCCAACTTGACCCCGAAGTGGCGTTCCAGGCCACCGCGGATGGCGTCGGAGGCAAGGGCACGCAGCAGCTGGCCGCGGGCCGCCTCGTCCGGCGGTGGGACCCGGTTGTCGGCGTATTCGTCGGTGCCGTCACGCAGATCAGCGGCGACCCGGCTCACCACTTCCCAGGCGTAGGGCAGCGACCGGCGGACACAGTCGACGAATTCCGCGTCGTCGATATCGCCCTGTTCGGCGCGTTCGAGTAAGGCTGCGGGAACATCGAGGGACATGGCGCTCTCCTCCTGCTCGAAGTATTCGGTGGAATGCCCGGCCGAGTGTAAACGAAATCCGTTGTCGATAAGCGGGTTCAGTCCGAAAGGGCGCGGCGCAGCGAGGATTTCGCGTCCGACCACAGGGCGGTGACCAGTTCGCGCGCTGGTTGCTCGGTGCTGAGCGAATGCGCTTGTCCGGCCCACAGATTCACCTGATCCGGGTTGCCCGCGGCCCGGCCGTCGGCGCGCAAAGGCGAAGTGGCGTAGTGGATTTCCGGATACGCCGCGGGCGTGCCCGGGGTGTGGTCGATGAGGAACCGGTTGCGGATGCCGCGCGCACGCCGACCGGTGAAGGCGCGGGTGAGCATGGTGGGTTCGGTGGAGCCGATCGCGCCACGGTGCACCGCGTTGGTTCCGGCTTCCGGGCAGCGCAGCAGGGCCGTGCCGACCTGCGCCGCCCGCGCGCCCGCGGCCAGAACCGCCGCGACCGCCGCGCCGGTCGCGATGCCACCCGCGGCGACGATCGGGCGATCGGTGGTGGCGGTGAGCAATTGCAGCAGGGCGAGCAGGCCGAGGGGGTCGATCGGGTCGTCGGCCGGGTCGTCGAGGAAGCACGCGCGGTGCCCGCCCGCCTCGGCCCCCTGGGCGATCAGTGCGTCGGCGCCCGCGTCGAGCGCGATGGCGGCCTCGGCGGGCGAGGTCACCGTCACCCAGACCTCGGAGCCGACGGCGTGCAACCGGTCGACCTCCACCGCGGTGGGGCAACCGAAGGTGGTCGACACCACCGCGACCGGCTCCTCGATCAGCAGGTCGAGCTTGTCGGCCCAGCCGTCGGTGTCGTGCCTGGGCGTGCCGAGCGGAAACTCGATCCCGAGTTCGGCCAGGTAGCCCGCGTAGGAGGCCGGATCGGCGACCGGGCCCGGCGCGAAGAGATTCACGCCGAACGGCCCGGGGATGCGCTCTCTGGTCGCGGCGATCTGCGCGGCCACCGCCTCGGTGCCGAGGTATCCGGCGGCCAACTGTCCGAACCCGCCCGCGGCCGACACCGCGGCCACCAACTCGGGAGTGGACGGGCCGCCCGCCATGGGCGCGGCGACGACGGGGACGCGCAAGCTCTCGATCACCATGCCAAGAGTGTGGCCCGCCGAACCGGTGTCCAGCCCCCGCGACGCGGGCGGTAACACGTCGCGATCCTGGGCTCGTTACTAGTCAACACACGATTTACCTGGGAATTCGCCACCGAAGGTTGCGGAATGATCACGGCGCGGTACAGTTCACATCACGACGGATGCCGAACCGTTACACATAGTCCGGCATCGGGAGAGATCCCAGGTCGATCGCGAGATCGGCTTCGTACCGTCATTGTCGCCGGACGCTAGGACGAAACCTTGTCGCAGCACCGTATGGGCCCCGATTCGATCTCCGTCAAGGCCCTGCTGGCCGACGGTGGCGCCGGACGCCCCAGCCGGCACCGCGCCGCGCCCTCGCGTACCGAGCGGGTGCGGGCCGCCGCCGGTGCCGCGGTCGCCGCGGGCGCCCTGGTCGGGACCGCCGCGCAGGTCGTCCCCGCCATCGCCTACGCCGCCCCGCTGCTGCCGACCACCCAGGACGACGTCGAGGAATCCGTCGTTCCCGAGTCGGCCCGCGAAGACGTGAACCTCGTCGCCGCGCAGGAAGTCGCCTCCCACGTCGAGGCGCCCGCGCCGGTGCAGGCCGTCGCCGCCCCCATCGCCGCGCCGGTGGCCGCCCCGTTCGGCATCGGCAACCTGCCCCCGGAGATCTCCGGCCCACTGTCGCAGGTCGAAGACATTCTGCAGGGCATCCAGCACCAGGTCGCGCCGCCGCAGGCCGCCCGCCCGGTCGCCGGTCCCATCAGCTCCGGCTTCGGCGCCCGCTGGGGCGCCATGCACAGCGGCATCGACTTCGCCGACAACCTCGGCGCCCCGATCCACTCCGTCATGAGTGGCACCGTCGTCGAGGCGGGTCCGGCCTCGGGCTTCGGTCTGTGGGTGCGGGTGCTGCAGGACGACGGCACCACCGCGGTCTACGGCCACGTCAACGACATGCTCGTCAGCGAGGGTCAGCGGGTGAACGCGGGCCAGGTCATCGCGACCGTCGGCAACCGCGGCCAGTCCACCGGCCCGCACCTGCACCTCGAGATCTGGGATCAGGGCGGCGCCAAGATCGACCCGCTGCCGTACCTGGCTTCCAAGGGCGTTCCGATGGAATGGGGCCCGTCGGCTCACTGAGCGGATATCGCCCGCAAACAGGCACGATCTAGTGACGGTGGTTCGTATGAGCCCCGTCACTTTGCCGTTGAAGCGGCAACAGTGACAAAGCCGGAGCCGATACACCTCTGGGCCCGAGATTCTGGGGGCTACCGGCGCGATCCCGGTATGTGTGTGAACGGCCGATATGATGGCCCGATCTGCACGGTGCGGTTGTGGCCGCGCGTCAGGCTCGATGAGAGGTGAATGATCCCGCATGGAAACTGCCCGTCGTTCTGCCCGCGGTAACCGCCGTCGCCGGTCGAGCAGTCCGACTTTCGGGCAGTTGCTGACCGCCGCTGTCGAGTCGTCGGCCGATCGGGTGGCAGTCCGGTTCAATCCCACGGGCGAGCCCGCCGATCAGCGCGAGCTCACCTATTCGGAGTTCGACCAGCGGTCGGCCCAGCTGGCGCGGGAACTGATCGGGCGCGGCATCGGCCCCGGCGATGTGGTCGCCATCGGCATAGCCCGCAGCATCGAATCGGTGCTCGCGGTGTGGGCCATCGCCAAGACCGGCGCCGCCTACGTGCCGGTCGACCCGAACTACCCCGCCGACCGCATCGCCCACATCCTGTCCGACTCCGGCGCGGTCCTCGGCCTCACCACCACCGCGCACCGCGCGGTCCTCGGCACCACGCTGCCGTGGCTCGAGCTCGACGACACCGCGACCGCCGAGCGGATCGCCGCCCACCCCGCGCACCCGGTGTCCTACGCCGACCGCGTCCGCACGCTCGACGAGCGTCATCCGGCGTACCTGATCTACACCTCCGGCTCCACCGGCAAGCCCAAGGGCGTCGTGGTGACCCACACCGGCCTCGCCCCGCTGGTCGCCGCCGAACGCGAGCACTACGGCGTCACCGCCGACGCGCGCGTGCTGCACGTGTGCTCGCCGAACTTCGACGTGTCGGTGCTCGAGCTGCTGCTGGCGTTCTCGGCGGGCGCCACCCTGGTGATCGCGCCGCCGCAGGTGTTCGGCGGTTACGAACTGGCCGACCTGCTGCGTCGCGAGCGGGTGTCACACATGCTCATCACGCCCGGTGCGCTGGAATCGGTGGAGGCGGCCGATCTCGACGATCTGCAGGTCGTCGTGGTCGCGGGTGACAAGTTCGGCCCGGAACTGGTCGGCCGCTGGGCCGTCGGCGATCGCCGCTTCTACAACGGTTACGGCCCGACCGAGGCGACCATCCTCGCCACCAGCACCTCGCCGATGGATCCCGCCGCCCCGGTGACGATCGGTTCCGCCATCGCCGGAATCGGCGCGTTCGTGCTCGATTCGCGGCTGCGGCCGGTGCCTGCCGGGGTGATCGGCGAGCTGTACCTGTCCGGCCCCGCGCTGGCGCAGGGTTATCTGAACCGGCCCGCACTGACCGCGGAGCGTTTCGTCGCGAGCCCGTTCGGCGCGCAGGCGGGCGACGCCAATGCCCGGCTGTACCGCACCGGCGACCTGGTGCGCCGCAGCGAATCCGGTGACGGTGTCATCGAATACATGGGCCGCTCGGACTTCCAGGTGAAGATCCGCGGCTTCCGCATCGAGCTCGGCGAGATCGACAACGCCCTCACCGCGCATCCCGACATCGACTTCGCGGCCACTCTCGGCAAGACCCTGCCCTCCGGCGTCACCGCGCTGGTGTCGTATGTGCTGCCGCGCGCGGGCGCCACCCTCGACATCCCCGCCGTCGACGCGTTCCTCTCGGAGTCGTTGCCCGGCTACATGATTCCGGCCGCCATCATGGTGCTCGACCGGATCCCGCTCACCCCGGTGGGCAAGCTCGACCGCAACGCGCTGCCGGAACCGGTGTTCGCCGCGCGCGAGTTCCGCGCACCGTCCACTCCGGTCGAGGAGATCGTCGCCGACGTCTTCGCCGCCCTGCTCACCACCGGTGGCGACGAGGACATCCGGGTCGGCGCCGACGACGACTTCTTCGAACTCGGCGGCAACTCGCTGCTCGCCGCCCAGGCGGCCACCCGCATCGGCGCCGCGCTCGACACCAGGGTGCCGGTGCAGGTGCTGTTCGAGGTGAGCACCGTGTCGGCGCTGGCCGAACGGGTGGAACGCCACATCGGCACCGGCTCCGGCCAGGAACTGGTGCCCCAGGAGCGGCCCGAGATCATTCCGCTGTCGTTCGCGCAGCAGCGGATGTGGTTCCTGAACCGGTTCGATCCGGTCAGTGCCGTGAACAACATGCCCATCGCGGTGCGGCTGTCGGGCGCGCTCGACGTCGACGCTCTGCGCGCGGCGGTACGCGACCTGGTGACCAGGCACGAGGTGCTGCGCACCATGTACCCGCAGGTCGACGGCGCCGGTCAGCAGCTGATCCTGCCGGTGTCCGATCCGCGCGCGGTGCCGGAGATGGCCTGCGAGCAGGTCACCGAGGAGCAGGTCCCGGCGCTCGTCGCCGAGACCGTCGGTGTCGGCTTCGATGTGTCGCTCGCGCCGCCGATCCGGCTGCGGCTGCTCCGGCTCACCGCGCAGGAGCATGTGCTGATCTGCGTGGTCCACCACATCGCGGGCGACGGTGTGTCGATGGGCCCGCTCACCCGTGACCTGATGACCGCCTATGTGCGGCGCAGCGCGGGGTCCGAACCCGAATTGCCGCCGCTGCGTGTGCAATACGCCGACTTCACGCTGTGGCAGCGCGCCGTGCTCGGCACCGAGGACGACCCGGAATCGGTGCTGGCGCAGCAGATCGGCTACTGGCGCACCCAGCTCGCCGGCCTGCCCGACCAGCTCGCGCTCCCGGCCGACCGGCCGCGCCCCTCGGTGGCCACCTACCGCGGCGCCACCTTCGACTTCCGCATCCCCGCCGACGTGCACGCCGGGCTGGACAAGCTCGCGCACACCCACAACTCGACGCTGTTCATGGTGGTGCACGCGGGGCTGTCGGCGCTGCTCGCGCGGCTGTCGGGCAGTACCGATATCGCGATCGGCACGCCGGTGGCGGGCCGTGGTGATGCCGCCCTCGACGACCTCATCGGCATGTTCGTCAACACCCTCGTGCTGCGCACCGAGGTGGATCCGGCGATGGGCTTCGAGGAACTGCTCGCCCAGGCGCGCGCCACCGATGTGGCCGCGTTCGGCCACGCCGACGTGCCGTTCGAGCGGCTGGTCGAGCTGCTCGACCCGGCCCGTTCCACCGCGCGGCACCCGCTGTTCCAGGTGCTGCTCGCCTTCCAGAACATGGCGCGCACCGCGCTCGAGCTGCCGGGGATGACCGTCAGCGGGGTGGACCTGAGCATCCCGTTCGCCAAGTTCGACCTGCAGTTCGAGATGGTCGAGGACACCGACCGCCACGGCGTGCCGCACGGTATCGCGGTGGGCCTGACCTATGCGACCGACCTGTTCGACGCGGCGACCGTGGAGGGTATCGCCGCCCGGTTCGTCCGGTTGCTCACCGCCATCGTCGCCGACCCGGCGGCCCCGCTCGGTGGGCACGAGCTGATGGAACAGGCCGAGCTGGATCGAATCCTGCTGGGCTGGAACGACACCCGTCATGAGCTGACGCCCGCGCTGCTGCTCGACGGTTACCGCCGTGCGGTAGCCGAGCACCCCGATGCGGTCGCACTCGCCTTCGAGGGCACCGAGCTGACCTACCGGGAGTTCGACGAGCGGGTGAACCGCTTGGCGCGCAAACTCGTCGCCGACGGTGTCGGCCCGGAATCGTATGTGGCGCTGGCCGTTCGGCGTTCGCTCGAGCTGGTGGTCGGTATGTACGCCATCGTCACGGCCGGTGGCGCGTACGTGCCGCTCGACCCGGACCACCCCGCCGAGCGCATCGCCCACATCCTCGACACCGCGCAGCCGGTGTGCGTGCTCACCACCACCGCCGACGCGATTGAGGTACCCGCCGGAACGCCGGTGATCTCGATCGACACCGTTGCGCTGCAGGACTTCTCGGCCGAACCGCTGACCGCGTCCGAGCTGGCGAGCCCGGTCCTGCCGCAGCACCCCGCCTACGTCATCTTCACCTCCGGTTCCACCGGCAGGCCCAAGGGTGTCGCGGTGTCGCACGCGGCGATCGAAAACCAGATCGCCTGGATGCTCGCCGAATACCCGCTCGGCCCCGGCGACGTGTATCTGCAGAAGACCGCGACCACCTTCGACGTGTCGCTGTGGGGCTACTTCATGCCGCTGCGTACCGGCGCGAAGCTGGTCGTCGCCACCCACGACGGGCACCGCGACCCCGCCTACATCGCCGAAACCATCGCCGCGCAACGTGTCACGACGACCGACTTCGTGCCGTCGATGCTCACCGTGTTCGCCGCGCACACCGCGCCGGGCGCGATCCCCACCCTGCGTGACGTCTTCGCGATCGGTGAGGCTCTGCCACCCGAGACCGTCGCCGCCATGGGCGCGGTGTCGGACGCGCGTGTGCACAACCTGTACGGGCCGACCGAGGCCGCCGTCTCGGTGACCTACTGGCCCGCCGACGAACCGGGCCGTGGCTCGGTGCCGATCGGTGTGCCGGAGTGGAACACCCAGGTGTACGTGCTGGATTCGCGTCTGCGCCCGGTGCCCGCCGGGGTGGTCGGCGAGCTGTACCTGGCCGGTGACCAGCTCGCGCGCGGCTATGTCGCCAGGCCCGACCTCACCGCCGACCGCTTCGTCGCCAACCCCTTCGCGACGGTTTCCGACGGTATCGCCGCGTCCGGGTCCGCCGACGGCACCGCGGCTGGTGCGCGCATGTACCGCACCGGCGACCTCGTCGTCTGGCGCACCCTGCCCGACGGCCGTGGGACGCTGGAATACCTGGGCCGCACCGACTTCCAGGTGAAGTTCCGTGGTCAGCGCATCGAGCTCGGCGAGATCGAGACCGCGCTGCTCGCGCAGTCGGTGGTGAGTCAGGCCGTGGCGATCGTCGCGGATTCGCCTGCGGGAGAACAGCTCGTGGCCTACGTGGTGCCCAAGCCCGGCGCCACGATCGAAGCGGCACCACTGCTGGCCGCCATCGGTGAGACCCTGCCGTCCTACATGGTTCCGGCCGCGCTGGTCGCGCTCGACGAACTGCCGCTCAACCCCAGCGGCAAGCTCGATCGCAAGGCGCTGCCCGCCCCAACCTTCACCGCGGGTGAGTTCCGGGCACCGGCCACGCCCACCGAGGAGATCGTGGCGGGCGTCTACGCCGAACTGCTCGGCATGGCCCGGGTCGGCGCCGACGACGACTACTTCGCGCTCGGCGGCAACTCGCTGCTGGCCACCCGGGCGATCGCGAGGATCAACGAGGCGCTCGACGCCGACATCAGCATCCGCGACCTGTTCGAGGCGCCGACGGTGACCGCGCTGGCCGCCCGGATCAGCGCGAGCGGTTCCGGCGCACGACCCGCCCTCGTCCCGGCCGCGCGCCCGCAACGGATTCCGCTGTCGCTGGCGCAGCAGCGCATGTGGGTGCTCAACCAGGTCGACCCCGCCTCGGGCGCCTACAACCTGCCCTTCGCGCTCCGCCTCACCGGGGACCTCGATGTGGCCGCGCTCGACGCCGCCATCGCCGATGTGCTCGGCAGGCACGAGTCGCTGCGCACCCGTTTCCCGTCGGTGGATCAGGGCGCGCCGTACCAGGAGATCGTCGCGGTCGCCGACGTGCTGCCCGACGGCCTCGTGGTGGAGACCACCGACGACGTGCTCGCCCGGGTCGCCGAACTCGCCGGCGCCGGTTTCGACGTCACCCGTGAGGTGCCCGTGCGGACGCGGCTGCTCACCGACGGATCGTCGGACTCGCTACTGGTGTTCGTGGTGCACCACATCTCCGCCGACGGCGCCTCGCTCGCCCCGCTGGCGCGCGACCTGATTACCGCCTACGTCGCCCGTACGGGTGGGCAGAGCCCGGCGTGGACCCCGCTGCCGGTGCAGTACGCGGACTTCGCGCTCTGGCAGCGTGAAGTGGTCGGCGCCGACGACCAGCCTGGTTCGGTGGCCGCCGCCCAGCTCGACTACTGGCGCAGCCGGCTGGCCGGGATGCCGCCGCTGCTGGAGCTGCCGCAGGACCGCCCGCGCCCCTCCGTGCCGAGCCTGCGCGGCGCGACCACCGAGCTGCGGTTGCCCGCCGAGGTGCACGAGCAACTGAATCATCTTGCGCGTGAGCACAAGTCGTCGCTGTTCATGGTTGTGCACGCGGCGCTGGCCGTGCTGCTCGCGCGGCTGTCGGGCAGCACCGACATCGCGATCGGCACCGCCGTCGCCGGTCGTGGTGAGCGGGCGCTCGACGAGCTGGTCGGCATGTTCGTCAACACGCTCACGCTGCGCACCGCCCTCGACCCGGCGGGCTCGTTCGACGAGGCCGTCGATCTGGCTCGCGAGACCGATCTCGGCGCGTTCGCCAATGCCGATCTGCCGTTCGAGCGGGTCGTCGAGGTGGTGGCGCCGGGCAAGGGCAGCGCCCACAACCCGCTGTTCCAGGTGGCGCTGACCTTCAGCAACAACGAGACCGCCGCACTCGAACTGCCCGGCCTCACCGTCGCCGCGCTCGACACCGGGGTGTCGGCCAAGTTCGACCTGCAGGTCGACGTGGAGCCGCGCTACACCGACGAAGGCGCGCCCGGTGAACTGGTCGCCCTGTTCAACTACGCCACCGATCTGTTCGACGAGGCGACTGTTCGATCCATCGGCACGCGCTTCGCTCGCATCCTCACGGCGGTGGCCGCCGACCCGCAGGTCCGCGTGGGCGACATCGACATCCTCGACGAGAGCGAACGCGCCCGCTTGCTCGCAGGCGCCGCCCAGGCACCCACGCCGACCACGGCGACCGGTGGAACGACCCTCACCCAGGCGTTCACCGCCGCCGCCGAGGACGACCCGGACGGCCCCGCGCTGGTCTGGGGCGACGAGCAGCTCGGATTCGAACAGCTCGACGCCCGCTCCTCGCGCCTGGCACGCCTGCTGATCGCGCGTGGCTTCGGACCAGGTTCCGGTGTGGCGCTTGACCTTCCGCGTGGCACCGACTGGGCCGTCGCGGTGTGGGCGGTGCTCAAGGCGGGCGCGGCGATCGTGCCGTTCTCGCGGGAGACGGCGGCCGAGCCGACGGCCAAGATCGGCATCACTACCGGCACGGCACCCTCGTCCGAGCTCGACTGGGTGGTGCTCGACGATCCCGCCGTGCGCACCGAACTGTCCACGCAGTCGGCCCGCCCGGTGACCTACGCCGACCGCACCCGCGCCCTGCGCGGCAGCGACCCGGCCTTCGTCGGCGCCGAGGGTGTGCGCAGCTACGACGACCTCGCCACGGCGGGCTCGCGGGTGCGCACCGAGGCCGAGCTCACCTTCGAATCACGGACCTTCGCCACCGCGACCGACACCTTCGCGGCCGTCGTCGAACCGGTCGCGGCCGGTGTGGCCGGTGCGTCGATGGTGCTGGTCACCGGCGATCCGTCGGCGGCGCTCGCCGAGGAATGGGTGAGTCACCTGTTCGGTGACCGGGCCGGTCTCGACGCGGTCGACACGGGCGAACTCGAGGATCTGCGCGCGGTGATCGCCGACGACGCGGCACCCGGCGACGCGGGCCGGGCCGAGGTGGTCCTGGTACTCGCCGAGCTGAGCGCCGCCGCGGTCTGAAACCATGACCGGCGCAAGAGTTTCGGTGACGGATGAGGTGGATTCGCGATGACACGACCGGTACGCACTCGCCCGGTGCGCACACGCCGCGCCCGGGTGACCGCGCTGCCGCAGCTGCTGGCCACCGCCGTGGAGACCGCTCCCGACGGTGTCGCCGTGGTGCTCGCCGATGCCACCCGCACCCTCGGTAGCCTCACCTACGCCGAGCTCGACGAGCGGTCCAGCCGCATCGCGCGCCTGCTCATCGCGCGCGGGATCGGCGCGGGCGACCTGGTGGCGCTGGGGATTCCGCGCTCGATCGAGTCGGTGCTCGCGGTGTGGGCGGTGGCCAAGACCGGTGCCGGTTTCGTGCCCGTCGACCCGAACTACCCGCCGGACCGGGTGGCGCACATGGTCACCGATTCCGGAGCGGTGTTCGGGCTGACCGTCGCGAGCGCGGCCGAACGGCTGCCCGCCCAGGTCCAGTGGCTGGCCATCGACGACGCGGCGACGGTGGCGCGGCTCGACGAGTTCTCCGGTGTGCCGATCACCAATGCCGACCGGGTGCGCCAGATTCGCGCCGAGGACCTCGCCTACGTCATCTACACCTCGGGCTCGACGGGTCTGCCCAAGGGCGTGGCGGTGTCGCAGGCCGGGCTCGCCGGGTTCAGCGCCGAACAGCGCAAGCACTACGGGGTCGAAGCGCACTCGCGGACACTGCATTTCGCGTCACCGTCGTTCGACGCGTCCATTCTCGAACTGCTGCTCGCGGTCGGTGCGGGCGCGACCATGGTGATCGTCGATCCGAGTGTGTTCGGCGGTGACGAACTGGCCGCGCTGCTGCGCCGGGAGCGGGTGAGTCACGCCTTCATCACTCCGGCCGCGCTCGCCTCGATCGACCCGGCCGGTCTCGACGACTTCCGGGTGGTCGCGGTGGGCGGCGAGGCATGTCCGCCGGATCTGCTGCGGCGCTGGGCGATTCCGCTGGCCGACGGCAGTCTGCGGCAGTTCCACAATGTGTACGGGCCGACCGAGACCACCATCGTCACCAATATCAGTGTGCCGCTGAAACCCGGTGATCCGCTCACCATCGGTGGACCGCTGGCCGGTGTGGCCGAATACGTGCTCGACGACCGGCTCGGCCCGGTGCCGCCCGGTGTCACCGGCGAGCTGTACATCACCGGCGCCCAGCTCACCCGCGGTTACCACGCACGGCCGGGGCTCACCGCGTCGCGTTTCGTGCCGAACCCGTTCGAGCCCGCCGGTTCCCGGCTCTACCGCACGGGCGACCTGGTCCGCTGGACCAACGACGGTGCCCTGGAGTACGTGGGGCGCAACGACTTCCAGGTGAAGATCCGTGGTTTCCGGATCGAGCTCGGCGAGATCGACGCCGTGCTCTCCGCGCACGAGAGCCTCGACTTCGCCGCCACCGTCGGACACGAACTCGACAGCGGCGCGACGATTCTCGTGTCCTATGTGCACGCCGCACCGGGCGCCGTCGTCGACACCGCCGAACTCACCGCGTTCGCCGAACGCAGCCTGCCCGCGCACATGGTGCCGACGGTGCTGATGGAACTCGACACCATCCCGCTCACTCCCGTGGGCAAGCTGGACCGCCGGGCGCTGCCCGCGCCGGTGCTCGAGCATGCCGAATTCCGCCCGCCGGTCACCGCGGTCGAGCAGATCGTGGCGGGCACCTTCGCCCAGGTGCTCGACGCCGACACCCAACTCGGCCTCGACGACGACTTCTTCGCCCTCGGCGGCAACTCGCTGCTGGCCACCCAGGTCGCGGCCCGGCTCGGCGCCGCTTTGGACACCGAATTCCCGGTGCGGCTGCTGTTCGAGGCGCCGACGGTGGAGGCCCTGGCCCGTCGGCTCGCCGAAGCCGCCGGTGCCGGTGCGCGTCCGGCGCTGGTGGCCCGCGAGCGCCCCGACCGGATCCCGCTGTCGCTGGCCCAGCAGCGGATGTGGTTCCTCAACCAGTTCGATCCGCAGTCGGTGGCCTACAACATCCCGATGGCGGTACGGCTCACCGGCGCCATCGATGTGGCCGCGCTCGACGCGGCCGTCGCCGACCTGGTGGCCAGGCACGAAACCCTGCGCACCGTCTACCCCGAGACCGACGACGGGCCGGTGCAGCGGATCCTCGACCCGTCGGAGGCGACACCCCGGCTCGAGGTGCGTACCCTGACGGCCGCCGAATTGCCGACGGCCATGAGGGAACTCGGCTCCCACGGTTTCGATGTGCGCAGTCAGGTGCCGCTGCGGGTCGCGCTGTTCCAGCTCGGCCCCGAGGAATCGGTGCTCGCGGTCGTCGTGCATCACATCGCCGGGGACGGCAGTTCGCTCGCCCCGCTCAGCCGGGATCTGATGCTGGCCTACGGCGCGCGTTCGGCCGGTACCGCGCCGGACTGGGCGCCCCTGCCCGTGCAGTACGCCGACTACGCGCTGTGGCAGCGCGAGCTGCTCGGCAGCGAAGACGACCCGGATTCGCTGGCCTCGGCCCAGCTCGACTACTGGCGCACGGCCCTGGCCGGGCTGCCCGACCAGCTCGACCTGCCCGCCGACCACCCGCGCCCGGCCGTCCAGTCGCTGGCCGGTGGCCGGGTGCCGATCGAGATCGACGCCGACACCCACCGGGCGCTGCTCGCCCTGGCCCGTGCGCAGGGGGCCACCCTGTTCATGGTTGTGCACGCCGCGCTCGCGGTGACTCTCGGCAGGCTGGCCGGTACCGATGACCTGGCCATCGGAACCCCCATCGCCGGACGTGGTGAGGCCGCGCTCGACGACCTCATCGGCATGTTCGTCAACACCCTCGTCTTCCGCACCACCCTGAACGCAGGCGAACCGTTCACCGATCTGCTCGCCCGGCAGCGGGAAACGGACCTGCAGGTGTTCGCCCACGCCGACCTGCCGTTCGAACGCCTCGTCGAGGCGATCAATCCGGCTCGCTCCACCGCGCGGCACCCGCTGTTCCAGGTGGGCCTGTCCTTCCAGAACCTCACCCGCAGCGGGCTCGAGCTGGGGGAGACCGCCGTCGAAGGCGTGGATGTCGACCTCGCGGTCTCGCAGTTCGACCTGCACGCCATCGTCGCCGACGCCTACGACAGCGAAGGCGCGGCCCAGGGCATCAACGGTGTACTCACCTACGCCACAGATCTTTTCGAGCCCGAGACCGCGCGGACCTACGCCGACCGGTTCGCGCGGGTACTCGCGGGAATCGCCGCCGACCCCCAGCGCCGCGTGGGCGAGATCGAGCTCCTGTCCGAGGACGAGCGCATACGAATCCTGCACGACTGGAACGACACCCGGCACGTCTGCCCGTCGACCACACTGCCCGCGCTGTTCGACGAGACGGTCGCCGCACATCCCGATCGGGTGGCGCTGGTCGCTCCCGAGGGAGCCGAGCTGACCTACCGCGAGTTCGCGGCGAGAGTGAATCAGCTCGCGCGGCATCTGATCGCGCAGGGTGTGGGAGTGGAGGACCGGGTGGCGCTCGCCATCCGCCGGTCCGTGGATCTCGTCGTCGCCATGTACGCGGTAGCTCAGGCGGGAGCGGCCTATGTTCCGCTCGATCCCGATCAGCCCGCCGACCGGGTGCGCCACGTCCTCGACACCGCCGCGCCGGTGTGCGTATTGACCACCGCGCGTGATGGTTTCGGCGATGCCGTCGCGATCGACACACTCGACCTCGCCGGGTATCCGACTGGTCCGATCGAGGCACGTGAGCGGCGGGGCCGGCTGCGGCCGGAGAACACGGCCTACGTCATCTTCACCTCCGGGTCCACCGGCAAACCCAAGGGTGTCGCGGTGCCGCACGGCGCCATCGTCAACCAATTGCTCTGGAAGACCGAACACTTCGGCCTCACCGGCGACGACTCCGTGCTGCTGAAGACCGCCGCCACCTTCGACCTCTCCGTCTGGGAGTTCTGGACCACCGCCGTGAGCGGCGCCAAACTGGTGATCGCCGCACCGGACGGACACCGCGACCCGGCCTACCTGCTGCGGGTGCTCACCGATCAGCAGGTGAGCACGCTGCACGTGGTCCCGTCCATGCTCGACGCCCTGCTCACCGCATGCGCGGGCGCGCTGCCGGTTTCGCTGCGCCGCGTGCTCGCCATCGGTGAAGCCCTCCCGGCCGACACGGCTCAGCGGTTCCTCGCCGCCACCGACGCCGCCCTGCACAACCTGTACGGGCCGACCGAGGCGGCGGTGTCGATCACCGACCACCGCGTCACCGCCGCCGACCGCACGATGGTGCCGATCGGCGCGCCCGAATGGAACAGCCGCGTCTACGTGCTGGACGCTCGCCTGCGGCCGGTGCCCCCGGGCGTGGCAGGCGAGCTGTACCTGGCAGGCGACCAGCTCGCCCGAGGTTACTTCGCCCGCCCCGACCTCACCGCCGACCGCTTCGTCGCCAACCCCTTCGAACCGGGCGCCCGCATGTACCGCACCGGCGACCTGGTGGCCTGGAAGGGGTCACGCTCCGCTACCTCCTCCGCGCTCGCCGCCGGCGTGTACGGCGAACTCGACTACCGAGGCCGCACCGACTTCCAGGTGAAGATCCGCGGCTTCCGCATCGAACTCGGCGACATCGAATCGGCCCTGCTCGCGGCGCCGCAGGTGGCCCAGGCGGCGGTGCTCGCCACCACCGACGCGCGGCTCGGTGACCGGCTGGTGGCCTATGTGGTGCCCGCCCCCGGCGCCGAACTCACCGCGACCGTCGCCAGAAACGCGGTGGCGCAGGTGCTTCCGTCGTACATGGTGCCGTCGGCGTTCGTCGTCCTCGATCGGCTGCCGCTCAATGCCAACGGCAAGCTCGACCGTGCCGCCCTGCCCGCACCGGTCATCGAACCGCGCCGGTACCGGGCGCCGGAAAGCGGCGAGGAGATCGCGGTCGCCGAGGTCTTCACCGAGGTGCTCGGTGTCGGCGACCCCGGCCTCGACGACGACTTCTTCGCCCTCGGCGGCAACTCCCTGCTCGCCACCCGCGTGGTACACCGCCTGCACGAACGCACCGGAACCGCGCTCACCGTCGCCGCGTTCTTCGCCGACCCCACCGTGGGCGGCCTCGCCGAACGTCTCGGCGGTTCGGGACAGCAGGATCTGGCGGCCGCGCTGTCGGTCGTCCTGCCACTGAACGACGCCGCCCGCGGCGGCCCGCGGGCCGGCGGCCCGGCGAGCGCGGAACCCCTGTTCTGCCTGCATCCGGTATCCGGCTTGGCCTGGGCGTATTCGTCGCTGGTCCCGTACCTGCCCGCCGACCGGCCGGTGATCGGCATCCAGTCGCCCGCCCTCAGCGAACCCGGCTTCCGGCCCGGCACGGCCGACGAACTGATCGACCGGTACGTGGCCGAAATCCGCGCCGTCCAACCGCACGGCCCGTACCGGCTGCTCGGCTGGTCGCTCGGCGGTGTGCTCGCCCACGCCGTCGCCACCCGACTGCAGGCGGCGGGCCGGCCGGTGGCCTCGCTGACCATGCTCGACAGTGTGCCCGGCGCCGACCTCACCGACTTCCGCGCCGAACTGCGTCACGCACTGCTCGATCTGGGCATCCCCGACGACAAGCTCCCCTCGGCCGAGGACCTGGCCGACCTCGGTGACGACGCCGTGGCCGCTCTGCATACCACGCTCGCGGCCGACCTGCCGATCTCGCGGGACGATTTCGTGGCGATGTACCGGGGCGCGCTGCGTTCGGTCGCGCTGGTGACCGAACTCGTCCCGGATCGGTTCGACGGATCGCTCACCTATTTCACCGCCATGAACACCGGCGGCAAGGACCGCGGCGGCGCTTCGCGGTGGCGGCACCACATCAGCGGGATCATCGTCGATCACCCCGTCGCCACCACACATCAGCTCATGCTCGCCGACCCGGCACCGGCCGTCATCGGACCGGTTCTGGACCAGGTCATCAGCGGGTCTGTGCATAGCACCACGTAACGGGCGGGCGGCAGATTACGATTCTGTTGCCAGAGAGTCGGTGTGTCATGGCGCACACCTCGGCGACGGTCGGCGGTGCAATGTAGAGATCTATGCTGTGTCCCGTTCGGCCTCGTCGGACGCGAGAGGTGTATTGGTCTGTGGAAAGCCCCCGCCGCGCTGGCCGTGAACGTCGTCGAACCGGCGGCCGAGCGCTGTTCGGCCAGTTGCTCACGGCTGCTGTCGAGTCCGCAGCCGAGTCCGTCGCGCTGCGCTACAACCCGACCGGCATGCCCGGCGCCGAGCAGGTGCTCACCTACCGTGAGCTCGACGAACGCTCCTCGCGGCTGGCCCGTGAACTGATCGGCCGTGGTGTCGGCGCGGGCGACGTGGTCGCCGTCGGCATCTCCCGCTCCATCGAATCGGTGCTCGCCGTGTGGGCGGTCGCCAAGACCGGCGCCGCCTACGTGCCCGTCGACCCGGCCTACCCCAGCGACCGGATCGCGCACATCGCTGTCGATTCCGGCGCCACCCTCGGCCTCACCACGGCCGCCCACCGGGCGAGCCTCGGGACCAGCCTGTACTGGATCGAACTGGACGACCCCGTCGTCGCCGAGCGCATCGCGGCCCACCCCGCGCACGCGGTGAGCTACGCCGACCGGGTGCGCCAGATCGACCCGGCCCACCCGGCCTACGTCATCTACACCTCCGGTTCCACCGGCAGACCCAAGGGCGTGGTGGTGACCCACGCGGGTCTCGCCTCGCTGGTCGCGGCCGAACGCGAGAACTTCGGGGTGGGCCCGGATTCGCGAGTGCTGCACGTGTGCTCGCCGAACTTCGACGTCTCGGTGCTCGAGCTGCTGCTCACCTTCGCCACCGGTGCCACGCTGGTGATCTCGCCACCGCGCGTGTTCGGCGGTTTCGAATTGTCGGATCTGCTGCGCCGCGAGCGCGTGACCCATCTGCTCATCACGCCCGGCGCCCTGGAGTCGGTCGACCCGGCCGGGCTGCCCGACCTGCGCACCGTCGTCGTGGCGGGCGACCGGTTCGGACCGGAACTGGTCGGCCGCTGGGCGGTCGACGGCCGCAACTTCCACAACGGGTACGGGCCGACCGAAGCGACCATCCTCGCCACCAGCACCGCCGCTCTGCACCCGCACGAGCCGATCACCCTCGGCACCGCCGTGCCCGGCATGGGCCTGTTCGTGCTCGACGCGCGGCTGCGGCCCGTGCCCGCGGGCGTGGTGGGCGAGCTCTACCTGTCGGGTCCGGCACTGGCGCAGGGGTATCTCGGCAAGCCCGGGCTCACCGCGCAGCGGTTCATCGCCTCGCCGTTCGGGCCGGGCAGGCTCTATCGCACCGGCGACCTGGTGCGTCGCGTGGAACCCGGTGCCACCCTGGAGTATCTGGGCCGCACCGACTTCCAGGTGAAGGTGCGTGGGTTCCGCATCGAGCTCGGCGAGATCGACAACGCCCTCACCGCCCATCCCGACCTCGACTACGCCGTCACCCTCGGCAAGTCCATGCCGTCGGGGGCAACCGGTCTCGTGTCGTACGTGCTGCCGCGCCTCGGACGCACGGTCGACACCGGCGAGCTGGCCGAATTCCTCGCCGAATCACTGCCCGCGTACATGATTCCGGCCGTCATCATGGTCCTGGACAAGCTGCCGCTGAACTCGGTCGGCAAACTCGACCGTGCCGCCCTGCCGACCCCGGTGTTCACCGCTCGCGGTTTCCGCGCGCCCGCCACACCCGCCGAGCAGGCCGTCGCCGATGTGTTCGCCGCGCTGCTCTTGCGCGACGGCGCGGGCCGGGTCGGCGCCGACGACGACTTCTTCGAACTCGGCGGCGACTCGCTGCTGGCCGCCCAGGCCGTCGCCCGCATCGGTGCCGCACTCGACGTGCGAGTGCCCGTGCAGGCCGTCTTCGAGGCGCCGACCGTCGCCGCGCTGGCCCAGCGCGCCGAACAGCAGCGGACCTCGGCGGGCGCGCTGGCGCTCGTCGCCCGGTCGCGACCCGCACAGATCCCGCTGTCCTACGCCCAGCAGCGGATGTGGTTCCTCAACCGGTTCGACCCGTCCTCGGCCGTCGACAACATCCCGCTCGTCATCCGCCTGAACGGGCGCCTGGATCTGCCTGCCCTGCAAGCCGCGATCGGCGACCTCGCCACCCGGCACGAGGTGCTGCGCACGGTGTACCCGGCCATCGAGGGTGTCGACGGGCCGGTGCTGGAAGGCCACGGACACCAGCTCATCCTCGCGCCCGGCGATCCGCTGGCCACCCCGGATTTCGAGGTCGTCGCGATCGAGGAGGCCGAGCTCGCCGACGCCGTCGCCGACACCGTGCTCACCGGCTTCGACGTCACCGCCGCACCGCCCGTGCGGATCCGCATCTTCGAACTCGACGAATCCGAACACGTCGTGGCGTGCGTGATCCACCACATCGCCGCCGACGGGTTCTCCTTCGCCCCGCTCACCAGGGACCTGCTCACCGCCTACGCCGAGCGACGCGGCGGCGGCGCACCGCAGTGGCCGCCGCTGCCGGTGCAGTACGCCGACTACACGCTGTGGCAGCGCGAACTGCTCGGCAGCGAGGACGACCCGCACTCGCTGCTCGCCACCCAGATGGCGTTCTGGCGTGACACCCTCGCCGGCCTGCCCGAACAGCTGGAACTCCCCGCCGACCGGCCGCGCCCCGCCGTCGCGAGCCACGAGGGCGACCTGCACCACATCCATGTCCCGGCCTCGGTGCACGCGGGTCTGCAGAACCTCGCGCGCGAACACAACGCCACCGTGTTCATGGTGGTGCACACCGCGCTGGCGTTGCTGCTCGCGCGCCTGTCGGGCACCCGCGACATCGCCATCGGCACCCCGGTCGCCGGGCGCGGCGAGCAGGCGCTCGACGAGCTCATCGGCATGTTCGTCAATACCCTCGTGCTGCGCACGGAGATCGACCCGGCGGCGTCGTTCCGGCAGCTGCTCATCGACGTCCGCGCCCGCGACCTGGCCGCTTTCGGCCACGCCGATGTGCCGTTCGAGCGTCTCGTCGAACTGCTCGAGCCGGTCCGTTCGACGTCGCGGCACCCGCTGTTCCAGGTGATGCTCACCTTCCAGAACCTGGCCCGCACCGATCTGGAATTGCCCGGGCTCACCGTCAGCGACGGTGATTTCACGGTGCCGATCGCCAAGTTCGATCTGCAGGTGGAGGTCGCCGAACACATCGGTGACGACGGCGCGCCGCAGGGCATGGCCGTGTCGTTCGGGTACGCCACCGACCTGTTCGATCGCGGCACCGTCAGCGATTTCGCCGATCGCTGGGCGCGGGTACTCGCCACCGTGGTCGCCGATCCGACCCTGCCCGTCGGCGACATCGACGTCCTCGCTCCCGGTGAGCGCGAACTCGTGCTCCGCGAAGGCAATTCGCCCGGCGTGCCCGTTCCCGAGGTGACCCTGGTCGACCTCCTCGCCGCCCAGGCGCGGCAGCGACCCGACGCCGTCGCCGTGCGGGCGGGGGAGCGGTCGCTGAGCTTCGCCGACCTGTTCGGTCAGGCCTCGGCGCTGGCCCGCGCGCTCATCGCCCGCGGCGCCGGTCCGGAAACCCTTGTCGCCGTTGCGGTGCCACGCACCGAGGAGTTGCCGGTCGCGCTGCTCGCGGTCATGCTGTCGGGTGCGGGCTATCTGCCGATCGACTCCGGGTACCCGGCACAACGCCTCGAGTACGTGGTCGACGACGCGAAACCCGCTGTGCTGCTCGCGTCGGCGTCGCAATACGACATCCTGCGCGAGGCCGGACACGGCTGGGCCTCGACAATGCCGGTGGTGCTGCTCGACGAGCGCGCCCTGCACTCCGACACGCCGCTGCACTCGTCCGAACGTCACGCTCCGCTGCGTCCGGACCATCTGGCCTACGTCATCTACACCTCCGGGTCCACCGGTCTGCCCAAGGGTGTGGCGGTGAGCCACCGCAATGTGCTCGAGTTGTTCGCCAATACCCAGGTGTTGTTCAGCTTCGACGTCGACGACGTGTGGACGGTGTTCCATTCCTTCGCCTTCGACTTCTCGGTGTGGGAGCTGTGGTGCGCGCTGGCCGGTGGCGCGTCGGTGGTGGTCGTCGACCACGTCACCTCGCGCTCGCCGATCGAGTTCCGCGCCCTGCTCGCCCGCGAACAGGTGACGGTGCTGAGCCAGACACCGACCGCCTTCGCCCAGCTCGACGAGGCCGACCGCGCCGCCCAGGCCGCGGGCGCCGCCCCGCTCGCGCTGCGCTACGTGATCTTCGGTGGCGAGGCGCTCGACCCGCGCAAACTCCTCCGCTGGTACGACCGCTACGGAAACAGCCCGGCCGCACCGGAACTGGTGAACATGTACGGGATCACCGAGACCACGGTGCACGTGTCGCACCTGGCCTTGTCACCGCAGCCGTCGGCGACCGCGGGCAGCGTGATCGGCCGTGCCCTGCCCGGTCTTTCGGTCGCGGTGCTCGACGACCGGTTGCGTCCGGTGCCCTTCGGCGTGGCCGGTGAGCTCTACATCGCGGGCAACCAGGTGACGCGCGGCTATCTCGGCAAGCCGGGACTGACCGCGACCCGTTTCGTCGCCGACCCGTACGGTCCGCCCGGATCGCGGCGCTACCGTTCCGGCGACCTCGGCCGCTGGGTCAGCTTCCGTGGCACCCCGACCCTCGAATACGGCGGCCGCGGCGACCAGCAGGTGCAGTTGCGCGGCTTCCGGATCGAGCCGGGCGAGATCGAGTCGGCGCTGCTCGGGGTCGCCGGTGTCGGGCAGGCGGCGGTGGTCGTGCGTGCCGACGAACACGCGGGCGACCGGCTGATCGCGTACGTGGTCCCGGTGGCGGGGGCAGACCTCGACCCGGTGGCCGTCCGCGCCAGGGTCGCCGAATTCCTCACCGGGTACATGGTTCCCGACGCCGTGATGGTGGTGGCCGGACTGCCGCTGACCGCGAACGGCAAGCTCGACCGGGCCGCGCTGCCCGCCCCCGAGTTCGCCTCGGCGGCGACGTTCCGCGCGCCGACCACCCCGATCGAACAGAGCGTGGCCGAGGTGTTCGCCACCCTGCTCGGGGTGCCCGAGGTCGGCCTGGACGACAACTTCTTCGATCGCGGCGGCAACTCGCTGCTGGCGACCCGCGCCATCGCCCGTATCGACGCCGCCTTGGCCGCCGACCTGGTGGTGCGCGACCTGTTCGAGGCGCCGACCGTGGCCGCCCTGTCCGCGCGGGTGCGCCCCGGCGCGGTCACCAACCCGCGCCCGCCGCTGGTTCCCGCCCAGGATCGGGGCGTCATCCCGCTCTCGCCCGCCCAGCAGCGCATGTGGTTGCTCAACCGCATCGACCCGGATTCCCCGGCCTACAACATCCCGCTCGTGCTTCGCCTGCGCGGTGCGCTCGACACCTCGGCACTGCGCTACGCCGTGGCCGATGTGCTCGAACGGCACGAGGCGCTGCGCACCCGCTTCCCGGCCGACGCGCCGGGCGAGCTGCCGTACCAGGAGATCCTGCCGGTGAGCGCGGTGCTGCCGGGCGGGCTGCCGATCGAGACCTGCGACGACCCGGCCGAACGGGTGATGCGGCTGCTGGCCGGTGGTTTCGATGTCACCGAGCGAGTTCCGTTGCGGGCGTGCCTGTTCACCGTGCCCGACACCGACCCGCTGGCCGAGGAGGAGCATGTCCTCGCGGTGGTGGTGCAGCACATCATCGCCGACGGTGCCTCCCTCGCCCCGCTGGCCCGCGATCTGGTGATCGCCTACCGTGCCCGCGTGGAGGGGCGTTCACCGAGCTGGGCGCCGCTGCCGGTGCAGTACGCCGACTACGCGCTGTGGCAGCGCGCGGTGCTCGGCGACGAGCACGACGAGACTTCCACCGCCGCACGCCAGCTCGCGTTCTGGCGGACCACCCTGGCCGGTCGCACCGGCACCATCGAACTGCCGCACGACCACCCGCGTCCACCGCAGGCTTCACTGCGCGGTGCCGATGTGCGAACCACCCTGCCCGCCGACGTGCACGCCGGGCTCACCGAGATCGCCCGCGAGCACAACGCGTCGCTGTTCATGGTCGTGCACGCCGCGCTGGCGGTGCTGCTCGCCCGGGTGAGCGGCGACACCGATATCGCCATCGGCACGCCCATCGCCGGGCGGGGGGAACCGGAGCTCGACGACCTGGTCGGCATGTTCGTCAACACGCTGACCCTGCGCACCGAGGTCACGCCGCAGCGCGGTTTCGCCGAATTCGTCGACACCGTCCGCGAAGTCGACCTCACCGCGTTCGCCCACGCCGACCTGCCGTTCGAGCGGATCGTGGAGGAGGTGGCGCCAACCGGCGCCGTCTCGCACAACCCGCTGTTCCAGGTGGTGCTGTCGTTCCACAACAACGAGACACCGATCCTGCGGCTGCCTGGACTCACCATCGAGGCCGTGGACTCCGCCGCGCGTTCGGCCAAGTTCGATCTGCAGGTGAACGTGGGGCCCACGCACACCGCCACCGGTGAACCCGACGAGGTGGGTGTGGTGTTCACCTATGCGACAGACCTTTTCGAGGAACACACCGTCGCCGCGCTGGCGCGTGGCTTCGCCGAGATCGTCGCGGCCGTCGCCGCCGACCCCGCGGTCCGAGTTGGCGATATCGACCTGCGCGATGCCAGGGAGAAGGAACGCGAACTCACCGCCGCGGCCTACGCGCCCGCCCCGTCGGCCAACGGCGCCGCGCTGGCCCAGGAACTGGCCGCCGCCGTGGAAGAGGACCCCGACGCGCCCGCCCTCGACCTGGGCGACGCCGAACTCAGCTACCACCAGTTCGACGCTCGCTCCTCACAGTTGGCGCGGTCGCTGATCGCGCGTGGTGCGGGCCCGGGCAACGGTGTCGCGATCCGGCTCGACCGGGGTGCCGAGGCCGCCATCGCCGTGTGGGCGGTGCTCAAGGCGGGGGCGGCGGTGGTGCCGCTGCTCACCATCGACGCGCCGCTACCCGACGGGCTGGAGGTGAAGCTCGGGCTGAGCCTCGACATCCTCGATCCGCCCGACGGTCTCGACTGGTACGACCTGGCCGACCCGGCCCTGCGCGCCGAACTGGCCGCCGAGTCACCACGCCCCATCGGCTACGCCCATCGCACCCGCGCCCTGCGCGGCGACGACGTGGCCTTCGTCGGTGGTGGCCGGGTGCTGAACTACGACGAACTGGCCGGTGCGGCCGAGCGGATCGGGCAGCGTACGGGTCTGAATTTCGAGTCACGGACCCGCACGGCGGGCAGGCCGGATTCGGTAGCCGGGGTGCTGGAACTGGTCGCGGCCGGAATCGCCGGTGCGGCAGTCGTTCTGGGTTCCGGTGACGACGGCGCCGACGAGGTGAGCCATGTGTTCACCGAATCGGCGGTCGCTGTCGCCGAACCAGGGGAAGGTGCCGGTGCGACGATCGTCGCGTTGAGTGAGATGATCGGCAACGCCGGCCGGTCGCAGCAGCGGCGTGCGGTGGCTGGGATGGATGGATAGGTACGAGGTGCGTGCATGACCGGGCAGCGGCGAGTCGACTCCGGCGATCGGATGGGGCTGTCGTGACCAGGGCGTCGCGGTCGTCCGGGACCCGGGCCAGGCAGCGGGGCAAGACGCTGCCGCAACTGCTGTCCGTCGCGGTGGAGTCGAACCCGGGTGGGGTGGCGCTGAGCTGGTCCGACGGTGTGTCGGCGCCGGTTCGCCTGACCTACGGCGAACTCGACGAGCGCGCCAACCGATTGGCCCGGTTGCTGATCGAGCGTGGGGTCGGTCCCGAGGACGTGGTCGCCGTCGGCATCGGCCGCTCACCGGAGTCGGTGCTCGCCATGTGGGCGGTGACCAAGGCCGGTGCGGCCTTCCTGCCCGTCGACCCGAACTACCCGCAGGCGCGGGTGTCGCACATGCTCGCCGACGCGGGCGCGGTGGTCGGGCTGTCGATGACGGCGGCCGTCGATCGCCTGCCCGCCACCGTCGACTGGTTGTGCCTGGACGATCCCGCAGTGCGCCGCGCCGCCGAGGAACACCCCGGCGACCCGGTGACCTTCGCCGACCGCGTGCGACCGCTGCGGCTGCAGCATCCCGCCTACGTGGTGTACACCTCCGGGTCGACCGGTCTGCCCAAGGGCGTCGTGGTGACCCACGCCGGTCTCGCCGGATACTGCGCCGAGCAACGCGCCCACTACGGCATCGAACCCTCCTCGCGCACTCTGCATTTCGCGTCACCGTCGTTCGACGCCGCCGTGCTGGAACTGCTGATGGCCGTCGGTGCGGGGGCGACCATGGTGATCGCACCCGCGGGCATCCTCGGCGGTGCCGAGCTGGCCGAGGTGCTGCGTCGCGAATCGGTGACGCACATGTTCATCACCACCGCCGCCCTCGCCTCGCTCGATCCCACCGGGCTCGACGAACTGGCCGTGGTCACCACCGGTGGTGAGGCGTGTCCGCCGGATCTGATCCGCCGCTGGGCCACCGGAACCCGGCGTTTCCACGATTGCTACGGACCGACCGAGACCACGATCGTCACCAATATCAGTGCGCCGCTGGAGATCGGCGACACGGTGAACATCGGCGCCCCGCTGCGTGGGGTCACCGAGTACGTGCTCGACGAACGTCTCGTCCGCGTGCCCGACGGCATGATCGGCGAGCTGTACATCGCGGGTAACGGGCTGGCGCGCGGCTACCACCGCAGGCCCGCACTGACCGCGTCCAGATTCGTCACCGATCTCTTCGACCCGGCGGGCGGACGCATGTACCGCACCGGCGACCTGGTGCGCAGACGACCCGACGGCGCCATCGAATTCGTGGGACGCAACGACTTCCAGGTGAAGGTGCGTGGATTCCGCATCGAGCTCGGCGAGATCGACACCGTGCTCACCGCGCACGAGTCCGTCGACTTCGCGGTGACCGTCGGCCACGAACTCGACAACGGCACAACGATTCTCGCCGCCTACGTGCATGCCGCGCCCGGTGCCTCGATCGACCTCGACGAGGTGCTCGCCCACGCCAAGGCCGGTCTGCCCGCCCACATGGTGCCGACCGCGCTGACGGTGCTCGACACCATCCCGCTCACCCCCGTCGGCAAGCTCGACCGGGCCGCACTGCCCGCCCCCACCCTGCGCGCCGCCGAGTTCCGCAGGCCGTCCGGTGCGATGGAGGAGCTGGTCGCCGCCGTCTTCACCGACCTGCTGCACCCGGCCGACCCGATCGGCGCCGATGACGACTTCTTCGCCCTCGGCGGTAACTCCCTGCTCGCCACCCGGGTCGCGGCGCGGCTCGGCGCCGAACTGTCCACCCGTGTTCCGGCCGGGCATGTCTTCGAAAGTCCCACTGTCGCAGGGCTCGCCGCGCTGCTCGAGCCACTGAAGGGTGCGGGTGGGCACGCGCCGTTGACCCGCCGTGGCCGTCCCGAGCTGATTCCGCTCTCGCCCGCGCAGCGGCGGATGTGGTTCCTCAACCAGTTCGACCCGAACTCCACGGCCGAGACGATCCCGTTCGCCCTGCGCCTGACCGGGCCGTTCGACGCGCACGCGCTGTACGCGGCGTTGTCGGATCTGGTCGGCAGGCACGAATCCCTGCGCACCTGGTATCCGGTGCTCACTGCCGGTGAAACCGCCGACGGCGACGGTGTGGCCGAAGGCGTCGGGCACCAGGTGATCCTGCCCGCCTCCGAAGCGGTGCCCGAGGTCCTCGTCGACAGCTTGTCCGAGGACGAATTGCCGCTCTGGCTGGCCGAATTCGCCGCCAAGGGCTTCGATGTGGCGGCCGGGGTGCCGCTGCGGGTGGCGCTGGCCGAGCTCGGTCCGCGCGATCATGTGGTCGCGATCGCCCTGCACCACATCACCGCCGACGGTGCCTCCATCACCCCGCTGCTGCGCGACCTGCTCGGTGCCTACCTGGCTCGGCGCAACCGGTCACGCCCCAGCTGGGCGCCCCTGCCGGTGCAGTACGCCGACTACACACTGTGGCATCGCGAACTGCTCGGTGCCGAGGACGACCCCGACTCGCTCGCCGCCGCCCAGATCGCCTTCTGGCGCAATACGCTCGCCGCCCTGCCCGACCGCCTCGATCTGCCGACCGACCGCCCGCGACAACCCGTATTCAGCGGTCGCGGTGCGGAATTCGGCTTCCAGATCCCGGCCGCCGTGCACACCGCGCTCGCCGACCTGGCCCAACGCACCGGTACCTCGGAGTTCATGGTCGTGCACGCGGCGCTCGCGGTGCTGCTGAGCCGAGTGGCCCACACCGACGACATCGCCATCGGCACCCCGGTGGCCGGGCGCGGTGCCCGCGAACTCGACGACCTGATCGGCATGTTCGTCAACACCCTGGTCCTGCGCACCCAGGTGGACCAGCGGGCGAGCTTCCTCGAGCTGCTGCGGGCGACCAAACGCGCCGACCTGGCCGCCTTCGCCCACGCCGACCTGCCCTTCGAACGGCTCGTCGAGTTGCTCGACCCGGTGCGCTCCCAGGCGCATCATCCGCTGTTCCAGGTGGCGTTGTTCTTCCAGAACCTCGACCTGCCGACGCTGCGGTTGCCCGGCATGGAAGTGGCGCCGGTCGAATTCGGTGGCGCGGTAGCGCGTTTCGACCTGCAACTGACCGTCGTGCCCGGCACCGATCCGGCCGAACCGATGGCGGCGCTGTTCACCTACGCCACCGATCTGTTCGACGCGGAGTCCATCGAGAACCTAGCCGGACGCTTCACCCGCCTGCTGTCGGCGGTGACCGCCGAGCCGTCGCTGAGTGTGGCCGAGGTCGACCTGCTCACCGACGACGAACGTCACCAGAGCATCGTCGCCTGGAACGACACCACCCACCCGGTGGCGCCGGAACTCGTGCTCGACGCCTATCGCCGTGCGGTGCAGGCCCATCCGTCGGCGACGGCGCTGGTGTACGAGGGCGTCGCGCTCACCTATCGGCAGTTCGACGAGCGGGTCAACGCGCTGGCCCGCGTGCTGATCGGCGCGGGTGTCGGCCCGGAAAGCCTTGTCGGACTGGCTGTCCGGCGCTCGCCGGAACTGGTGATCGGGATGTACGCGGTGCTCACCGCCGGTGGCGCGTACGTGCCGCTCGACCCCGATCACCCGGCCGACCGCATCGCCTACATCCTCGACACCGCCCGCCCCGCCTGCGTGCTGAGCACCCGCGCCGACGCCACAGCCCTCCCCACGGGGATCGACGTGGTGCTGGTCGACGAACTCGACACCACGGGTGTGTCCGTCGAACCGGTGCGCCCCGAGGAACTCCTCGCCCCACTGCACCCCGAGCACCCCGCCTACGTCATCTTCACCTCCGGTTCCACCGGAAAGCCCAAGGGCGTGCTGATCTCGCACGCCGCCATCCACAACCAGCTGGTGTGGATGCTGGCGAAATACCCTCTGGTCCTGGGCGACGTCTACCTCCAGAAGACCGCGACCACCTTCGACGTGTCCCTTTGGGGTTACTTCCTCCCCTTGCGCGTGGGGGCCACCCTGCTGCTGGCGAACCCCGACGGCCACCGCGACCCCGCCTACCTCATCGATCTCATCGACATCCACCGCGTCACCGTCACCGACTTCGTCCCGTCTATGCTCACGGTCTTCGCGGCGCAGGCCCGTGCCGGTCGGCCGGAAATCGAGTCCGTCGCGAGCGCGTCGGCACGTGGTGAAGGCGCTTCCGGTGTGGTCGTCGACGCCGCGCAAGCCTCGGCGGGATCCGGCGACTCGGCACAGCCGCGACGTGCGCCGGGTGGGCTGCCGCAGCGCGTGCCCGGGAATTCCGCAGGGCTCCAAGGCGGTCCGGCGCGCGTGGTGACGGGCGATGCCGGTGCGGCTTCGCCCGGGCTCGGTGGCTCGACGCAGTCCGGTTCGGGTTCGCGACAAGCGCACGGCCTGGGTGGTCCGGCCTCGACGGCTCCGTCCGGCTCCGTCGGGGATCGTGTCACCCGTGAGCGGCTGTTGCGTTCGGCGCTGGCCACCGCGCCCGCTCAGGAGGACGAGCCGCCCGCGTGGTCGCTGCGGGCCGCGCGGACGTCGGCCAACCCGCTACCCGGCCCCGTCGATGCCGAGCCTGCCAGCCTGTCGACATTGCGCGACGTGTTCGTGATCGGTGAGGCGTTGCCGCCGGAAACCGTGGATGCCATGGCCGAGGTGTGTTCGGCGCGGCTGCACAATCTGTACGGGCCGACCGAGGCGGCTGTCTCGGTGACCTACTGGCCCGCCAGGGCGGGGGAGCGGTCGGTGCCGATCGGCCTGCCGCAGTGGAACACCCGGGTATACGTGCTCGACGAGCGGCTGCGGCCGGTGCCCCCGGGCGTCGCGGGTGAGCTCTATCTCGCGGGTGAGCAGCTCGCGCGCGGGTATGTCGCGCGGCGCGGTCTCACCGCCGACCGGTTCGTCGCCGACCCGTTCGCCGCCGATTTCGGTGGTTCGGTGACCGGCGCACGCATGTACCGCACCGGTGACCTGGTGGTGTGGCGCAGGCCGACCGCAGGGGAGCCGCAACGGCTCGACTACCTGGGACGCATCGACTTCCAGGTGAAGTTCCGTGGCCAGCGCATCGAGCTCGGTGAGATCGAAACCGCCCTGCTGGCAAGCGAATCCGTGAGCCAGGCGGTGGCGATGGTCGCCGCGACCGAACTGGGTGATCAGCTGGTGGCCTATGTGGTTGCGGCGCCCGGCCGCGCCGCCGACCCGGATCGCCTGTTGGCCTCGGTCGCCAAAACCCTCCCGGCGTATATGGTTCCGGCCGCCATCACGGTGCTCGCCGAATTGCCACTCAATCCGAGCGGCAAACTCGACCGCAAAGCGTTGCCCGCACCGCATTTCACCACGCGCGCCTTCCGCGCCCCGGCGACCGCGGCTGAGAAGCTGGTCGCCGCGCTCTACGGTGAAGTGCTGGGGCGCAGGGACATCGGCGCCGACGACGACTTCTTCGCCCTCGGCGGAAACTCCCTGGTCGCCACCCGGCTGGTCGCCCGTCTCGGCGCCGCAACCGGCAGCCGCATCCCCGTGCGCACCCTGTTCGAGCACCCGACGGTCGCGGCACTGGCCGCCGCCCTCGACCCGGCCGCCGTCGACGAGACTGCGGACACCGTCTCCACCCTCGGCAGCCTCGACCGCCCGGCCGAACTCCCACTGTCACCGGCCCAACGCCGCATGTGGTTCCTCAACCGCTTCGACCAGGGCGCCACCGGCGACGGCACCGCCGCCTACAACCTCCCCTTCGCGCTGCGCCTCACCGGCAACCTGGACGTCGACGCCCTCACCACGGCGTTGCACGACGTCCTGGCCCGCCACGAAGTCCTGCGCACCGTCTACCCCGACACCGGGGACGGCCCGATCCAGCGGATCCTGCCCGCCGACGAGGTCGACCTCGGCATCACGGTCCACCGCATCGGCGAACCCACCGACCCCTTCGCCACCACCAAGCTTCCGGTCGTGAACGCTGCCGCCGATGCGGGCGTAACCGATGCGGCCGGGCGGCCCTTCGTCCGTTCTGGCGACCGTCCGCTACCGGGTGGCGACGGAAGCCGACACCTCGGCGAGGACGGCGCCTCGTTCCCCGGTGTGGATCACCCGACCTCCGGTGTTTCCGGCTTCGGGGACGATCAACCCGCCGGTGTGGGGGTCGCCGGGTCCGGCGCGGAGCTGGTCGAACGGATCACCGCACTGGCTTCGACCGCCTTCGATGTGACGACCGAGGTGCCCTTGCGGGTGCGGTTGTTCGAGGTGACCGGTGCCGATCCGGACGCGCCGACGGAATACGTGCTCGCGGTGGTGGTGCATCACATCGCGGCCGACGCCTCGTCGATGGCGCCGCTGGTGCGCGATATGACCACCGCCTACCTCGCACGGGCGGCCGGGCATGCGCCCGACTGGGCGAGTCTGCCGGTGCAGTACGCCGACTACGCGCTGTGGCAGGTGGATCGGTTGGGTGCGGAGAGCGACCCCGAATCGCTTGCCGCACAACAGGTTTCCTTCTGGCAGACGGAACTGTCCGGGCTGCCGGATCTGCTGGAACTGCCCGCTGATCGCCCGCGCCCCGCCGTCGCCTCGCTCGCGGGTGACCGAGTGCCGGTGCGGATCGACGCCGACACCCACGCCGGACTCGCGCGGATCGCGCAGCAGACCGGTTCGACGGTCTTCATGGTGCTACATACCGCCTTCGCCGTGCTGCTCGCGCGGCTGGCCGGTACCGCCGACGTGGCGGTCGGGACACCAGTCGCCGGACGCGGGGAACGCGAACTCGACGACCTGATCGGTATGTTCGTCAACACCGTTGTCCTGCGCACGCGCTACGACGGGAGCGCGGCCTTCACCGATCTGCTCGCCGACCAGCGCGCCCGCGATCTGGCCGCCTTCGCCGCCGCCGATGTGCCCTTCGAACGGCTCGTCGAGGTGCTCGACCCGCCGCGTTCCACGGCACGTCACCCGCTGTTCCAGGTGGGCCTGTCCTTCCAGAACGTGGACCACGCCACCCTCGAGCTGCCGGGTCTGCGGATCGCGCCGGTGCCCGCGGATCTCGCGGTCTCGCAATTCGACCTGCACCTGATCGTCGGTGACGGGTACGCCGAGGACGGCAGCCCCACCGGCATCGAAGGGTTCTTCACCTACGCCACCGACTTGTTCGACGCCGCCACCGTGGCCGGGTTCGCCGAGCGGCTGAACCTGCTGCTCGACGCGATCGTGAGTGAACCGGCCCGGGTGGTCGGCGATGTCGATCTGCGTACGGCCGTCGAGCGGTCGAGCGAAATCGTGGGCGGTGCCGCCGATCTCGCGATGCCGACGGGCACCCTCGCCGAGCTGCCCGCCTCGGCGCGGCCCGAAGCGATCGCCCTCGTCGCGGACCTGCCCGAGGGCCGTCTCGAACTGACCTATGCCGAGTTCGAGGCGCGCGCGAATCGCCTCGCCCGCCATCTCATCTCGCTCGGGGTCGGCCCGGAGTCGCTGGTCGCGCTCGCCCTGCCCCGTTCAATCGACCTGGTGGTCGCCATGTACGCGGTGGCTCGCTCCGGCGGCGCCTACGTGCCGATCGACCCGGATCAACCCGCCGACCGTACCGATTACATCCTGCACACCGCGGCCCCGATCTGCGTGCTCACCAACGGCTTTCGCACCGACGCGGCGCCCATGGTCCGGGTGGACCATCCGGCGGTGCAGTCGGCCGATCCGGCCCCGGTGACCGACGCGGATCGTCGGGCGCCGCTGCGTCCGGAGAACACGGCCTACGTCATCTTCACCTCCGGATCCACCGGACGACCCAAGGGTGTGGCCGTCTCGCATGCGGCGGTGGTCAACCAATTGCAGTGGCTTCGTGCCGAATTCGAGACGACCGCGGCCGATGCGTTCCTGCTGAAGACGCCCGCCACGTTCGACCTCTCGGTGTGGGAGTTCTGGTCGGCGGCCGTCTGCGGTGGCCGCCTGGTGATCGCCGCGCCCGACGGGCACCGCGATCCGGCCTACCTGGACGCGCTCATCGCCGACGCGGACGTCACCACACTCACGGCGGTACCGTCGCTGCTCGACACCCTCGTCGGCTACTGGGAGGCGACCGCGCCACCACTGCGCCGCATCCTGGCGATCGGTGAAACACTGCCCGCCGCGCTGGCACAGCGACTGCTGAATGCCCTGCCGGACACTAGGGTCGACAACCTCTACGGCCCCACCGAGGCCGCCGTCTCGATCACCGACCATCGGGTGACTTCCGCCGATACCGAGACGGTCCCCATCGGCACGCCCGAGTGGAACAGCCGCGTCTACGTGCTCGACGAGCGCCTGCGCCCTGTCCCACCCGGCGTCCGTGGCGAGCTGTACCTCGGTGGTGTCCAGCTGGCCAGAGGTTATCTGCGCAAACCGGCCCTCACCGCCGAACGTTTCCTGGCCGACCCCTTCCAGCCGGGTGCCCGCATGTACCGCACCGGCGACCTGGTCATCCGCACGCGCGCGGACAGCGCGACCAACGGCGAACTGATCTACCTGGGCCGCACCGACTTCCAGGTCAAGGTCCGTGGCTTCCGGGTGGAACCCGGCGAAGTCGAAGCCGCGCTCCTCGCCCTGCCACAGGTCGCGCAGGTCGCCGTCCTGGCACGCACCGACGCCCACTACGGCGACCGCCTCGTCGCGTACGTGGTGCCGACGGACTCCCGCGCGGCCCATTTCGGTGCCGCCGAGAACTCGGTCGCGGCATCCGCGCCGGTCACTCGCCCGGAACTCGATGTGGTGCAGGTCAAGTCCGCGCTGCGGGAGAAACTGCCCGCTTACCTGGTGCCCGAGGCATTCGTGGTGCTCGATGCGCTGCCGCGCACCGTCAACGGCAAGCTGGACCGCACCGCGCTGCCCGCACCGGTCTTCGAATCCGCCGCTTTCCGGGCGCCGACGACGCCTACGGAGCAGTTGATCGCCGGGGTCTACGCCGACATCCTCGGGGTGGACGACGTCGGCGCCGATGACGACTTCTTCGCCCTCGGCGGTAACTCTCTGCTCGCGACCCGTGCGGCCGCCCGCATCGCCGAGGCGTTGCACCGCGCGGTGGGCGTGCGACTGCTGTTCGAGGCCCCGACGGTCACCGAACTCGCGCTGCGGGTGCACCGGGCCGACGAGTTGTCGGCCGCGCGCCCGGTCGCGGGACCGCGCCCGGCCGAGGTGCCGCTGTCGCTGGCCCAGCAGCGCATGTGGCTGCTCAACCAGCTCGACCCCGACGCGACCGTCTACAACATCCCCGCCGCCATCCGCCTCACCGGCACCCTCGACCTGCCCGCCCTCGAGGCCGCCGTCCGCGACCTGTTCACCCGCCACGAAGTCCTGCGCACCCGCTACCCCGAGACCCCGCACGATCGGGTCCGGCAGCCTGCGGCGCTCACCAGGGGAACCGCCGCCGGGCAACCTGCGACCGGTGCTTCGGCGGGCGCCACGGCCGGGCGCCGCACCGAATGGGGGCCTGTGCAGGAGGTGCTGGCACCGGGCGCGGTCGACCTCGACCTCACACCTGTACCGGTCACCGCCGACGACGTACTCGCCGAAGTGCGGTGCACCGCCTCGACCGGGTTCGATGTCACCGCCGCGCCACCGGTCCGGTTGCGTCTGCTCCGGCTGAGTGCCGACGAACACGTGCTGGTGTTCGTCGCGCATCACATCGCCGCCGACGGCTTCTCGATGGGCCCGCTCACCAGGGACCTGGTGCTCGCCTACACCGCGCGCACCTCGGGTGCCGCGCCCGCGTGGACGCCACTTCCGCTCCAATACGCCGATTACGCGGTGTGGCAACGCGATACGCTCGGTGACGAGGCGGACCCGTCATCGATCGCCGCGAACCAGCTCGCCTACTGGACCACCGAACTCGCCGACCTGCCCGACGAGATCGACCTGCCGACCGACCGGCCACGCCCCGCGGTGCAATCCTTCGCCGGTGCCACAACAGGTTTCGACATCGATGCCGACCTGCACGCCGGACTCGCCGCACTGGCACGGCGCGAAGGCGTCACCGTGTTCATGGTCGTGCAGGCCGCGCTCGCCACCCTCCTGGCCCGCCTGTCCGACACCGACGATGTCGCCATCGGCACCCCGATCGCCGGTCGCGGCGCGCGCGAACTCGACGACCTCGTCGGCATGTTCGTCAACACCCTCGTGCTGCGCAGTCGCGTCGCGGGCGCCGAACCGTTCACCGCGCTGCTGGCCGCCACCCGCGACACCGACCTGCGCGCCTTCGCCCACGCCGACGTCCCGTTCGAGCGGGTCGTCGACGCGGTCCACCCGGCCCGCTCGACCAGCAGGCACCCCTTGTTCCAGGTGGCGCTGTCGTTCGAGAACCTCGCGCCGGTGACCGTGGAACTGCCCGGTCTCGCCGTGCACGCCCTCGACGCCCGCACCGCCGACGCCAAGTTCGACCTGCTGCTCACCGTGCGTGAACAGCAACGCAACGGCGGCATGTACGCCGAATTCACCTACGCGACCGACTTGTTCGACGAATCGACGGTGCGTACTCTCGGCGCCCGCTTCACCCGCCTGCTGGCCGCCGTCGTGGCCGACCCCACCGCGCCCGTCGGCGATATCGACCTGCTCGACGACCAGGAACTCGCGGCGCAGACCACCTTCGCGGGCCCACCCGCCGCGCCTGCGCGCACCCTCGCCCAGCTCATGGGCGACGCCGTCCGCGCCAACCCGTCGGGGATCGCACTGCGCGGCGAAGGACGCGGCTTCACCTACACCGACCTCGACGCGGCCGCCAACCAGTTGGCCCGTGCGCTCATCGCCCGTGGCGCGGGCCCGGAAGTTCCGGTGGCCGTCGCCATCCGGCGATCGGTGGAATCCGTGCTCGCGCTGTGGGCCATCGCCCGCACCGGCGCGGTGATCGTGCCGATCGACCCCGGCTACCCCCTCGACCGGATCGCGCACATGGTCGCCGATTCGGGTGCGACCCTCGGCGTCACCCTGGCCGCCGAACTGGCCGACCTGCCCGCGTTGCCCGCCGCCGGTGGCTGGGTGGCGCTCGACGACCGCGCGTTCACCGCCGAGGTCGCGGCCAATCCCGGTGTCGCGCTGCGCGAGATCGAGCTCCTCGGCGCCGCGCGCCCGGGCGGCGCGGCGTACATGATCTACACCTCCGGGTCGACCGGTCTGCCCAAGGGCGTCGTGGTCACCCATGCCGGTGTCGCCAACTTCTGCGCCGAACAGGTCGAGCGCTACCGGCTCGACAAGTCCACGCGCGCACTGGCATTCGCCTCGCCGTCGTTCGACGCGTCCATGCTGGAACTGCTGCTCGCCCTCGGCGGCGCGGGCGCCCTGGTCCTCGCCCCGGCCGACACCGTCGTCGGCACCGACCTGACCGAACTGATCCGCACGGAAGGGGTGACCCATGCCAACCTCACCCCGACCGTGCTCGCCACCCTCGAACCCGAGGACCTGCCCGAACTGCGCGTCCTGAGCGTCGGCGGCGAGCACCTGCCCGCCGAGCTCGCCGCGCGCTGGGACACACTGCCGCAACGTCGCGTGCACAACGCCTACGGCCCCACCGAGGCGACCATCGCCGTCACGCTCAGCGCACCGCTGCACGGCACCGACGTGAACATGGGCGGCCCGATTCGCGGCGTCCGCGCACTGATCCTCGATCCGCGCCTGCACCCGGTGCCCGAAGGCGCCACCGGTGAGCTCTACGTGGGCGGTGTCCAGCTGGCGCGCGGCTACCACCAGCGCGCGGGCCTCACCGCCGCCCGCTTCGTCGCCGATCCGCAAGGTCCGGCAGGCGCCCGCCTCTACCGCACCGGCGACCTCGTCCGCCGCCGCGGCGACGTGCTGGAATACGTGGGCCGCAACGACTTCCAGGTGAAGATCCGTGGTCTGCGCATCGAACTCGGCGAGATCGATGCCGTGCTGGCCGCCGCACCCGGCGTCAGCTGGGTCACCACGATGGGCCGCGACAACGGCGCCGGATCGACCATGCTCGTGTCGTATGTGCAAGGCACCGACCTGGAACCGAGCGCACTCACCGCCACCGCCGCCGAGGCGCTGCCGGACTACATGGTGCCCGCCGCCGTCGTCGTACTCGACGAACTGCCGCTCACCCCGAGCGGCAAACTCGACCGCCGCGCCCTGCCCGATCCGGTGCTCGGCCACCGCGAGTTCCGGCCGCCGCGCAGCTCGGCCGAACGCGCCGTCGCCCGCGTGATCGGTGAGGTGCTCGGCCACGACCGGGTCGGTGTGGACGACGACTTCTTCGCTCTCGGCGGCGACAGCATCACCGCCATCCAGGTGGTGTCGCGGGCCGCCGACGCGGGCGTCACCCTGCGCCCGCGCGACCTGTTCGCCGCGCGCACCGTCGGCGCCCTCGCCGAGCGCGCGCAACTCACCGCCGAGGCGACCACCCGGACCGGCGCCCTGCCGCTCACCGCCACCGCCGCCCAGCTCCTGGAAGCGGGGGAGCAGGCCGTCGAACCACGCGCCCTGCTGCTCGACGTGCCCGCCGACTGCCCCGACGAGGCCGTCGCCGCCGTCGCGGCCGCGGTGATGAACCAGCACCCCATGCTGTGGGCGGTTCTCGACCGCACCGAACCCGACCCGGTGCTGCGCATCCCCCCGCCCGCCGAACGCACCGGCGGCGCCTTCCGCAGGCTGGCCGGTGAGGACGGCGAGGCCTCGCTGCCCGTGGACGACATCGTCGCCGCCGCGGCCGCCGCGCTCGACCCCGACGAGGGTCGCAACATCCACTTCATCCTCACCGGCGACGGCCCGTCCACCCTCGTCGTGGTAGCCAATGCGCTCGTGCTGGACGAGGTTTCCTGGCGCGCCGTGGTCGACCAGCTCACCACCGCGTGGAGCCGGGGCCGTCACGCCGCACCCTCGGCGCCCGACGCGGGTCTCGACGACCTGATCCGCCGCCTGGCCGACTACCCGTCCTCGCCCGCCGCCCGCGCCGAACGCGAGTACTGGCACCGCGCCGTGCGCGCCAGGACGGCCGATTCGGGCGAGCTGCGCCAGCGCCGCCGGGTATCGCTGAGCATCACCGGCGAGGGCACCGCCGCCGTCGGCACCGTCGCCGATGCCTACCGCGCCACGGTCGAGGAGGTGCTGCTCACCGCCGTCGCCCTCGCACTGCACACCGCCGCCGATTCGGCGGCCGTCCGCGCGATCGGCAGCGTCGTCCGGCTGCGTGCCGACCAGCGCGTCCTCGGACGGCACGACGCGGAGAACGTGGTCGGCGGATTCACCACCGACTTCCCGCTCGCCCTCCGCCTCGACGGCGTCGACCCGGCCGACGCGCTCGTCGGCGGCCCCGCCGCGGGCTCGGCACTGTCCCAGATCAAGGAACTGTGCCGCACGGTCCCGGCAGGCGGCGCCGGCTTCGGACTGCTGCGCTACCTCGACGCCGACGCGGCCGACACCGTGCGCACCGTCGACCGCGGCCGCTTCGCGGTCCGGGTGCGTGACCTGCGACCCGCCCGCGTCCACACCGACGTCGCCGTCGACGATCTGGTCCTCGTGCTCACCGTCGACGCCACCGCCGACGGCATGGTCGCCCGCTTCGACTACGCCGCGACGGTTCTCGACGCCGACGCGGTGAAGCACTTCGCCGAGCACTGGATCCGCGCCCTCGGCGGACTCGCCGAACACGGCCTGCGCCCGGACGCGGGCGGATTCACCCCGTCGGACTTCGCCCTGGTCCGCCTCGGCCAGACCGAACTCGACCGCCTGGTGCGCCGCTACCCCCGGCTCAGCGACATCTGGCCGGTGACACCGCTGCAGTCCGGGATGCTGTTCCACGCCCTGCTCGCCGAGAATTCGGTCGACCCCTACATCACCCAGATCGTCCTCGACCTCGACCCGTCCGTCGACACCGAACGCCTGCACACCGCCGCCCAGACCGTGCTCGACCGGCACGACAACCTGCGCGTCGCCTTCGCCACCGACCCGGCGGGCACACCGCTGCAGGTGGTCATCGACGACGTCGACGTGCCGTGGCAACTGATCGATGCCGACGAAGCCACCTACGAACGCATCCGAAGTGCCGACCTGGCAACACATTTCGACATGGCGGTCGCGCCGCAGCTGCGCTTCACCCTGGTGCGCACACCCCAGCGCGCCCACCTGGTGGTGACCAGCCACCACATCCTCATCGACGGCTGGTCGATGCCGCTGCTGCTGCAGGAACTGCTCGCCGCCTACACCGTCGGGCGCACCCGTCGCCTGCCGAAACCGGCGCCCTACCGCGACTACCTGGCCTGGCTCACCGAACAGGATCTCGACGCCGCCCGGCAGGCCTGGCGGGGCGCGCTCACCGGCCTGGCCGAACCGACCCCGCTGGCCCCGGTCGAGAAGGGCCGCGAAATCGCCTCGGGCACCGGGGAAACCGGCTTCGCGCTCACACCCGCCGATACCGCGGCACTGACCCGGCTCGCCGCCGACCTCGGCGTCACGGTGAACACCGTGGTCCAGGCGGCCTGGGGGCTGCTCATCGCCCGCCTCGTCGATCGCGACGACGTGGTGTTCGGCGCGACCGTGTCGGGCAGGCCCGCCGCACTGCCCGGTGTGGAACGCATGGTCGGGCTTTTCCTCAACGCCATCCCGGTGCGGGTGCGGGTGCGGCCCGAGCACACCGTCGCCGAGCTGCTGCGGACCCTGCAGGACGAGCAGGCCGCCCTGTTCGACTACCACTACCTCGGTCTCGGTGAGATCCAGGAGATCGTCGGTGTGGACGCGCTGTTCGATTCGCTCGTCGTGTTCGAGTCGTTCCCCGTCGACCGGGCGGCGATCGACCGAGCCGCCAGTGGGTCGGCCACCATCACCGGTCTCGACGCGACCAACGGCACCCACTACCCGCTCACCGTGCAGGTGGTGGCAGGCGACCAACTGCGCGTGTCGGTGAAGTACCTGCGCGACGTGTTCGACGCCTACACCGCACACCTGCTGTCCCAACGGTTCTCACTGCTGCTGGCCCGCTTCACCGCCGACCCGCAGTCCCGCCTCGGCGCACTGGACGTGCTGCTGGCCGACGAACGCGGCACCCTCGCCGCACTCAACGCCACCGACGCGCCGGAACTGCTCGACGAGTCGACGCTGCTGACGCTGTTCGACGCCCAGGTGGCCCGCACACCCGACGCGGTCGCGGTGATCGACGGTGAGAACAGCTACACCTACGAGCAATTCGACGCCAGGTCACGGCAACTGGCCGCCACGCTGAGCGCGCTCGGAGCCGGTCCGGAGGTACTGATCGCGGTCGCCATGCGGCGTGGTATCGACCTCGTCACCAGCATCTACGCGGTGTTGCGCACAGGGGCGGCCTACGTCCCGGTCGACCCGGACCATCCCGCCGAACGCACCGAACGCGTGCTCGCCACCGCGGCCCCACTGTGTGTGCTCACGACCACGGGCACCGGATTCCACACCAGCGCAAGGGTCGTCGAGATCGACACCCTCGGCACCGAGTCCGCGCCGTTGGCCGAACCGGCACCGGACAACCTCGCCTATGTGATCCACACTTCCGGCTCCACCGGAAAACCCAAGGGCGTCATGCTGACCCACCGTCAGCTCGTCGCCCAGTTCCGCTGGGCGCAACGCGACTACCTGCACAGCCCCGGCGATGTGGTGCTGCACAAGACACCGGTCACCTTCGACATCTCCACCTGGGAACTGCTGTGGCCGTTGCAGACCGGTGCGGCGGTGGTCATCGCCCGGCCCGACGGTCATCGCGACCCCGATTACCTCGCCGAGGTCATCACCGAACATTCCGTCACCACCGTGCACTTCGTGCCGTCCATGCTCGACGCCTTCCTGGCCGACCGCCGGGCGGGCGAACTGCCTTCGCTGCGACGGGTATTCGCCGCCGGTGAGGCACTGCAGGCACCGACCGCGCGCCGGTTCGCCGAGGTGCTCCCCGGAGCCGACCTCGTCAACTGGTACGGCCCGGCCGAGGCCACCGTCGTCACGGCGACCGAAGTGGCTGCGGAGGCGCACATTCCGATCGGCGAACCGGTCGCCAACACTCGCGTCCACGTGCTCGACCGGCACCTGCGGCCGGTCCCGCCCGGCATCGCGGGCGAGCTGTACCTCGAAGGCGTGCAGCTGGCGCGTGGGTACCTCGCCGCGCCCGCGCTCACCGCCGAACGGTTCGTCGCCCATCCGGGTGGCGGCAGGCTCTACCGCACCGGCGACGTGGTGCGCCTCGACGCCGATGGCGCTCTGGAATACCTGGGGCGCAGCGACTTCCAGGTGAAACTCCGGGGTCAGCGGATCGAACTCGGTGAAGTCGAAGCGGTTCTGCGCGGGCATCCGGCGGTGCGGCACGCCGCCGTCGCCCTGGTCCACGGCCCGACCGGCGACCGCCTCGTCGGCTATGTCGTTCCCGTCGAAACGCGTGCCGAGCAGCCGGGAACCGCGACCCCGGCGGCGGGCTACTCCATCGAAAGCGGTGCGAGTACAAGCGGATTGGACGAAGCCGAAGTGCTGTCCTATGCCCGCACCGCGCTCCCGTCCTACATGGTCCCCGCCACGCTGGTCGTGCTCGCCGCGCTGCCGCTCAACGCCAGCGGCAAGCTCGACCGCAAAGCCCTGCCCGTCCCGGCGGCGACCACCCGGCCCTACCGGCCGCCGACCACCCCGGTCCAGCGCGCGGTCGCCGAGGTCTTCGCCGAGGTGCTCGGCGCGGGCAAGGTCGGCCTCGACGACGACTTCTTCGAGCTCGGCGGCAACTCGCTCGTCGCGACCAAGGCCATCAGCAGGCTGCGCACCCGCGTCGGCGCCGACGTACGCGTGCAGTGGTTCTTCAGCGACGCCACCGTCGCCGCGCTCGCCGAACGCATCGACGCCACCCAGGCGGGCGCCGGTGACTACGACCTCGAATCCGACGACGCCCTCGGCGTGCTGCTGCCCATCCGCAACCGCGTGCCGCACGGCACCGAGGCGGGTGGCCCGCTGTTCTGTGTGCACCCGATGTACGGGCTGGCCTGGTGCTATGCCGGGCTGGCTCAATACATTCCGGCGCGCAGGCCGATCTTCGGCCTGCAGTCACCCGCGCTCAGCGAGTCCGGGTACCTGCCGGGCACCCTGGCCGCCATGGCCCGCCGCTACGTCATCGAGATCAAAGCGGTCCAGCCACAGGGCCCCTACCGGCTGATGGGCTGGTCGCTCGGCGGCGTGCTCGCCCACGCCGTCGCCACCGAACTGCAGGCGGACGGCGAGCAGGTGAGCCTGCTCGCCATGCTCGACTCCCACCCCGACATCGACGTCCCCGATTTCCACACCGCCGTGCGCGACGCGCTGGCCGAACTCGGGGTCGACCTGAGCGCCGCCGTGGCGACCAACGGAGTGCGCGAACTCAGCGACGAGGCGTTGGCCGCCCTGCACGCGATCATCCCGGCCAACATGGCCGTGCTCACCCCCGAACGGGTGCGCCGCATCTATCGCAGCGCGGTGCGTTCGGCGGAACTGATCGCCGAGCACCGGCCCGCCGTATTCCGGGGCAGGCTGGAGTATTTCAGCGCCCTCGGACACGAGAAGGCGGCCGCGAACTGGGCCCGGTATGTCGACGGCGAAATCCGCGATCGGCCGGTCGCGGTGGTGCACGATCAGATGACCTCACCGCAGGCACTCGCCGAGATCGGGCCGCGGCTCGCGGAACTGCTCGACGCGGGTGACCGGGCGACCGGGTCGCGATGAGGCGGCTGTGGCTGATGCGGCATGATGTGACCGCGCTGTTGTAACGATTACTACTGTTGTATCGAGTGCATAACCCGTAAGGTTCTGCCGTGGTGCAACTACGGCCCGGGAAACCGGGTGCGGACCGAGTCGGAATTCGAGACGAAGCGAAGGTGCGAAAGTGATCCGTCGGCACACCCGGCGTCGTGGCCACCGAGCCGCGGCGATGATCGCGGCAACGGCAGTGACCGCCGGACTGTTGTCCGGCCTCGGCATCGCACCGGCTTCGGCCGACCCGATCATCGATTCCAAGAGCCTGCTCGCCAACCCGGTCTCCGAGGACGGTTCCAAGATCGTCAAGGCCGAGGTGAAGGATTCGCGCAGCCTGCGGTTGCACGTGTACTCGGCGGCCATGGACCAGAACATCATCGTCGACGTACAGCGTCCCGCCGACGCCTCGGTCCCGCGCCCCACCCTGTACCTGCTCAACGGTGCCGGCGGCGGCGAGGATTCGGCGTCCTGGGTCGCCAAGACCGACGCGCTGGAATTCCTGTCGGACAAGAACGTCAACGTGATCCAGCCGATCGGTGGCTCGTGGAGCTACTACACCGACTGGATCAAGGACGACCCGGTCGTCGGCCGCAACAAGTGGAAGACCTTCTTCACCGAGGAACTGCCCCCGCTCGTCGACGGCGCGCTCGGCACCAACGGTGTGAACGCCATCGCGGGTCTGTCGACCTCCGGCACCACCGTGCTCGCGTTGCCGATCGCCAAGCCCGGCCTGTACAAGGCGGCCGCGGCCTACAGCGGTTGCGCGCAGACCTCCGACCCGGTCGGTTCGGAATTCGTGAAGCTCACCGTGGAGACCTGGGGCGGCGGCGACACCATGAACATGTGGGGCCCGCAGGGTTCCGAGGAATGGGTCAAGAACGATCCGTACGTGAACGCCGAAGGCCTGCGCGGCGTGGAACTCTACGTCTCCACCGGCAACGGCCTGCCCGGACCGTACGACACCCTCAACGGCCCCTACGCGCTGCCCGGCGCCTACGGTCTGGCCAACCAGATCGTCATCGGCGGCATCATCGAGGCGGGTACCAACTACTGCACCCATAACCTGGCCAACCGGCTGAAAGAGCTGAACATCCCCGCCACCTTCAACTTCCGTCCCAACGGCACCCACTCGTGGGGCTACTGGCAGGACGAGCTGAAGCTGTCGTGGCCGACGCTGGCCCGGGGTCTCGGCCTCTAAGGTCCCCGCGATTCCACCCGAACCGTCCCGCCCGCACCGTCGCGAGCGGGACGGTTCGCGTTTGCCCGACTTCGTCACGCCGTTTGCGAATTGTGGTTAACTTAGGTTGACTGGTCCAGCGCCGTTGCCGGGCGGCGCCGAGCCGTCGACGACGGTTCGCGCAACGGGAAGTGAGCAACGTACATGGTCGCCGATCGCAGGGAGTCCCACCGCGGCCCCGAGCAGGCGACCGCGCAGGCCAAGGTGGTCCGCCGCAGGCCGAAGGACCGCAAGATGCAGATCATGCGCGCCGCCGCCAGGGCCTTCAGCGCGCGCGGCTACTACCCGGTCGGCGTCGACGAGATCGCGGCCGAGGTCGGCATCTCCGGGCCCGCGCTCTACCGGCACTTCGCCAACAAATACGCACTGCTCGTCGCCGCCGCCGAAGAGGGCGCGCGCGGGCTGCGCGATGTGGCGGAAGCGGCCGATGACCCGGCGCTGAGCCCACACGATCGCCTCGACGCGCTGCTCACCGCCGTGGCCGAGCACAATATCGACATCCGGCGCGAAGCCGGTCTTTACCGCTGGGAACGTCGCTACCTCGAGCGCGAGGACCGCGTCCGTATCCGCGCTTTCTACCGGGAACTCGAGGCGATGGTCGCCGCACCCATCGCGGAATTACGGCCGGACGCGAGCCCCGAGGACATCACGCTGCTCGCCGTCGGCGCGCTCAGCGCCCTGGCGAGCATCGCCGCGCACCGCACCACGCTCGCGCATTCGCGCATGCTCGCCCTGCAGCTCGACATGGCCTGGTCCATTGTGCGCGCCGACCTGCCGCCCGCACCGGCGCCTGCCGAGCCGGGCAAGCAGAATCGTGGGTTGCCGGTGACATCGAAACGTGAACAGCTGCTCACCGAGGCGATCCGCATCTTCGGCCGCAACGGCTACCACGAGTCGGGTATCGAGGAGATCGGCGCCGCCGTCGGCATCAACGCCTCCAGCGTGTACCGCCACTTCGACAGCAAAGCCGACCTGCTCGCCGCCGCCTTCCACCGTGCGGGCGACCGCCTCGCCGTGGCGATCAGCGAGGCGCTCGCGCAGTCGAACGACCGCGCCGACGCCGCCCGTCGCATCGCCGACGAGCACGCCCGCCTCACCTTCGCGACGCCGGAGATCATGCCGGTGTACTACGCCGAATTCAGCAATCTGCCCCAGGCCGAACAGCATCGGCTGCGCGCGATCCAGCGCCAGAACATCCTCGAATGGGCCAACCTGCTCGACGGCGACCCGATCGAGGCGCGGTTCCGGGTGCACGCCGCGATCGGTCAGATCATCGACGTGGGCAGGTTGCTGCGCTTCGACTCCCGGCCCGAGCAGCTCGCCCGGCTCGGCGCGCTCACCAGCGCGGTGCTGCTCGGCGGGCAGTCAGCGCCCGTGGCGTAACCGGAACGCCGCCTTGGCCAGGCGCAGATGTCCCGGCCTGCGATCGAACGTCGACAGGCGCACCGGCGCGCGAAAGCGTCGGCGGGCGATCGACATCGTCCGGCTGAATTCCTGCAAACCCTGCTGACCGTGGCTGTGCCCCTGCCCGTATTCGCCGACCCCGCCGAACGGCAGGGCCGGGATACCGGTGAACGCGGTCGACGAATTCACCGTCACCACACCGACTTTCAGCTGGGCGGCGATGAACTCGGCGCTGACGATATCGCGGGTGAACACGGTGACGGCGATGCCGTTGCCCGCCGCGTTCACCCGGGTCACCGCGTCGGCCAGGTCCGACACCCGGTTCACCACAAGCACGGGGCCGATGCCCTCGCCGGTGATCGCGATGCTCTCCTCCGGCACCTCGGCGAGCACGATCGGCTCCACGTAGGGGTCGCGGAAGGAGTCGAGTCCGCCGAGCACGGCGTGCCCGCCGCGGGCGATGGCATCGCGCACCTGGGAGCGCACCACGTCCACCTGGTCGGCATTGATCATCGGCCCGTAGGCGGCGCGGTTGTCGGCGCCCGGACGCAGCTTGGCGGCCCGGTCGGCGGCGCGGGCGAGGAAATCGTCGAAGACCGAGTCGGCGACATAGCAGCGCTGGATGCCCGAGGCGTTCTGACCGGAATTGGCCATGGCCCCGAACACCGCGGCCTCGGCGGCTTCGTCGAGGGCGGCGTCGACGTGCACGATCATGCTGCCCTTGCCGCTGTGCTCCACCACCACCGGCGTGAGCGAGCGCGCACACTGCGCGATCACCTCACGGCCACCGGCCTCGGGACCGGCGTAGGCGATCTTGTCCACCTCCGCGCCGCACAGCGCCGTCGCGGTGCGCGCGTCGCCCGTCACGGCCTGCAGCACCGGATAGTCGGGTACCACGCGCGACCAGCTCGCGGCCAGCCAGAGTCCGACGCCGGTGGTGATCTCGTGTGGTTTGAACACCACTGTGTTCCCGGCGGCCATGGCGTAGGCGATGGAACCCATCGGCGTGAACACCGGGTTGTTCCACGCACCGAGCACGCCGACCACACCGAGCGGCAGATAACCCACCGACGCGTATTGATTGCGGGTGAACCAGCCCGAACGCAAGCGTTTGCGGCCGAGTGCGCGTTCGGCGTTGCGGGCGGCCCAATCCAGGTTCTCCACCGCGAGCATCACCTCGAGCGCGGCATCGGCCTCCGGTTTACCCGTCTCGTTGCGCAGGATCTCCACCAATTCGCCACTGCGCCGGGCGATCTGGCTTCGCCAATCCAGCAGTAGGCTTCGGCGTTCTCCGAAATCCAGTTCACCCCACCAGTTCTGTGTCGCCCTCGCGGTGCGGACCGCGCGCGTGACCTCGGCGCCGCCCTGCACCGGATATTGCGCGAGTTGTTCGCCGGTGCGCGGATCGAACGACATCAGCAGATCGGTACGGCCCGGCAATGCGGCGGCCGATTCGGCCATGGTCACCTCCCTCTACCCGGATGCCAGGGTATGGGCGTGTCGTCGCGGCGACAAGGAATCGGACCGAATCTCCCCGGGCCTGCTGGAGTACCGACCCGGAAAATCCCCGGACCGGTAACATCGCGCCGAACGGTATGGATCACTTACCGGGAAGAAAAATTCCGTGGCGCGCACCCGTTCGATCGGCGCCGCCGCGGCCGATGGTGGAGAGTTGATGCCGAGTTCTATCTCAGTGGATTCGCCCGTGGGTGGCGTCGCGTCGCACGGCGGTGAGCCCGCGGTGCTCGTTTCCGACGTGCGCAAATCCTTCGGCGACGTGCACGCGCTGCAGGGCATCAGTTTCCAGGCCGAGAAGGCCAGCGTGCTCGGGATCCTCGGCCCCAACGGCGCGGGCAAGACCACCACGGTCAAAATCCTGTCCACGCTGCTGCGCCCCGACTCCGGCACCGCCGTCGTCGCCGGGCACGACGTGCTCACCGACGCCGCGGGCGTGCGCCGCTCGATCATGATGACCGGCCAGTACGCCGCGCTCGACGAGAACCTCACCGGACGCGAGAACCTCGAACTGTTCGGTCGCCTCATGGGCCTGACCAAGTCGGCCGCCCGCAAGCGCGCCGAGGTGCTGCTCGAGGAATTCGACCTGGTCAGCGCCGGTAAACGGGCCGTGCGCAACTACTCGGGCGGTATGCGTCGCCGCGTCGACATCGCCTGCGGGCTGGTGGTCCGCCCCGAGGTGGTGTTCCTCGACGAACCGACCACCGGGCTCGACCCGCGCAGCCGCCAGGGCGTGTGGGATCTGGTGACGGCGCTGAAGAACCAGGGCATCACGGTGCTGCTCACCACGCAGTATCTCGAAGAAGCCGATGTGCTCAGCGACAACATCATCGTCATCGACAAGGGCACCGTCATCGCCGAAGGCACCGCCGACCAGCTCAAGGCCAAGACCGGCGGCAGCTACTGCGAGATCATCCCGCTCGATCTCAGCCGCATCGCGGCCGCCGTGCAGGCCCTCGGTGACCTGGTCCCGGCCGCCGTCGCCGCCGAGATCGCGGGCGCCGACAAGCTGTCCATCCCCGCACCCGACGGCGCGGCCACCCTCGCCGAGGCGCTGCGCAGGCTCGACAACGCGGGCATCGAACTGGCCGACATCGCCCTGCGCCGCCCCTCCCTCGACGACGTGTTCCTGTCGATCACCGGTCATTCGGGCGGCCACTAGTGAGCGTGTCGACCCCCGCGGCGACGGGGTTGTTCGCCGATCTACCCCAGGTGCACCAGAGCAGTTTCGCGCAGTGGCGCGCGCTGACCGGTCGCATCGTGCGGACCATGGCGACCAAGGGTGAACTGATCGTCGCCGTGCTCACCCCGCTGGTGGTGACCGTCGCGTTCTACCTGCCGCTGCGCTACGTGATGAAGGTGCAGGGCATCGACTACGCGCAGTACGTGATGCCCATCATCGTGCTGCAGACCATGGCGATGACCATGATGTCGAACGCCCAGCTCGCGGCGTTCGAGGCGCTCACCGGGTTGAGTACGCGGTTACAGACCATGCCGATCGGGTCGCTGGTCCCGCTGATGTCGCGGATCTGCGCCGGTCTGGTCCGTTCGCTGGTCTCGCTGGTCGCGACCGTCGGCTACGGGTACCTGATCGGATTCCGGTTCACCGGCGGCGTGGTGCAGGCACTGGCGTTCTGCGGGTTCGCGCTCGCTGTCGGCGTTGTGCTCACCCTCGGCGCCGACGCGCTGGGCAGCCTCACCAAGAATCCCGAGGCGCTCAGCCAGGCGCTCACGCTGCCGATCCTGATCTTCGGCATGATGTCGACCGGCTTCGTGCCCGAGAACAGTTTCCCCACCTGGGCGCGCGGGTTCGCCCGCAACCAGCCGATCTCGCAGTTCGCGCAGACGCTCAGCGACATGGCGGCCGGCCAGCTGTCGTGGGCGGGCACCTGGGTATCGCTGGTCTGGCTCGGCATCGCGGCAGTTGTATTCCTCCCACTGGCGGTGTGGGCGAGTGTGAGGCGATCATGACGACAACGGAAACGGCGGCCCAGCTGCCGGTGGTGCACGCCAAGCCGGAGAGCTCGGTGTCGGTGTGGTTCAGCCACAGCCTCATCCAGACCAAACGACTGCTGATGGTGTGGCTGCGCGACCCGTCTACCACCATCCAGACCATCGCCTACCCGGCCGTGACGCTGCTGATGTTTCGCATCGTCCTCGGTGACTCCATCACCGCCGCGACCGGCACACCGAGCATCTACGGCCAGGCCGCGCTGCTCACGCTCGTGGCGGCGATGACCGGTGCGGTGGTGAGTGCGCTCGGCTTCAAACGCGAGAAGGCCTCGGGCCTGCTCAGCCGCTTCTACACGATGCCGCTGAACAAGGCGTCGCTGCTCACCGGGCGGCTGCTGGCGGAGGCGTTGCGCATTCTCATCACCACGGTGATCGTGCTGCTCGTCGCCGTACCGCTGGGCTTCCTCTTCATGGAGGACCCGCTCACCAACGTCGCCCTGGTCTGCGTTCCGATCCTCTTCGGGCTCGGCTTCGCGGTGATGGTGACGGCGCTGGCCACCATCACCGAGGGCGTGATGCTCATCAGCCTGATCGGCATCCTCAACACCCTGCTGATGTTCTTCAACACCGGCTTCGTCCCGATCATCGCCTACCCCACCTGGTTGCAGACCGTGGTCGCGAACCAGCCGATGAGCTGCGCGATCGACGCGATGAAGGGCCTGTCCTACGGCGGTCCCGTCGCGGACCCGCTGCTCAAGACGGTCCTGTGGACGGTGGGGATGATCGCGGTGTTCGCCTACCCGGCCATCCGCGGCTACAAGAAGGCCGCCGAGACCGCGTAGTTCCGTGGAAGGCCGCGCCGTTGCCCGGCGCGGCCTTTCTCATGCCGGTTCCGCGAACGGGTAGTCGACCCAGCGGTCGCGGTTGGTCCAGCCGACCAGGTCGTAGCGCCAGCGGAACGGCCAGGTGTGGGCGACGGTGTTGAACAGCACCGCGCCGAGGGCGGTGTAGTCGTCGTGCGCCGACAGCAGCGCGCGTTGGCCGCGTTCGGACTCGGTGAAGAACGCTTCGAACATGGCGATCGACTGGTCGGTGGTGAGCCTGCCCAGACCCCACAGGCCGCGCATCCGCATCCAGTACACCGCCCGCGCCTGCCATGGCCACAGCGCCTCGACGGGGTCGATGCCCTGCTGCACGGCCGAGACGGCGGTGTCGATGAGGGCGAGCGAATCGGCCACGCTGTAGCCGGTGCACGGGTGCATCATGCCGCCGCGGGAACCGAAAGGGATCGCGATCGCGGCGCCCTTTTTCGGCGGCGGCTGGTCGAGCGGGTAGTGGGCGGCCTCGTGCGGTTCGTCGCCGGTGAGCCGGATGCCGTGGGCGGCAAGACGATTCAGTGTTCGCTTGCGCAGTTCGTGCTGCGGCATGCCGCCGCGCAGGCCGAGGCTGGTCTCCTCGAAGATGACGGTTCCGTCCCCGAGCGGCACCGCGTACAGGAACGACGGCGGCTCGTCCGGGCCCGCCCCGTTCTCCGGGCGCCAGTCGAGCAGCAGACCCTCGCCGTCACCGACCATCGGCGCCGCGGTCTCGGCATCGACGAAGATCCCGTGCGCCGAGGCCGCGCGCCGCTTGCCGAGCGTCGGCAGCCCACGGGTGTCGAACACCGTTCCCGCTGTGATCACCGTCCCGTCGGCCAGCTCCACTTCGTGCTGGTCCACCCGCCCGGCCCGCTGCGCGAACACCGTCGCGTCGTCGAGCGCGAGCGCCGCGTGCAACCCCGCCTTCGACAGCACACAGTAGGCCCGCTCGATCCGGTGCTCGGTCTTGGTCCACACCGTCGGCGCCGCGATCCGCTGCGCGATAGCGCTCTCCGGCAACCAGCTCGGCAGCTCGTCGACCCAGCACGAGAACGTCGGCGGAAACAACCGCTCCGGCCGCGGATCCACCGCGGCAACCCGCAACCCGGCCCCGGCAGCCCGATGCGCCAACCCCCGCCCAGCCGGCCCCAACCCGACCACGCAAATATCGAACTCCCGCACACTCACCCCCGCATTCAATCCACACCGCACACGCTCGCGCAACCACCGGACAGCGTGGTCAGCTTGCACCATGCTGGAGTCGGCCTGCTCGCCGCGGTCGCGACCGCCGTGACAGCCGATCAGGAATCCCGGCTGTGGGTCGCGGCCGCCATCCTGGTCTTCGGCCTGATCCTCGGCCTCACAGTCAGCGGTTCGACTTCACGATGGATGTTCCAGGCCGTCAGTCCTCGAGGGCGAGGGCCTGGCGGAGGGTGAGGCGGCCTTGGGTTTGCATGAGGGAGCGGCGGTAGATCTTTTCGGCCAGGACGACGATGGCGTAGGTGGTGGCGGCCATCAGGGTGAGGGCGATGAGGGGTTCCCACCAGGCGGCGGTGCCTTCGGCCAGGCGGCTCGGCATGGCGATGATCGAGGTGATGGGGACGTAGGAGGCGATGACGCGGCCGGTTCCGGAGAGGAAGATGCCCGCGAACAGCACGATCATGATGAGCATCGACAGGGGAGTCGAGGTGGACTGCAGGTCCTCGCTGCGCGTCGACAGGGAGCCTGCCACGGCCCACAGGCTGGCCAGGGCGAGGAAGCCGACCACGAAGAACACGATGAACCAGCCCGCGGCACCGGCGATCCGGCCGAGCTGATCGGCCTTGCCGAGGAAGACCAACCCGCCGAGCCCGGCAACCACGAACAGCACGAGCTGCCCGAACGCCAGCACCGCGTTACCGACCACCTTGCCGATCAGCAACTGCCGCAGCGGGATCGCGCTCGCCAGGATCTCGACGATGCGGTTCTGCTTCTCCTCGATCACGCTCTGCGCGATCGACATCCCGAACAGTATCGACGCCAGATAGAACAGGAACGCGAAGACGAACGCGACGATCTTGGCGAGCCCCGGATCGACCGCGCTCTTGTCCAACAGCGTGTAACTCACCTCCGCGCCGCGGGTGAGCTCTTCCATGGTTGCCCCGAACTCGGCGGCATTGCTCTGCAAGGCCAGCTGCTGTGCGGCGGCGGTGATGTAGGTGGTCGCGTCGTCGTTCTCGGCGGAGTTGCCGATGAGCTCCCACCCGCCGGGTGCGGGAACGAGACCGGCCTCCGCCTTGTCGTTCCGAACGTTCTGCTCGACCTCGGCTCGGTCGCGGGCCTGGTACCCGCGGAAGCTGATGTCGGTTCCCGACCGGGCAGCCAGCTCGTTGGCCAGGCTCAGTACTTCGCCTGCGCCGCTGCCGGTGGCGACGATATCGATTCGTTCGGGTCTGCTGCCGAGAAACCCGCTCACCGCCACCGAGGCGATGATCGCCACGATGGTCACCACCGTCGAGATCACGAAATTGCGATCCCGCAGCTTCACCACGATCTCGCGCGCGGAAACGATCCGCCACACCCCTTTCACGCCGCACCTCCTCGGCACGCCGCGATCACGCGATCCGCCGACTCCAGCCGCATCACGCCGTCACCTCCCGATAGATCTCGGCAACGGTCGGCCTGACCTCGGTGAACTCACGCACCGATCCACGCGACAACGCCTCTTTCAAAACGGCATCGGTCTCCGACGCCTCGAAAACCGCACGCCCACCCTCTATTTCAACCGACCGGACCCCGGGATGGGACCGCAACCACTGCGCGTCACCGTCGACGACGAGCCGATATCGCAACCCACCGGCCGAACGAAGCTCATCGACCGACCCCTGCCCGACCACCCGTCCCGCCGACAGGATGACGAGCCGATCGCACAACCGCTCGACCAGATCGAGCTGGTGCGAGGAGAACAGGACCGGCACACCCTTCGCCGCGTACTCCCGCAACAACTCGACCATCGAGTCGACAGCCAACGGGTCGAGCCCGGAGAACGGTTCGTCGAGAATCAGTGCCGCGGGCTGCGCGATCACCGCCGCCGCGATCTGCACTCGCTGCTGATTGCCGAGCGAGAGCGATTCGAGCTTGTCCTTGCCACGGTCGGCCAACCCGAACCGTTCGAGCAGACCGAGCGCACGGGTCTTGGCTTCCTCGGCCGTCACATCACGCAATCGCGCGAGGTAGACGAGCTGATCGAGCACCGGTTGCTTGGGGTAGAGCCCGCGTTCCTCCGGCATGTACCCGAAGGAGCGGCGATCCAGCGCTGTGACCGGCCGCCCGTCCCAGCGCACTTCGCCGGACTGCACGGCGAGCACGCCCATGATCATCCGCATGGTCGTGGTCTTGCCCGCCCCGTTCCCGCCGACGAACCCGGTGAGAACCCCCGGTGCCACCGTGAACGACACGTCGTTTACCGCGACCTTGTCGCCGAACCGGCGGACCACATGCGCGACTTCCAGCATCGAACCTCCCCGTCTGTAGCCGTGCTCACAACCGTACCGGCCCAGCGGATTACCGGGGCGTGACCCAGGTGGTGATCTCGGCGTGCACCACCTCGACGCCGTCCGTGTCGAAGATCGACACCGGCACCGTCAGCTCGCGGCCCTCGGTGATCGCCGCGAAATCGGGGATCTCCGCCAGTCTCGCCACCGCGCGCAAACCCGTTTCGGCCTTCGCCAGGTACTGCACATTCATGCCCTTGGGGATCCAGCGATGGGTGGTCGGCACCGTCGCCTCGCTCAGCATGCCCATCGCCACCTCGGCCAGATTGCACGCGGCGATGGCGTGGAAGGTGCCGAGATGATTGTGGATGCCGAACCATTTCGGCGAGGTCACCTCGCACAGGCCGGGCTCGAGCCGCACCACTTGCGGCAGCACCGTGCCGAAGTAGGGGACCCGGGCCACCATCCCGAGTGAGAACAGCGCGTGCCCGATGCGGTTGTCGGGCAGCTTCTTCCAGCCGCGGTACGTCGCGGTTTCCTGTGCCATTCCCGCATCTTACTCAAAAGTAAGATAAGCGGGAAGCCCACCTGACCAGCGCCGGTGACCCGCCAGCTACCATGGTCGAGCACAGTCCGATCAGTGACCGATGCCTCATGCCCCCCGATTTGAAGAGCTTTGTCGGCATGGTGCATACTGTTCGGGTTGCCTTGCGCAGGATCGTCGCCCCCCCGGGGCCGACGGGTCGAGCAGGGCAGGCAGCAGTTGTGTATCCCACCGGTTCGCCGGTGTGGATACGTTCGGGACCACGTTGTAGCAAAAAGGGCGACACGCCCGACCGCGTGGACCGGAGAACCATGACAGATGAACAGCGGCGAGGACTGGGCGGTGCCCGGTGGCGATCTCGAAACCTCACGTGTGTTCGGGCTGTGCAAATGAGGGTGGTGCGGGAGCTTGCTCCTGTGACCACGAAGGAAAGCGGAGAAAAGGACACTTAGCGTGGCGGGACAAAAGATCCGCATCAGGCTCAAGGCCTATGACCACGAGGCGATCGATGCGTCTGCGCGCAAGATCGTGGAGACGGTGACCCGCACCGGCGCCCGTGTGGTCGGGCCTGTGCCGTTGCCCACCGAGAAGAACGTGTACTGCGTCATCCGTTCGCCGCACAAGTACAAGGACTCGCGCGAACACTTCGAGATGCGTACGCACAAGCGCCTCATCGACATCCTCGACCCGACGCCGAAGACGGTCGACGCGCTCATGCGCATCGACCTGCCGGCCAGCGTCGACGTCAACATTCAGTGACGGGGACTCGAGATATGACTGACAACAAGAACCGGCCCGCAGCCGGCATCCTGGGCACCAAGCTCGGCATGACCCAGGTCTTCGACGAGAAGAACCGCGTCGTCCCGGTCACCGTCATCAAGGCGGGCCCGAACGTGGTCACCCAGATCCGCACCGTGGAGCGCGACGGCTACTCGGCCGTCCAGATCGCTTTCGGCGCCATCGACCCGCGCAAGGTGAACAAGCCGGTTTCCGGCCAGTTCGCCAAGGCCGGGGTCACCCCGCGCCGCCACGTCACCGAGATCCGCGTCGCGGATGCCTCCACCTTCGAGGTCGGCCAGGAGCTTTCCGCCGACGTCTTCGAAGAGGGCACCTACGTCGACGTGACCGGAATCAGCAAGGGCAAGGGCTTCGCAGGCACCATGAAGCGTCACGGCTTCAAGGGCCAGGGCGCCTCGCACGGTGCGCAGGCTGTGCACCGTCGCCCGGGTTCCATCGGTGGCTGTGCCACTCCCGGCCGCGTGTTCAAGGGCATGCGCATGTCGGGCCGTATGGGTAACGACCGCGTGACCACGCAGAACCTGTCGGTTCACAAGGTCGACGCCGAGAACGGCCTGCTCCTGGTCAAGGGTGCTATCCCCGGCCGCAAGGGCAACGTCGTGATCGTCAAGAGCGCCGTGAAGGGTGGTGCGCACGCATGACCAGCTCCGCAGTTAACACGGAGAAGAAGGCCGCTAATCTCACGCTGACCGTTAAGGCTGCAGGCGGCAAGACCGAAGGCACCGTCGACCTCCCCGCGGAGATCTTCGACGTGACCGCCAACGTCGCGCTGATGCACCAGGTCGTCATCGCGCAGCTGGCCGCCGCTCGCCAGGGCACCCACGCCACGAAGACTCGTGGCCAGGTCTCCGGTGGCGGCAAGAAGCCTTACCGCCAGAAGGGCACCGGCCGCGCCCGCCAGGGTTCGACCCGTGCGCCGCAGTTCGCCGGCGGTGGCACCGTCCACGGCCCGCAGCCGCGTGACTACAGCCAGCGGACCCCCAAGAAGATGAAGGCCGCCGCCCTGCGCGGTGCCCTGTCCGACCGGGCCCGCAACGAGCGCATCCACGTGATCACCGAACTGGTCTCGGGTCAGACCCCGTCGACCAAGGCCGCGAAGAGCTTCCTGTCCGAGCTGTCGGACCGCAAGAAGTTCCTCGTCGTGGTCGGTCGCGAGGACGTCGCCGCGTGGAAGAGCGTGGCGAACCTGCAGAACGTGCTGCCGATCGCCCCGGACCAGCTCAACACCTACGACGTCCTCAACAGCGACGAACTGGTGTTCAGCGTCGAGGCCCTGAACGCGTTCGTTCACGGTCCCGCCGAGGCGGCCCAGGAGGAGAGCAAGTGAGCACCATCGCCGACCCCCGCGACATCCTGCTCGCACCGGTCATCTCGGAGAAGTCCTACGGACTGATCGAGGAAGGTACCTACACCTTCCTGGTGCACCCGGATTCGAACAAGACGCAGATCAAGATCGCCGTCGAGAAGGTTTTCGGCGTCAAGGTCACCAGCGTCAATACCGCCAACCGTCAGGGCAAGCGCAAGCGGACCCGCTTCGGTTACGGCAAGCGCAAGGACACCAAGCGCGCGCTCGTGACCATCTCGGCCGACAGCAAGCCCATCGAGATCTTCGGAGGACCGGTCGCGTAAGCGGCTGGCGATCCAGAAAGCAGAGAAGAACTCATGGCAATCCGTAAATACAAGCCGACTACACCGGGCCGTCGTGGCTCGAGTGTCTCGGACTTCGCCGAGATCACCCGGTCGACGCCGGAGAAGTCGCTGCTGCGCCCGCTCACCAAGTCCGGTGGTCGTAACGCGCACGGTCGCATCACCACGCGTCACCGCGGTGGCGGTCACAAGCGTGCCTACCGTGTCATCGACTTCCGTCGACTGGACAAGGACGGCATCCCGGCCAAGGTCGCGCACATCGAGTACGACCCCAACCGCACCGCCAACATCGCACTGCTGCACTTCGCCGACGGCGAGAAGCGCTACATCATCGCGCCGAAGGGCATCAAGCAGGGCAGCCCGATCGAGTCCGGCCCCACGGCCGACATCAAGCCGGGTAACAACCTGCCGCTGCGCAACATCCCGACCGGTACCACGATCCACAACGTGGAGCTGCGTCCGGGCGGCGGCGCCAAGATGGCCCGTGCCGCAGGCATGAGCATCCAGCTGCTGGGCAAGGAAGGGCCGTACGCGACCCTGCGTATGCCCTCCGGTGAAATCCGTCGCGTCGACGTGCGCTGCCGCGCCACCGTCGGCGAGGTCGGCAACGCCGAGCAGTCGAACATCAACTGGGGCAAGGCCGGCCGTATGCGCTGGAAGGGCCGCCGTCCTACCGTCCGTGGTGTCGTCATGAACCCGGTCGACCACCCGCACGGTGGTGGTGAGGGTAAGACCTCCGGTGGTCGCCACCCGGTCTCCCCGTGGGGCCAGCCTGAGGGCCGTACCCGCAAGCCGAACCGCCCGAGCGACAAGCTCATCGTCCGCCGTCGCAAGACCGGCAAGAAGCGCTAAAGGAGGAGGTAAGAAATGCCACGCAGCCTCAAGAAGGGCCCGTTCGTCGACGACCACCTCCTGAAGAAGGTGGACGTCCAGAACGAAAAAGGCACCAAGCAGGTCATCAAGACCTGGTCGCGTCGCTCGACCATCATCCCCGATTTCATCGGTCACACTTTCGCCGTCCACGACGGTCGCAAGCACGTCCCGGTGTTCGTCTCGGACAACATGGTCGGCCACAAGCTCGGTGAGTTCGCGCCGACCAGGACGTTCAAGAGCCACGTCAAGGACGACCGGAAGAGCAAGCGGCGATGACAGAAACTGTTCAGAACCCGACTGCCCGCGCTACCGCTAAGCACGTGCGGGTCACCCCGATGAAGGCGCGTCGCGTCGTGGACATGGTCCGCGGCCAGCGCGTCGAGGACGCCCTGGCGATCCTGAAGTTCGCGCCTCAGGCCGCGAGCGAGCCGGTCGCCAAGGTCGTGGCCTCGGCCGCGGCGAACGCCGAGAACAACCTCGGCCTCAACCCGGCCACCCTGGTCATCTCGACCGCGTTCGTCGACGAGGGTGCCACCATGAAGCGTTTCCAGCCGCGGGCCCAGGGCCGCGCGTTCCGGATTCGCAAGCGCACCAGCCACATCACCATCGAGGTCGAGAGCGTGCCCACTGCCGGCGCTGCCACTCGTAGCCGCCGGAAGGGAGGGGCAAAGTAAATGGGACAGAAAATCAACCCCCATGGCTTCCGCCTCGGTATCACCACCGACTGGAAGTCGCGTTGGTACGCGGACAAGCAGTACGCGGAATACGTGAAGGAAGACGTTCAGATCCGCAAGCTCCTCGCCACTGGCATGGAGCGGGCCGGCATCTCGAAGGTCGAGATCGAGCGCACCCGTGATCGCGTCCGTGTGGATATCCACACCGCGCGTCCCGGCATCGTGATCGGTCGCCGTGGCGCGGAGGCCGACCGCATCCGCGCCGAGCTGGAGAAGCTCACCAAGAAGCAGGTTCAGCTGAACATCCTCGAGGTCAAGAACCCCGAATCGGATGCGCAGCTGGTTGCTCAGGGTGTCGCCGAGCAGCTGTCCAACCGTGTGGCGTTCCGTCGCGCGATGCGTAAGGCCATTCAGTCGGCCATGCGTTCGCCGAACGTCAAGGGCATCCGTGTGCAGTGCTCGGGCCGCCTCGGTGGCGCCGAAATGTCGCGCTCGGAGTTCTACCGTGAGGGTCGCGTCCCGCTGCACACGCTGCGCGCGGACATCGACTACGGCCTCTACGAGGCCAAGACCACCTTCGGTCGCATCGGCGTGAAGGTCTGGATCTACAAGGGTGACATCGTCGGTGGTCGTCGTGAACTGACCGCCGCCGCTACTGCTCCGGAGCGCCCGCGTCGCGAGCGTCCGAGCCGCCCGCGTCGGTCCGGCGCCACCGGCACCACCGCGACCAGCACCGAGGTCGGGCGCGCCGCCACCGCAGTGGCGGAGGCTCCGGCAGAGAGTCAGGAGGGCTGACGCATGCTGATGCCCCGTAGGGTCAAGCACCGCAAGCAGCACCACCCCAGTCGCTCCGGCATGTCCAAGGGCGGCACCGCGGTGGCGTTCGGTGACTACGGCATCCAGGCTCTCGAGCCTGCCTACGTCACCAACCGTCAGATCGAGTCGGCGCGTATCGCGATGACCCGCCACATCAAGCGTGGCGGCAAGATCTGGATCAACATCTACCCCGACCGCCCGCTCACCAAGAAGCCTGCCGAGACCCGCATGGGTTCCGGTAAGGGTTCGCCGGAGTGGTGGGTCGCGAACGTGAAGCCCGGTCGGGTCATGTTCGAGATGTCTTACCCCAACGAGGAGACCGCTCGCGAGGCCCTGCGCCGCGCGATGCACAAGCTCCCCATGAAGTGCAGGATCGTGACCAGGGAGGAGCAGTTCTGATGGCTACCGGAACACCGGCCGCAGAGCTCCGCGAGCTCAACGAAGAAGAGCTCGTGGCCAAACTGCGCGAGTCGAAGGAAGAGCTGTTCAACCTGCGCTTCCAGATGGCGACGGGTCAGCTCGACAACAACCGTCGTCTGCGCGTCGTCCGCCACGAGATCGCGCGCATTTACACGGTCATGCGTGAGCGCGAGCTCGGCCTGGCCACGGCGCCCGCGGGCAAGGGAGATGCGGCATGAGCGAGAAGAAGGAAGAGCGCGGCAGCCGCAAGGTTCGTAGCGGCTACGTCGTCTCGGACAAGATGAACAAGACGATCGTCGTGGAGCTGGAAGACCGTCACCGGCACCCGCTCTACGGCAAGATCATTCGCACCACCTCCAAGGTGAAGGCGCATGACGAGAACGAGATCGCCGGTGTCGGCGACCGCGTTCAGCTGATGGAGACCCGTCCGCTGTCGGCCACCAAGCGCTGGCGTCTGGTCGAGGTCCTGGAGAAGGCCAAGTAAGGTCCCTCCTCGATCCATCGAGATCGTTGCCACGAAGGCCCGTTTCCCTCTGGGGAAGCGGGCCTTCGTCGTGGCGTTGGTCGAGTGATACCTGGCTGATACCATCGGATCATGGCGATGACACTGCGTCTCAACGGGGACGACGACCGGCGGTTGACCGAGTTGGCCGAACGCCTCGGACGAAGCAAACAGGACCTGGCTCAAGAGGCTGTTCACATGTATGTGACTCGGCAGGCGGAGGCATTCGGGTCTTTGATCGACTCGATCATGGACGAGCACGCCGAGCTGATGCGACGGCTTGCGTGATCTACCTCGATCTCGCTGAGGTCGTTGCCATTGCCCGTGCGGTGAACAAGACGCCGCACGCGGTTCGCGATATCGGCCTGCTGGCAGGTGCTGTCGAGCGTCCGAAGGCGACTGTCTTCGGCCAGGAAGCCTATCCCGGGCTGTTCCTCAAGGCAGCGGCTCTGCTGCATTCGATCGCCCGGAATCACGCGCTGATCGACGGCGACAAACGCACTGCGTTCGTCGCATCTGTCGCGATGCTCCGATTGAACGGATACCGTGTTCGTCCCCTCCCTGACGAGCAGGAGGAGTTGATGAACCGTATCGCGACCGGCGATGCCGAGGTTGCCGAGATAGCGCAGAGCTTGGAGTCGTGGTCCGACGGGATCGGGTAACTCAGCCGGTGAAGGCGTAGGGGTGGCGGATCTTTCGGGCGAATTCGACGACGTTGGTGACGGTTTTGCCGGGGACGCCTACCTCGGCGCCGATGCTGCGGGCTGACCAGGACTGGTCGGTGAGTTCGAGGATTTCCTCGATTTGTTCGAGGGTCAGGCGCAGGGGGCTGTGGTTGGCGATGCGGCGGGCGAGGGCGCGGACCTCGGTGTCGTCGTAGTCGAACTCGTCGACAGGGTGGTCTTCGAGGAGGTCGTCCTCTGGGGCGGATTCCTGCGCGGTGAGCGGTTCGTCGGCATCTGAGGTGTCCGTTGGCAGTGCGACCGGCGCAGTGGGCTCGGGTTCTTCGGCGGACGTCTCGGTCGGTGCGACCGGCTCAGATGTTCGGGCCGACGGTTCGACCCGTGCGATCGACTCGGATTTGCGGGTAGACGGGGTGGCCGGCGCGACGGTCTCGGTGACTGGGGTGGCCGGTGCCGTGGGCTCGGTGACTGCGGTGGCCGACGCGATCGGCTCGGTGACTGCGGTGACCGGTGCGACGGGCTTGGCGACCCGGGCGGGTTCGGGCTCCAGCAGCAGTTGCTCGGCGGGTTCCGTGGCGAAGGTGAGCTGTTCGGGCTCGTCGGCGGTGGCCGGTGAATTGTGTTGCGCTACCACCGGAGTGGGGGCAGACGTATCGCCGTTGTGGTCACGGGCGACGGTGCCGGCGTGCGCCGTCGCCTCGAGAACGGGGTCGGTGCCGGTCGCTTCGCCGGGGGTGGGCTGGGCGGCGGCGGTGACGGGTATTCGCCGCAACGAGGGAGTGGCGCCGTTGGTGTCGGCGTGGCCGTTGCGGCGGTGGTCGGCCGCGGCCCGGTGGATGAGTTCGAGAGTGCCTGGGGCGGCCGACTTTTCGGCGGAGGGGCGGCGGGTGATGTGCGGGCGCTTGGGGTTCGGGCGCTCGCCCAGCGCGGCGTCGTCAGATCCGGCGACCAGATCGTCCTCATCGCTACGCGGAACTTCGATATCGGGTGTGGCGTCGTTCCCGGTATTGCCGCCGCGTGCGAAGTCGCCGCCGATAGCGGCTTCGTTGTCCAGACCGGCGTTGCTGTCGAGGTTGGCGTTATCGACCTGCCCGGTCTCATTGCTGTGTGTGGCGCGGTCGGCCTGCAGGGCATGGTGGTTGACCCGTGCGCTGTCGCCGGCCCGAGTATCGAGGGAGGCGCCGACACCGTGTTGGGCGCGGACCGCGTGAACGGAATCCTCACCGACAACCGTCGCGACCGACTCAGCACGGACGGAATCAGCTGCCGGCCCGACGTGGTCGGAGACCGCGTCGGTGAGCGTCGCCGTGTCGACGGCGGACAAGCGCGCGCCATTGTCGATCGTCGGCAGCGGGTCCGGCTGAGCGACAGCAGAATCCACTCGTTCGGAGGGGGAGTAGCTCCCCGGCAGCTCGACCGAAGCCCCCTCGATCAACATCGCGTACCGCGCCGAGACCCAGGCGTGCAACCAGATCACGACACCGACCATCACGGGCGCGATGGAGAACTCGGCTGCCCGCCCCCACGCGCCGGAGGCCAGGTGGGGTCCGGCGTTGAGGGCGACGGTGGTGCCGAGGAGGGCGAGTTCGAACACGATGACCTTGCCGCGTTCGAGTTCACGTCCCCAGCGGGCGGCGGTGGTCGCGGCGATCATGATGACGATGATCGGGATGGAGATCATCGCTTCGATGCCGAAACTGAGCCAGTACAGCGGGTCGCTCATGTCCCCGCTCGGCACGAGGTTGTGCTGCACATTCACCCCGGCCCACACCATGCCGAGCAGCACCACACCGATCAGTGCGCGTGACGACCACTCGGCGCGCCGGTAGAGCTGAGCGAGCCGCGCGTCGGCACTCGATACGCGGCGGCGCGCGGCCAGTGCTTTGCGGTGCCAGCGGGCGTCGGCTTCGTCGGTACGCCGGATCAAAGCGCCGGTGCGACGGTCACGTTTGTCGGCGGCGAGTTCGTCGGCGACAGCGCGACGCCGCTGTTTGCGGCGCTGGGCCCGAATCCATTCGGCGAGTTCGCGTTCGGCGCGGATCTCCGCTTCCGAGAGGGCGTCGTAGAGTGCCGTGTCGTGCTGGAGCGGCAGCTTGCCCCTGGCGGTGGCGACCTGTTTGGCGAGGGCCGTGATCTCGGTATCGGCAGGGTCGATCGACCGATCGTCGGACATCTCGCGCCTTCCGCGTCACTCGAACATATGGACTATCGAACATATGTGTGATTGCAGAGAGCGTAAACGCCGACCGTTCCCGGGTCAACGATCATGGTGTGAAAATGGCGCGGAGAAAGCCCTCAAACCCCGGAATCGCCGTCGAGTAAGCGCTTTTCGTAAGTGGCCCGTGCGGACGAACCACTAACGGCCGCAAGCTGATTCGGGACAGTTCGCCGCAATATCAGATCCCGGGCCCACTGGGGAAGCACTCCGGCCCATCGCAGCATCGGCCCGAGCGATCCCGGTACCGTCACCTCGAAGCGTGGCCGCTGGATCACCTCGACAACGGCCCGCGCCACATCGACGGGCTGCAACAGCGGCGCCGCACCGGTGGACGTGCCCTTCGCGAGTTCGGTGTCGACGACCCCCGGCATGATCGCGCTCAATCGCACACCGCTGCCGCGCAGTTCCTCCCGCACGCCCGTCAGGTACCCGAGCACACCGTGTTTGGTCGCCGCGTAGGTCGCCTCCCCGGCGGGTGAGACCTTCGATGCCACCGAGGCGATGGTGACGATATGTCCCCGCCCCCGTGCGCGCATGGCGGGTGCCGCCAGCCGCACGCCCCGGATCACCCCGTGCAGATTCACCGCGAGCATCCGCGCGGTGGCACTGTCGGGTTCGTCGTCGAACGCCCCGACCCACATCACCCCGGCATTGTTGACCAGCACGTCCACCGGCCCGAGCAGCGCCTCGGTGACGGCGAGGAAGTCGTGGAACGACCGCTCCGAGGTCACATCGAGCTCGCACCCGTGCACCGTCCCCGGCAACTCGGCCGCCGCTGCCCGGGCCGCGTCACCGGACAGGTCCCCGATACACACCAAGGCCCCCGCGGCACCCAGTTCCCGGGCAATCTCCCGCCCGATCCCGGCCGCCCCACCGGTCACCGCTACTACCAATCCGACAAGCGCACGTTTCACCGGACCGATGCTAGGCCAGCGCGGTGTGCCAGACGAGGGCTGCGGCGAGGGCGCCTGCTCCGTTGAGGGACCAGTGCAGGGCGATGGGGGCGAGGAGGCTGCCGCTGCGGCGGCGGAGCCAGGTGAAGACGACGCCCGCGGCGGCGGTGGCGGCGACGGCGAGGGTGATGCCGATGATCTGGCCCGCGAGGCCGCCGCCGACGATGCCGGACAGGCCGGTGTTGCTCGCGGTGAGACCGAGGGAGGAGGCGATGTGCCAGAGGCCGAAGAGCAGTGAGCCCGCCGCGAACAGGCCGCGTACCCCGAGCACCCGTTCGAGGGTGCCGTGCAGGACGCCGCGGAAGGCGAGTTCCTCGGGGATCACGGTCTGCAACGGGATGACGATCATCGACGCGATCAGTGCGCCGGAGATGGTCGCGTACCGGTCGGCGAGGAAGAAAGGCCTGGTGATCGGCAGCAATGCCCCGATCGCGACAGCCGTGAGCACGATTCCCACCGCGCCGAGCGCGTATACCGTGCCACGTCGCCAGTGCCTGGGTGACAGTCCGAGTTCGGCCCAGCCGAGCCCGCGTTTGCGCATCAGGGCGAGCAGCAGAAAGGCCGCGACGGGCACGGTGACGATGTTGGCCCAGGCGGTGGTGAAGTGGGCGATCAGATTGGTTCCGGCGAGCACCACCACCACGACGGCGATATCGATATAGGCGTGCAGTCCGGGTCGGGGATCGGCGGAGACGGGCACCCGGTCGAGTGTACGGATTTATTACAGAAGGGAAACGGTCCGTGAGCTACTCGACAGCCGATCCGGACCAACCCGGCAAATCGTGCCACGCCTGCAGAGTTCGCCGCGATTCGAAGCGCCGGGGCACCCGACTGATCGGGTCGGTGAATTCGAGGGTGGCCGCGAGCAATTGCAATGGCCGGGTGTAGTCGTCGACGGATTTGTCGGTGACGACCGGATAGAAATCGTCGCCGAGGATCGGCACACCGAGGCTGTTCATATGCAGCCGCAGTTGATGGGTGCGCCCGGTGTGCGGCCGCAATCGGTACCGCCCGAGTCCGTCGCGGTGCTCCACGAGCTCCACCTGAGTTTCGGCATTGGGCACGCCGGGCACTTCCTGCGCGGCGAGCACATGTTTTTCCTTGATGATGCGGCTGCGCACGACCCGCGGCAGCTCCAATGCGGGATCGTAAGGCGCGATCGCCTCGTATTCCTTGCGCACGGTCCGGTGCCCGAACATCGTCTGATACGCCCCGCGCACGGCCGGATTCACCACGAACAGGATCAGCCCGGCGGTCACCCGGTCGAGGCGGTGCGCCGGGATCAGGTCGGGCAGGTCGAGTTCGCGCCGCAACCGGACCAGCGCGGTCTGCAGGATGTGCTGACCGCGCGGAATGGTCGCGAGGAAGTGCGGTTTGTCGACGACGAGGATGTCGTCGTCGCGGTGCACGATGCCGATCTCGAACGGCACCTCCCGCTCCACGGGCAGGTCACGATGGAACCAGACCGCACCGCCCGCGACGTACGGCGCGTCGGGCGCGAGCGGCCCGTCCAGGTCGACGATCTCGCCGGCGCGCAGCATCTCGTCGATGCGCGCCGGATCCACGCGCGGCAACCGCTCGACGAGGTGGTCGCGCACGGTCGCCCAGTGCCCGTCCTCCGGGAGCCGGAGCCGGGCTGGGTCGAGGCCGTGCCGCTTGGGCAGCGGCGGCTGCTGCCTGCGTCGCATACCGACAGTCTCGCCGCCGCACGACCCGGCCCCGCCACAGACCCCCGGTTCAGACCGTGCGTCGGGCCAGACCCGGGTAGTCGACGATCAACCCCGCATCGTCGTAGGACAGGGTGGCGCGGTAGTCGAAATCCGACGAGGTGTAGTCGAAGCGTGGCCCGTCGTCGCCGTCGGTGGCCCGGCGGTAGTGCTGCGGCAGCCGCACTGTCTTCAGGTCGGCGGCGCGGATGTAGACCGCGGGCGCGTCGGCGGAGTCGCCGACGTCGAGTGCCAGCCTGCGCACCGGGAGCGAGTTGGTGAACACCGATGCCTCGAGGTCGACGTCGAGGCACCCGTCCAGTTCGGGTGCGGTGGCGCCGTCGACCTGCCAGCGTCCGAGCCCGTCGGATTGCACGGTGAGCGTGCGCCTGCCGTCGGGGTAGCGTCCGGTGATCTGCGCCGAACGGGTATGCCAGCTGCCGTCGAGCCGCAGCCGGTAGTCGATCACCCAGACGGCGCCGTCCTCGGTTCCGGTGGCGCACCCTTCGACGAGCACGCCACGATCACCGTCGCGGAAATACGTCACTTCGAAACCGGTTCGCGCCTGGTGCTGTATCCAGGCGGCCGATGAGGGCAGGTGAGTGAACACGAAGGGGGCATGCCCCGAAATTCGGGTATCAATCCTCAGCCGGCGCGTTGATCCAGAACCATCAATTTCGCCTCGACGAGAATCTGGCGCGCACGCCGCCGCACCCGGCACAGGTCGACGCTGCATTCGAGGTGTATCTGCATGGCCCGATGCGCTTGTTCGGGTGTCATATTCCCGGGGTCGGTCCGGCAGTCCGCAATTGCCGAAATAATTGACGTGACAAACATTTTCGTACTCCCACCGCGTCGATGGATAACAAGGTAGGGAGCAAATTACGCCCGATTTCGCGCGATATCGCCGGGGTTGACTGGCAGTTCACGCAACCTTCCCCACCCGGCCACAACCACTCAACTTAGGCTAACCTACATCGGCAGAGCTTGCTGTGGACAGGTCGAGAGGGCAGAACGTATGACGGTGCAGGTAGCGCCGCCGCCGGGGGTGGAGTCGGGCAACCGGCTGTCCAAGGCGGCCGCGAAAGCGCAGAAGCAACGAGAAGCGCAGGCGCGCAAGGACATCCTGGCCCCGGTGGCCGGCATGCTCACGGCGGCGAGCCTGATCGTCGCGGTGGCTTCGGTGTGCAGCGTGGTCCCTTTCCTGCTGATCGTGCAGGCGTGCCGGGAGCTGCTCACGAGTCCCGTCGACACCGACCGGGTGTGGTGGCTGTTCGGCGCGGCCGTCGCGGTGCTCGTCCTGCGGGCGCTGCTGCAGGCCGTCGCGCTCACCTGGTCGCACGCGGCCGACGCCGGTTACCAGCTCACCCTGCGCCGCCTGCTCGCGGCCAAACTCACCCGGGTGCCGCTCGGCTGGTTCGGTGAGCGCAGCTCCGGCGAGGTGAAGACCTACCTGCGCGACGATGTGGAGGCACTGCACTATCTGGTCGCGCACGCGCGACTCGAGTTCGTCGGCGCGCTGGTGGTTCCGCTGGTCACCCTCGGGTACCTGTTCACCGTCGACTGGCGGCTCACCCTGGTGCTGCTGATCCCGCTGATCGCCTACTTCGTGCTGTTCGGCCGGATCATGGACCGCGACGGTCGCGACCGGCTCGCCGTCTACACCCGCTGGGAGCGGCGCACGGCCGAGGCGACCATCGAGTTCGTCGACGGCATCCAGGTGGTTCGCGCGTTCGGTCAGGCGGGCAAGGCGCACAGCGAGTTCCAGGCCGCCGTCGACGGTCAGGTGAATGCCGCGCACCGGTTGAAGATGCCGATCATCCGGGTGCAGTCGGCCTCCGACATCGTCGTCACGCCGGTGTTCGTGATGCTCGTCGTCGTGCTCGCCGGGCTGGCGTTCATCGGCGCTGGCTGGGTGGAACCGCTCGACCTGCTGCCGTTCCTGCTGGTCGGGCTCGGTATCGGCAGTTCGCTGCTCGGCCTCGGTTACGGGTCGCAGGCGTTGCGGGCCGGTGGCGCGGCGGCGCTGCGGCTGCACGAACTGCGCCAGACGCCGGAACTCGAGATCGCCGAGTCGACCGGTGAAGTACCGGTGGAGCGCGGTGTCGTCCGCTTCGAAGGTGTCGAATTCGGTTACCGCACAGGGCACAACGTGCTGCGCGGCATCGATCTGGAACTGACGCCGGGCACCATCACCGCGCTGGTCGGCCCGAGCGGTTCGGGCAAATCCACTCTCGCCAAACTGCTGCCGCGTTTCTACGACGTCGGTGCGGGACGGATCACCATCGACGGTCGCGATATCCGCGAGTTCAGCAGCGAAGCGCTGTATCGCACGGTCGGTTTCGTGTTCCAGGACGTCCGCCTGATCCGTGGTTCGATCCGCGAGAATCTCCTGCTCGCCCGACCCGGTGCCGACGACGCGGCCATCGAACGAGCCGCCCGCGCTGCCCAGATCCACGACCGCATCGTCGCGCTGCCACGCGGGTACGACTCCAAGATCGGTGTGGACGCCACCCTGTCCGGGGGTGAGGCACAACGTCTTTCGATCGCCCGCGCCCTGCTGGCCGACACCCCGGTCCTCGTCCTCGACGAGGCGACAGCCTTCGCCGACCCCGAGTCGGAGGCCGCCGTGCAGGACGCACTCGCCGCGCTGGTGGCGGGCCGCACCGTGCTCGTCATCGCGCACCGCCTGCACACCATCACCGGTGTCGACCGGATTCTGGTGCTGGACAACGGAACTCTCGTCGAACAGGGCACCCACGACGAACTGCGCTCCACGGGCGGGCTGTATCAGCGCCTGTGGGACATCAACGAGGCCGCGCTCGGCACGCTCGCCCTGGTGGAGGAAACAAGATGATCCGCAAGGTTTTCCGCCTCGTCCCCGGCGAGTTCGCGCCGCTGATCCCGCGCCTGCTCGCCGCCATCGTGCTGCAGGCCGTGTGCCAGGCGATCGCGTACCTGTTGCTCGTCCCGTTGCTCGAGGCCCTGTTCGCCGACGACCTGAGCGGCGCATGGACGTGGGCGCTCGGCATGACTGCCGCCGTGGTCGGCGTGGTGGTGTTCGGCTACCTGCAGGCCGTCATCGGTCTGCGCATCGGCCTCGGTATGCAGCGCGGACTGCAGACACGTCTGGGCGACAAGCTCAACGAACTGCCGCTCGGCTGGTTCGAAGGCCGTGAGGCGGGCCCGCTGTCGCGGGTGATGGTCGAGCAGGTGCGCGAGATGCAGGGCCTGATCGCCTATCTGCTCACCAAGGTGCTCACCGGTGTGATCGTTCCGCTGGTCGTCGCGCTCGGCATGTTGTTCATCGATTGGCGCATCGGTGTCGCGATGCTGCTGGCGGCGCCGGTGCTGTACCTGGTCAACGCGGTCGCCAACCGTGCCTACACCGGTGCCGACGCACGGCTGCACGAGGCGGCGGCCGAAGCCGATTCGCGGGTGGTCGAATTCGCACAGGCGCAACCGGTGCTCCGTGCGTTCGGCGCGGTCGGCACCGGCAACAAGGCGCTGGAGGCGGCGCTGGTCCGCCAGCGTGGCGCGGTGCGCAAGATGATGGTGGCCACGGTGCCCGGCCTGATCGTGTTCGCCCTGTTCGTGCAGGCGGTGTTCCTCGTGCTCGCCTACCTCGCGGTGGTGCAGGTGACCGACGGGGCCATCTCGGCCGCCGCCGCCATCGCCCTGATCGCGGTGAGTTCGCGGTTCATCGAGCCGGTGAACCAGGCCGCCCAACTCGGCGCCGCGCTGCGCTCGGCCGCTTCGGCCGCCGACCGCATCACCGAACTGCTTGCCGAACCGACCCTGCCGATGCCGACCGAGCCGGTCACGCCCGGTGCGCCCGCCGTCGTCTTCGACAAGGTGAGCTTCGGCTACCGCCCCGGCGAACCCGTGCTCAGCGACCTGACCTTCACTGTCCCGGCGGGCACGACCACCGCGATCGTCGGGCCGAGCGGCGCGGGCAAGACCACCCTGCTGCGCCTGGCCGCCCGCTTCTACGACGTGGATTCCGGCGCGGTCTCGGTGGGCGAACACGATGTGCGCGAACAACCTTCGAACACGCTGCTCGATCAGCTCGCCCTGGTCTTCCAGAACGTCTACCTGTTCAACCGCTCGGTGGCCGACAACATCCGCATCGGCAAGCCCGACGCGAGCCAGGACGAGGTGCTGCGCGCCGCACGTGCGGCGCGGGTCGACGAGATCGTCGACCGGCTGCCCGACGGCTTCGACACCATGGTCGGTGAGGGCGGCGCGTCGCTCTCGGGCGGTGAGCGTCAGCGGGTGTCGATCGCCCGCGCCTTGCTCAAGGACGCCCCGATCGTGCTGCTCGACGAGGCGACCAGCGCGCTCGACCCGCACAGCGAGGCCGTCGTGGTGCGCGGCATCCACGAACTGGCAAGAGACAAGACCGTTCTCGTGGTAGCGCACCGCTTGGCGACCATCGCCCACGCCGATCAGATCTTGTTCCTCGACGGCGGTCGCATCGTCGAACAGGGCACGCACGCGGAACTGCTGGCGCTCGACGGCCGGTACGCGGCGTTCTGGAACGAACGCGAGCGGGCCTCCGGTTGGCGGCTCGAGCCTGCGCCCGCCTGAACACCACCGGGTGGCTACCGCGCGGTGACACCCGGATGGCGCGCGGCCACCTGGGCGATCTCGGCGTGGCTGCCGAGCAGGAACGGCGTGAGGATGTCGTTGCAGAGGCGCTGGGTGTCGGTGGGTCCGCGCGACCCACCGACGAACAGCGATGCCACGAAACGCACCGGGGCGGAGACGAAGTGCGGTGCGTCGGTGAAACTGATGTGGTCGGCCTCGCCGATCTCGTAGCGGAACGAGGGTGCGCGCAGCCGTCGCAGCAGGTCGGCATTGCCGTCGAGGTAGCGGTCCGAGTGGCCGGTGATCTCGCGGTCGCTTTCCAGAATCAGCACCGGTCGGTCGATCGTGCGCTGGGGCAGGTCGTCGTAGGGGGTGCCGTCGAGATTGGCGGCGGCGGTGAGTCTTCGGTCCTCGGCGAGGGCGGACAAGGCCGCCGCGCCGCCGAAGGAGTGGCCGATGGCGGTGATGCGGGTCGGGTCGAGCCGGTCGGTGAGTGGGCCGAGGTCGGTGCCCCCGCTGATCTGGTCGAGGACGAACCGCAGGTCGGCCGTGCGGATCTCCTGACGTTCCGCCATGAAGCGCGGATCGTCGACGGGCATGGTCTCCACGGTGTGGGCGATGGTGCCGTCGGCGAGCTTTGTGACGGCCGCCTCGTAAGGGTGGTCCACGGCGACGACGATGAAACCCCGGCTGGCGAGGTCGGCGAGCAGCCCGGAGTAGAAGGCCCGAGGCGCGCCGTAACCGGGGGAGAACAGCACGACCGGCCAGCGCTGCTGTGCCTGCGACACCGGAACCTCGGCGTAGGCGTGGGTATCGATGCGGTCGTAGGCGCCCATGATCAGGCTCGGAACCATGGCGACCTGCGGCGGTAGATGGTCCTGGCCGTCGAGGTAGACCCAGCGCCGCCCGGAGGCGGACTCGGCCGGATACCACGCCTGCACAACCACATTGCGACGGTCGTCGGCATCGGTGCGTGGCTCGGGTCGCGCCTGGTCCACCCAGCGGAAGATCTCCGAACCGACGGCGTAGGGCCCGGTCGGTTCCGGCAGTTCGGGCACCGGCGGCACCAGCCACACCATCGCCGAGACCGCGGCGAGCACTCCGATGCCGATGCGTCCCAGCTTTTCCCGGCCGCTGGTCGCGACGAACACGAGCATCGCGACGAGCAGCAGGTACAGCGGCCACCACTGCCGATAGGGCTCGAGCAGCCACAGCACGGCGTGGCCGGTGATCAGCACCGGCACGGCGACAACGCCCACTCGCCTGCCGCGTCGCGGCGAGACGACCAGCAGGATCGCCACGGCCACGGGCGCGGCCAGCATCACGGCATCGATCACGGACACGGCGGCGCTCGTTTCGATCGGGCCGGGGCCACAATTCCCCGGCGTGCTCGAACCAGCGTGCCGCACGAGAACGTGCGACCGCATCAGCCGACGGGCGCACGCTCCTCATCCCGCAGGATGATCTCCTACTTCCAGTAGGCCTGGTACTTGATGGCGGTCTTGGGCAGCGCGTGCTGGCCCTTGAGCGTCTTCACGATCGAACGGGTGGTGTGCCCGTCGCAGGCCACCCACGCGAAAGCATCGGCGGGGCAGGTCATCTCGGTGGCGGCCTCGCGCAGCAGGCGACCGTCGTCGATGCGCTGCACCCAGGTGACCGTGTGGTGCGGCTTGTTGTGCACGGGGATCGTCTGATCGGATTCGTACTGCCATTCCAGCCACACTCGCGCGGGGGTGTCGCCGATGGCGTCCAGTAGCGAGTTGATAGCCGGAAGCGAGGCGGTGTCGCCGAAGACGACATACTCGCTGGGGGTCTGCTCGGGCAGCTGGAAGTCGGAGCCGAGGACGCTGGCGTCGAGCGGGTCGCCGGGCTTGGCGCGGCGCGCCCAATTGGCGGCGGGTCCGTCGTGCAGCGCGAAGTCGATGCAGACGGTGTCCTCGGCCGGGTTCTGGTTCACCAGGGTGTAGCCGCGGTGGTGCAGTTTGTCACTGTGCTCGTCGGGAATCCACAGGCGGATCCACTGCGTGGGGTGCACCGGGTTGTCGGCCAGCAGCCCGCCCGCGGTGAAACTGATCCGCACGAATTTGTCCGTGATCTGCTCGTTGGCAGTCACCGTGAGGCGGTAGTCCGAGCCACCCCAAGCCTTGACCATCAGGCCGTTGAATCCCTTACCCATGGACGTTAGGTTAGCCTAACGACACTTACTTGTCTGCCCCCGGTAGATAAATAAGGTAAGCCTATGCAACCATGGGCCGTGCTTGAGAGAGTGGAGAACGAACCGGTGCAAACCCTGCTGGTGGTCGGTGCGGGGCCGAAAGCCCTTGCGGTAGCGGCTAAATCGCATGTCCTGCGCTCACTCGGCCTGCCCGCGCCGCGCGTGGTCGTCGTCGAGGCGCACGCGGTGGGTGGCAACTGGTTGCCCACGGGTGGCTGGACCGACGGGCAGCACCGGCTCGGCACCAGCCCCGAGAAGGACATCGGGTTCCCCTACCACTCCACCTGGGCCCGCGGTCGCAATCGCGAGATCGATCGGGCCATGTCGGCATACAGCTGGACCTCGTTCCTCATCGAGCACGGCACCTACGCCGAGTGGATCGACCGTGGCAGGCCGAGCCCGCAGCACCACGTGTGGGCGAAATACCTGCAGTGGGTGGCCAAGTCCATCGACCTCGAGCTGGTGATCGGACGCGTCGAGCAGATCCGCCACGACGACCGCTGGCAGGTCCGCGTCGTCGACGCCGACGGCGCGGCCACCGAGCTGAGCGCCGACGGCCTGATGATCACCGGCCCCGGCCGCAGCAGCCGCGCGCTGGCCGAGCACCCGCGCGTGCTGAGCATCGCGAAGTTCTGGGATCTGGCGGGCAAGCGCAGTCTGCCCGCCGCCTCGCGGGCCGCGGTGATCGGCGGCGGCGAGACCGCGGGCTCGGCACTCGACGAACTCGTGCGCCACGAGATGCTCACCATCTCGGTGATCTCGCCCATGGCGACCATCTACACCCGTGGCGAAAGCTATTTCGAGAACTCGCTGTTCAGCGACCCGGTGAAGTGGAACGCGCTGAGCATCCAGGAGCGTCGCGACGTGATCCGGCGCACCGATCGCGGTGTGTTCTCGGTGCGCGTGCAGGAAAGCCTGCTCGGCGACAGTCGGGTTCACCATCTGCAGGGCAGGGTCACCAAGGTGGTGCCGGCCGGTGATTCGCTCGCGCTCACGCTGACCAACGAGTTGCGTGCCGATCAGGTGCACAACTTCGACCTCGTCGTCGACGCGACCGGTGGCCAGCCGCTGTGGTTCCTGGAGATGTTCGATCAGCAGACCGCCGATCAGCTGGAACTGGCGGTGGGCGGTCCGCTCACGCAGAACCGCATCGAATCGTCGATCGGCTACGACCTGGCCGTCAACGGGCTGGCGAGCAAGCTGTATCTGCCGAACATGGCCGCCATGGCGCAGGGCCCCGGCTTCCCGAACCTCAGTTGCCTGGGTGAGCTGTCCGACCGAGTGCTGCGCACGGTCCCGGCGCGCAGCCACGTTTCCGTAGCGCAAGCAGTCTCACGCTGACCCGTGCGGTGAGTCGCTCGCCCGCCTCCCCGCGAAATCGGGCCGGACTCAGGTGCGGGGGGACCTGCGTCGGCGGCCAGGCCAGGTAATGGATCACGGCAGCCCGTTCCCGGCGAGTTACCCATGTTCTCGCGAAACAAGTGGGTAACTCGCCGCTCGGGCGTCCACGAGCAATCAGTAGGGGACCGGGAGATCTGCGGGGGTGCGCGGGACCGTGTAGAGGAAGATGCGGCGGTCCGGGCGGACGTCGAACTCGCCGATGCTCTGCCAGCCCGACTTCTCGAGGCTGCGCCGGATCGGCTCGTTGCGATGATCGGGATCGCCCATCATGCGCCGGCAGTCGGGATTGGCCGCGAACACGGCGGCGGGCAGGATCGAGATCCAGGCCGACATGATGCCCTTGCCGATCACGGCGGTCTCGGCGGTGGCGATGTGGAAGGCGATGTCACCGGCGTCGGCGTGGTAGAGCTTGCCGATCTCGTCCTTGGCGGCGCGGTAGAACTCGATGTAGGCGACATCGACCACGCCTTTCTCCGGCTGACCGATCACCGCGAAGTCGAGGCTGAGAATGCAGGGGCGTGAATAGGTTCCGGCCAGCTGGGTGCGGAAATTCTCGCGACGGCGCTGCGCGTCCCAGTCCTGTTCCCAGGACTCGAGCAGGTGCGGGCGGGCCATCCACTCTTCGAGCATGTCGGGGTCGGTACCGTCGGGATCGGCCATCCGCAGAGAGAAGGGCGCCTCGAACACCGGCAGGTTCGGCGCGGGGGCGGCGGCTACGTCGGCGGGCAGGTCTGTCTGCTCGCGGGGTAGCGCGGTGGGGGTCCCGGCGGGGTTCATCTGCTGGGTGCTCCATTCCATCGTTACCTTGGTCACCTCGATTGGTAAGGCTAGCCTATACTAATGGGTTGATGCTACTGTTGCCCGACCGATCGCCCGGTGGTTGCCGGAGCGCGCCCGGAGCTGGTTCGGGCTCGGCGGCAACAACATTCGCCCCGGTCCCGGACGACTGCGCCGGGTAGGCCCGTGTCCGGGCCCGGCGAGAGATAGTGCGAAACGGCCGCAGCTGGACGCGGTCGGTGAGGGAGAGCGACATGGCAAGAGAACTCGGCTGGATCAGGCAATTCCAGGCCCCCCGGACCGACTCCCTACCGCCACTGATCGTCTTCCCGCACGCGGGCGCGGGCGCATCGGCCTACCGGGTGTTCGCCAAGCGTATGGCGCAGGACTTCGACACCGTGATCGTGCAATACCCCGGCCGCCAGGACCGCCTGCGCGAACCGGCCGCCGAGACACTGCCCGAACTGGCCCGCGGCGCCTTCGAGGCCTTCCGCGACTCCGCACGCAACACCGGCGCCCCGATCACCGTGTTCGGCCACAGCATGGGTTCCATCGTGGCCTTCGAATTCACCCGGCTCGCCGAGGCCGCCGGGTTGTCCGTGCGTTTGCTGGTGGTTTCCGCGGCCGCCGCACCGCAGCGGATCGCCGAGCTACCTGGTCATCCGACCGAGGACGAGGAATTGCTCGACCACATGGCCGCCCTCAACGGAACCGGCGCCGATGTGATGGCCAGTCGCGAGGTGATGCGCATGGCGCTGCCCGTGCTCAAGGCCGACTACCGCGCTTTCGACGCCTACTCCTGCGATGCCGGCGTGCGCGTCGCCGCACCCGTGCTCGTGCTCGGCGGTGACGACGACCCCTTCGTCGGCCCGCGCGACCTCTACGGCTGGGACCAGGCCACCTCGGGCGAGGTGGAGGTGAACCTCTTCGCGGGCGGGCACTTCTACGTCGACGAGAACATCGACGGCATCGCCGAGGTGCTGGCCGGACAGGCGCTGACCCGATGAGCGTGGATCCCGTCGTCATCGTCGGTATGGGCGTCGAGGCCCCCGGTGGCATCGAAACCCTGCCGGACTTCTGGTCCGCGCTCGCGGGCGGCCGGGAACTGATCGGCCCGTTCCCGCGCGACCGTGACTGGCCACTGGCCGAACTGTTCGCCCTCGGCAGGCTCGACGGTTGGGCGCCGGTTCGAGACGCCGGTGGATTCCTGGACGGTGCGACGGAATTCGACGCGCAGTTCTTCGGCATCACCCCGCGTGAGGCGGTCGCGATGGACCCGCAGCAGCGGGTGGCCATGCGGGTGGCGTGGCGCGCGCTCGAGCACGCGGGCATCAATCCCGGTGCGCTCGACGGTGATCCGGCCGGTGTCTTCATGGGTGTGTCGATCACCGAATACGGTCCGCGCGCGGCGGGTGTCAACGAGTACAGCGGATACCGGGGCACCGGCACCGCGCTCGGTGCGGTCGCCGGGCGGATCTCGCACGGGCTCGGCCTGGTCGGTCCGTCGATCAGCGTGGACACCGCGTGCGCGTCGTCGCTCACCGCCGTGCATCAGGCCGCGTCGGCGATCCGGGCGGGGGAGTGCGACTGGGCGCTGGCGGGCGGGGTGTGCGTGATGGGTACGCCCGGCGCGTTCTACGAGTTCTCCAAGAACAACGCGCTGGCCACCGACGGACACTGCCGTTCCTATGCCGCCGACCCGACCGGCACCCTGTGGGGTGAGGGCGCGGGCGTGATCGTGCTGGAACGAGAGTCGCGCGCGAAAGCGCTCGGCCATCGGATCTACGGGCAGCTGCTCGGTTCCCGGGTGAACCACAACGGCGCCGGTGCGCCGATCGCCGTACCGAGCGCGGACGCACAGCGGCGACTGATCGAGGCGACCGTGGCCGCCGCGGGGGTGAGCGTCGACGATATCGGCCTGATCGAAGGCCACGGCACCGGAACGGCCGTCGGCGATCCGCTCGAATTGACCGCGCTCGCAGCCACTTACGGCAACCCCGATCGCTCCGATGCGCCGTTGCTCGGCTCGGTGAAGTCGAATGCCGGTCACGCGCAGGCGGCCTCGGGCATGCTCGGGCTCATCAAGGTGCTGCTGTGCGGCGAGCACGGCACCATCGCGCCGAGCCTGTGGGCGGATCGGCCGACCACCGATATCGACTGGAGCGCGACCACTTTGCGTTTGGCGGCCGAGGCGACCGAGTGGAAGCCGCGCCCCGACGGGCTGCGCTACGCCGCGGTGTCGTCGTTCGGTGTCGCGGGAACCAACGCGCACGCCATTGTCGGCCTGCCGGTGCTGGAGGAAACCAATCATGGCTGAGTACCGTCTGCCCGACGGCAGCGTTCCCGTTCTGCTGTCCTCCGACAGTGCCGACGGGCTGCGCGCCGAGGCCGCCGCCCTGCGCGACTACGTCGACGCGCACCCCGCGGTGACACCGGAACGGCTGGCCGACATGCTGTTCCGCACCCGGATGCCGCGCCGTCGGCGGGCGCTGATCCTGGCCCGGCCCACTGCCGTCGGCGGCGCGGGCGACCAGGGTGCCGGGCCCGGAAACGGTGCTGAGTCGTCGAGTGAGCTGCGTGCCGCGCTGAATGCGATCGCGACCGGCGTCGAGCACGACACCGTTGTTGTCGGTGACGTCCCCGCGAGCTCTCGCCGCATCGGTTTCGTCTTTCCCGGTCAGGGCAGCCAGCGACCCGGCATGGGTGCGCTGTTCTACGCGCGATCGCAGGCCTACCGCACCGTCGTCGACGAGTGCGCCGCCATCCACCTCGAACGGTTCGGTCACTCCCAGCCGCTGCGCTATCTGCTCGGCGACGAGGGACAGTACGAGGACACGGTGTGGGAAGTGCAGCCCGCCCTGATGTTCCACATGACCGGCCTGGCCGCGCTGTGGCGGGCCGCGGGCGTGGCACCGCAGGCGACGATCGGGCACAGCCAGGGCGAGCTCGCGGCCGGTGCGGTGTCGGGTGTGATGACCCTGCGCGACGCGGTCCTCGCCGTCACCCACCGCGCCCGCCTGGTCGAGCGCATCTCCCCGCGCGGCTACTCGATGGCCGTGCTCGGCATGGACCGCGAGTCCTGCGAGGCGTTGCTGGCCAGGCATTCGGGCTGGGCCGAGCTGTCGGTGGTCAACTCGCCGCACATCCTTGCCATCTCCGGTGACCGCGAGACCATCGTCGACCTGGTCGCCACCGCGACCGAGCGTGGGCAGTTCGCCCGCGAGATTCGCGTGGCCTACCCCGCGCACACCTCCATCGTGGCCGAACTGCGCGCCGATTTCGTGGACATGCTCGGCGACGAGATGAGTGGCACGCACTTCACCGAATCCGGGATCGATTGTTACGGAGCGACTCTCGGCGCGAAGATCGGCTCGGATCTGAGCCACCAGGACTACTGGTACTGGAACCTGCGCAACCGGGTGCGTTTCGACAAGGCCGTGATCGCGGCGGGCAGCGACGGCGTGGACCTGCTGATCGAGGTCGCCGAACACCCCGTGTTGCAGCTGGCCCTCCAGGAGAACCTCGGCCTCGTGCCGTCGCGTCCAGGTCTGCCGCAGCGCGACTTCCGTGTCCTCGGAACGTCGCTGCGCACCGCCGAGGGGCTCTCGGAGTTCACCCGCAACCTCGCCCAGGTCGCGGTGCTCGATGCCGGGTACCGCTGGGACGCGCTGCGGGTGGACGACACCGTCACGTTGCCGCTGCGCGATTTCCCGCACACCGTCACTGCGCCGAAGCGGCTCTGGGCCGCCCCCGACGAGTCGGCAACCCCGCCCGAACTCGTGGCCACCACGCCGAAACCTCAACGGCTGGTCGAACAATGGACCCCGCTTCAGCGCCGCGCGCTGACCGCCCCGCGCAGCCTGCTCGTCGTGGACCACACAGGTGAGTGTGCGGCTCTGGCCGTCGCCCTGGTGAACGCCGCGGACCGTCACGGTGCCGAGGCTCGTGTGCTCGGCCCGGCCGAACTGAAACCGGCTGTCGGCGCGGGCGCCGAGGCGAACGATCGAGGATCCGCCGCCGATGCGATGAGCTCCGCCGCACCCGGCGGAGAGCATGCCGTGCCCGGCGCCGCGCGCGGCCTGCCCGACTCGGTGCGTATGCAGCGGTTCGATTCCGTCGTTGTCCTGCTGCCACCTTCGGTGTCCGACGACACCGCGACGGCTGTCGCCGCCCTGATCTCCTTTTACGCCGAAGGAGGCTGGACCCCAGCGCTTTCCGTGCTGCGTCCGGGCGGGGAGTGTTGGTTGCTGACCGTCGGTGGCGAGGCTGTGCACGAGAGCGATCCGATTCCCGGTCTGTTCCAGGCCGGCGTCGCGGCCGGGTTCCGCAGCGTCGGGATCGAACATCCTGGCACCTTGTTCCGCCATCTCGACCTCGCCGCGAACGAGGATCCGATCGCGCAGGCGGCCCGGATCGTCGGCGCAGTGCATTCCAGCGGTGAGGCGGAGCTGGCGCTGCGCGCGGGCAAGCTCTTCGTCAAGCGATTGGTGGTCGACGAGACCGCCGAAACCGGTTCGCTCGCCGAGGGTCTCGATCACGTGGTGATCGTCGGTGGTACCGGTCAGCTCGGTCTCCGTTTCACCGATCACCTCGCGCGCACGGGCACCGGCCGCGTCACCCTGCTCAGCCGCAGTGGCGAAACCCCGGGGCTGGCAACGGAACTGGCGCGTCTGCGTGGCCTCGGCGCCACCGAGATCGTCGTGCGGTCCTGCGATGTGAGCGATCCGGAATCGGCGAAGGCCTTCGCTGCCGAGATCGTCGATCGCCCGGCCGATCTGGTGATCCACGCCGCCGTGAACTACGTCGACGCCGAACTCGACCAGGTCAGCGCCGAGGCCGTCCACACCGCCGCCCGCGCCAAGCTGCACGGCCTCGACACCCTGATCGACACCGTGCCGCTGACCACCGACTGCCGTGTCCTGCTGTGCTCCTCGATGGCCGCGACCATCGGCGGACGGGGCCAGATCCTGTACGCGGTCACCAACCGCATGCTCGATGTCGCCGCTCGCGGGCTGCGCGCCCGTGGCATCGCCGCGGCCAGCCTGCAGTGGGGGCTGTGGAGCGTGGCGGGTCCGCTCGACGACGCCGGGTTCGCCCGCGTGGAAGAGGCAGGCGTGTTCCCGATGGTTCCCGCCGACGCCGTCGAGGCGGGCTTCGCCGCGCCGGTGCGCGACGGCATGATCATCGCCGCCGACTGGGACTTCCTGCGCGAGGTGCTCGGCGCTTTCGGTCAAGACAGTGTCCTCACCGGTCTCGCCTCGAGAACCCCCGATTCTGTTGCCACCCGATCTGTTTCGGTCACCGCAGTGCCGGATGTGGTGGACGAGGCGGCGCAGACGCCGGTACAGCCCGACAGCTCTCCGCTCGACTTACGCGTGCGCAGCGAACTGCTGAAGGTGATCGGAGGCGACAGCGCCGAATCCATCGACGCGACCATGCCGTTGGTCGCGCTCGGCCTGGACTCGCTGCAGGCCTTGGACTTCCGCAAGCGCGTGAAGGCGGAGCTGGACCGGGATCTGCCGGTCGCGGCGATTCTCGGCGGCGCGTCGCTCGACGACGTCGTGCAGCTGATGGCACAGAACACCAACCAGGGCTAGGGGCCGAAAGAACATGTCAGACACCGAAGCCACCCTGTCCGTCGCGGAACGCCGCAAGCAGCTGTTACAGCAGAAGCTGCGCGAGCGCGGCATGGCCACGTCCACCGCGCCCGTCGCCGTGCCGCGCATCGCGGCGGGGGAGCGCCGCCCGCTCACGCCGGGCCAACGCCGCATGTGGTTCCTGCAGACCCGCGACCCGCAGGACACGGCCCTCAACATCTGCGTGGCCTACCGTCTCACCGGCCCGCTCGACGCCGAGCGCCTGCACACCGCGTTCGACGCCGTCGTGGCCCGCCACGACATCCTGCGCACCACCTACGGTGTGGACGCCGAGGGCGAACCGTTCCAGGTGTTCACCACCGACGCCCGCGCCGAGTGGACCACCCACGACCTGACCGACCTCGCCGAATCCGGCCGTGACCTGCGGGTGGAGGTGCTGGCGCGGCGCGAGTTCAGCCGCCCCTTCGCCCTCGGCACCGAGCTGCCGTTGCGCGCCACCCTGATCCGCACCGGCGCCGACCAGCACGTGGTGCTGTTCACCATCCACCACATCTGCTGGGACGACGACTCCTGGGCGGTGTTCTTCACCGAGCTCAATGCCGCCTACCGCACCGTCGCGGGAGCCCGGTCGGCCGCAGGCGCAGCGGGTTCCACACCTGCGCTCGGGCAGGCTGCGACCTCGGCCGATGACACTGTGCAATTCGCCGCCATCGCGCCGACGGCCGAACCCGCCGAGACCGATGTCGCCTACTGGCGTGACGCCCTGCGCCCGCTCCCCGAACCCCTCGAACTCCCCGGCTCCGCCGCCGCGAACGCGAGCAGGCGGGCCGAGCGCCGCACCCACCGCCTCGCGGCCGATCTCGTCACCCGCACCGAACAGTTCGCGCGCGAACACGCCGCGACCCCGTTCATGGTGCTGCTGGCCGGTTTCGACGCCCTCGTGCACCGCTACACCGCCGCCGACGACTTCCTCGTCTCCATTCCCGTCACCGACCGCCCGGCGGGCACCGAGCAGCTCATCGGCTACTTCGGCAACACCCTGCTGCTGCGCGCGGGCATCGGTACCGGCGACGACTTCACCACCCTCGTCGCGGCCGTCCGCGAAACCTGCACCGGTGCGTTCGCCCGGCGCGGCGTCGGTATCGATCGGGTCGTGCGCGAAACCAACCCGGACCGCGTCGCGGGGCGGGACGGCCTCGACCAGCTGGTTCGCCTCGGCTTCAGCGTGCGCAAGAGCGCCGACGGTTTCGCTGTCGACGGCGTCACCTCCACCCTGCTCGAACTCGGCGCCGTGAGCGCGCAGGTGCCGCTGGCCTTCGCCGTGGTGCTCGACGCCGACGGCACCGCCGTCGTCGAGGCCGAATACCAGACCGATGTGCTCTCCGACGCTCTCGTCGACCAGCTGCTCGGTCACTTCGGTGTGCTCCTCGACAACGCGCTGCGCGAACCGTCGCGCAGGCTGCGTGATCTCGAGCTGCTCGCCGCCGACGAACGCAGCGCCCTGCTCGAGCGCTCCCACGGCCTGCTCGTCGACCAGCCGCCGACCACCCTCGTCGCGCTGTTCGAAGCGGCCGCCGCCGCGTCGCCCGATGCGCCCGCCCTGCTCGCCGATACCGCCGAACTCACCTACGCCGAACTGCACACCCGCGCGAATCGCCTGGCGCACTGGCTGATCGGTCAGGGCATCGGCACCGAGGACATCGTCGGCCTTCGCCTTGGCACCTCGGTGGAGTTCATCGTCGCCGTGCTCGCCGTGCTGAAGGCCGGTGGTGCGTACCTGCCGATCGATCCGGCCTACCCGGAAGACCGCATCGAATACCTCGTCGAGGACGCGAACCCCCGATTGCTGCTCGGCGCGGTCGAATTGGCCGCCGCCGAGGAGACGGCGGCCGGACTGCCCGGCTCGGCGCCGACCGATGCCGACCGGTTGCGCCCGCTGCGCCCGGCCAACCTCGCCTACGTCATCTACACCTCCGGCTCCACCGGCAAGCCCAAGGGCGTTCCGGTGCCGCACAACGCGATCGCCGAACACATCGTGTGCTTCTCCGCCGAGTGGGACATGACGCCCGCCGACCGGATGATGCAGTCGTCGTCGGTGAGTTTCGACGCCTCGCTCGCCGACATCGCCATCCCGCTGTCGGTCGGTGCGCAGATCGTGGTGCCGAAACCCAAGCCGTTCCGCGACATCCGCTACGTCGCCGACCTCATCACGCGGCGTCAGGTGACCGTGCTGCACATGGTCCCGTCGATGCTGAGTACCTTCCTGCTGCTGCCCGAGGTGAGCGAATGGCGTTCGCTGCGTCAGGTTCCCGTGGGCGGCGAGGCGCTGCCCGGCGAGGTGGCCGACCGCTTCGCCAACACCCTGGAAGCCGAACTGCGCAACCACTACGGGCCAACCGAGGCCGTGGTCTGCTCGACCTACATGCCGGTGCACGGGCCGCAAGGCGCAGGCGTGGTGCCGATCGGCGTGCCCAACCGCAATGTCTACACCTACGTGCTCGACGAGGCGCTGCACTTGGTGCCCGACGGTGTGGTCGGTGAGCTCTACCTCGGCGGCGACCAGCTCGCCCGCGGTTACCTCGACCGCCCCGCGCTGAGCGCGCAGCGTTTCGTCGCCGATCCGTTCGCCCCCGGTGCCCGGCTGTATCGGTCCGGTGACCTGGTGCGCCGCAACAGCTTCGGTGAACTCGAGTTCGTCGGCCGCGCCGACGAGCAGGTGAAGGTGCGTGGTTTCCGCATCGAGCTCGGTGAGGTGGAAGCCGCCATCGCCGCGCACCCGTCGGTCGCCCAGTGCGTGGTCGTCGTCACCGAGGACCCGGCCATCGGCGCCATGCTCGCCGCCTATGTGGTGCCCGCCGAGGGGTTCATCGACCTCGAGCAGATCCAGGCGTTCGCCGCGGCCGGTCTGCCGGATTTCATGGTGCCCAGCGCGTTCGCGGTGATCCCGGAGGTCCCGCTGACGGTCAACGGCAAGCTCGACAAGCGCGCCCTGCCCGCCGCCACCCCGGCCGCCGCCCGCACCCACCGGGCGCCCGCCACGGCCACCGAACGCAAGATGTGCGCGCTGTTCGGCGCCCTGTTCAACCTCGACAATGTCAGCGCCGACGACTCGTTCTTCGAGCTCGGCGGTCACTCGCTGCTCGCCGCCCGCCTGGTCGCCCAGGTCCGCGCGGAATTCGGCATCGAACTCGACGTCCGCGTCATCTTCGACAGCCCGACACCCGCCGCGCTCGCCGCGAACCTGGTCGCCCGCTTCCTCGCCGAGTTCGACATGGATCTCGACGCGGTCGACTCCGACTTCGACGAGGCAGCCGACCCGGCCACCACCGACCCGGCAATCGAGGCCGACGCGACGGCACGTGCTGGGGCGGCGACTGCTTCAGGCGCAGGGACCGGCACGATGGCGGTGCCTGCTTCGGCCGCGGGGACTGGCGCGGCTGCCGTGATCGCTGCCGACGGCCCGTCCCGGGTCGCCGATTCGCGATTCGCCTCGCCGCGCACCACCCGCCCGGCGATCGGCGGACGCCCGCGCGGCGAACGCATCCCGCTGTCGTACTCGCAGCTGGCGATGTGGTTCCAGTACCGCATGGAAGGTGCCGGTTCGGTCGGCAACCTCCCGCTGGCGATGCGCTTCGACGGCCCGCTCGATATCGCCGCACTGCGCGCCGCGCTCGGTGATGTCGTGGCCCGTCACGAATCCCTGCGCAGCACGTTCCCCGAGCACGAGGGTGTGCCCTACCAGGTGATCCACCCTGCGGGCGAGGTGGCGCTGCCGGTGCGCGAGGTCGCCGCCGATCGGCTCTCGGCGGAGCTGGCCGAGATCGCGCGCTACGCCTTCACCCTCGACGGTGAACCGCTGCTGCGCGCCGAACTCCTCGTCATCGACGCGAACACCCACGTGCTGTCGCTGCTGGTGCACCACATCGTCGCCGACCACGCCTCCTTCGGTGTACTGCTCGACGATCTGACCACCGCCTACCGCGCACGCAGCGAGCAGGGCACGGCCCCCGCGTGGGAGCCGCTGCCCATCCAGTTCGCCGACTACGCCCTGTGGCAGCGCGAGCTGTTCGACCAGACGTCACCGAGCGAGTTCGCGCAGGCCCAGATCGACTACTGGCGCAGCGCGCTGGCCGGGGTCCCCGACGAGACCTCGGTGGCCCACGACCGCCCGCGTCCGCCGGTGCTCGGCAAGCGCGGCGAAGTCGTCACCTTCGAATTGCCCGCGAGCGTCCGTTCGGGCCTCGAGTCCCTGGCCAAGCGCAGTGGCGCAACCGAATTCATGGTGTGCGAGGCCGCGGTCGCGACCCTGCTGCACACGCTCGGCGGCGGCACCGACATCACCCTCGGCACGCCCGTCGCGGCCCGCACCGATCCGGCCACCACGAACCTGATCGGCCTGTTCGCCAATATGGTCGTGCTCCGCAACGACCTGTCGGGCGCAACCACCTTGCGCGACACCGTGATCCGCGCCCGCGATGTGGTGCTGGACGCCAACGCGCACCAGGAACTGCCGATCGAGCGCCTCGTCGAGGCCCTCAACCCGCGCCGTTCCCGGTCGCGGAACCCGCTGTTCCAGAGCATGATCCACTTCCGTGGCGCGGACTGGGCACCGACCACCCTGCCGTTCGCGTCTTCAGGGGAAAGCACTGTCACCGTGCTGCCCGCCGACTTCGACGTCTCGTTCCTGGATCTGAACCTGAGCCTGAACGTGACCGCCGAGGGCGGCATGGACGTGCGCGTGGTCGTCAACGCCGACCTGTACGAACCGGCCACCGCCGCGCTCATCGCCGACGCCCTGGCCGCCACCCTGCGCGCCTTCGCCGACAACCCGGACCAGCCCATCGCCGACCTACGGGTACTGCCGCAGGCCGACCTCGACCGGCTGCTCGCCGTCCCCGTCCCGGTCACCGTGACGGCCGCTGCCGGAGGCACGGCCGATTCGGACACCGAGCGCACCCTGATCGCCCTGATCGAGGAGCTGCTGGAGATCGACGACGTCACCGGCGACGACAACTTCTTCGCCCTCGGCGGCGACAGCGTCATCTCCATCCAGTGGTCGGCCCGCGCGGCCGCCCAGGGGCTGCCGCTGACTCCGCAGATGGTGTTCGAATGCGCGACCATCACCGAACTGGCCGCCGCCGTCGACGCCGCTCCCCGCGAGGCGGAAACCGCAGAGCCCGAACAGGTCACGCACGCACCGATGAGCGCGTCCGGCCTCGACTCCGATGCCCTGTCGGCCCTCACCGCGGCGTGGTCCGCACAGGGATGAGCAACCCGACAGCTCCGCCGCACCTGCCGGCTCCCCGCCCGGCACGGTGCGGCGCCGCATGTCGACCCCAGGAAAGGACGCACCCGTGAGCGGTCAGCGCCCGAAAAAGGCAGCCCGCGTCACGCAGGGTGCCCGAGCACGCAGAAAGGTCACCGCATGAGTGCGCCGCAGATCGAAGACGTACTCGCGTTGAGCCCCCTGCAAGAGGGGTTGTTCTCCCTGTCGCGGATGGCCGGGGCCGAGATCGACCTCTACACGATGCAGTTCGTCGTTGACATCGACGGCCCGCTCGACGCCGCCCTGCTGCGTCGCAGTGCCCAAGCCATGCTCGACCGCCACCCGAACCTGCGCGCCGCGTTCTGGGACACCGACGTCCCCAAGCCGGTGCAGATCATTCCGTCCCACGCCGAGCTGCCGTGGGCCGAACGTGACGCGGCGACAACCGAATTCGACTCCATCGCCGAGTCGGAGCGGCGCGTCCCGTTCACACTGAGCCGTGGTCCGGCCCTGCGGATCCTGCTGCTGAACGTCACCGACGCGCCGCAGCCACGCAGGCGGATGATCCTCACCGCCCACCACATCCTGATGGACGGCTGGGCGGTCGCGGTGTTCTTCACCGAGCTGCTCGCCGTGTACCAGGCCGGCGGCAGCCTCGACGGGTTGCCCGCCCCGCGCCCGTACCGCGACTACATCGGCTGGCTCGGTGCCCAGGACCACGACGCCGCCGCGCGTCGCTGGGCCGAGTACCTGGGGCAGGTGAGTGCCCCGCTGGTGCTGGCCGACGGTACCGGTTCGCGCGATTCCTCGGTGCCCGAGACCACGCGACTTCGCTTGTCCACCGGCGAAACCGAAGCCTTGCAGCAGTGGGCGCGCGCCAACGGTATGACGCTCAATACCGCCGTGCAGTTCGCCTGGACGGTGCTGCTCGGCCGGATCACCGACCGCACGGATGTCGTCTACGGCACCACCATCAGCGGCCGCCCCGAAAAGCTGGCCGGTGTCGAGGGCATGGTCGGGCTGTTCATCAACACCGTCCCCGTCGTGCACCGGCTCGCGGCGACCGAACCGGTCGTCGCACAGTGCGCTCGGCTGCAACGTGATTCGTCGACCATGCGCGATATCGGCTACCTGAGCCTGTCGACCCTGCAGCGTGCGGCAGGCCACGGCGCCCTGTTCGACACCCTGTTCGTGTTCGAGAACGCCCCCATCGACGACGCGATCAAGACCGTCACCGCCGCCGACGGCGCCCAGTTCCGGCCCATCGAGATGGAAAGCCTCGCCCACTACCCGCTCACCGTGGTCTCGCACATGAGCGAAGGCGAACTGCTCGTCCTCGTCGAGGCGGTGCCAGCCCTGCTCGGCCACCTCGACCCCGCCGACCTCGGCGCCCGCCTGGTCACCATCCTGCGCACCCTGCCCACCCTCGACGCCGAGGCGACCCTCGACGCCATCGACCTGCTCACCCCCGCCGAGCATGCCGAACTGGCGGGCGCTGCCCAGGATCTCGCGTCCACGCCCGCCTACACGCCCTGGGAGCTGTTCGAGCAGCAGGCCGCCGCGACGCCGGATGCCACGGCCCTCACCACCACTTCGGGTGAGCACTTCACCTACCGCGAGCTGCACGATCGCGCCTGCCGCCTGGGCGCCGAATTCGCCGCACACGGTGTCGGCCCGGAAACCGTTGTCGCCCTGATGCTCCCGCGCGGTACGGACGCGATCGTCACCATCCTCGCCACATTCGCCGCCGGTGCGTCCTATGTCCCGGTCGACATCACCCTGCCCGCCGGTCGCATCGAAGCCATTCTGCGCCAGTCGAACCCGGTGCTCGCCGTTGTTCTCGGCAAGGATCGTCACCTGCTCGACGAGGGTGCGCCGCAGGGCCCAACGTCGGCGAGCACAGGGGCGGGTTCCGGTTCCCGATCGGCCTCGCTCGATACCCCGACCGACGCGGAGTTGTCGGCTGCTGCCTCGGTCGGTCCGCGCGGTCTGTCCGTGCTCGCCCTGGATGACGCCGAGGTTGTCGACCGGATCGCGAACCGCCCCGCGCGAGCCCCCGCCGTCCGCCGCGAACCCGACCACGCCGCCTACATCATTTTCACCTCCGGCTCCACCGGCGAGCCCAAGGGTGTCGTCGGCACGAACGCCGCGCTGGCCGGGTACTTCGCCGACCATCTCGAGCGGTTCTACCGCCCGGCGATGGCGAAACTCGGCCGCCCGCTGCGCATCGCGCACGCCTGGTCCCTCGGGTTCGATGCCTCCTGGCAGCCGATGGTCGGCTTCTTCGCGGGCCAGGCCCTGCACCTCTTCGATGCCGACGAGATGCGCGACGCACACCGAATCGTCTCGGGCATGGCCGAATTCGACATCGACATGATCGACACGACCCCCTCGATGCTGGCCCAGCTGGCGGCGGCGGGCTTACTCGATCGTGAGCTGTCCGTCCTCGCGCTCGGTGGTGAGGCCATCGACACCGCCCTGTGGGCACGTTTGCGCGCGCTCCCGGGGACGGCTGTGTACAACTGCTACGGGCCGACCGAGACGACCGTCGAAGCCGTCGTCGCCCCGGTCGCCACCTCGGAAATCCCGACGATCGGCACCGCCAACGGCGGCATGGTCGGCTACGTCCTCGACTCACGGCTGTGCCCGGTTCCGCAGGGGATCGTCGGTGAGCTGTACCTGTCCGGCGTGCAGCTGGCCCGCGGTTACCTGGGCAAACCCGCCATCACCGCCGACCGGTTCGTCGCCGACCCGGCCCGCCCGGGGCAGCGCATGTACCGCACCGGTGACCTCGTCCGCCGGCTGCCGGGTGGTCGCTTCGGTTACCTCGGCCGTGCCGACGCGCAGGTGAAGGTGCGCGGATACCGCATCGAGGTCGGCGAGATCGAGACCGCGCTGCGCCGCTCGGCCGATATCGACACCGCCGCGGTCACCGTGGTCCGTCGTGCCGGTGGTGCGTCGCTGGTCGGTTTCGTCGTAGGCAAGGCCGGGCGTGCTGTCGTGGTGAGCCGGCTGCGCGCCGACCTCGCCCAGCGCCTGCCCGCGTACATGATCCCCGCGCGCATCGTCGTCCTCGACCGGTTGCCGGTGAACGTCAACGGCAAACTCGACGGGCACGCGCTGAACGAGCTCGCCGGACAAGCACTGTCGTCGGCCGACAGCAATGCCGCCGCCGAGACGCCGACCGAGATCGCGCTCAGCGAGGTCTTCGCCGAACTCTTCGACGGCCGTGCTCCCGGTATCGACGCCGACTTCTACGAACTCGGTGTCGACTCCATCGTCGCCATCTCCCTGGTGAACAAGGCCCGTCGCCGCGGCCTCGCGCTCAACCCGCGCATGGTCCTGGCCTGCCCGACCATCCGCGAACTCGCCGCCGCCGTCGACGACGCGCCCGCCGCCGCACAGGCAGGCGCCGACTCCTACGGTGTGGTTCCGCCGCTACCGGTGGTGTCGTGGATGTACGAGTACGGCAACTACCGCCGCTTCACCCAGACCGCCCTGCTCCGCCTGCCCGCCGGAATCGACCGCGCCGGATTGGAATCCACGCTGCAGGCTTTGCTCGACGCGCACGACACCTTGCGCGCCGTGCTCACCGATACCCCCGACGGGCCACGCCTGGTCACCCGTGCGCCGGGTGCCGTTTCCGCGAGCGATGTGGTGATCGAAGCGCCACGCGGGCTCGTCGGTGCCGAATTGGATTCGGCTGTCACCGAATTCGCGCGGATCGCCAACGATGCGATCGACCCGAGGTCGGGTGAGATGGTGCGCGCGGTGTGGTTCTCGGCCGCGGACGGCCCCGATGCTTCGGGCGACATCCTCCTGCTCGCCGTGCACCACCTGGCTGTCGATGTGGTGTCCTGGCACATCATGATCGACGGACTCGCCGCCGCCTGGCAGCAGATCCAGTCCGGCGTCACCCCGAAGATGCTGCCCGAGTTCACCTCCTATCGGCAGTGGTCCGAGGCGATGTGGCAGCGCGCCAGCACACCGGAAGTACTCGCCCAGCGCGACTATTGGGCCGCGCAGGTACGCGAAGCCGACGCGCCCCTCGGCACCCGGCATCCCGCACCCGCCTCCGACACCTGGTCGACCCTGCGCGTGCGTACGGTAGCCACACCCGTCGAGGTGACCGAACGCCTCCTGGCCCGCATCGGCAAGGACGAGGGCGTCCGCGAGTTCCTGCTCACCGCCCTCACCATGGCCATGGCATCGCTCCACGCCGACAACGGAAACGACCCGGCCGCAGGCGCGTTGATCGCGCTCGAAGGTCACGGCCGCGCCGACGCCGAACTCGGCACCGACACCGCCAACACCCTCGGCTGGTTCACCAGCGTGTTCCCCGTCCGCCTCGGCGTCGGAGAGCGGTGCGTGGATGTCGCACGGGCCCAAGCTGATCCGGGTTCGGCCCGGTCACTGCTCGACTCCGTCAACCGACACCTTCGTGAAATCCCCAACCAGGGACTCGATTACGGCCTGCTCCGCTACGTCGACCGGGTCCCCGAGCTCCGCAACGCCGCTGAACCGCAGGTGGAATTCAACTACCTCGGCCGAATCGACCTCAGCGGCAACGACAACAATCCATGGTCGCTGCTCGTCGGCGCCCACGACACCGCCCTCCCACTCGACCCCGAACCCGACCTCCCCCTGCGCTACGCGGTAGACGTCATCGCAGGAATCGGCACCGCCCCCGAAGGCCCCGCCCTGACAACCAACTTCCGCTGGAGCACGGCCCTGTTCACAGAAACACAAGCGAACCGCTTCGCCGAACTGTGGGCCCAGGCCGTCGAAACCCTGGCCGCCGCACTCTGAAAGTCGAACGCGGGCAACCTCGACCGCCCGCGTTCGATATGTCCTGCCCCGGTCGCTTCGCTGCTACCGGCCGGGCCGTTGAAGTCGGCGGACCAATTGCCACGGGAGGAACGTGGTGCGCGTAGTCGCGGGTGTGCTGGCTTTGCCCCCAGGGGGCAGTAGATCCGCGAATTCCGCGTTATGGCTGGTTACGCTGTTCTCGACCTTCTCCATTCGACGCAGTATCGCTGTTCTTCGAAAGGAAGCTCATGAGCACCGCTGTCGGCGCAGTCGTCATCCCCGTCTCAGACCTGGAAGCCGCCAAGAAGGTCTACACGGCGCTCTACGGCCCACCCCACACCGACCAGCCCTACTACGTCGGCTATTCGGTGAACGGCTTCGAAATCAGCCTCAACCCCCAGGGAGACCGCACCGCAGGCCCCGTCGCGATGACCGACGTCGACGACCTCGACGCCACCCGAACCGCGCTGCTCGCAGCAGGCGCCACCGAGAAATCCGGACCCCAGACCGTCGCCCCCGACACCCGGATCTGCACCCTCGCCGACCCCGACGGCAACCCCTTCGGCCTGCGCGGCAAATAGGTCACCGACGCGCTTCGATGCCGTCGAGCACCTGCTCGAGGCCGGCGTCGAGCAGCCAGGTCAGCCGATCGCCGACCGGTGTCTACGAACGCCTCCCGGCGCCGTTCGTCGGCCGCTGGCAATGCGTCCTCGTCCACCGGGTGCTCACAAAAAGTAGATAACGTGCCGTTCATCGGGAGACGACGTGGCGGCCGGTCCGGCGCGAACCTACCGTCCGGATCGGGTCGCATTCATGCACCAGCATGGGCCCACACCGGTTACTCGAGGAGTCCCTATGCCCCAGATCGCGTCACGTCTGTCCGTGGTCATCGCCGCGGTTGCCATGATCACCGCCGGCGGCGGTAGTGCGGCCGCCGCACCGCAGACAGGTGAAATGACCCTCACCTTCGTCCGCCACGCCGAATCGGCCGGCAACGCATCAGGCCTGATCGACACGTCCGTCCCCGGCCCCGACCTCACCGACAAAGGCTGGGAGCAAGCCGCCGCGGCCGCGCTGCGCCTGGCCGACTGCAAGTTCGACGGTGTCTACGCCTCGACAATGGTGCGGACACAGCAGACCGCACTGCCCACTTCGGAACTGTGCGACCGCCCCGTTGTCGTCGAGGAGGGCTTCCACGAAATCGAAGCCGGGATCTACGAAGGCACACCCGAGCAGGACGCGATGGCGAACTACTTCGCCGCACCGGTCCAGTGGATGCAGGGCAACCTCGACGCCCGAATCCCCGGCTCGATCAACGGCCACGAATTCAAAAAGCGCATGGACGACTCGATCCAGGACATCCAGGACCGCGGCAACAAGCGCGCCACGATCTTCTCCCACGGCGGCTCCATCATGGTCTGGACCCTCATGACCGTCAGCAACCCCGACATGACCAAACTCCAGTCCGACCCCATCCGCAACACCGGCCGCGTAGTCGTCAAGGGCAGCCCCGCGAAGGGCTGGAAACTCGTCACCTGGGACGGCACCCCCGCCGCCTGACCCGCGCGGCCCCCGGCTGACCGGCCGCGTCGAATCCGATCGACGGTGGGTTCATCTGCGATCGGTGAAGATGGCTATGTGCCTGGAGAGACGATGCTCCAACTCGGCGGGTGGGCCGGGGATCACCGTGAAATTGTCGGTGTCGTGGTGTTGCAGGAGGTAGCGGCCGTCGTCGGGGTAGTCGAGCCAGAGGAACGCCTTGCCGTCGGAAGTGGGCCGGGAATCGACCTGGAACCCAGGGAAAACGGTGATCTCGCCCGTGCCGATTCGGGCGCGCCGGAAGAAGCGTTGCGTGTGCTCGACCGGGGACAGGCGGGTGGGGTGGCGAGCGAAGGTCGCCGTCTCGAGATCGCTGCGCCTGCAACTCGGGCCGAAAGGTCAGCGGGTACGGCATCCGATCCCGACCGTGCGCTTCCAGCCCGATGGCGAAGGCATGTGGATCGAGCACCCACGTGTGATCAAGGGTCGGCGCTTGGGGTCGGCTCATGCGCCGATCACCCCGCCCGGCGGCAGCGTCGGCGGCAGCTGCCCGATGAGTTCGTGCTCGCGATCATGGACGAGGTAATCCGGGGTGGTGTGCTCGTTCTCGTCGTCACGCCCACCGCCCCTTCCGCCGCCGCCCATCATGCCGGGCATCCCGCTCATTCCGCGCGCACCCGCCGCCGACGCCGCCGCACGAGCGCCGGAGTTCTGCGCCCCCGCGGCTCCCGGTGTTCCCGCGACGGAGCGTCCCGCGGCCGGTACTCCGGCACCGCCGGGCACGCCTGAGCCGGGCGACCCCGACCCCGGCGATCCTGAGCCGGGAGACCCGGCGCCAGGAGACCCGAGTTTGCTGTCGCCGGGTGCGGCTGGTGTCGTCGTCGGCGTCGTAGCAGGCGTTGTGGCCGGTGACTCGGTGCTTGCCGGGCTGGTCGAGTCGTCGTCGGTGTCGTCGTCCGCTTGATCATCACCGGGAGTGGCCGACTGCGGTGTCTCGGCCGTCGGATTCTCGGGCGTACCAGCAGGATTCGTCGACGCACCGCCACCGTTGTCGGTGTTGTTGCCCCCACCGTTCGCATCTCCCGTCGAACCGTCGCCCGGCACTCCGCCGCCCGGATCCGTGACATTGTTCTGGGGGAGCGGCAGTACGGGGGTTTGTTGGTCGACGGTGAGCGCACCCGGCTGATAGGTGCCGATCATGAACAGCCGAGCGTCTGCCTCCGCTTCGTTCGCCCGATGCTGAGCGGCCTTGACCACACCGTTGCCCGGGATATGGCCGACGAACTCGTCGAAAGCGCTCACCTCTTCCGGTTTCGGAATGGCGATTTTCGCCTGTCCGAGAAGGCCTTCCATGTAGTCGATACCGTTGGCGACCATTTGGAAGGTGGTCGGCAACTTGGCCGCCTCGGTGGTGTAACTCTTCACCGCCTCGATCGCCGCGGAACCCGAGGCACCGGACCACTTTTCGGTCAACACTCGTTCGAAGTCGGTGCGGTAGTTGTCGACAGCGGTTTCGGTGCCGGTGGTGAGTCGACGCCAACCATCGGCCGTCGCGTTGATCTGCCCGGCATCGACCCCGCCCTGACCGTCCTTGCCCTGCAAGGCCTCCCAGATCTGCTGATGCGGCCAGGCGCTGAACGGCTCGGGATCCTTCACCGCGGCCTCCTGCATGGTGACATCCGCGCCCGCACGCAACCGCGCCCACTCGTCGCCGATGATGGTGCGGTCGCCCTCCCACGCCTGCTTGCCCTGGTCATCGAGGGCGCGGCGTTGTTCGTCGGCGTTATCGGAACGGTCATGGTTGTCGATCACCTTGAAGATTCCGAGTGTGCCGACGTGGAAGACACCCATGCCGATCGACTCGAGGGGATCCCAGAACGCCATCAGATATTCGCCCCCGCATTGCCGATCGCACCCGCGGACTGCTGATCGACAGCCTGTAGCTTGCCGATGGCGGCGAGGAAGGTGTCGCGCTGGTCGCGGGCGATGGCGATGTGTTGATCCAGGCGTTTCACGGCGGAGTCGTCGGGGTCGTGTGAGCCGCCGGCTACTGCTTTGTTCTCGTATTTGCCGCGGATCGCGTCGGCGGAGGGGAGGCTTCCCCAGCCGGTCAGGCGAACGAGAGAACGAGCGAAGTCCCGCTGCCGCTCGAGATCGGTCACGTACTGATCGACCACAGCGGCGAGAGCTTGCCCCAAATCTTCCTCGAGTTTGAACTCCCCGTTGATAGCCTGGGTCTTCATGGTCTGCCAGTAATTGGCGTGGTCCTGTGTCATCTGCGCCCCCAACTTACTTCGGCAAGTGCGGCTCGAGTGCCGCCGCGTATTTTTCCGACATCTCACACAGATCCCCGACCCGGGGGCCTTCAGTACTCAACCAGGAGGTGCGGACCTCGAACATGCCCTGTTCGGCCTCGAAGGACACAAAGCAGGCATCGGGGTCGCTCGACTCCTTGGACACCAGTCCCGCTCGCTCGTTGACAGAGGTCTCGCGGATGACCACAGCGCTGGTCTTCTTCCGCGCGTCATCCAGTGTGTGACTGGTCGAGAACACACCGACCGTGCGCTTTCCCGAGCCGTAGCGATCATCGAGCGGGATCCAATTGCAGACGCGCCAAGCCGAAACACCAGTCGGCGGGTCGGTCAACACGCCTTTGGTCGACGGGTCGAGACCGACGCTGGTGAGCACCTCATCCGACAACGCCCCCCGGCACGGGTTGAACACCTCGATCGTGTCCGGATCCGGCACGGTCGTAGTCGGCCCGGCTGGCCCTTCAGTACTCTCCCCACACCCGGCAAGCACCGCCGCCCCGACCGCACCACACAGCACGGCCCGCATCACCCCAACGCTACGCACAGCACTCCTACCTGATCGCCCACGGCCGAATCCCACCGCTACAAACTTAGACGCACCCCACCGCCACCCGGTTCCCTCGATCAACCGGCAGCCCCCGCCCTCTATTTGTCTTCGGTCCCGGGAACCCCCTGACCGAGCCGGAGCGAAGTCGAACCCTCATCGTCCTCCGGGCGGCTGCCAGGCCGCGAGCAGATCCGCAGGACCGAAGCCGGCCGCGAGGTGGTCCGTGGCGAACCCGGAACGGCTGACAGCGATCAGCGGGACCGCCGCATCGGTCAACCGAAACCGGTGGTTCTGTAGGTCAGTGAGGTCATGGACGTCGAAAGGGGAGTTCTCGAGCCATTTGATGGAGCCGAGGAACGCCAACTCCTGGGCGACAGGCTCCCGGTCGGCGCCGACGATATCGATCTCCACGTCGTTGGTCCGGGTCCAGTACCCGCCGATCACGGGGACGGCCGGTACGCCCTCGGCCGGTAGGAGCCGGGAGAGCGACTCGCGAATCAGCGGCTCCACCGCGCGCCCACGCCAACTCGACCAGCCCCGGCGAATCCTGTGCAGAGTGAGATCGGCGCGCAGGCGGTCCAGTTCGGGAAGGTAGGGACCGAGGAATGTCAGCCAGAATCGCAGATAAGAGTCGGTAATCCGGTAACGGCGGTCTTTCGATGGAGTCAAGCTGACGGGCAGCTCGGCGGCGACAATACCTTTGTTCACCAAGAGGTTCAGCGCGCGCGTCAGGCTCGTCGCTGCCAGGCCCCCTGCTGCTCGGGCGATATTGGCGAACGTGCGTTCCCCGCTTCCGATCGCCGAAAGAACCTGTCGTGCCAGCGTGTGCTCGGGAAATTCGGCGGCCAACGACAGTTGCGCCGAGACGACCAGCGGACTGACCGGGTCGGCCAGCTCGCGCTGCAGAAAGTCCCACATATCCTCACCGGTCCGCCACCGAGCGCAGATGATGGGGAGCCCGCCGGTGATCAGGGTGGCGTCGAAGGCCGCCGCAGCGTCGGCCCCGGTCATGGTCGCGACGTCCGCGGGATTGAGCGGGCCGAGGCGCATCTCGGTGCCGCGCTGATGAAACGGGCGACCGTACGAGGTGAGCGCCTGCATCATGGCGAGGTCGGAGCCGATCAGGATCAACAGCACCGGCTTGCGGCACAGCTCGCGGTCCCATGCTCGCTGAAGGACGCTCTCGAATGCGCCGGATTCGTCCATCAGGTACGGCAACTCGTCGAGGACAACGATGCTCGGCTGATCGTCGGGCAGAATGCCCGCGAGTTGCCGCAGCGCGGCGGTCCAGTTCGCCGGCAGTGCCTCCGCGAAGATGTCGGCATCGGGAAGCGAGGAGCGCGCCACGGTGTCGGAGAATTCGATGAGCGGATCAGTCCCGACACCGATCTCGCTGGTGTAGAACATATTCGGCACACCGCTGCGCTGAGTGAACTCCTCCACCAGAGCGGACTTCCCGATCCGCCGACGGCCACGCAGGATGAGGCAGCGCCCCGGTTTCGCGCTGCCGATCGAGGCACGAACCCCGTCCAACGCCTCATCGAGGGTCCGCAACTCACGCCATCGACCGACGAAGTCCACGACTACCCCTATCATTGATGTTAGTAACATTGATGATACTACCGGTGTCGGGTGGTTCTATGGAGTTGGGCAGGCCGCTAGGCTCTCGATCCCCACATCGCGAGCGCAACCTGTGCACTTTGCTCGGCGGTCCTGGATGGCGTCGGCGATGGCCACCATGCCGGTGCCGAGCTGCGTGGTGGCCGGGCCGGTGATCGCGTAGCTCTCGCAGGAGGGTGTCCTCAGCGCACAGGCGAGCCGACGATGATGCTGCCGACGTTGCATTCCTCGAGTTCGTCGATGCCGGTGGCGGTGGCGAAGGCGGAGGTGTCGGAGAAGCCCTGGGCGACTACGCCGAGGTTCATGGCGGTGGCCGAGAGGTAGACGGTCTGCATGAAGACGCCGACGTGCTTGAGGATATTGGCGTAGGCGACCTGTTCGTAGCTCCACATCACCCGGCCCGCGCGGGCCGAAACCAGCAGGACCACTTGGGGTTCCGCGCCACCGGCCAGGGTGGCCGAGGTGGACTTCACCAGTTTCTGGACGGCGGGGGAGTCGAAGGGGGCCACGTGGCGCAGGGCGTGATCGACCGAATCGTAGTGGTACATCCCGCTTTCCAGGCCCGCCACACTGCGCACCACGGGGTAGACCTCGAGCTCATAGGCGCCGCCGCCGGAGGGGTAGGGGCGGGAGCCGTCCTCGCGGGTGCGGGCGCTGCGGAAGAGCAGCTCGCCCAGCTGGGCGGCGGTGACGGGGGCGCTGTCGTCGAAGGCGCGGGTGGAGACGCGGTCCTCGAGGGCGGCCGACAGGCTCGGGTCACCGACGCGAAGCGCGACCAGGTCGGGCTTGGGCAGGAAGATCGGGTCACCGGCGAAAGGCGCTCGGCGAGCGGGTAATTCGGGGAACTTGCCCTCGGCCCAGCGGGTCGGCCCGAAATCGTCCCAGGTGACCGTGCGGGCGCCGAGCGTGCTGCGCCGGTGGAACCACAGGTCGGGCGCGTTCCAGGAGCGGGTGGTGAACTCGTGCTCCTCCTCGTCACCGTCGACGAGGAACCCGCACCACTGCAGATCCGCCATGAACTGCGACTTCACCGCGGCGGCCACCGGCGAGTCGGCGGCGAGCGGGCCGTCGAGCAGGGCGAGCAGGCGCGGATCGTGGATGCGCAGATCGCACCACGAGCGCGGATGCTCGAGCACGAAACCCTGCGCGTCGCGGTGCAGCACGGCGAACTTCGACAGCGTGGCCGACCAGGTCGGCAACGCGACCTCGGGCCGGGGCGCGGGCTGGGCGAACGGGCGGATGCTGTAGAGATCGCGGCCGCCGTCGCGCACGGTCACCGCGAGCCAGCCGCCGTCGGTGAGCTTGCGCATCAGGCCGGTGATGTCGTCACCGGCGGCTGCGGTCGCCATCTCGGCGGCCGTCGCCGGGCCCTGGTTCAGGGTTTTCAGTGCCTGCAGTGCCCCCGCGCCCAGACCGGTCAGCTTCTCGTTGCGCGGCGGATTGAGCAGCACCGCACCGGCCGGCGTGGTCAAACAGGTGACGCCCGCGCGGAGGGCGAACCGAGTCTGGGCGGGATAGGGGGAGGCAAGCACGGTGAATCCTCGAGTTGTGGGTGGAGCTTATTTCGCGGCGGCGGCGAACGCGGGTTCGAGCTTGTCGAGCATGTAGGGCACCGACAGGGCACTCGGCTGGTTGATCGCGCTGATCTCCTGCGTGGTCAGGAACACCACCGAACCCTTGCGCACCGACGGCAGATCCGCGTAACCCGGCAGCTGCCGGTACTTCTCGTCGAGACCGGGGGAGTAGCCGGCCAGCAGCAGATCGGCGGTGAGCTCGTCGACGCGCTCCGGCGACAAAGCCAGCCGGCCCTGGTTGGCGGGCTGCGCGGTGAGGTTCGCCGGGATCGACATGCCGAGCTGGGTGAACACCTTGGCCGAACCGTCGTCGGGGTCGGTGAGCACCATCAACTGGGCGGGGCTGGCCAGCCAGGTGCTGGCGAAGGTCTTGCCCTTCAGACCCGGGTTGGCGGTGGTGATGGCGGCGATCTTGTCGTCGACCTTCTTGATCGTCGCGGTCGCGTCGGACTCCTTGTGCAGCACCTTGCCGAGGGCCGTGACCTGGTCCTGCCACGGCGTGACGGCGTCCTTGGTGAGCGCGGGAATGGTCGGCGCCACCTTCGACAGGTCGTCGTAGGTCTTCTGATCGGCGATGAACGGGTCGGCCAGGATCAGGTCGGGTTCCAGCGCGGCGACCTGCTCGGCGACGCTGCCCTGGGTGTTGAGCGCGGTCGCGGATTTCAGGCTGTCGGGCGTCCACGGCGGGGTGCTCTTGGACAGCGCGGAGACGTTGTCGATGTAGCCGACGGGCACCACGCCGAGCGCCAGCGTGGAATCGAGCCACTGATTGCCGAGGGCGACAATCTTTTTCGGCGTCCCGGTGACGGTGGTCTCGCCGCGGGCGTGGGTGATGGTCACCGCTTCGCCCGAGCCCGCCTCGTCCTCGGTGGAACCACAGGCGACGACACCGAAGGCGAGCGCACCGGCGAGCGCGGCCACGGCGGCGCGCCGCCAGCCGCGTGAAGTCCGAACTGACGTCATGAGCGCATCCTCCATCGAGCAGGTTTAGGTCAGCCTAGGCTAACCTACGGCGAATCGGGAGGGTGCAAGCCCCGTCTACAGAGCGACGCGCTGGTCGGCGGGCATGAACAGCTTGTCGCCTTCCTTCACATCGAAGGTCGTGTAGAACTCGTTGATATTGCGCACCACCTGGTTGCAGCGGAATTCGTTGGGGGAGTGGGTGTCCTGCAGGCCCTGCAGGGTGGCCTCGACGGTCTGCTTGTCGCGCCACTGCCGCGCCCACGACAGGAACACCGAGCGGAAATCGGGCGTCTCGCCGGACCGCTGCGCCACCTTCTTGTACGCCTCGAGCGCGATCTGCAGGCCGCGCAGGTCGGCGAGGTTCTCGCCGACGGTCAGCGCGCCGTTCACGTGCTGCCCCTCCGGTGCGCCCTCGGGGACGAGCACGTCGTACTGCGCGATGATCTGCTGGGTCTTGGCGTCGAACGCGGCGCGATCCTCCGGCTGCCACCAGTCGCGGCGGTTGCCGTCACCGTCGTATTTGGAGCCCTGATCGTCGAAGCCGTGGCCGATCTCGTGGCTGATCGTCGAGCCGACCGCGCCGTAGTTCACCGCGTCGGTGGCGTCCTTGTCGAAGAACGGCGGCTGCAGGTAGGCGGCGGGGAAGACGATCTGGTTGGTCGTCGCGCTGTAGTAGGCGTTCACCGTCTGCGGCGACATGCCCCACTCCGAGCGGTCGACCTCGGTGCCGAGCCGGGCGAACGCGCGCTTGGACTCGAAAGCGTTGATCGCGAGCAGGGATTCGATCAGCTTGCCGCGCTTGATCTGCACCGAGGAGTAGTCGACCCACTTGTCGGGGTAGCCGATCTGGGCGACGATCTTGTCCAGCTTGGCGATCGAGGCCTGCCGTGTGGCCTGCGACATCCAGGTGGAATCGGTGAAGTTGTCGCGCCACGCGGCGGTGACATCGGCGACCATCTCCTTGGCGCGTTCCTTCGCCGAGGGCGGAAAGTGCTTGTCCACGTACAGCTTTCCGAGCGGCTCGCCCAGGTTGTCGTCGACGACGCCCACCGCGGAGCGCCACATCTCCGGCTTCTCCTCCAGCCCGGCCATCACCCGCCCCACGAATTCGAAGCGCGCGTCGGCGATCGCCTTGGGCAGGAACCGTGCGTAGGTGTCGGCGACGTGCAGCTTGAGGTAATCGCGCCACAGGGCGATGTCCACCTCGCTCCACAGCTGCGCGGCCGCGGTGACGAACGACGGCTGCCCGACGACCATCTTGTCGAACAGCGACTTGGGCCGCTCGGTCATGCCCGAAAGCCAGGGGTCCCAGTCGAACTGCGGTCCCAGCTTGGTGAGCTCGTCCCAGCTCATCAGGTTGTAGGTGGCGTCGGTGTCGCGCAGCCGCACGCTGTCCCAGTGCGCTGCCGCGATGCGCTTCTCCAGGTCGAGCACGCGCTGGGCCACCCCGGCCGGGTCGGGCAGGCCGATGCCCTGCGCCAGTTTCTCCAGGTACACCTGGTAGCCCGCCAGCTGCTCGGCGAACTCCGGCTTGCGGTAGTACTGCTCGCCGAGCATCAGGCCCGACTGGCCGACGCTGGGGATATAGGCCTTGGAGTTCTTCCGGTCGATGCCGATACCCATCCCGATCAGGCCCGCGATCGGCGCGATGGCCATCTCCTTGGCCAGCTCGGGTTTGCCCGGCGCCTTGTCGATCGCGGCGAACAATCCGGCCAGTGGCGTGATGCCGAGGCGCTCGATCTCGTCGAGGTCCAGGCGCGCGTCGTAGAGATCCTTGATCTGCTGCGCCTCCGAACCCGGCTCGGGATCGGAGATGGATTCGATGATCGCGCGCAGCTGATCGAGGGTCCGGTCGTTGGCGTCGGTGATCGCGCCGACCGAGGCCTTGTCCGGCGGCAGCTGGTAGTCGCGCAGCCAGGCGCCGTTGACATGGCGGTACAGGTCGTCCTGCGGGCGGATCGCCGGATCGCCCCCGCTCAGATCCACACCGTTCAACTGCGCCGCGGGTGCGTCGGACGAGCACGATGCCAGGGCGACGGCCACCGGCACCAACCCGAGGGCGGCCAGGAATGCGCGGCGGTCGACAACCGACGGACGGCCGGACTGTGTCACAGGACTTCCTTCCCCGATGCGGCAACCGCACCCGTGCTCGTTCGCGATCCAGCTCGCACAGGCTACCGGCGCGGCGCCGTCTCGGGGGCTGTGGCGATCAGGAAGAGCTGCCCGCGCTGCCCGTCACCAGGTCACAGGCCAAACCGCTGCCCGCGTTGATGATTCGCATGACCGTCGGCACGCGCTTGGAGACCAGCGGCATGCCGGTGGCGTGCAGCAGCGCCGTCAACTGCACGTCGACCTCGGATTCCACGTGGTAGAACGCGGTGGCCTTGGCAACGGTGACGCCGCCGACGGTGACCTCGAGGTCGACGGTGTCGCTGGCGAAGAACTTGCCGTTGGCGACGAAGTCGACCTGGGCGCCGACGTAGTCGTCGAGGCCGACGACGTCGATCTTCGAGGTGCAACCGACGGTCATCGTGTCGGTGAGCATGTCGATGACGGGCCCGGCGGCGGCCTGCGGTGCGAACACCGTGAGGACGGCGGCGAAGGCGGTGCACGCTTGGGTGAGTTTCATGGTGGCTCCTCGTCGGCTCGTCCCCGCGACGAGCAGGGGGACCGTAACAACGGGGCACACTCGCGCACGGCAGTTTGAAACATATTCACTTCAAATTGGCCGACGACCCCCGATTTGGGTCGACCTGGGGGTTCACCTACACTAGACCGGTTGCCTGCGGGAGCTCTGCCCTCGCAATCCGGCCGTGAACCCCCAGTGGTGGACAAACCGCTGGCAGGCGCGCGTCTGGTGGGTGACTGACCATGTGCGTCGGGTCGGCAATCCGGCGTACGTATACATCCAGGTCCAGGAGGTGCTGAAGTGATTCAGCAGGAGTCGCGACTGCGCGTCGCCGACAACACCGGGGCGAAGGAAATCCTTTGCATCCGCGTGCTCGGTGGCTCGTCGCGTCGCTATGCCGGTATCGGTGACATCATCGTCGCCACCGTCAAGGACGCCATCCCCGGCGCGAACGTCAAGAAGGGCGACGTCGTCAAGGCTGTCGTCGTGCGCACCGTCAAGGAGCGCCGCCGTCCGGACGGTTCCTACATCAAGTTCGACGAGAACGCCGCTGTGCTGATCAAGGCGGACAACGATCCGCGCGGCACCCGCATCTTCGGCCCCGTCGGCCGTGAGCTGCGCGACAAGCGTTTCATGAAGATCGTTTCGCTGGCCCCGGAGGTGCTCTGACATGAAGGTGCACAAGGGTGACACCGTGCTCGTCATCTCGGGCAAGGACAAGGGCGCCAAGGGCAAGGTCATCCAGGCCTACCCGGCGACCGGCAAGGTTCTCGTCGAAGGCGTGAACCGCATCAAGAAGCACGTCGCGGATTCCGCCAACCAGCGTGGCGCCTCCTCGGGTGGCATCGTGACCCAGGAAGCCCCCATCCAGGTTTCCAACGTGATGGTCGTCGACTCCGACGGAAACCCGACTCGCGTCGGCTACCGCACCGACGAAACCACCGGCAAGCGGGTTCGGATCTCCCGTAAGAACGGGAAGGACATCTGACATGACCACCTCTGAGCAGACTCAGCCCCGGCTGAAGGCGCGCTACCGCGCCGAGATCAAGGACGCGCTGAACAGCGAGTTCGAGTACGCCAACGTGATGCAGATCCCCGGCGTGGTCAAGGTCGTCGTCAACATGGGTGTCGGCGACGCCGCCCGTGACGCGAAGCTGATCAACGGTGCCGTCAAGGACCTCGAGCTGATCACCGGCCAGAAGCCGGAGATCCGCAAGGCCACCAAGTCGATCGCGCAGTTCAAGCTCCGTGAGGGCATGCCGATCGGCGCCAAGGTCACCCTTCGTGGCGACCGCATGTGGGAGTTCCTGGACCGTCTGGTCTCCATCGCGCTGCCCCGTATCCGCGACTTCCGCGGCCTGTCGCCGAAGCAGTTCGACGGCAACGGCAACTACACGTTCGGCCTGAGCGAGCAGTCGATGTTCCACGAGATCGACGTGGATTCCATCGACCGCCCGCGCGGTATGGACATCACCGTGGTGACCACGGCGACCAACAACGAAGAAGGCCGCGCGCTGCTGAAGCACCTCGGCTTCCCGTTCAAGGAGAACTGAGCACATGGCTAAGAAAGCACTGCGCATCAAGGCGGAGGCCAAGCCGAAGTTCGCCGTCCGCGCCTACACCCGCTGCCAGCGTTGCGGCCGCCCCCACGCGGTCTACCGCAAGTTCGGCCTGTGCCGCGTGTGCCTGCGCGAAATGGCCCACCGCGGTGAGCTCCCGGGCGTGCACAAGAGCTCCTGGTGACCCCGCGCTCCTCGTGAGCGCAGCCACCTAGGCGAATATCGTACGAAGGCACGGACTTCCGACCGAAGTCCGTGCCTTCGCGCGTTTCCAACTCTGCTCAGAGCGCCAGATCTCGCCACAAAATGGTGATCGGGAACGGGAAGCCGATGGTGATCTCGGTGGAATCGCCCGGCGACCATGCGCCGACCAAGATGTAGTTGGCCTTGTGCAGCGGTGATACACCCGCGGGCAAGGGACCGGTACCGGATTCGAGGCCGAATGCCTGCACGTAGGCGATTTCACTGCGCCGCGGATGCAGGGTGACTTCCCAGTACCAGGGAATTCCCGCTGCCGCGTATTTGGCCTTCTTGGCTTCCATTTCGGCGGCGGTGTTCGATGGGGAGAGGACCTCGCCGACCAGCAGCGCGTCGTCCGCGCGGACGTAGGCGTAAGGCTCGTCCAGGCATCGGTGGACCATGAAATCCGGTGTTACGAAGTCGGATTTGCCCTCCCGGCCGAAGAAGACGTTGGTCTCGGTGCGAACCTGCCAGCACTCGTCGGGTCTGCTGTCCATCGCGTACTCGGCGTCGCGCCGAAGAGCGCTCCACAACAGGTTGCTCGCTTCCTGATGCTCGCCTGGTCCACGTCGCGTCCAGACCACACGACCGTTCCACAGTTCGATGTGCGAGGCGATTTCCTCGGGCTGCTGCTCGAGTTCCTCCCACGTCATATATTCGGGCAGCTGCGGGCGCTGGTCGTGCGCGTTCGTCATGGCGCAAGGATAGGTACGGGTCAGGGGAAGGGGGAGTGGTCGGTGCCGCAGCGCAAGTCGTCGGGTGGGAGTTGGCCGGTGAACAAGTAGTCGCGTTTGGCTTGTTCGGCGCAGGTGCTGGGGACGTACATGCTGCTGTGGCCGGTGCCTTCGATCACCAGGACTCGGGCGGTGGCGAGTTGCGCGGCGCCCGCGTAGGCGCCGTGCAGTGGGGTCGCGGGGTCGTAGCGGCTGTTCATGACCAGGATGGGGGCGGCCGTCTGCCGGTTCCACGGGCCGGTGTAGCGGTCGGCGTCGCGGGCCGGCCAGAACGCGCAGGGCATGGCGTTGAAGACGGCGGTGCGGCCGAAGTACGGGTTGTGCAGGTCTTCGACGGCGGCGACGCGACTGTAGGCCGCGGGTTCGGTCGGGACCATGCTGTCTGAGCACTGGATGGCGTAGAACGCTTCGGCCCGGTTGGCGGGGTAGGCGGGGTCGAACAGCGAGTCGGGGACGAGGGCGGGGGCGCTGGTCGCCGCGTCGAACAGCTGCTGCAGCAGGGTCGCCAGATCGGCGTAGGTTTCGGGGCGCGACAGGCTGCCCGCGGTGGTCACCACCTGCGAGAACGTCCATGGTGTTCCGTCGAGCACGATGGGGGCGTGGCGGGCCCGTTCGGCCAACGCGATCCACTTCAGCTTCGGATCGCCCGCGGCGAACGCGCAGCGCGGGCCGGCCGCCGAGCATTCGCGCAGGAACGCGTCGAAGGTCTCGGCGATGCCGACCGCGACACCCTGCCTGGTGTCGAGGGGAAGGTGGGTGCCCTCCGCGCCGTGCCCGTCGGCATTGCCCTCGAAGTCGAGCGAACCGTCGAACACCATCGCGCGTACCCGGCGCGGAAACATGTTCGCGTAGACCGCGCCGACCTGGGTGCCGTAGGAGATGCCGTGATACGTCAGCGCGTTGTCGCCGACCGCGCGGCGCAGCAGCTCCAGGTCACGGGCGGTGTTGGCGGTGGACGCGTGATTCAGGACCGGGCCCGCCACCTGGCCGCAGCGTGCGGCGAGATCGGCCGAACGCGCGAAGAAGTCCGCTTCCTGACCCGGGTCGGTGGGTGTCCCCGGGAAGGTGCCGAAGTATTCGGCCTGTTCCTCGGCCGTGGCGAAGCAGTGCACACCCGCACTGCGTGAGACCCCGCGCGGGTCCCACGACACCAGATCGAAGCGCGCGCGAAGCTCCTCGGAGAACAGCCACGGCCAGCGCGCCCGTTCCCGCAATCGGTCGACGCCCGAGGGCCCCGGACCGCCGAAGTTCACGAACAAGGTGCCGAGGCGCCTGCTCGGATCGCTCGCGGGAAGCCGGATGGTGGCCAGCTCGAGCTGCGCACCCGCCGGTTCGTTGTAATCAAGGGGGACGCGCGCCAACGCGCACTGGAAACCCTCGTCGCAGTCCGACCAGCTCAACTCGGGAGTCGCCGCCGATTCGGCGAGCCGGTCGACATAGGCGTCGGCGGCGCGAGCGGGGGAGGGAAACGCGAATGTACCGACACCGAGCAGAACAGCCAGCGCGTAGAAGCCGCCTCGGCGAGTTCCACGGCGCACCGAGCGCGAAAACACCTGCCGAGCCTCCTGCGCAGATCCGACGAACTCCGTGAAGCTACCACACCCCCACCTGGGGAAATCGGTTGTCGCCGAACCTGTTTCGACGCCACACCGTGTAGTGCGGTGGATTCATAAAAGTCACACAGAATTCATCGGGAATTTCCGGGTTACCTGTGTATTACCGGAACCTGATAATCCTGTGTCTTCTCCGAGAATGTGATCCGAGCAATGGCCGCCAATTCCACTTCTCGCTACGGTCGGGGTTGTCACGACAGCGGGAAGGGTCAAAGTCGATCCCCGATTCGATTCGATGCGAAGGATGTGGGATTGTGACTGCGACCACAGTAAAAAGAGCACGTGACCTGGGTAACCGCCAGCCGCTGCGGGGTATACCGGCAGGGGCGACGACAATGGTGGCGTTTCTTTCGATATTGGCGGGATTTATCGGCGCAGCGGCCTATACACATTCCGCCGGATACTTCGTGACATTCATGACCGGGAATACCGAACGCGCGCTCCTCGGCTGGTTCGACGGCGACTATCTGCTGGCCATCGGGGCGATATCGCTGCTGTTCGCCTTCGGACTCGGCGTCTTCGTGGCCTCGTTGCTGCGACGTCGGCTGTGGCGCAACGGCCACTACGGCGCCTCGGTGGTGACCACGGTCGCCCTGGCCGCCGCGGTGGTGGTCGACTACGTGGTGAGCCGAACCGGCGGGCAGGAGCTGGGTTTCGTCCCGATCATGTTCGTCGCGTTCGCGGTCGGCGCGCTCAACACCGCGTTCGTCAAGAACGGTGAGGTCAGCGTCCCGCTCAGTTACGTCACCGGAACGGTGGTGAAATTGGGCCAGGGCATCGAGAGTCACGTCAGCGGCGGCAGTGTGCGGGATTGGCTCGGTTACGGCCTGCAGTACGCCGCCTTCGCGACGGGCGCGCTGCTCGGTGGCGTGATGAGCATGCTGGTCGGTGGTGAGATGATGCTGATCGTGGCCACCGGTGTCTCGGCATCGGCGATCCTGGCCACCTCGCGATCGAACGAGCCCGCGTCCTGACCCCGGATTTTGTCCTGACCACGGCGTTGCCTACACTAGAGCGGTTGCCTGGGCAGATCTGTGTCCGCTCCACGCTCGACGTGGGTGGATCGTGCCGGGCGCCGAGCGCTCGTGAAGAGTACTCATCCGGTCGGTAAGTGCCGCCCGGACCAGCCGAATTGTTGTAGGCCCACGGTCGCCTCGCGAAAGCGGGGAGATGCTGCATGGGAACCGCAGCGAGAAAGGTGTCGAGGTCTAACCATGACCATGACTGATCCGATCGCAGACTTCTTGACGCGTCTGCGCAACGCCAACTCGGCGTACCACGATCAGGTGAAGGCTCCGCACTCCAAGCTCAAGGCGAACATCGCCGAGATCCTGAAGCGCGAGGGTTACATCGCCGATTACCGCACCGAAGACGCGCCGGTGGGCAAGGCCCTCGTCGTCGATCTGAAGTACGGCCCGAGCCGTGAGCGCAGCCTGCAGGGCCTGCGTCGCGTCTCGAAGCCGGGTCTGCGTGTGTACGCGAAGTCCACCAACCTGCCCAAGGTCCTCGGCGGCCTCGGCGTGGCGATCATCTCCACGTCGACCGGCCTGCTCACCGACCGGCAAGCGGCCAAACAGGGCGTCGGGGGCGAAGTCCTCGCCTACGTCTGGTAAGGGAGGTCTGGACTAATGTCGCGTATTGGTAAAAACCCCATCGCAATCCCGGCCGGTGTCGACGTCAGCATCGACGGCCAGGTCGTCACGGTGAAGGGTCCCAAGGGCACCCTGTCGCACACCGTCGCCGAGCCGATCACCGTCAGCAAAGACGAAGCCAACCAGCTCGTGGTCGCCCGTCCCAACGACGAGCGCGCCAACCGTTCGCTGCACGGCCTGAGCCGCACCCTGATCGCCAACATGATCGAGGGTGTCACCAAGGGCTACGAGAAGAAGATGGAAATCTTCGGCGTCGGTTACCGCGTTCAGGCCAAGGGTTCGAACCTCGAGTTCGCCCTCGGCTACAGCCACCCGGTGCCGATCGAGGCCCCGGAGGGCATCACCTTCGCGGTGGAATCGCCCACCAAGTTCTCGGTTTCCGGGATCGACAAGCAGAAGGTCGGCCAGATCTCCGCTGTGATCCACGGACTGCGTAAGCCCGACCCGTACAAGGGCAAGGGCATCCGCTACGCCGGCGAGGTCGTTCGCCGCAAGGTCGGAAAGACGGGTAAGTGATCATGGCGCAAACTGCTAACCAGAAGGCCAAGCGGATTCCGCTGGGCAAGGACGCATCGACGAAGCGTCGTCTGTCGAAGACCCGCCGTCACTTCCGTCTGCGTAAGAAGGTCGTCGGCACCACCGAGCGTCCCCGCTTGGTCGTCAACCGTTCCTCGCGGCACCTGCACGCTCAGCTCGTCGACGATTCGGTCGGCAAGACCATCGCCGCCGCGTCCTCGATCGAGGCCGATGTGCGTGCGCTGGAGGGCGACAAGTCCGCCAAGGGCGCCAAGGTCGGTCAGCTGATCGCCGAGCGCGCCAAGGCTGCCGGTATCGAGTCGGTCGTGTTCGACCGTGGTGGTCACGACTACCACGGCCGCATCGCGGCGCTGGCCGATGCCGCTCGTGAAGGTGGGCTGAAGTTCTGATGACTGAATTTTCGAACGGAAGGAACGTCTGATGCCGGGACGTCAGCGGCGTGACGGCGGCAACGGACCCGCCGGACAGAACAACAACAACCCCAGCGGTGGCCCCGAGGGCAACCGTCGCGGTGGCGGCGATCGTCGCGGCGGCGGCGACCGTCGGGACAACGCGGCCGAGAAGAACCAGCTCGAGCGCGTAGTCGCGATCAACCGCGTCTCCAAGGTCGTGAAGGGTGGTCGTCGCTTCAGCTTCACCGCCCTCGTGATCGTCGGTGACGGCAACGGTCTGGTCGGCGTCGGCTACGGCAAGGCCAAGGAAGTTCCCGCGGCCATCCAGAAGGGTGTCGAGGAGGCTCGCAAGAGCTTCTTCCGCGTCCCGATGATCGGCTCGACCATCACCCACCCGGTTCAGGGTGAGGCGGCGGCCGGTGTGGTCATGCTGCGTCCGGCTTCGCCCGGTACCGGTGTGATCGCCGGTGGTGCGGCGCGTGCCGTGCTCGAATGCGCTGGCATTCACGACATTCTGGCCAAGTCGCTCGGTAGCGACAATGCGATCAACGTCGTTCACGCGACGGTTGCCGCGCTCAAGATGCTCCAGCGTCCCGAAGAGGTTGCCGCGCGTCGCGGTCTGCCGATCGAGGACGTCGCTCCGGCGGGCATGCTGCGTGCGCGTGCGGGACAGGGAGCCTGACATGGCAGATCTCAAGGTGACCCAGATCAAGAGCACGATCGGTGCCAAGGCGAACCAGCGCGCGAGCCTGCGTACCCTCGGCCTGCGGAAGATCCGCCAGTCGGTGGTTCGTGAGGACAACGCTCAGAACCGCGGTCTGATCAATGTCGTGCGCCACCTCGTAACAGTTGAGGAGGTCTGACATGACCATCAAATTGCACCACCTGCGTCCTGCGCCGGGTTCCAAGACCGAGAAGACCCGGGTGGGTCGCGGTGAGGGTTCCAAGGGCAAGACCGCCGGTCGTGGTACCAAGGGCACCAAGGCCCGCAAGAACGTCCCCGCGGCGTTCGAGGGTGGCCAGATGCCGCTGCACATGCGCCTGCCGAAGCTGAAGGGCTTCACCAACCGCTTCCGCGTGGAGTACCAGGTTGTGAACGTGGGCCGCATCGCGGAGTTGTTCCCCGAAGGCGGCACGGTCGGTAAGGCCGAGCTCGTCGCGGCCGGCGCCGTTCGCAAGAACGAGCTGGTGAAGGTCCTCGGTGACGGCGACATCTCCGTCGCCGTGCAGGTGACCGCCGACAAGGTGACCGGCTCCGCCAAGGAGAAGATCACCGCTGCCGGTGGCACCGTCACCGAACTGGCCTGACGGTACTGTAGTCACAGCGACACCGGACGAGTCGAGCACTCGTCCGGTGTCACTGTAGAGTCTCAACAAGTGTTGTCTGCCAAGCTCGTCATCGGCTGACGTCTCCACCACGACGCCGTGTTGGTTCAGTCGCATGGCATGACCATGTCGTTCGCCAGGAGGATCTGTGCTTTCCGCCTTCGTATCGGCCTTCCGGACTCCGGACTTACGGCGGAAGATTCTCTTCACGCTGGGGTTGATCGTGCTGTACCGGTTGGGTGCCGCGCTGCCGTCCCCCGGCGTCAACTATCAGAACGTCCAGGAATGCGTGAAGCTGGTCTCCGGTGGCGAATCCGCCGGTATCTACCAGCTCATCAATCTGTTCTCCGGTGGTGCGCTACTGCAGCTTTCGGTGTTCGCGATCGGCATCATGCCGTACATCACCGCGAGCATCATCATCCAGCTGCTGACCGTGGTCATCCCGCGCTTCGAGGAGTTGCGCAAGGAAGGCCAAGCCGGCCAGACCAAGATGACGCAGTACACCCGCTACCTCTCGATCGCCCTGGCGATCCTGCAGGCCACGGGTCTCGTCGCGCTCGCCGCTCGCGGTCAGCTGCTGCAGGGCTGCCAGGAAGACATCCTCGAGGACACCGGCATCTTCGGCATGATCGTCATCGTGCTGGTGATGACCGCCGGTGCGGCCCTGGTGATGTGGTTCGGCGAGCAGATCACCGAGCGCGGTGTCGGTAACGGCATGTCGCTGCTGATCTTCGCCGGTATCGCCGCGCGTATCCCGCTCGACGGCAAGGCCATTCTCGATACCCGTGGCGCCATGATCTTCAGCCTCGTGTGTGTTGGTGTGCTGCTGATCATCGTCGCGGTGGTCTTCGTCGAACAGGGTCAGCGCCGGATCCCGGTGCAGTACGCCAAGCGCGTCGTCGGCCGCAAGATGTACGGCGGCTCCTCGACCTATCTGCCGCTGAAGGTCAACCAGGCCGGTGTGATCCCGGTGATCTTCGCGTCTTCGCTGCTCTACCTGCCCAACCTGATTTCGCAGCTCACCTCGTCGAGCACCGCGACGGACCCGAGCTGGTGGCAGGAGATCATCCAGAAGTACCTGGTCGATCCGACCAACCCGGTCTACATCGCCGTCTACTTCGGTTTGATCGTGTTCTTCACCTACTTCTACGTCGCGATCACCTTCAACCCGGAGGAACGCGCGGACGAGATGAAGAAGTTCGGTGGCTTCATTCCGGGCTACCGCCCCGGTAAGCCGACCGCCGACTACCTCAATTATGTTCTGAGCCGCATCACCCTGCCCGGCTCGATCTACCTCGGCGCGGTCACCGTCCTGCCGAGTATCGCCCTCGGCAGCGGCAGCACGGGCCAGTCGGCGAACATGTCCTTCGGCGGTGCCGCGGTGCTCATCATGGTCAGCGTGGGTCTCGACACGGTCAAGCAGATCGAGAGCCAGCTGATGAATCGAAATTACGAAGGGTTCCTCAAGTGAGAGTTGTTCTGCTCGGTCCGCCGGGTGCCGGCAAAGGTACTCAGGCCGTCCTGCTGTCGGAAAAGCTGGGCGTTCCGCACATCTCCACCGGAGACCTCTTCCGCGCGAACATCAGCCAGCAGACCGCCCTCGGTCGCGAGGCGCAGAAGTACATGGACGCCGGTGACCTGGTCCCCAGCGACGTCACCAACCGCATGGTCGAAGCCCGCGTCGCCGAACCGGACGCCGCGAACGGTTTCGTCCTCGACGGTTACCCGCGCACGGTCGACCAGGCCGACGCGCTGAAGAAGATCCTCGAGCATCACGGCACCGCGCTCGATGCCGTGCTGTGCTTCGTGGTCGCCGAGGACACCGTGGTCGAGCGCATGCTCGCCCGTGGCCGCGCCGACGACACCGAGGACGTCATCCGCAACCGGCTGCGGGTCTACCGCGAGGAGACCGAGCCGCTGCTCGAGTACTACGACGGTCTGGTCGTGACCGTCGACGGTCTCGGCGAGGTCGACGACGTCAACGCGCGAGCGCTGAAGGCTCTCGGCCAGTAATGGCATTCGGTCGCAAGAAGAAGGTCGTGCCGTTCCGCACGGCGGGCGAGCTCGACGCCATGGCGGCGGCGGGCGCGATCGTCGGGCGGGCGCTGGTCGCCGTGCGCGACGCCGCCAAGCCAGGGGTGTCGACGCTCGAGCTCGACGAGGTCGCCGAGCAGGTGATCCGGGAGGCGGGCGCGGTTCCGTCGTTCAAGGGTTACCACGGCTTCCCCGGCTCGATCTGTTCTTCGGTCAACGACCGTGTGGTGCACGGGATCCCCTCGGCGAAAGAGATTCTCACCGAGGGCGATCTGGTGTCGATCGACTGCGGCGCCATCCTCGACGGCTGGCACGGTGATTCGGCCTGGACCTTCGGCGTCGGCAACATCATCGAAGCCGATCGTCTGCTCAGCGAGGCGACGAAGTGGTCGATGGAGGCGGGTATCGGCGCGATGGTGCCCGGCAACCGGCTCACCGACGTGTCGCACGCGATCGAGCTCGGCACCCGGGCCGCCGAAGAGGTGCACGGCCGCAAATACGGCATCGTCGACGGCTACGGTGGCCACGCCATCGGCCGCGAGATGCACATGGATCCGTTCCTGCCGAACGAGGGCGCCCCGGGCAAGGGCCCGCGCCTGGTGGTCGGATCGGTGCTGGCCATCGAGCCGATGCTCACCCTCGGCACCACCGAGACCAAGACCCTCGACGACGACTGGACCGTGGTGACCACCGACGGTTCGCGGGCCGCGCACTGGGAACACAGCGTGGCTGTCACCGAGGACGGTCCGCGCATTCTCACGCTGCGCCCGGAGTGACGCCGGGTAAGTCTTTCGCGACTTTCCGGTGAAGTAATGTTTCGAATCCGGCTCCCGGCCGGGGTGATCCTGTATCTCTGAGTAATGAGATCTGGCTTCGCGCTGATCGCCGTCGTCGCTACCTGCGCGGCGGCGGCGTCGCTCGTCGGTTGCGGTGAGCCGCCTGCCGAGTCGCGCTACACGGGATCGGGCAATACCTACGGTTCGGCGAACGCCGGTTTCGAGACCTGCATGGTGACCGATGCGGGCGGTGTGGACGACAAGTCGTTCAACGAATCCGGCTGGAACGGGGTGAAGGCGGCGATCGACGCCAACCCCGGCGCCTACGGTTCCTACCGGCAGTCGAACAGTTCCGCCGATTACGAACCCAACCTGCGGGCCTCGGCCGATGACGACTGCGATCTGGTGATCGGCGTCGGCGGCCTGATGGCGGAGGCGGTGGCGCAGGTGGCGGGGGAGTACCCGGATCAGCGGTTCGCCATCGTCGACGCGCACGTGGAGTTGGACAACGTCTATTCGATGGAGTTCAACGCCGCCCAGTCCTCTTATCTGGCAGGCTATCTCGCGGCGGGAATGACCAAGACCGGCCGTGTCGCGACCTGGGGCGGCATGCAGATTCCGGCCGTGACGATCTTCATGGACGGTTTCGCGGCAGGCGTGGCCAGGTACAACCAGGTTCACGGGACGAGTGCCGAAGTGCTCGGCTGGAATGTAGCCGAGCAGAACGGTTCGTTCACCGGCAATTTCGACGACACCAGTGCCGGTCGCTCGCTGACCGAGAATTTCATCGCCCAGGGCGCCGACATCATTCATCCGGTGGCCGGTCCCGTCGGCATGGGTGGTGCGTCGGCCGTGCAGGATTCGCCCGGCGTGAGCATGGTCTGGGTCGATTCCGACGGGTACGAAGCCGTGCCCGAATACAAAGACATCATGTTGTCGTCGTCGATGAAGGACATTTCCGCCGCGGTGCGTGTCGCGATCGACAACGCTTTCGCCGAGGGCCCGAAAGACGGCCGGTATGTCGGCACCCTCGGCAACGGTGGGGTGGGCCTCGCGCCGTTCCATGATTTCGACGGTGCCGTGCCCGAGCGGCTGAAACAGGAGCTCACGGCCCTGCGCACCGAGATCGTCGAAGGCCGGATCGTGATCGACTCACCCGCCGCCCCCAAGCTCTGAGGACAACGACATGCGACTCGAAGTACGGGGACTGACAAAGGCTTTCGGCGATTTCCTGGCCGACGAGAATGTCGACCTGGTGGTGGAACCCGGTCAGGTGCACGCGATTCTCGGGGAGAACGGCGCGGGGAAATCGACCCTGATGAATATGCTCTACGGCATTCTCGAACCGACCAGCGGCGAAATCCTCATCGACGGCGCACCCGTGCGGTTCCGTTCGCCCAGCGACGCGATCGCCGCCGGAATCGGCATGGTGCATCAGCATTTCAAGCTGGTCGGCCCGTTCAGTGTGGCCGACAATGTGCAGCTGGGTCGCGAACACGCCAAGCGCGGGATTCTGGACCGGGCGGCGGCACGTGACGCGGTGCGCGCGGTGTCGGATCGGTACGGTCTTGCGCTCGATCCGGATGCCATCTGTGAGGACCTGCCGGTGGGTGTGCAGCAGCGGGTGGAGATCGTCAAGGCGCTCTCCGGCGACACCGACCTGCTGATCCTCGACGAACCGACCGCCGTGCTCACCCCGCCGGAAGTAGCGGAGCTGCTCGGCATCATCCGCAATCTAACCGCCGCGGGCATGTCGGTGATCTTCATCAGCCACAAGCTCAAAGAGGTGAAGGCCATCGCCGACACCATCACGGTGCTGCGCCGGGGCAAGGTGGTGGCCAAGGCCTCGCCCGAGGACAGCGAGGCCGACCTGGCGGCGGCGATGGTCGGGCGCTCGGTGATCCTGACCGTCGAACGCACACCCGCCGATCCAGGTGAGGTCGCCCTGGCGGTGCAGGATCTGACGGTGCTCGGCGAGCGGGGCACGGCGGTGCTCGACGGGCTGAACCTCACGGTGCGCGCCGGGGAGATCGTCGGGTTGGCCGGGGTGGAGGGCAACGGCCAGACCGAACTCGCCAGGGCCGTGCTCGGCACCGTTCGCCCGGACGGCGGAACGATCGAGCTGGGCGGGGTGCCGGTGACCTCGTGGGATCCGTACCGGCGCATCGTCGCCGGGCTCGGCTACATCCCGGAGGACCGTGGCCGCGACGGGCTGGCGGCCGACTTCACCGTGGCCGAGAACCTCGTGCTCAACCAGTACCGCGACGCACCGCTGTCGCATCGTGGCGTGCTCGACAGCGAGGCCGTCCGCACGCTGGCGGACAAGGCCATCGCCGACTTCGACATCCGCACCCGCGGCCCGGGCGAGCTCGTGTCGGCGCTGTCGGGTGGCAACCAGCAGAAGGTGGTGATCGCCCGCGAATTCTCCCGTCCCCGTGCGGTCCTCGTCGCGGCACAGCCCACCCGAGGGGTGGACGTGGGCGCTATCGAGTTCATCCACAGCAGGCTCGTCGCCGAACGTGACTCGGGGACCGGGGTGCTGCTCATCTCCGCCGAACTGGACGAGATTCTCGCCCTGTCCGACCGGATCGCGGTGATCCACAACGGGCAGATCGTCGGCGAGGTCGGTCCGGACACCCCGCGCGAGATCATCGGTCAGCTGATGGCAGGCCACCGCCCCACCGAATCCGCCACCCCGAGCTGAACTGGCGCCGACATCCTCGAGGATTCCCATGCCGAGTACGACCACCGCGCCGGAGACCGAATCGCCCCGGCCCGAAAGACCAGGTTTCGGCCGCACCTTCACCCGGTATCTGACCGAAGCCAACAGCGTGATGGTGACCATCTATTCGCTGCTGCTCGCCTTCGCGATCGGCGCGCTGCTCATCATCGTTTCCGATCCGTCGGTGCGCCGGGCCTGGGGCTACTTCCTCAACCGGCCCTCCGACGCGCTGAGTTTCTCCTGGCAGGCGGTGAGCACGGCCTACCGTGACCTGTTCGAGGGCGCCGTCCTCGACATCGGCCGCCTGCAGGAGTTCTTCGACGGCACGGCCACCCTCGCCCAGGTGCTACGCCCGATCTCGGAGACGCTCACCTACGCCACCCCGCTGATCTTCACCGGGCTCGCCGTGGGGCTGGCGTTCCGGGCCGGATTGTTCAATATCGGTGGGCACGGGCAGTTCATCTTCGGCATGCTCGGTGCCTTGATCGTCGGTTTCGCGATCGATCTGCCGCCGCTGCTGCACGTGCCGCTCGCGCTGGCCGCCGGTGCGCTCGCGGGCGGGATCTTCGGTGCCGTTCCCGGTGTGCTGAAGGCGAAAACCGGCGCACACGAGGTGATCTCGTCGATCATGTTGAACAATATCGCCACCTATTTCCTGCTCTGGGCGCTGAGCACCACCTTCATCCACTCGCTGACCTCCCAGGAGCTGGTGTCCAAGCCGGTCGATATCTCGGCGCGGCTGCCCCGTCTCCTCGGCTGGGCGGGGTCGGGGCTGCGGGTAAGTGTCGGCCTGCTGATCGCGTTGGCGCTGGCGGCGGGGATCTGGTGGCTGCTGCGCAAGTCGACCTTCGGGTACCGGATCCGCGCGGTCGGGGCGAATCCGCACGCGGCGCAGACGGCGGGCATCGACATGGGGCGTACGTTCATCACGACGATGGGGGTGTCGGGTGCGCTGGCCGGGATCGGCGGCGGGGCGCTGGTGCTCGGGTTGAATCCGTACACGGTCAACCCCGGAACGGTTGCCGAGTTCGGCTTCGACGGCATCACCGTCGCCTTGCTCGGGCGGGCGCATCCGGGTGGGATCGTCGCGGCGGCCTTGCTGTTCGGTGCGTTGAAGTCGGGCACGCTGCACATGCAGCCCGCCATCCCGGTGGAGATGTCGACGCTGTTGCAGGCGGTGATCGTGCTGTTCATCGCCGCGCCCGCCCTGGTGAAAACCCTGCTGCACCTGCGCACTCCGCGCGGTGGGCTCAACACGCTGGAAGCGAGGGGCTGGTGAGTACCGCTGTCACCGAATCGAAATCGGTCGTCGTGACCGAGACCGTGCGTCACCCGGTGGGTGGGGCGGTGCTCGTCGTGCTCGGGGCGGTGCTCGCCGTCGCGGCGTTGCTGTGGATGCCCGACGGGCGGGCCACCACGTTCCGTCTGGATCAGACCGTCGAAAGCGGCTGGACCGTCGGCACTTTCGGCATCGTTGTGACTCTCGCGGTGCTCACCGTGCTGCTCGGAGTGCTGATGCTCGCGCGGGCGGTGAGTGCGCGCATGCACGGGGTGATCGTCGGGGTGGCGGCGACCGCGCTGGTGATCGCGGTGTTGTCCTGGGTGGTGACGCCCGGCGTCGGGTTCCCGGTGGAGTTCGTGCTGGCCACCACGCTGTTCCTGGCCTTGCCGTTCATCTTCGGCGCCCTGTCCGGGGTGGTGTGTGAGCGGTCCGGTGTCATCAACCTCGGCATCGAAGGACAGTTCCTGGCAGGCGCCTTCACCGCCGTGCTGTTCGCCTCGATCACCGGCAACCCCTATGTCGGCATCCTCGCGGCAGTACTCAGCGGCATGATATCCACGCTGCTGCTGGCCTGGCTGGCCACCCGTTTCGAGGTGAATCAGCTGGTCACCGGTGTGATCCTGAACCTGCTCGCACTCGGCCTCACCGGGTTCCTGTTCGAGCGGCTCATGCGCATGGACCATTCACTCAACCAGCCGAGCACGGTGCCGCGCATCGGCGGATTCCTGCACGACATCGGCCTCGGCTTCCTTACCGACATCCCGATCCTCGGCCCGGTCCTCTTCGACCAGAACCTCTTCGTCTACGTGGCGCTGGCCTGTGTGTTCGGGCTGTCCTACCTGCTGTTCCACACCAGGTGGGGGCTGCGGACCCGTGCCGTCGGGGAGCACCCGGCGGCCGCCGACGCCGCCGGCATCGACGTGAACCGGCTGCGGTTCTGGAACGTCACCTGCGCGGGTGCGCTGTCAGGTTTCGGCGGCGCGTTCTTCACCATCGCCAACAATGTGGCCTTCAGCAAGAACATGACCGCGGCCCTCGGCTTCGTCGCGCTCGCGGTGATGATCGTCGGCCGTTGGAACCCCGTCGGCGCCCTGTGGGCCGCCCTCCTCTTCGGTTTCTCCAGCGCCCTGCAACGGTTCCTCAACACCATGCCCGGCAACCCGATCCCCACCGAATTCCTCGGCATGCTGCCTTACGTGGTCACTCTCGTCGTGGTCGCCGGATTCATCGGAAAAGCCGTCGCCCCCGCCGCCGACGGCATCCCGTACCGGCCTGGTGACAATTAGTTCAGCCTTCGAGCAGGACGGTGACCGGACCGTCGTTGGTCAGGTCTATGTGCATGTGGGCGCCGAATTTTCCGGTGGCCACGGTGGCACCCAGGTCACGCAGAGTGTCGGCGAAAATATCCACCAGTGGCTCGGCGACCGGGCCCGGGGCGGCGGCGTTCCAAGAGGGGCGGCGTCCCTTTGCGGTGTTGGCGTAGAGGGTGAACTGGCTGACAACGAGAATCGGCGCGTTCAGGTCGGCGGCCGAACGCTCGCCTTCGAGGATACGAAGCCGGAAAGCCTTGTCCGCCAGTGTTTTCGCGATGTCCTCGGTGTCGGTGTGGGTGACGCCGACCAGCGCGAGCAGGCCGTGCGGCACGCCCGTCGCGGCCGGGTCGATCCGGCCGACGACCTGATCGTCGACTGTTACCTGGGCGGTGGTCACACGCTGCAGCAGTACTCGCACAGCTATCGATCATGCCGGGTGACCCGAATCAACGGTAATCGGGGTGCAATCCATTGTTGTGAACGATCCGGGAATTACGAAAAGCGCTGTCCGGCTGCGGTTTACATTTCCCGCCCTGGACCGATAGTTTTACCGGTATGACGGACGAGCAAGTGCAGCAACGTAAGAATCTATTCATGGGGGGAATTGCGGCACTGGTGGGCTTCGGCCTGTTCATTCTGATGTTCTCGGCATTCGACATGGAGCCGAGCGGCTTCACCAGCGCGATCACCACGGGCCTGCTGGTGACGGCGGCAGCCTGCTTCGGCAGCGCCGCCCGAATCAAACGAGACGCGAACCGCAATTCCTGAACACACAAAAGCCGCTGCCCTCGATGTCTGGAGGGCAGCGGCTTCGGTGTGTCAGTCCTTGCCGAAGAACAGGATGTCGGGGCCGTAGTCGGTGAGGGGGCCCTTTTCGGCGGCTTGGCGGATGCCGCTGCCGGGTAGTTCGGTGACCTTGGCGAACATCGCCGCGTTGCCGAAGGCCGCGCGGACCTGGGTTTCGGAGGCGTAGTCGGCGCCGTAGTCGGCGAGGGTGGCGAAGTCGAGGGGGGCCAGGGGGGTGTCGAGTGGGGCTTGGCCCGCAGGGCGGCCGAGGGCGGCGTACTGGGTGGCCACGCCGTTGTCGTAGAGGCACAGCTCGTAGGAGATGTTCTCGATGGTGGCGACGGTCAGCACCGGCCACTTCGCCGACAACGCGACAGCCAGGGGGTGTTTGCCGAGTGCGCCGATCTCCCAGTTCAGGCTCTTCACCGAAACCCAGCTGCCCGAGGCCTTCTCGACGAGCACCACATCGGCGCCGAGTTCGGTGTCCGGGTTGACCTTCGGTTCCTTGACGCCCCAATGCCGTTCGTGCACACCGGCGAACCGGCCCGCGTCGACAGGAGTGGCGCCGTGCGCGGCGAAGGCGGCGGTGACAGCGGTCCGAACCTGCTCCAGTGCGTCGGGCGCCGAGCAGCGCACCGCGATCGCGCCGTAGGTCGCGGTGATTTCCACGGGCCGCGACGGCGGCTCCGGCATGGCACCGGCGGCCAAAGGCTTGAGGCCGACAAGGGCGAGGCGCCAGTTGATTTCGTCGATGGTCGCCAGGTCGCCACCCGACTGGTACAGGATCTGCTGCTGGGTCAACCGGCCGGCGCGCTCGAGCGTCGGAGCGCCGAGCTTGTGCAGTGCCTGGGTGGTCTTCAGGGTGAGATCGAGGTCCTCGATCCGGGTTTCGCGCAGCTGCGCCGTGCTCGCCGAGGACGTGACCTCCGAGTACAGCGCGCGATAGCTGGCGATGGCCTGTTTGCGGGAGCGCCCGACCATCAGCGTCCGCAACAGCGTGCTCAGGCTGGCCAGGTATTTGCCCGGCTGCTCGGGTGCCCGCGCGTACATCGCGGCCCGGATCCGCACCGCCGACTCCGTGGCAGCCACCGCCGCCTCGTGATCGAGGCGCATCAACCACACGCCGCACTTGGACAACCCGTCGGCGCACATCGCCTGCACGTCCGGATAGTCCTGTGCCACTTGCCGATACGCCGAACACGCGCTGCGGATGGTGTTGGTGGCGAGCTGGCGGTGCCCGACCAGCCGCGTCGCCTGCTCGAACAAGCGCAGCGCGTCCTGCAGCGCGCCCGCGTATTCATAGGAGACATAACCCTCGACCAGCCAATGCAGCCGGATCGCCACCGCTTCCTGGGCGGGCTCGAGAGCCTCTGCGGTGCGGTCGCGTCCCGACGGGTCGTCTCTGGTTGCGAGCAGACCTTGGGCCAGTTCGGTGAGCGAACCCGCCAGGCGGAGGTAGTCGTCCGGGGCTTGGCTTCTGGTGTTGGCGCGGTCCGCCGCAACGCGCCGTTCGAGGCTACTCAGGTCGGTCATGAGCAGTTCCATCGCGACGTCAATCTGGCCCCATCAATCGTTCGAGCGTGGCCCCGGGCGGCCTTCAGTGCTTCGATCGAGTCTGTCACAGATCGGTGACCTCCGTCGTGGGTGCGTGCAGATCTGCGCATCGGCCGTCTCGTTGGCGGATGTGCGCCACCGACGCGCGCGGCGGTTTCGGTGACAGACGCGAGAATTCATGGTAGCCGGAAGATGCTGGGGCTGGGCAGATTACATTGCGGTGGCTAAGCTTCGGAGGTTCCGGCCGAGTGGGATGTCCCGCGTCGGCGTTGGGTGCATCGAGGAGCTGGGCGTGGGAGAGAAGACTCCGTGGGATGGGGCCGCGGGCAAGGCGAGCATCCGGATCGAAACCGGTGCCGCGTTGCAGGCTGCCAATGCCTGCCGCGATGTCGTCGCCGTGCTGAAGGGATGCCAGGAGCTGCTGAAGCCCGGCGCTCTCAACAATTACAGCGTGGATGCCCTCGGCGGCGATCAGGTGCACGCGGGGCCGCTGCGCACCAAGTTCATCGACGAGACCCGGCAGGCCTACGACTCGGTCGACCGTTTCATCGATTCGCTGCACGACATGGGCGACATGTTCAAGGCGGCGGGCGAGACCTACACCGGCAACGATTCGCTCTCGGCCAGTGAGCTCGCGGCGCTGAAGGACAAGAAGACCGAGCTGGGTCAGGTGTCCACCTCACCGCCCGCGGTGAACATGAAAGACCTCGCCGCCAAGGCACCGCGCTACCTGCCGCCGGACTACCAGACTCCGGGCGGCAACTACACGGTGCACGACGACGACATCGACGTGGCCAAGAAGCCGAGCTCCAACCCGCCGCTGGCCCAGGCCGAGGGCGCCGACGTCTTCAAGTTCCACGCGCGCGAGCCCGCGAGCATGTCGTGGACCGATCTGCAGGACCTCGGCAGGCGGATCCAGTGGTCCCAGGTCGCGGCCGAGGTGCCGACCTGGAAAGTGCTCGCCGACCAGGTGGACAAGGTGGGCACGACGTTCCAGACCGCGGTGCGCACGATCACCACGACCAACTGGGAGAGCAAGGGCGGTGAGGCCGCGTTCACCGCGGTGCAGGATTTCGTTCGGTCTCTCGGGTCGTTGCGTGACGGCTTCCTGATGATGCACTCGGCGGTGCAATACACCGCCGACTTCCTGCACGCGACCGCGGCGTCGATGCCGCCGCCCGCCGACGGCGAAACCTGTGACGACGTCGGTGAGATTCAAGCGCTGTATCGCAAGCACTATTACGACGGTTTCGAAGCGGTGCAGGGCATGTTCCCCGTGGCCGCGCAGCCCGCGGCGCCGAAGGGGGAGCTCGGTCCGCCGCCACCACAGCCGGAGAAGAAAGACCCGGACAAGAACGGGGAGAACAACGGCGCCGGAAACAACGGTGCCGGAAATAATGGCGCCGGAAATAATGGCGCCGGAAATAATGGCGCCGGAAACAACGGTGGTGGCAACAATTCCGGCGGGAACAACGGTGCCGGAAACAGCGGAGCAGGCAACAGTGGCGCGGGGAATCAGAGCGCCGCCGAACAACAACAGCGCCAGGCGCTCGACGCTCTGAAAGAGCAACGCGCTGAGTTGCTCGGCCAACAGAACGGGCAGGGCGCGCAGGGGCAGGACCGCTCCGGTAACCAGAACGGCACCAACAAGAACACTGGTGCGGGTGGATCGGGTTCGGGCAGCTCCGGTTCGACCACGGGGGCGACGGGCGGCAGCTCGGACATGTCCTCGATGATCTCGGCGATCTCCGGGATCGTCTCCTCGATGACGCAAGCGTTGCCGTCGCTGGTCCAGGCGCTGTCAAGCATCGATCTGACCTCCACCACGCCGGATCTGACCCAGTTGACGCAGGCGCTGACACAGGTGCCCGATATTCGCGCGGCGATCTCGGACTCGCCCGAATTCGCGGCGCTGATGTCCCAGAATCCGGAATTGGCCGACGCCGCGCGCGCGATCGGGCTGACGATCGACCCCGCGGTTGCCGTCGCGACTCCGGCGGCCGGGCTCGACTCGACGGAACCGGCGACCGAGTCAGCACGCGCCGCCGAGGCTTTCCCGCGTGCGTCGCTGCCCGATTTCAGCAACCTCGGCTCACTCACCGACGTCATCACGCCCATCGTGGCCGCGAGTTCGGAAATCGTCGCGCCCGCGGTTGCCGACATCGTCGAGGAGGCTGTCATCACCGCCGAGGGAAATGCTGACCTCGAGCACGCCTCAGCGGAGCACCGGTCATGACGCGGACCTGGGAATTCACTGACACCGAGTTCTATATGCTGTGGCAGCGCCTGATTCGCGGGTCGATGCCGCGCCCGCTCACTTTTGTCACCGAAATCGAGGATTCCAACGAATTCGAGCAGCGCAAACACGAAGCGTGGCAGCGATTGTCGGAGAGGCTGGACGGCGAACTGCACACGGCGATCGATGTGCTCGCGCGGCCGCAGGTGTACGTGCGTTTGCGCGGGTGGAACGACCGTGCGTCGCAGGACCCGAAGTACATGATCAAGGCGCGTGCGGCACGGGCGGGAGCGCGCGGCTACCTGGTGTACCAGAAGCCGGGGATCACCTCGTGGCACAGTTCGGGCTACACCCTGGTCGAGTGTGGCCCGCACGGGCTGACCGAGGCGATTCTCGAGCGCATGCCCGCGGTGGACGCGGGCAAGTCGGGGATCATCCCGTTGGTCGGTGCGCAGAGCGGACAGTCCGAGTCCGAGTCGCGCTCGTCGCTGATCTTCGAGGAGGCCGACACCGGGCTCGCCACCCGCAGCGCCGCCTTCTTCGAGACCGAGGCCGAACGGACCGGGCTGATCGAAATCCTGCAGAACCAGTCGATGTTCGGATCCCGAGGCATGGAGCGCGACATCCTGCTGTGGCGTGACCTGCCCGACGACGGTCGCTATGTGATCGAACTGCCACGCGAGAACCCCAGCGCCACACCGATGACCCGCGCCGACCTCGCCGTCGAGATCGACCGCTCGATCGACCGCCTGATGGCACGGGTGGAGTCGCACTGGGAGGCCAGCGCCTAACTGTTGCACACGCGCATCGGCTGTGGTGTGCTCGAACCAGCCTCGTGAAGGGACCGAAGCGATGGGTAAATTCGAATACGACGCGGACAATTTCCGTGCCGCCGCCAACAAATCACGCGGTGTCCGCGATCAGGTCACCGATATCCTCACCACCCTCAACAGTTCCCTCAATGCCCGCGGAAACGTGTGGGGCAGCGACAAACTCGGCGACGGCTTCTACAACGGCCCGGGCGGCGACGACGGTTACGGCTCCTCCCGCACCAACGTCACCACGAACGTCGAAACCCTGGCCACCTCGATGAACGACTTCGCCGACGGCCAGACCGAGAGCGCGGCCTACATCGACAAGATGGAACAGGGCAACCGGGACGGGCTGAAGTAACCGCGGCCCTGCTCGCCGTCAGGGCATCGGTTGGCGGGGGAGCGCGAGGGCCGGCAGGGTGAGGGGCAGGCGGGTGGGGGTCTCCAGCCAGGCGTCGTAGGCGAGTTCGGTGGGGTTGGTGATGCCGTAGCCGTCGCGCAGGCCGACGACGGTGAGTTCGGCGGCGCGGCGACAATTCGCCCCGGTGATCGGTGCGGGAAAGTCGACCCACCACAGGTGTCCGTTGTCGACGTCGGGGTGATGCCACCCACCCTCGGTGAGCGCCTGGTATCCGGCGGGGCCCGGCCGTCGATCAGGGTCGAGGTACTTGTCGCCGATCAACTGAACCGACAGCACTTCGGCGTCACGGGCGAACTGCACGAATCGGCGGACGCGGGCCGGTTCGGGTTCGAACACGATCACCCGCGCGCCAAGGGGAAGTTCGCCCAGCTCGGCGGTCAGATGTTCGGCGAAGCTCGGCCAGTCGTTCACAGCCGACCCTGCTGGGAGAGTCGGCCGGCTTCGTCGAAGAGATCGAGCCAGTCGTTGGATGCCAGCGTCAAGGTGAGGGAACGGTCGAGCTCTTCGAGGATCAATGTCGAATCGATACCGCTCCAACGCGTTTGGCGAGGGTCATCGGTGATCTCCGCGCTCGGGGCGCCGAGGTCGGCGGCCAGGCGGGCGGTCATCGCGGTGTAGGCCTGTTGGACCAGCGCGCGGGTTTCGCTCGTGTCGGGGCCGATCGTGCTGAGGCCGACCTGGATGCGCTCGACCTCGCCGTCGTCGGCGAAGACCTTGCCGCTGGCCAGGCCGAATCCCGTGTCGAGCATGGCCCAGTCCTCGTCGGTGGAGACCACGTCCCAACCGAATCGCTCGGCGATGGCGGGTATCTCGTCGAGCTGCCAGGACCAGTCGAGCGTGCGCAGCCGGCTGCTCAGGTCGGCGACCTCGTCGGGGGTCCGGGTTCGGAAGTCCGTCAACTGTTTCTCCTCAGAAGTAGGACAGGAATGCCGCGTCGAAGTCGGGGTCGCGGGTGTCGAATTGCTGGGGGACGTAGTCGAAGGAGCGCACGCGCTCGATGAATTCGGCGGGCAGGACCAGGGGCTGTTCGGCGAGGTATTTCAGGGAGTCCTCGCGCCAGATCCACACGCCGTCGGAGTAGAGTGACGGACCACCCTCGATGTCGACGCCGTCGGTGAACAGGTCGGGCGCTTCGCCCATGACGTCGAAGACAGCGCGGACCTCGCGCATGTAGTTCAGGATCTGCTCGCGGTCGTCCTCCACGGTGCCGGTGGGCGCGTCGTGCACCGAGGGCAGCTCGTCGTGGGTGCCCTCGTACATCTCGCGATACATCGCCACCGGCTTCAATTCCATTGCGTGCGTCCGTTCTCGATGTCATGAGGTCTGTATGCCGCTCGGCGTGGGCCGGTCGGTCGCGCCTGCGCTCGGGCGAGCCGTCGATCTCGATCCTTCGCCCGCTCTGCTGGGTCGTCAAGTTCGACGGGGCGGGACGGCAGGCAGACGGCCCACGTTCACTCGATCGTCACCGAAGGTTTGCAGATCCCTGTCAGTGTTGTTGCGGAGGCGAACGAGTTGTGGTGTGCTCGAAGGGCGGCACAGCTGGAGGGATGAGGGGCGATGGCAGCGTTCACGGACTCGAGCTGGTGACGTAGCCTCCTATGATCGATCTGCCTTCCGAGCTGCATTGGCTCTCGATTCTTGCCGGCATGGAATGGCCAGAGGGCAATGAAGACGAGATGTGGGCCATGGCCGAGGACTGGCGCGTGGCCGCCGATGCCCTGCGTGGCCTCGTCGACGATATCGATGCCGCGAAAGCCGCTGCGTACAAGGCGTATCCGTTCGGCGAGGGCGTCGACGACATGCTCCGCGACTTCGAGGGGATGGCGCGCGGCGATCAGTCGGTGACCAAACTGGCCGAATTGTTCGATGTTCTGGCCGGTTCGGTGTATCAGACCGGTACCGAGATCGAATACACCAAGATCATGTTTCTGTCGTCGCTCGGCCTGCTGGCGCTGGAAATCGCCGCGGCATGGCTGTTTCCGCCGACGGCCCCCGCGGTGCAGGCGGCTGCGATCGGCGTCACGCGCGTGGTGGCGCGCGGCATCTTCGGCCGGGTCCTCGCCGCGATTCTGCGCCACGCCACCAAAGCGGCCCTGACGCGAGCCGTGAAATTCCTCGGTCAGCACGTGGCCATCGATACGGTCCTCGGCACCCTGCAGGAACTGGGCGCGCAGCAGTGGCAGGTCGATCAGGGGCACCGCAAGGAAGTCGACTGGAACCAGGTGAAGGCGGCGGCGGTGAGTTCGGCCGCGGGTGGTCTCGCTGCCGGTCCGTTCGCCAATTTCCTTGGCAAGCGGCTCGGCGACCAGATGTCGCCGTTCCTCAAGGGCGCGATCACGGGGACCGGTGCGGGCCTGGCCGGTGCCGGTGGCGGCATGCTCGGCCAGTTCGGCTACGACGGTTTCACGCAGGGCTGGGACAAGGCCTGGGACAACCTGAAGACCGCGGCGAGCGATCCGCTCATGTGGAGTGCCGGCGCCACCAACGGTGGTCTGTCCGGCCTGAACAAGGCGGGCGCCAACGCCGCGTGGAACAGTATGAAGCCGGGTCTGTTCGAGCGCCCGAGCTTCAGCTCGCAGGTCCGCGACGCCATGGGCCCCGGCTACGACCTCGGCAACTTCGGGCTCGACAACAACACCGCCGGTGGTGACGGCTCGACCAACCGTCCCGGCGCGGACGGCGAGAACCGGGCAGGCGGCGAGGACGGCGCGACCGGTGCCGGTGCGGACGGCGCGCGCGGGGGCGCCGGTGACGACACCATGGGCGGCGAAGGCGACGGCGCGGGCGAGAGGCGGGCCGGAGCGGGCGACGACAGCCAGTCCATGCGTCCGGCCGGCGGTGTCACTCCCGAGGCGCCCGCCACGACAGATACCACTGCGGGACAGGCGAACCAGCAGTCGAGCAACGACGGGCAGGGCGCCACAGACGGGGGCGGCGGCGCGGTCGGGCGGCAGGAGGCCAAGCCGGAGGTCCAGGCCAACGATGCCCAGGTCGGGGACGGTGGGCGTCAGGACGGTGGGGCGCGGGCCGGTGGGGAAAGCCCGGCAGCACAGGCAGATTCCGGGAGCGACACCTCACGGGCCGGGGAGGCGGACGCGCCGGTCGGCGAGGGTGTGACCGACGGGACCCGTACCGACGCGCAGTCCGGCGGGCAACCTGTCAACCAGGTCAACGACACTCAGACGGCAAACCGGGACACCCCGGTGCAGACGGGTGCGGCGCCGGTGGGTGGGATCGCCGCTGCGGGGCCGACGGCCACAGGCACACCGACACCAGGTGCGACCGGTCAGGCGCCGGTCGCAGGTCAGGCCACGCCGGGGCAGTCGGCTGCGACGCCTGCCCAATCCTCTTCCGCGCCAGTGCAATCCGCGCCGAGTCAGCAGTCGGCTCCCAATCAGCAGGCGACGCCCAATCAGCAGTCGTCGCAGGGTGCTCAGCCCTCCGCGCGTCCTGGCTCGCCGGAGGTGCGGGCCGGATCGCCCGACGGGATGCAGGCCGGACCCGAGAGCCGTTCCGGCACACCGGAGGTTCGGGGCGACGGTGCCGAAGCGCCGCGCTCCGCCGAAGCGCCGCGCTCCGCCGACACGCAGAACGATGGCGACGCACGTCCGGATGGGGAAATCCGTGCTGGCGCAAGCGAACAACGCGGCGGGCCCGGACTGGCCGAGACCCCGCTGCACGGTCTACACGCCGCTCCCGGGGAGTCGCCGCCGGTCCGGTCCGAAGCCGAGGTCGCCGCCGAGCCGGTTCGTGTCGACGACGCCGAGGCGCGTGACCCGCTTGCCGACGCCGCGGCGATCCTGCCCATCGTCGGCGTCGATCCTGGGGCAGGTCCGGCGCGACCAGATTCTGATGCGCGGACCGCGCGTCCCAGCACCCACGACACCTCCACACGGGACCGCGCCGACGGCGACGACCGCAGGCAGCCGCAGCGCGACGACAGCGAGCCCGTGTACGACACCCGGCTGCCCAACGGTCAGGGTGTCGTCCACCACCCCACGGGCACCGCGATCGGCGAGGACGCGCGCACCCATCGCGTCGCCGCGAACGTGCGCAACGACGGCGCTCACGACGTGGTCGTGCACGGGCGCCGCGACGGCTCGGTGACACCGAGCAACGGCAGCCCGGTCCACCCGCAGGACATCGTCGATGCGATCCGGAGCAACCCGAACTATGTGCCGGGCACACCGATTCGGCTGCTGTCCTGCCACGCGGGCAATGCCGACGGCTGGGCGCAGTACATCGCCGACCAACTGGGTGTGGATGTCACCGCGCCCACCGACCGTGTCGGTGTGCGGCGCGAACCCGATTCCGAACCGGTGATCGATCGCGGCGGCGTGTGGCGAACGTTCAGCCCGGAAACGGCGACCCAGCCCGCCGACACCAACTCGCCGCGACCGGACATCGACCCCGCGGACCCGTCGGATCGCGACGACCTCGACAGTGAGTCGCCACGGGATCGCGAGCTCGTCGACTTCATGAGCGACCAAGACCCGCCGACGCGCCCGGCCGCGATGTCGTTCCTCGAGCCAGAAAACGGGACCGACCACGCGCCGTTCAGCCGCGCGCCCGGCGTGGACGCGCATCTGCTCGGCGTGCTGGACATGAGCGATCCGCTGGTACAGACCACGGGGGAGCCGCCCCGGATCACCCATGTCGGCGGGGAACCGATCGACGAGTTCTCCCACCGGCTCAGCGCCGAACGTGGTGACGCGTTCGTGGCCGCCGCGAGACCGGATGCGGCCCTCGTCGCCGAATTCGAACAGCGCAAGGCCCAGCAGAAGGCACTGGAAACTCAGCGTTCCGAGACTGGGCGGGGGGTTCGTGAGGCCATCAAGGCGCTCAAGGATGCCGAGAACGCCCATGCCCGCGGCGAGGGCACCGAGGAACTGGTGACCCGCGCCCGTGACGACGTCGCGGCCGCCAAGGAAGCAGCCGCACGGGCCAAGGCCGACCTCGACGCCTTCCTCGCCGCCGACGCCGCCGAGACCGCGGCGGGCGATTCACCTGCCGCGCGCCTGGCGAAGGCCGAAGCCGACGTGCTGTCGGCGAACCGGCGCGGCCACGTCACCTCCATCACCATCGACCGGTTGACCGGTCGGGTGTACGAGGCCGCCAACGGCACCGCCGAACAACGCATCCACCCCTCGAAGCTGCATCCGACCTTGCGCGACAACGTTTCTCGGTACCAGGATCCCGAAGACGTCTACCACAACGGCGGCAAGCCTCCCCATTTCCCGCACCACGACAACCCGCTCGGACACGCCGAGGTGCGCGGCACCGATGCCGCCCTGCACGACCGGGAACTGCTCAACCGGCAGCGCGACCCCGCCGACCACCTCCCCACAGACTTCGACGGCCTGGCATCGATCCTCAACTCGCCCTATGTTCCGAGTCGTGGTGCTGAGGCGCCCTGCTGCGCCAATTGCACACGGGTGGTGCAAGGCACCGAGAGCACCGCAGGCCATATTATCGACGAAGGCCAGCCCCGGGTGGATCCGCTGCGTCACGCGGATCTGGAACAGGCGGCCCGCGAGGGCAATCCGATCTCGCCCCGGCTCGTGTCGCCCGAAAAGCCCGAGACCGACTTCATGGGCGACGACGATCCCGACAGTTCGTCGCCCGATACCAGCCCGCCCCGAGCGGCCGGCCTACAACAGCGGCCGGACGGCACCCTGTTCCGGCCGGGCGACCGCCCGGACAGCTACCGCGATTCCGACGGCACCTGGCATCACCGCGACGACCCACCGGACACGTTCCGCGACAAGCTTTTCCGGCTGCAGAACGTCACCGGCGGCTTCTATCGGGGCGATGCCGACCCACTCGCCGGTAGCGACTACAAGTACCGGGCGATCAAGGGCGACACCGAGCCCTACACGATGCAGGATCCCGATCGCGCCGCCGAGCTGCGCGACCTCGTTGCCCAGCGCGACGACGTGGAGATCAAGCGCGGAAAGCAACAGGTCAAACTCGACCGGCTGATGGCCGAGTTCGGCCTCACCGACCGCAACGACCTCGCCCCGAAGAAGGTCGCGAAAAAGATCGAAGCTTTGACCGCCGAGATCGAGAACGACCCAGCGTTGTCGGAGCCGGACAAGCAGGCCAAGGCCGCGAAGCTGATGGCGCTCCAGTCCACCGCGAGCAAGTACTTCTCGCTCGGCGTGAAGTTGGGCGGCCTGTCCAAACTACTCGGTGAGCTCGCCGGACTCGACTACGCGTTGAACCGTCCCGGTGCGATCCAGCTCACCTTCGACGACGCCTTCGACGGGGCAAATGTCGTCGACATCGCCGTGATCGTGCCCCCGGCGCGTCCGGGCGACCCGCCCACCCTGCTCGTGGTCGAGGCGAAGGGCGCAGGCGCCACCCTCGAGGGTTCGAAAATCGCGGATGCGCAGCAGGGTTCGCCCGAGTACCTGCGGCGCACGCTGGCGATGGACCAGAACCTGCGCTACCTTCTCAACGAGACGCCCGCGCAGATGCTGCAGCGTCGGCTCGATCCCGACAGCGCCGAGGGCAAGGCCCTGCGCAAAGCCGTTGCCCAGCTGATCGCCGCCCGCGAGGACGGCACGTTGCGGACAGAATACAAGCTGGTGCACGCCTCGGACAAAGGCAAGGTGCGGGTCACCGAGCTGCACCTCGTCCGCGACGGCGTCGACGTCTTGGCCGGCGTCCCGTTGCCCGTCGATCCCGCCACGCTCGATCGCCTCGCCGCCGACGACACGATCGACTACATGGACACCGAGGGCGACGACCGCCGTGACCGCACCGAATTCGCCGACGCGGAACCGCCGCGGCGCGAAGTGCGGGTCGAGCTGGGCGACAACGGTGAAGTCGTCGCGCTGCACATCCAGCTGGCCGATGGGCAGTGGGTCCTCGCCCGTGACGACGGTGTGGAGAGCGCGCAGCACGCGCCCGCGAGTCGGGACGCCGATGCTCGCGAGATCGACAACCGCAACGCACTGCGGAAGCTGATCGACGACCTCAATGCCGGGTATGTCGGGCTGAACCTGAAGTACCCGTCCGGATCGAATCTCGACCACCGAGGCCAGACCGCCATTCGAGACGGTGTGACCGGTGGCGCGCAGCTGATCTCCGATCCGCCGCCCGCGCCCGCGCAACCCGCGCCGCCGCCCGGCGACACACCGGTGATGAGCGCGCCGCCGCCCGGCCCCGGTGATCCCGCGTTGAACGTAGCCCGGATCGGGCGCGAAGGGCTCACCTGGTACCACAATCGCGAGCACATTCCGATTCTCGGTCCGGTGTTCGGACGTCAGGCCGATGTGGCGGGCGAGTACCGGCCGGTGTACTTCCCGGACGGCACCGAATACCGGCCGTGGATCAGCGACGCCGACCCGAACGCGGTGCGCGAGACCGTTGTCGACGAGCTCCGGGCGAACCGGATGGAGCCCGACGAGGTTCGCGACATCCTGAAGGAACTGTTCGACAACGCGCGCGACCCGCAGTTGCGTCAGGACCTGGTCGACGACCTGGAATTCAACGGGCTCATCGACACCGACGAGGCGCGGGCGATGGAGGACGCGCCGATCCCGCCCGTCGATTCGACGCCTGAGCAGCCGGGTCCGCCGCCGGAGGGCGAAACGCTCACCGAGATGGCCGAGCGGCTCGGCATCGACCTCGACGGCGACAGTCCCCAGGATCTGCGTCGCGCGATCGACCGACAGAGCCACCGCCTGCTGCGCGAAATCGGTGCGATCGAGGGTCTGGCCGACGCGGCACGGCGCGCCGAGGAGGAGCAGACCCGCCCGTACCGGCGCGCGGATCATCCCGCCGACCCGGCACCCGCCGCCGACGATCGGACCTTGCGCGGACAGGACCGGCCGCGCGAGCCCGGGTCGGACGAAACACCGGACGACGCCGCCTATTACGACGACGAAGTGAGCGGTGCCGAGCCGCGGCGCAGCCACTGGGGTGACACCAGCACGCCGCGGCCGGTTCCGTTCTCGCGGGAAGTCAGTTTCCTCGACAAGGACCCACTCGGCCGGTTCCTGCGCGATCTGATCGTCGCCTTCGAAGGCGTCACCGCGCTGCGTGATTACGACCGGGTCGGCAACGGCGCGGACCGGCTGCCCGAATGGGCCAGCTTCTCCGACGACCGGGAGCCGGGCCGCGATGAGGCGCGGGCTCGTGAATTCTTCGAACACGCGCTGCGCCGCGACCAGTTGCGTGACGAATTGTCCGGCTGGGCAGCGATGTTCGGCCTCGACCTGAATGACCTGACCGGTGACCGGCGCGAGCCGACGTTCGACGCACTTCGCGACGCGGCGCGTCAGCGGGCGCAGAACCTGGCCGACTTCATCGCCGCCGCGCAACCGATCCTGCAGGGTGACGGCACCCAACCGCTCGGCCGTTCCTACGGCGACCAGGTCGCGCGTGTGCCCGATGCCGATGGCGGACCGGACCGGTTGCTCGTCGTCGACGGGCCGCTCGACCGCGAACAGGCGCTGGCCCGTGCCCTGCGGGACAATCCGGAACTGGCCGTCGACCTGGACAACGGCAGGCTGCGACCGGACTTCCGGGCGGTACACAGCGATGGCGCGGACCGGCGGTTCCTCGACCCGGTGACCACCCCCGAGGTGCAACACATTCGGCGTACCGTGGACGGCGCCGAGCTACAGGTGACGATGATGCGCGGCGAGGACGGTCAGTGGCGGCCGGTCCAGGCCGCGCCCGAACCGCCGCCGACACCACGCGACCGCGCAGACATGGTGCGCGAGATCGTCGATCTGGCACGGGATCTCGGACTCGGCCCGGCCGCCCTGCACCCGGACGCTATCGACGCGACCATCCGCGCGCTGCACTTGGACAACGCGGTGCGCGCCGGGCAGACCGAGGCACTGTCCGACTACGCCCGCACGATGGCCGACATCGAGACCTTCCATCTGATCGGTGACGCGCGTGGCCAGTTGGCCACGCGGCTCGGCATCGCGAGCGGGGACCTCACGCCCAGGCGCATCGCCGAGGCGCTGGTCGATCCGAAGCAGCGGCGCGGCACACGCCAGCAGCAGTTCGAGGACCTACTCGACGGGCAGCAGCGCGATCCGAGCAAGACCGCCGGGTACTCCCAACAGCTGCGCAATGTCGACGAGGCCGCGGTCGAGGCGGCGCAGGAAGCACTGATCAAGGCACTGAGCCCGCGGAATCCGGAGGCGCTTCGCCCGAAGGTGAGCAAGACCGACCCGGTGACGGGCCGGTCGAAGGTCGGCCCGGCCGACAGCGGTATCGACCCGGCCAAGTTGCGTAAGCTCGTCACGCGGCTCAACCGGCTCGGCGCCGGCGACTACGTGCGAGGCGCGCTGGCCGCCTACGCCGATGCACTGATGCGCATCGACCCGTACACCGATCACCCCGCGGGGACCGCGGCTCGCGATCCCCGCACCACCGGGGACCCGCACATCTACGACGGCGAGGCGATCCACGGCCTGCGTGATGTCGTCGGTGCCGCCGAGCCGGGCGCGAGCCCGGTCGACTTCGCCGCGCGGGTCGCCGACAACGTCGCCCGCTCCTACGGCTCCGATGATCCGGTCGATCCGAATGATCCACGACCGCAGCCGAATCAGGACTGGGCCCGCCTGGTCGGAGTGGATGTCTCCACCGCCGACGACGCGAAGTTCGTCGAGATCTACGAGGCATACCGCGACGGCAAGATCGAAAAGCACGAGGGCCTGAGCCCGGAGAAACTGGCGGCCGAGATCGCCGCCATCCGCGAGGAGATCCACCTCAGAACCGAACGGATCGAGCAGCTGAAGGCGCTCACCGACGAGTTCTACCGGCCGGTGGCCGACCTTCCAGCCGGTGATGGCACCGCGGCCAGGGAACACCCGGGTCCGCGGCCCGACGAGCTGCCCGCAGGGCGACGCGGTCTGCCCGCCGGGTCCGAGAGCGCAGAGCCGAGCGGTGATCCGCGACCGGGTCGGCCCGATGCCGGAGTACCACCCGAACGCGGCACCGACCTCGACGATCGAGCCGACGCCGAGCTCGACCAAACCCTGCGCAAGCTCGACGAGGTCGCCGACGAGCTGGCGCAACCATTGCCCTCGCTGGACGATCTGGTGGGGCCGGGGGAGCCGGTCGATCCGTCGGCGATGCTCGACGCCGCCGTCGAACGCCAGAACAAACTGCACGACCAGGCCGACGAACGCCGTGCCGCACAGGCCGAGGTCGCGCTCGACGACACACTGCGTGAACTCGACGGCGTCGGCGCGGATCTGGCGGCGTTGGAGTCGTACCTGCGCGCCCAACGGGAATTCGACGCCGCCCAGGCCGAGATCGCCGCCCGGTTCGAGGAACTGGCCGCCCGGGATGCGCAGGCCGCCGCCGAGCGCGGCGACGAATCGGCGGACGCCCTCGCCGTACGCGCCGCCGACCTGGCCGCACTCGAGTCCTTCCTCGCCGCACAGCAGCAGTTCGACGCGTTGCGCGGCGAGTTGGCCGGGGCCACCGGGGTCCGGCCGGAGGACTTGGCCGCCGAGACCCTCGCCGACGCCCAGGCCCTCGAGTCATATCTGCGCGCCCAGCAGCAATTCGATGCCGCTCGTGCGGAAATGGCGGCTCGGTTCGCCGCCGCGGTGGAACGTCAGCCGACGAGGGAGCCCGTCGGAGCGGACGGGGACGATCCGACCACGTCCGACGGCATCGATCCGAGTCGCGACCTTTCCGATGGGGCAACCGACCGGGGCGACGACTCCGATCGCGGATCTGCCGACCAGGATCGGCCCGACGACGACACCGGTGAGCCACCGGCGGCGAGCACCGATCCCGGCGGCCCGCCGTCCAAGCCGCCGTCACGGCCGCCGACGGCGCCCAGCCCGGAACCCGAAGAGCCGTCGAAGAATTCGTCGCCGTTCGGCTTCGAGATGCCGAAGCCGCCCGCCGAATCGGCCGTGCCCGGCGAGGCGGTCCAGGATCAGTCTTTCAGCGACCGTGCCGACGCCGACACCGTGCCCGAACGTGCATACCAACGCCGGGATCTCCTCAACGACGTCCACCAGTTCTTGCAGGAACTGCGTGACCTGCCGCCCTCGGTCCATGCCGACGCGCCACCGCTCACCCCGGAACAGGCCGAGCAGATCCGCATCCTCGCCGACGCCCTCGGTCTCGGTGACGCGCTCACCGGTCAGCGCGATCCGCTCGGTGCGCTCGCCGAGATCGCCGACATGGCGCGGGCCCGCGGATTCCTCGACAGCGCCCTGGATCCCGACGCCGAACTCGGCAAACCCATGCGGTATCCCGACGACTACGAACCGCTCGACGTCGACGAGTTGCAGGACGGTCTCGACCACTGGCGAGTCGAGGGCGACCCTCAGGCGCGGGCCGAGATCGCCGAGGAACTGCGACTGTCCGGGCTCGACGGCGCCGCACGCCCCTCGCTCGGTACAGAACCGGAGCCGAATCCACAGGCCACGCCGTTGCATCCGTCCTCGATACTGCCGCCGGAGGACGGTGCGCGCCGACCGGGAAGTCCGCGGATAGAGCCCGCGCAGCAGGCGATGGACCGCCTGGCCGCCAGGTTCGGCGTGGATCTCGGCGATCCGGGCGCTCTCGATGCCGCGCGGTATCGCCAGCTGCTGCGCGCGGGCGCCGTCGAGGCGTTCGCCGCCGCGGTCCGGCATGCCGAAGCCGCCACCGACCCGCAACAGCGGACGCTGCGCGAGGCCGTCGCCCGGCGCTGGGCAGCCCGGCTCGGACTGCCCGCCGACCCCGGTCTCGTCCGCGCCGCCGACGACATCAACCGGTTGCGTGCGGGGGTGACACGCGATGCCGGCGACATGGCGCACCTGTATCAGATGGTGCGTAATCAGCTCGACGACCGCGTGCTTTCGTTGGACGTGGACGGCGACAAGATGTTGGTGCGGCTGGTGGCCGACGGACCCGACGCCTGGCATCTCGAGCCGCTCGCACGCGTCGAACCGAAGCCGTTCCGCCCGGCCGCCGACAACCCGGTCGAGGTGGCGCCGAAGAAGAACTGGCTGCGCAGACTCTGGGATCGTGTCGTCAATCGTGGCTACTACGGCCAGAACCCGAAGTACCCGTCGGGTTCGAGTATCGATGGTGCCGGTCAGTCGATGCTCGGCCACAGTGCCGGGCTGCCACTCACCACGGTGAAGGATTCGACGCCCAACGCGCCCGGTGGTGAGTACGACCAGCTGCAGATCAAGTTCAACCCGGCGCGCATCCTCAAAGAGGGTGTGCTCATGTGGCAGAACCGCGAATTGGTGCCGATTCTCAAGCATCTGTCCTCGCGGATCGCCGATCAGGCCGGTGAGTTCCTGCCGCTGCGCAATCTCGACGGCACCGAGTACAAGCCGTGGATCTCCGACGCCGATCCGGAGCTGCGGCGCCAGATCGAACAGGACCTGCGCGATGCCGGACTGGAGCATCTGCTCGAGCCGGAGAGCCTGACACCGCAGGAACTGGCCGCACGGGACACGAGGGAAGTCCCGGAGCCCGGTGACCCGGTCCGGATTTCGAGCGAGGGCGAAGAGGCGCCGGCCGTCGCCGAGCCCTTGCCGCCGTGGTTGGCGGACGTGGTCGACGCGGTGAACGGACGTCTCTCCGACGCGACTGTGCTCGAGGCGCTGGCACACGAACTCGGGGTGCGGCTCACCGATTACAGCGAAGAAGGGCTGCGCGAGGCGCTCGCCGAAGCCGAGTACCGGCTGTTGCGGCGCGACGGTGTGATCCAGGCGCTGGAAGCGGCATCGCGGTTCTTCAATGCCGAGAACGCCGAAATCCCGTTCCGGCCTGCCAACTTCCACAGCAAGGATCCACTGGGCGCCTACCTGAAGGAAGTCGTCGCCGCCAAGGGCGACAAGTTCAGCTTCGACATGCTGAACTGGCGTGGGGTGAACAACGGCGGCGAGCTGCCGACGCTCTGGGCCGATCTCGCCGACGACGGCAACGATCCGACGGTGCTTGCCGAGGACGCGCGCAAGATCTTCGACGACGCGCTGCGCCGGGCCGGCCTGCGTGATGAGCGGTCGACCTGGGCGCATCTGGCGGGCGCCGATCTCGACGCGCTGGTCCACAACCTCGACGCCGAGATCGCCCGGCTGCGTGGGCGACTCGACGACAACATCGGCGTGCTCGGCGAATTCGCCCAGCGAGTGGCCGATTTCAATTCCAGCGACAGCGGTGACCGACTCGTCGTCGACACCGAGAACGGCACGATCGCGATCGTCGACACGGGGGCCGGGCACGAAGCCGCCCTGGCGCGGGCGCTCGCCGAAGCCGACGCGGACTTCATTGACCGCCTCAACCGCGGCGAGGTCGACATCGAGATCCGGATGATCGGAATAGACGCGAACGGCCGCGTCCATCTGCTCGAGGTCGACGCGCCCGAGGTGCGGCATCTGCGGACCGAGGTCGGTGGCCGCACGGTGGACGCGACAATGGTGCGCGACCAAGACGGGCCCTGGCGCGTTGTCGAACTGCCGCCCCAGGCGATCGTGCCCGACACCGGCCTGTCCGTCGCGCCCGAAGACACGAATCATCCTGTACTGCAACCACGTTCGCTGTCCGAGGTCAGAGCAGACATCGCCGAGGTGGCAGGCCGGCTCGGCATCGAGGATCCGTCGAACCTGACCGCCGATCAGCTCGACAAACTGCTCGCCGACCAGGAACGGGCCAATCGGGTGCGGGCCAGGCAGGTCGAGGGTCTGGTCGACTACGCGCGAAGCGCCGACGCGATAGACAACTTCAACGCGCTGCACAATGTGCGCAGTGCGCTGGCGCTGCGGTTCGGAGTCACCCCGGAGGCGCTCACGCCGGAAGTGATCGCCGCCGGGTTGGCCGATCCCGCGACCCGGGTGGAACTGCATCGTCAGCGGTCGACCAACCTCACCGAGTACACGAAGCTGCTGCGCGCGCTCAACCCGTCCGCCGTCGACGCCGCGCGCGACGCGCTCGCCCCACATCTCGGGTTGCCCCGTGGCGGGCTGCCGCTGGACGCGGAGGCGTTGGCCGAGGCGCTGTCGAACCGGGCGGCGCGCGGTGAACTCGACGACCTCATCGGGCCGCTCACCGACTACGTGCGAACGCTCGCCGAGATCGACCCGTACGCCGACGATCTGGTGTACAACCCCGAAGCCGACCCGCGCGCGCGGGGCGACGATCCGCCCGTGCATCCACGCGATGCCCTCGACTTCCTGCGTGAGGTGGGCGCCGACGACCTCACGAACCGGTCGCCGCTGCCGCCCGCGCCCACCGATGCCGTCCCTGGGCCGAGCCGCGACCATGCCCGACTGCTCGGCGTCGACCTGACCGATGCCGACGACGCTCGCATCGCCCAGGTCTACGAGTGGTTCCGCGACGGCCGCATCGATAAACACGAGCGCCTCACCCTCGAACAGCTCGCACAGGTGCACGAGGAGATCCGCGACGAGATCCGCCGGCGGTCCGCCGACCTCACCCGGCTACACGCACTGCTGAACGAGCCGTTCGCGACCGACCCCGACCTGGGCGCCGCCGACCGCCCCGCCCTGGAGGGTCCGGGGGACGGCACGCCGGACTCGCGCCGCGCCGACGGTGCTCCCGATCCGCGTGGCGACGACGATCCGGGTGAGCCGCCCGCGCCCCGGCCGGCACGGGGCGGCCCGCCGTCGAAGCCGCCCGCCCATCCCCCGACCGCGCTGAGCCCGGAACCCGAAGAGCCGTCGCGGAATTCGTCACCACTCGACCAGGGGATCCCACGGCAACCGGCCGAACTGGCGGTGCCCGCCGATGCCGACCCGGCTGATTCGCGTGACGACCTCGACCCGCCGAACCGGACCGAGCAGCGCGGCGCCCTCATCGACGATGTGCGTCGGTTCCTGCGCGATCTCCGGGATCTGCCACCCTCGGCGCACGCGGACGCGCCCGCACTGACTCCACAGCAGGCCGAGCAGGTGCGCAGGCTGGCGGACGCACTCGGTCTCGGTGACGCGCTCACCGACCAGCGCGATCCGTTGGGTGCGCTCGCCGAGATCGCCGACATGGCTCGGGCGCGCGGATTTCTCGACAGCGCACTGGATCCCGATGCCGAACTCGGGGCGCCGATGCGTTACCCGGACGACTACGAGCCGCTGAATCTGGATCAGCTGCAGGACGGTCTCGACCAGTGGCGGGTCGAGGGCGACCCGGAGGCTCGCGCCGAGATCGCCGAGGACCTGCGCCAGGCAGGCATGGAAGACGGCTCGCGGCAAGCACTCGACACCGATCCGGAGCCGAACCCGGCCGCCGAGCCCCTTCACCCGTCCGCGGTCCTGCCGCCGCACGACAGCACGCACCAGCCGGGTGGTCCGCGGATGGAATCCGCGCAGCAGGCGTTGGATCGGCTGGCAGCACGTTTCGGGGTCGACCTCACCGATCCGGGTTCGCTCGACGCCGCACGCTACCGGCAGCTGTTGCGTGCCGGCGCGGTGGAGGCCTTCGCCTCGGCTGTGCGTCACGCCGAGTCGGCGACCGACCCGCAGCAGCGTGCGATGCGCGAAGCCGTCGCACGTCGCTGGGCGGTGCGGCTGGGACTGGGTGGTGACCCGGGCCTGGTACGCGCCGCCGACGACATCGCCCGCCTGCGCGCCTCGGTGACCCGGGACGCGACCGACCTGGCGCACCTGGACCGACTGGCGCGCACCGACCTCGACGACCGGATGCTCTCCGTCGATGTCGACGGCGACCAGACGCTGGTCCGCCGGGTCGAGGACGGGCCCGACGCCTGGCATCTGGAACCCGTGGCGCGCCCGGAGCCGACGCCGACGACGCCGACGACCGAGAAGACCGTCGAGGTGCCGCCGAAGAAGAACTGGCTGCGCCGACTCTGGGATCGGATAGCCAACCGCGGCTTCTACGGTGAGAACCCGAAATATCCCTCCGGCTCGAGCCTCGACGGTGCGGGCCAGTCGATGCTCGGCCACAGCGCGGGCATGCCGCTCACCACCGTCAAGGACGCGACGCCCCACGCGCCCGGCGGCGAGTACGACCAGTTGCAGATCAAGTTCAATCCGGTGCGAATCCTCAAAGAGGGCATCGAGATGTGGCGCAGGCGTGAACTGGTGCCGATCCTCAAGCACCTGTCCTCGCGCATCGCCGACCAAGCGGGTGAGTTCCTTCCGCTGCGCAACATGGACGGCAGCGAGTACAAGCCGTGGATCTCCGACGCCGACCCCGAGCTGCGCCGCCAGATCGAACAGGAACTGCGTGAGGCGGGGTTGGCGCACCTGCTCGAGCCGGAGAGCTTGACACCGGCGGAACTGGCCGCGCGAGAGCCGAAGGCAGTCTCCGACTCGGCAGCGCCGCGACAACTCACGGACACGACCGAGCAGACACCCGAGGTCGCCGAGCAGGTGCCACCGTGGTTGCGCGAGGTGGTCGACGCGGTGAACCAGCGCATCACCGACGCCACCGTTCTCGACGCGCTCGCCCGTGAACTGGGCGTGCGGATCACCGACTTCAGCGAGGACGGTCTGCGTAAGGCGCTGGCCGAAGCCGAATACCGGTTGCTGCGTCGAGACGGCGTCATCCAGGCGCTGGAAGCGGCCGCGCGTTTCTTCAACGCCGAGAACGCGGATATTCCGTTCCGCACCGCCAACTTCTTCAGCAAGGATCCGCTCGGCGCCTATCTGAAGGAAGTCGTCGCGGCCAGGGGCGACGAATTCAGCTTCGACATGCTGAACTGGCGCGGGGTGAACAACGGTGGCGAATGGGTCGATATCTGGCCCGATCTGAGCGATGACGGTGGCTCCCAGACCGTCCACGCCGACGACGCTCGCAAGATCTTCGACGACGCGCTGCGCCGTGCGGGGCTGCGTGACGAGCGCTCCACCTGGGCGCATCTGGCCGGGGCCGACCTCGAGACGCTGGTCCGGAACCTGGATGGCGAGATCGCGCGGTTGCGTGGTCAGCTCGACGGCAATGTCGGCACGCTGGACGAATTGCGCCGACGGGTCGCGGATTTCGCCGACAGTGATGCCGGTGACCGGTTGGCGATCGATACCGACAACGGCACGATCGCGATCGTCGATACCGGTGCCGGGCACGAGCCCGCGTTGGCCCGCGCGCTGGCCGAGGCCGACGCGGATTTCATCGATCGGCTCAACCGCAGTGAGGTCGAGATCCAGATCCGGATCGTCGGAGTCGACGATGGAGGACGCGTGCGTGTCGTGGAGGTGGACGCCCCTGAGGTGCGGCACCTGCGCGGTGTGTCGGACGGTCGAACCGTCGACGCGACCATGGTGCGCCAGGGTGCCGGGCCGTGGCGGATGATCGAGACTCCGCCCCGGTACGCGGCGCCGGACACGAACCTGCCCGCAGTCTCCGACCACGTGAACCGGTCTGTGCCACAGCCCCGTTCGCTTGCCGAGGTGCGCGCCGAGCTCGCCGAGGTGGCGCAGCGGCTCGGTATCGACGATCCGTCGAACCTGTCGGCGGAGCGGCTGAACACGCTGCTCGCCGAGCTGGATCGGGCCAACCACGTGCGGGCCAGACAGCTCGAGGCGGCCGTCGACTACGCGCTCACCGTCGACGCCGTCGACAACTTCAACGCCTTGCACACCGTGCGCAGCGCGCTGGCGCTGCGGTTCGGCGTCGCCCCGGACGACCTCAGCCCGCAACTCGTCGCCGACCGGCTCGCCGATACCGGCACCCGGGTGGAGTTGCACCGTCAGCGGGCCCAGGACCTCACCGACTACGCGAAGCTGCTGCGTGCGCTCGACCCATCCGCTGTCGACGCCGCGCGCGACGCGTTCGCTCCCCATCTCGGGCTGCCGCGCGGTGACCTGCCGCTGGACGCCGCTGACTTGGCCGAGGCGGTGTCCAACCGTGCGGCCCGCGGTGATCTCGACGATCTCACCGGCCCGCTCGCCGACTATGTACGAGCACTCGCCGCGACCGACCCGTATGCCGAGAACCTGGTCTACAACCCCGACGCCGACCCACGCGCTGTCGGCGACGATCCGCCGGTTCACGATCGCGACGCCCTGGACTTCCTGCGAGAAGTAGGTGCCGACGACCTCACCGACCGAACGCCGCTGCCCCCCGCACCCGCCGATGCCGTCCCCGGCCCGAGTCGCGACCACGCGCGTCTGCTCGGCGCCGACCTGACCGATGCCGAGGACGAGAAGGTCGCGACGGTCTACGAGTGGTTCCGTGACGGCCGCATCGACAAACACGAGCGTCTCACCCTGGACAAGCTGGCTCAGGTCCACGAGCAGATCCGTGACGAGATCCGCCGCAGAGCCGCCGATCTCGCCCGTCTCCGTGCCCTGCTGGACGAACCGTTCATGACGGATCCTGAGCTCGGTGGAGCCGAAAGGTCTGAACTGGGCGCGCCATCCGACGGTGTGCCCGGCGACGGATCGCCGGACCACGGCGGGCCCTCGAAGTCGGCGCCTGCCGTGCCAGGAACACCGGCGCGCCCGGCGTTGCCGGGCGACCCGAAGCTCCACGGCGACAACGACACTGCGCGTAGCGACCGTCCCGAGGAGCTGCCCCCGGTCGAGAACCGAGCCGAACCCGAGCCCCGGCCATCTACCGAGCCGGATGCCGCTGCTGCCGACGACGGTCCAGCCGACCCGCCGATCCTCGCCGCGGTGATCGACCCGGGCGATCCCGGTATTCCGAAGGATCCGGATCGCATTCAGGGCCGACGTCAGGCGGCGGTGCCCGATGCCGATGCCGATGCCGATGGCGTCGGTTCGTCGGAGCCGAAGTCGTCGGTGGACTCGCCGATGGTCGCGGAGCACGGTGACGGATCGCATCGCCGCCCGTCCGCTGAAACGAATGAGTCTGTTGCCAAGGGTGATTCGGCACTACCCCCGGTTCTCGGGCCGGTCACAGATCCTGGTGATCCAGGTATCGCGAAGGATTCGCAATCCGGCGCCGAGGCTCGTCCTCCGGCGGGCGATTCGGCAGAGAATTCGGATCCCGGTGACGGTTCGCGCCGTCGCCCGCCTGTCGCTCCGGAATCCGGGGACCCGGACGTAGGTTTCGATCCAGATGGTCAGGTCCCGCCGCGGGATCCGGAAGGGGATCGCTCGGGGGTGCTCCGGGAGTTGCCGGGCTCGGCATATCGGTCGCACATTCCGCATCCGCCGCACGAGTACGAGGTGGAGCTCGAGGTGCCGCTGTTCGACGCTGTCGAATGGCCCGTGCCCCCATTGGAATCGACGCCCGAGCCGCCAGATCCTCCGCGTCCGCCGGAGCCTCCCCGGCCGCCGCTGCCCCCGAAACCGCCGTGCCCGCCCGCCCAGCCGGATCCGCCGTGCCCGCCGGACCTGCCCGAACCCCCACGACCGCCGCAACCTCCGGTCCCACCGCAGCCACCTGTGCCGCCGGAACCGCCGGTACCCCCAGCACCTCCGGTACCGCCCGTACCTCCTGTTCCGCCGCAGCCGCCGGAACTGCCGGACCCGCCCCAGTCGCCGGAACCGCCGGAGTTCCCGGTGCCACCGCAGCTGCCTGTGCCACCGCAGCTGCCCGTGCCGCCGGAGTTCCCGGTGCCGCCGGTGCCTCCGCAACTGCCGGTGCCGAATGCGCCGACCGTGCCGTCATGGCCAGTGCCGCCTACGCCACCGAGTGGTGGTCCCAGCGTCCCACCACTGCCACCGTGGGTAGACCAACCACCGGGCGCGGGTATGCCGATCCCGCCGGGGAATGGTCAGCCGTACCCGCCTGGCAATGCTCAGCCGAACTTGCCCGGCGATGGTCAGCCGTTCCCGCCGGGGAGCGGCCGGCCGTTCCCGCCGGGAAATGCTCAGCCCTACCCGCTCGGTGACGGTCAGCCTTACCCGCCTGGCGATGTTCGCCCGAACCTGCCCGGCGATGGGCAACCCCTTCCACCGGGGCACGGACGGCTGTACCCACCGGGCCAGACGTACGCGCCCGGGAACGGCAACCCCTACTACCAGCCGGGTTACGGGCAGCCGTTCATTCCGGGCAGCGATCAGTCGTATGCGCCGGGGAACGGGCAGTCCTACGCGCCGGGTAACGGCGGTGCGCAGCAGGCGGGCAACGGCGGTGCGCAGCAGGCTGGCCACGGTTATCCGTCGGGTGCCCCGATGTACCCGCCACCGGTGCTGTCGCCCGGCGGTGGGCAGCAGGGGCAGCGCAGGCCGTATCGACCGGCGTACCAGCCGCCGACCGAGCAGGTGGTGCTGTTGGTTCGCCCGTACGCCAGTGGCGTGCCCGCCGAGTTCGATCCCCGCACGGGGTCGTTGCGTCCCGCCCCGCCGGGACAGCTCGGCGCCGACGGCCTGTACGCCGATCTCGGTGGCGTGCGGGTGGTCTTCTACCGGCTCGACGAGCGGTTGATGGTCCAGGTGGGTACCGAAGCGATCGAGCTCAGCGGCGCCGCGCGGGTGGGCTGGGAACGGTCACCGCAGCGGGTGACGCGGTTCACCGTCGCCGTGAACGGCAGGCCGATGGGTGAGCTGATCTATCCCGCGGTGCCACCGGAGCTGGACCTGGGTCTGCTGATCCGTAACGTGGTTGCCGATCCGGCAGACCGGATGACAATCTTCAGCGACCGAGCGCGACCGATCGGAGAGGTTTCCCCAGGTGAGTGACGACCCGATCGAATGGAACGATCCGGATGTGCGGGTCGACCCGGCGACCGGCCGGTTGTCCTACCGCGGCGAGCCCTACAGCGGGGCCGTGACCCACACCCGTCCCGACGGCACCTGGCGTGAGTACTGGAGCTACGACGACGGCGACCGCGACGGCGACTGGTCGGGCTGGTACCCCGACGGGACCATGCGCTACAACGGCGAGTTCTACCGCAACCGTCCCGTCGGCACCTGGCAGGAGTGGTACCCCGACGGTTCCCGCCGCCTCGAAGACGTCTACGACATCGACGGCATGCTGCTCACCCACTCGGTGTGGGACGAGGCGGGCGAGCTGATCGAGTTCGCCGACGAGCGCACCCGCAAGGGCGTCAGCGCCGACGCGGTCTCCGCCGACGACCCCGAATTGCGGTGGGACGACGAGGAAAACCGCATGTACTACCGCGGTGAGCCGTTCACCGGTCAGGAGTTCCGCCGCCCGGCGCCCAGTGCCCCCATCACCGAATTGTCCACCTACACCGACGGATACCGTGACGGGCCGACCCGAGCCTGGTACCTCGACGGCACGCCGCGCTTGCGCGGCGAGTACGCCGACCGGCACGAAGTCGGCACCTGGACCACCTGGTTCCCCAACGGGAACATCGAGCAAGAGACGGTCTTCGCCCCCGACGGCGCCCTGCTCACCCGCACAGAGTGGGACGAGTCCGGCGCCGTGAGCGCGCGGTACGGCGAGAACCGGGACTAGACGAAGGAGTGCGTAGTGGCTGACGAACCGGCCGGTGAACCCGATCTCGGATTCACCCTCACCAGGGTGGTCGCCGAGGACGACGGGGCATCGGATCAGGCCGCCGCACTAAGTCATCGCATCGCGAAAACGGTTGCGGCCCTTGGTCCGTCGGGTTGGTCGAAGGTCGAGGCGTCGTTCGCGATGACCGCGGCGGCCGAGGTGTCGATGATCGTCTTCCACGACGAGCAGGAACGCTTCGCCCGTGTGTTCCCGAGCCCGGAACTGCTCGACCTGCTCCGCGAACACCGTCACGTGTCCGCCTCGATGGGTGACGGCCCGTGGTGGCGCTATCTGCTCACGCTGTCCGCGGCGGGCCGGATGGATGTCGACTACGACTACGGCGACGAACCGTTTCCGGACGACCAACTCTTCCCACCGACGGTGTACCGCACCGACATCGAGATCTATCCGCGCGACCACCTGCCGGCCTGGTTGGCCGCCTACATCGGCCACGACGATCGGCAGGTGCGCGGTCCGGTGGCCGCCGCCGAACAAGCGCGCGCGGACGTCGCGGCGGGGCGGACCGCGGTCGGCTCGGCACCGGATGTGGAGTTCCCCGCGCTGGAGCCGATGGCGCGCCGGTGGGCGCTGATCGCCGCCGCGTTCGTCGCGGTCGGGTCCAAATGGGGTCCGCGCGTGACCCCCGCGTTCCACGTGTTCGAGGGCTCGAAGTTCAGCGGCTCCACCCTGTGCCTGCTCCCCGGCGACCGCGCGGTGCTCTCCGGTGGGGTATGGAACGCGCCGGAACTCGACGCCGTCTACAACAAGAACCAGCCGATGCCCGACTTCTACCGGGGCGCACCCGACTGGGTCGCCGCTCCGGTGATCAACCGTCGCGCGGAGAACGGCCTGCTCACCTTCTGCTACTGGTGGGAGGGCGGCCGCTGGTACCGCGGCGCCTCGCCGGGCGCCGACACGCTCGCCCCGGCCGTGCCGGGCATGTGGGACACAAGGACTGTCGTCGACGTGCTCACCGGACTGCTCGGCGAGCGGGCCTCGCAGGCTCAGAAGGAGGCCGTCCTCGGTCTGGTGGAGTCGGCCGAGCGAGCCGCCGTCGCCAGGGAGACCTTCACCCGCGTCTTCCCCGCGGACGCCTATCACGTGGACGCCGCCTGGTTCGAGCTGAACCTCGGCGGTCTGTGCGGCACCCACACCGTCGGCCTTGCGGGCTGACGTGCTGTTGCGAGCGTGGGGTGGGTGTGATGTGCTCCCTCACCGACGAGCCGGTCGGGACGGCTTGGAAGTCGGAGGTATTCGGGTATGACCAATGAACACGCCAAAGCCCAGATGGAAGACATTCTCGAGACCGTTCAGCAGCAACTGCGCAAGATCGGACAGGTGCAACAGGACCGGGCGAAACTGGTCGCCAGCGCCACCGTTCGCAAACGTGTCACCGTGACGGTCAACGCCGACTACAAGGTGATCGAGACGAAGTTCGCCTCCGACGTCGACGACCTCACCTACACCGAGATCGCCAAGGCCGTCACCGAAGCCGCCCAGCAGGCCGCGGCCGAGGTTGCCCGCAAGACCCGCGAGCTGATGGCGCCGGTGCAGACCGAACGCGCCCGCCTGCCCAAGCTCACCGAATTGGTCGAGGGCATCGGCGATTTCACCATTCCGCAGCCGGTCGAAGCCTCCCTCGAGCCACCCAATTCGCCGGAGCGGGAACGTCTCTCGTCCGACGAGGAGGACGGCGCGCGGGACCCATCGCGCACCGCCACCGACGCCGGCTGGTGACCCGGATGCTCGCACCCCCGCCACCGGCGGGATCGCCGCTGTACATGCGGAATTCATCTGTCGGACCGTAGAATCGTTAGCAAGCCGTGCGAATCGGCGGTGCCTTGGGAGCGCCGCACGGTGGGACGGCCGTGGTGATCAGGACGACAGGGAGGGCTCGGACATGACACCGACTGGACCATCGGCGGCCCAACAGTGGTCTGGCCTGCGTTCGTCGGCTTCGGATGGGGCGCTGGTCCTCGAGCCGTCGGCGCTGCCGAATCTGGTGAACGCGGCCACCGATGCCCGGATCAAGGTGAACTCGGTCAAATCGTCCACCGATCTGGTCGGACAGCTCGCACGGTTCTCCTCGTTGGATTCGGGGCAGCAGCTGGCGAAACAGTTCTCGGACAAGGCCGGTGAACTGGCGACCGTCCTCGGTAAGCACCAGACGATCCTCGACGACGTCGCCACCACCTTCATGGATGCGGCCAAGAGCTACAAAGGTGCCGACACCGCCAGCGAAGTCGATATGAACCAGCTGCGCACCACTATCGAGCAGAGCAAGTCCAAGGGTGACAAAGTCAGCTCCTCGGCGCCTGTTGTGCCCCTGCCTCCGGTGTCGCAGGGCGCACCCCCGTACCTCCCCGGCGTCACCACTCAGGTTCCACCGCTCGTACCCATGCCGGCCGCCGGCTCGGCGAACATTCCGAACGAGCTCACCAATGGCAAGAACTTCGATCCGGCCGAGGTGACCGCGGAGAATCCTGGCTCCTACAGCTATGAGGAGCTCAACATGATCCGGGTTTCCATCGAGGGCGTTCCTGCCAGATTGCGGACGGCGGCCGCGGACTGGACCTTGCTCAAGAACCAGGTGAAGCCGGCTTTCGATGACCTGAACGCGAAAGTTGGCGACAGTTCGAAGAACTGGACGAGCCCGGGCGGTGCCACCCGAGCCAGGGCGGCCATGAACGCCTACCACGAAGGCAACCAGAAGCTGGTCGAGCAGATGGGCCAGATTTCTGTCGCGCTGGAGTACGCGGCCGGTTGGCTTTCCGCTACGAAACAAGGCTTGGACAGCACGCTGTACATCCCGTCGTCTGTCAAGCAGAGCGAGCTGCAGGCCGCCAAGGAAGAGGCCGCGAAGAACGCGCGGAATGTACTGATGTCCACCTACGTGCCCGGAGTCAACGCGACGTCGAGTCATATCGCCACGTTGCCCGAGCCGACCGCGCCGACATCTGGAAACGGGACCGGCAACGGCGACGGCAACGGGAACGGGAACGGCTCCGGAAACGGCAGCGGAAGTGGCTCCGGATCGGGTTCAGGCAGTGGTTCGGGTTCGGGCGACACTTCCGCCGCGTTCAAGAAGGCGATGGCCGACCTGCAGCAACAGCAGTCCGGTAACCAATTGGGCAACGGCAGCGCGGACACCAACGGCAACGGAGGGCTTGGTTCGAACGGCTCGACGGGATCTGGTTCCGGTTCTGGTTCGTCCTCGACCGATCAGCTGACCTCGGCCCTGCAATCCGGTCTGGAACAGGCCAGTTCCGCCGCGCAGTCCGCGCTGGAACAGGCGTCCTCGGCCGCCGAACAGAGCTCGCTCGCGGGGATTCCGAGCGCGGCCGGGCTCAGTTCGCTGCAGGAACAAGCGAAGAAGGCGCTCAATGCCGCGAGCAAAGGCGGTGGCGGAGGTGGTGGCTCCGGTGCGGGCGGTGGTGGCGCCGGTGCGGGGGCCTCGCCGCTTTCCCCGAGTCTGGACAGCGCCTCCAAACTGTTCCCGCGCGCGTCGGCCGCCACCGGGATGGAGTCCGCGTTCCGGGCAGGCGTCGCCTCGTCGGCCGCGGGCACGCCGATGGGCGGCATGCCGATGGCGCCGATGGGCGGTGCTGGTGCCGGTGGGCAGGGCCAGCAGAAGGAGCACAAGCGCGCCGACTACCTCGACTCGGTGGAGCATCTGGACGAGGCGCTCGGTGACGCGCCGATCGTTGCGAGACCAGTGGTGGAACAGTGACGCCCACTTGGGAATTCACCGGCGCGGAGTTCGAAGCGTTGTGGGCCGGTATCGAAGCCGAGTACATGCCCGAGCCGTTCATCCACTCCAGCGAGCCGTGCTCCGCTGACGAAGCGGAGTACGCGCTGAGACAGGACTGGATCAGGATCAAGCAGCGCTGGGGGCATGAGCTCGACGACATCATCGCGGTGCTCACCAAGCCCGATATTCGGGTGGTCGTGCGTGGATACGGTGGCGGCGAACGACTCACCGATCCCGCGCTCTCGGTGCGCATGCTCGCGGTGCGCAAGGGTGACGTCGGATATCTGGTGCGTCAGCGTCCGGGCCGAACCTTGTATCACGCAGAAGGATTCGTCGTCACCCGGCACGCCGCGCTGTCCCTCGGTGACGTTGTCGCCGGTCAGCTGCCCGCGGCCGAACCCGGCCGCAGCCGGGAGATCACCCTCGACGAACCCTCCGGTGACCAGTTCGATCACTCCTACGGCCGCTCACTGGTGCAGCACTACGACGACGACGCCGCGGTGCAGACGAAGACCTTTCAGCAGTCGAGCCTGGACCGTGACGGCTTCATCGATGTCGAACAGGGCTGGTCTCGATTCGGTCCGCGTGGCATCCTGCGATTGCGGCTCGGCTGGCGCGATCTGACCGACGACGGTCGCTATGTGATCGTGCCCGGCACACCGCCGGTCGCGGTCGGCGCCGATCGCAGGCGGCTGGTTTCGCTGATCAACAGTCAGATCGCGGAAGTTGTCAGAGCCATCAGGGATGATCGGTCGTAAGCTTGCGAAGGGAGGGGAAAACCATGGACGAGTTTCCGACGGAGTTCACCGCGGCATCGCTGACGGGCGCGATCGCGGTCCGCACCACCGAGCAGGGACTGCCGCTCGGCGTCACCGTCGACGCGGACCAATTACGGCGTGACCCAGCCGAATTGGCCGCCGAGATCCTGCGGCTGTGCCAGAAGTCGGCCAAGCGCGCCGGGTTGGCCCGCCGAAACCAGCTGGCGGAGGCGGGTTTCGATCCAGCCCTGCTCGCCGCGACCGGGTTGCCGACCGAAGCCGAGGTGGCCGCCGCGGAGATCGTCGAAGAACAGGAATACGACACCGAACCGCAGAGCTGGCTGCGTTCGGTTTAGAGCGGTCGATCCGGCGAAGAGGAGGGAGGACTCGGCGATGGTCGAAACCATGGACGAGCTGATCGCGAAGGTTCAGGGTCAGCTCTACCGGCTGCAGGATCTGGCCGAGGCCACCAACGACATCCGGGCACAGGAAACCTCACCCGACGGGTCGGTCACCGTGACTGTCGACGGCAGCGGAGCGCTGGTCGGCCTGGAGTTCACCGGGGCGATCGCCAAGCTGTCGCCCGCTGACTTCGAGCGGGTCCTCGTGCAGACCGCGCGGGCCGCCGCGCATCGCGCTTTCGGTTCCCGCGCCGAGTTGGTGACCGCGTACAACCGAGCGGGCACGTGAGATTCAACTGTTCTTAACCACGGATATGCGTGGCGCAGGCTTATGACGGGTAGATAAAGTAACGAAACACCGTGGGCTGTTTCGAGATTGGACGAAAGCCATGAACCAAGTTGCGGTAGTTCCCGACGCCGTCCGCGCGTACGCGGGTGCCTCGGCCACCATGGCGGCCGGGGTCGCGCAGGCCGGTGCGGTCGACCAGGTCGCCACCATGGCCGCCGCCGTGCCGGTTTTCGGCCTGATCGGCCAGGAATTCTTGATGTCGTTCGCCTACGCCCAGACCAACCACCTCACGTCGGTGGCCGAGCTGGCCGCGGTGCACGCGGGCACGGCGCTCACCGCCGCCCAGGCCGCCACCACCTACGAGGGTGCCGACGGGGCCTCCAAACTGGGCATCGCGTCGGTCGACCAGTAGCCATGACGTACCCCGGGGGAAATACGGCGGGTGCGAGCGGATCGGTCGACCCGACCGTGCTCGAGCTGCTGCGCGGCAGTTCGCTGGCTCCGATGCTCGACCAGCCGGTGAGCCAGGTGCTCAGCTCGATGGGACTGCCGCAGTTGCCGCAGTTGCCGGAGTTCATCCAGCTGCCGGAGATGCCGCCGCTGCCGACGATCGACCTCACCGCCCTGATGCGCCCGCTCACCGAGCTGGCTTCGGCGTTCGGCACGGGCGCACTCGGCGGCACGGGCGACACCTCGGGCACCGGCACGTCGACGAATCCCGCCGAGGCGCTCACGAACATCAGCTCCGTGCTCGAGACGGTGATGTCGCTCGGGTCGACCGCGCTGCAGACGGTGATGCAGCTGTGGCAGAGCGCCGCCGCGATGGAGGCCGCGAACAAAGCGACGGCGGCGCAGACAGATGGTGCGAAACTCGCCGCGCAGAGCACCAGCGAGAAGGCGGTACTCACTCACGCGGCCGGCAATGTCGCGGTCGGTGGGGCCAAGCTGGCCGCGGTGATCGCGCGCTACTCCGCCACGCTGGCCCTTGCCCCGCTCTACGCGGCTACGCCCGGCGGGCAGGCGGTGCTGATCGCCGCCACCCTGGAAGCCATGGCCGAAGGTCTGGCCATCACCGCCGAGACCAAGGCCGAGATGATCGCTCGCAGCGGCGAGATGATGCAGGCGGGGGAGAAGGTCCAGGTGACCAACGCGCCGACCGGTGTGTCCTCGGGCGCCGATTCGCTGAGCCAACTGATGGGTTTGATCTCCCCGCTGATCAGCACCGCGAGCACGGCGGCGTCCTCGATCGGTTCGCTTGCCGAGCAGTTGAATTCGCTGTCGACCAGCACCACCTCCGACGTGTCGGCCACCGGCGGCGAGATCGCCGCAGATGGTGGGGAAACGGCGGAGGGAGCACTCGGCGCAAGTGGCGGCGGTGGGGGCGCGATCGGCGGTGGCGTCGGCGCGATCGGGGCGGCGGGCGCGGCGTCGACACCGCTCAGCCCGTGGCAGGGCGGTCGCGGTGGTGGGTTGTCGACGGTCGGCAGCACCGGTGCGGTCGCCACGTCCGGCGCCACCACCTCGGGCGGAGCGAACATGACGACCGCCGCGGCGAGCGGAGCGGCACCGGGCATGATGCCGATGGGTGCCGCGGGCGCGGGCATGCCGATGGCGCGGGGGGTGGAAGGCGGCGACAACGAAGCCGTGCACTCCCAGCTGGTCACCGGTAGCCACGGTGACGAGGTAGTCGGCCGGATCGAGGGTGTCTCCACCCCCGTGGTCGGCGCAGCCGAACCGATGGCCGCCGAAGCTCCACCGGACAAGGAACTCTCACTGTGACGCGGCCCGACCACGACAGGAGTGGCAATGACTGACACCTTCGAATTCGATTCCACCGCGGCGAGCAAAGCCGCCGCGGCCCTGGACGGCATCGCCGACCGGCTCACCACCGAACTCACCGCCGTCGCCCCCGCGTTGCGGGTGGCTCCCGCCGGAACCGACGAGGTGTCGGCGCGCGCCGCGACCACCGCCAACAGCGTCGCCGACGACTACCTGGCCGGAGCCGAGGCGGGTGCGCACGAGATGAACAAGCTCGCCGCCACCCTGCGTTCCCAGGTCGCCGATTTCGACCGGATGGAAACCGACAACACCAGCGGCTTCACCGGAAAATGATCGAACCACCGCAGCCCGGCTTCACCGGAGTGGTGTGGGAGGCGCGCGAGCCGGCCAAGCTCGCTACCGACCTCACCTCCGGTGCCGGACCGATGCCGATGGCCGACGCGGCCGCCGCCTGGACGCGGCTCGCCGCGGCCTTCGGCGCGGCCGCGCTCGACTACGAGCAGGTGCTGCACACCTTGCGAGGCTCCTGGAAATCGGGCAGCAGCGAGCAAGTGTGGGAACGGATCTCGGCCCTGCGCGAATGGCTGCTGGAAACCGCCGCCGCCGCCACCGCCAACGCGGCTCGGTTGCAGGCGCAGGTGCTCGCCTACGAAGTGGCGGCCTTGGCCATGCCCAACACCGCCGACATCGCCGCGATCGCCGCGATGCAGCAGGCACTCGAACAGGTCGGCACGGCTCTCGGCGCTCCGATCAAGGCGATCGCCGCGCAGACCGACACCGAGGCCGACGCGGCGAAGGCCGTCGCCTCCCGGGTGATGCGCAGCTACGAAGCCGCCACCGAACCGCTTTCCACCCCGTGGTTGCACGCACCGCCGCCACCGATCGCGCCGGAAACCGCACTCACCGGCGAACGATCAGGCAACCCGGCTGCCACGCCCGCCGCGTCGGGCTCTCTCGGCATCGTTGGTGCGGGTATGGGCATGGGCGCGTTGCCACCGATGCCCGCCCCCATCCAGACTGCCTATCGCGCACCAGTTTTCGCGCAATCGGCAACCGCTGTCACCACCACGCCGCAACCGACTCCCGTGGCCACGCCCACCGGACAGGCGGCACCAGTCGCCCCGGCGGCCATGGCCCCCGCGGCGGGCGGGCAGGACACCGCGCACCGATTCCCCCGCGCGGGCCTCGCCCACGAGGAAGCCGACCAGTTGGTCGCCGAAGGCGAGATCCAAGCCGCGCCCGCCGTGCTCGGTGTCGCCGAACGTGCCGCCGCGCCGACGACGAACTCCACCGCGGAGGGCCGGTCATGACCACCCTGACCAACGACGCCCTCCTCGCCGTCGCCGAACGGCTCGGCGTGCAAACACTTCCGCTCGTCCTCGGCGTCGGGCCACGGCAGGACACCTTCGACGCCTGGCGTGCCGCTCGCGACGCCGCCGTCGCCGAACTCACCGCCACGGGCATTTTCGACGCCTACGGCGACGTGGAACCCGAACTCGCCGCGGCTGTCCACACCCTCGCTCAACCCGACGCCGAACTGGTCGCCCGCGGCTACGGCGAGGACAACCGGCGCCGGATCTGCCTGGCTCGGCGCGGCACCGGTCACGCTGCCGCCGTCTACACCGGCAGTACCTACGACATCACTACAAGCACCATCGACGGCACCGAACGCGAACTCACCCGTCTGCTGCTCGCCGCGCTCCCTTCCTGCGCGCCCGCCGAAGCAGCGAGCGTGAGCGTCCTCGCCGACGACCTCGCGGCCCGCTTGGATGCGGCCGAAACCACCTCCGACTACGTGGACGCGATGTATGCGCTCGGCATCGACGCGCACCAGGCGACCGTCCTCGGCGCGGCCTTCGGCAGCTGCCATGGCTATACCGAGATCGTCGCCGAAGTCCACCACGACGGGCTGACCACCCGAGCCCCTGGCGCGGTCGCGGTATACGACACCGCGCGCGGCCGGGTCGTCGTGACGCCGGCAACGGCGCCCGACGGGCAGGTGTGGTCGACCATCACGCCGGGCACCGACCACCGCCTCACCCAGGCAGTCGGTGCGCTCCTCGAGGGGCTTCCCGGTGGGAGGTGGCAGCCCGATTAAGCCAACTCTCGTTTCAACCATCAAGTAAGAAAGGTTCGGCACATGCCCCCTCAGGGACCAGTAGGTGTAGAAGCAGGCGGCGTAGACGGCGTCGTCTCCAAGCTCGAAGGCACCATCAACAACCTGCGCACGTCGGTCGGTCAGATCGACGACGCGGCCCAGGCCGTACTCCGCGGCTGGAAGGGTGACGCCTCCTCCGAATTCGTGAAGGTCGCCCAGGCCTGGCACGACGAGGCCGACGCCCTCAACAAGAAGTTCGACCGCCTCACCGAAGCCGTCAACAGCGGCAAGTCCACCCTGGTGAACATGGACCAGGGCGGCCTGTCCGGCGGCGGCGCCGGCGGCGGTGGCGGCAGCTACACCAACCTCTGACCGCGAATCAGACACGAACAGGAACTGAGCTCATGACCATTCTTTACGATCCCGCGGCGATGAACGAGCTGTTCAACGACCTGCAGACCTACGGCGGGAAGATGAAGGGCGAGATCGACGAACTCGAAGGCGCCGCTTCGGACTTCCGGGCCAACCTGCAGGGTGACAGCGCAATCGCCAGCTTCGACACCGCGCACAAGAACGTCACCACCGAGCTGACCGACACCCTCGACAAGCTCGACAAGCTCGCCGCACAGGTCGAGGCCGCGCTCAGCCGCGCGCTCGAGGCCGACGGCAAAGTCGGCGACGGATTCGCCGGGTTCTGAGATTTGGAGCGCTGGCGCGCTCGAGCGCGGCCCCCTTGGGGCCGAACGAAAAACGGGGCTGGACTCGTGCCTTCGGCACTTTGTCCAGCCCCGTTTTTCGTTCGGCCGGGCCGCTTGCCCGCTTCGCGGGCGATGCCTCCTCGGGGTCGGGTCCGCGGGGACGCGGGATTTGTGGGTGGGTTCGGTGTCGGGGGGCGGATTCAGCGGGAGGCGACCAGGGATTCGCCGATGTAGTGCATTTCGTCGGGGGTGGTGACCATCGAGACGGTGGCGCTGCCGGTGCTGGTTCGGACGGTGATGCGGTTGGGGGCGTCGGGATCCTGTACGAGGGTGACGTCGGGTGGAACCGCTTCGGGGTCGCGTTCGGTGGTGCGGACTTCGATGATGGTCGCGCCGCCGAGATGGGTGGTCGGGGCGATGCCGTCGAAGACGAGGACCGTGGTGGTCGGGTAAGGGGCGGCGGGGACCGGTGGGGGTCCCGGCGGGGGTTGGGGGGAGGCGCCGGCGGCTCGGGGGGCGATCGACAGGAGTTGGGGAGTGGCGAGATTGGCGACCATGGAGTGCCAGGCATGGGGACGCGAGGTGTGGACTACGGCGTGGGCGCCGAGGGCGGTGGCGCGCAGGACCACCTGTTGTGCCAGGTCGAGATTGCCGATGACGTCGACGTGGCGGGTGCCCGCGCCGATGAGGGGGACGGCGATGCCCTGGCCGCGTTCGTCGGCGCCGATGAGCTGGCCGCAACCGGTGGTCGGCACGGCGATGTCGGTGAGGGCGGCGAGGGTGCCGCGGTAGCCGTCGCGGCCGCCGAAATCGTCTGCGGCGCCGAGCGGGAGGGTATCGAGCAGGATCCGGCGCTGGCTACCGGGGAGCTCACGCAGGCCGGGGAGGGGTGGCTGTTCGTAGGGTGCCGCGGTATCGAAGCGGACGACGGCGTTGAGGACCACGGTGCCCGCCCGGTCGTCGGCTCGGTCCACCCTGCTGGTGCCGGGGTGCAGGCGCAGGGTGACGGTGGTCGACAGCGTCGGCAGCGACCAGATCTCGGCAAGCCCGCCGGTGCTGATCATGGGGGCGGTCAGCTGGTAGTGGGTCAGGTGCCTGCCGAATTCGGATTCGAGGCCGTCGGCGGTCTCGGTGAGCCGGGCGGGGTCGAAACCATGGGCGAGTTCGCGGACCGCGCTGTTCATCTCGGTGGCGGTCAGGATCGCGGCGTCGATGCCGTGGGTGGCGAGCCGGTTGGCCACCCGGCGGGTGGCGATGATCATGGTGCGCAGGGCGCCGGTGGCGCCACCGCCGCGTTTGTCGACCGCGGCGGCGTTGGCCACGGGGTCGAGACGCAGCACCAGCCAGCAGGTGCGGTGGGCGATGGCGGGCAGCGGGCCGAGGATCCGGTCGTAGAGGTGGGCCGCGGCGCCGGTGCCCGCGGTGCGTGCGCCGGTGGCGATGACGTCGATGCTCACCAGCTCCACATCGAACTGGTCGAGGCAGCGCGCGATCTCGGTGAGCGGCAGCAACTGTTCGGCGCTCAGGGTGCCGCGGCGCAGCAGGTTCAGCGAGTCCGGCGGCGGGTCGATGCGCAGCATGGTGAGCAGCAGATCGCCGTCCCAGCGCAGACCGCAACCACCACCCTCCGGCAGCGGCACGTCGAAGGCGGGTGCCCGGTCGATGGTGTCGGTGCGGTTGCGCCAGCGGCGTGCCAGCCAGTCACCGATGCGCACCGCGGGTGGGCGACGCCGAATCGGGACAAGTCCGATCAGCAGCACCACAGCCGCGCCGCCGATCGCCCAGTAGCCGGAATCGGTGGTGGCCAGCACAATCCAGGCCACCACAGCCGCGAGCACCGCGACCGGCACACACGCGCGCAGCGGGTACATTCGGAACAACCAGAATTCCGGGTCACGCAGTGTGTCGTAGACATTGTCGCCGCCGGTTTCCCCAGCGTTCATGCTGTCGTTCAAAATAGTTGTCCCTGCTTGGCATTCGTCGAATCATGGTGAAGGACAATTCCGGATTTACGGTACCGTGTCCGACGAGATGGTGATCAACGCAGCATTGGAGTCCCGGTGCCGGCACAGCTGACGACCAAAGCCCAGGTCAATGGTTATCGCTTCCTGCTGCGCAGGCTCGACCACGCCCTTATCCGCCGTGACGTGCGAATGTTGCACGACCCGATGCGGTCGCAGAGCCGATCGATGCTGGTCGGTGCGGTGCTCGGGCTGATCGTCGTGGCAGGCGCGGCCATTCTCGGATTCCTCAAACCGCAGGGTGCGATCGGTGATGCGTTGATCGTCACCGGCAAGCAGAGCGGTGCCATGTATGTGGTGGTCGAGGCGAAAGAGGGCGAGAAGACACTGCACCCGGTGCTGAATCTGGCTTCGGCTCGGCTCATCGCCGGTGACGCGCAGTCCCCGAAATCGGTGAAAGACGACAAACTCGGTTCGCTGCCGCGTGGCCCGCTGCTCGGTATTCCGGGCGCCCCCTCGGCCCTGCCCGGTTCCAAGCAGGGTTCGAGCTCGAATTGGACGCTGTGCGAGACCACCCAGCTGTCGGCCGCCGGCAGTGCCGCCGGTGCCACCGGTGGCCGCACCACCGCCATCGTCGGCAAGCCCGAACTCGGTGACCGCGTCGGCGTCACCGGACCGGACGACGCCCTGCTGGTGCGTCGCGACGAGAAGACCTATCTCGTGTACCGGGGGACCAGGGCCGAGATCGACCCGAACAATTCGGTGGTCTCCCGCACCCTCGACCTGTCGGGAGAGCAGACCCGCCCGATCGGCAGCGCGGTGCTCGGCGCGACCACCCAGGCCCCACCGCTGACGGTGCCGACCATCGACCGGGCGGGTGAGCCGGGTCCGGGCAAGCTGGCGGGTTTGCCGGTCGGCGGCATCATCTCGGTCACCGGGGTGCAAGCTGCCGGCGAGAAGACGATGTATGTGGTGCTCGCCGACGGTGTCCAGCCGGTGTCGGAATTCACCGCCGAGCTGCTGCGCAATGCCGACTCACGCGGGATGCGCGAGATCGCGCAGCTGGCGCCCGACGCGCTCGATCGCCTGCCCGTCCTGAACACTCTGCCGATCGAATCCTTCCCGGAGCGCAAGCCGCGCATCCTGTCCGCCGAGGACGCCCCGGTGGCGTGCGTGCACTGGGCCAAGAACCCCGGCGAGGCCACTCCGCAGGGCCAGTCGGTGGACGGACCCGCCGAACGCGCCACGGTGACGCTGCTCACCGGAACCGAACTGCCCCTCGCCGATTCGGCCAAGCCGGTGACGCTCTCGACTTCCGACGGCACCGGTGACCGGATGGACGCGGTGTATCTGCCCCCGTCCACCGGCGAATACGTACAGGTCACCGGTGCGGAGCCGGGCAGTCTGCGCCGTGAGTCGCTGTTCTATGTAGCCGACAACGGGATTCGCTACGGCATCCCCGACGCGGCCACCGCGAATGTGCTCGGCCTTGGCGACAAGCCGCGCTTGGCTCCCTGGTCGATCATCGGCCAGCTGGTGCCCGGCCCGACCTTGTCGGCGAAAGACGCACTGACCAGTTACGACTCACTGCCGCAGTAATACTGGCGCGCTCGGACTTCGCGGTGGACCCGTCGGTGTCGCGAGGCGGTGAGTTGCGGTAGATGTGTTTCTCAGGACAGGTTCGGTAGCCGGCCCACGTTGAGGGTGGCGACGATTCCGATGAGTGCGGTGCGCATGTCGGGCTCCTCGATACGCATCAGCACGTCGTCGTCGGCCTCGGCGAGGTCGAGTCCCTCGGTGTTGGCCAGGCGGAATTCGCGTTCCTCCTCGGCGGCCTCGATCACGTTGCGGATGAAACGACCGTTGCCGGCGAGGTCGACGCCGCGGCGCGGCTGGCCGCTCTGATCGGTGCTCTCCATGTTGTAGAGGTGCTCGCACGTCTCCACGAGCAGCGCGAGCGCCTCGGGCGACAGCTGCGAATCCCGGCTGCCTGCGACGATCTCGCCGATCTGGCCGAGCTCTTCGGCGGTGTAGGACGGGAATTGGAGGCGCTTGGCGAAGCGGGAGGCCAGACCGTCGTTGGCGGCGAGCAGGCGGTCGATCTCACCGTCGTAACCGGCGATGATGACGACGAGCCGGTCGCGGTCGTTCTCCATACGGGCCAGCAACGTGTCCACCGCCTCGCGGCCGAACGCGTCACCACCCGAGAGTCCGGTCTGGATCAGGGTGTACGCCTCGTCGATGAACAGCACACCGTCCATCGCGCTGTCGATCAGCTTCTCGGTCTTGATAGCGGTGCCACCGAGGTTCTGGCTGACGAAGTCGACACGCTTGGCCTCGACCACCTTGTCGGTCTTCAACAGCCCGACACCGCAATAGATCTTGGCGACCACTCGCGCGATGGTGGTCTTACCGGTTCCGGGCGGGCCGGTGAAAGCCAGGTGCTGACCACGGGATTGGCTCGACAGCCCTTTGTTGGCACGGATCTTGGCCAGTTGCGCCGAGGACTGCAGCTTGGCCACCTGGTTCTTCACCGACGCCAGCCCGACCTGCTTGTCCAGCTGCGCACGCGCTTCGGCGAGCACGGTCTTGGCGCGATCCTCGGCAGCGGCCTCGTTCATCGCGGCCAGCGACGGTGCGGAGTTGGGGTCCCACTTGTCGGTGCGCGCGTCGATCACCTCGCGGCTGGTCACCACGATGCGGAACGTGCGGTCGCGCATAGCCGTGGTGTTGGCCGTGAAATCGGGCAGCTGCGAATAGACCTGCTCGAACAGTTTCTGCGCCTCGGACTCGTTGCCCGCCTCCCGCAGACACAGACCGCGGTTGTACATGGCGGTGAACTTGGCCGATGGAATCGGGCCTGCCTCGGCCTGTTCCATGCGCCGCACCGCTTCGCCGAACAACCCGAGCTGAGCGCAGGCGGTACCGACCATCACGTGCGCGCCGGTGGCCAGGTACGGATCCTTCCACTGCTCCGAACCGGCCAGCACCGTCATCACATCGGGCCAGCGCTGGGTGTTGTAGTGCAGGATGCCGCGAATGTAGGCGCTGATCCGGTCGTCGATCTGCTTGTCCGGGTCGTCGGGCCGGTTGCGGCGCAGCTCGGCCAGCTGGTCGAGGACCTGCTCGGCCTGGTCGTAGTCCTTGTCGGCGATCAGCTGTGCGGCCCACGCCAGCCAGATCTCGGTCAGCCCGGCCAGCGGATAGTCGATGTAGAGCCCGGGCAGGAACCGGCCCGCCATCGCCCGCGGCGCCAGGCCGAGCCTGCGTTGCTCGCGGCCGAGCGAATCGAGGCTGGTGCGGTGCAGATTGAACAGCACCTCCTTGGTCACTTCACCGGCGGCGGCGCGGCCGAGCCACGCATCGCACATCGACGAATCCCATTCCGTCGCACGCTGGAAGGCCAGCTTCGCGTACTCCTCGTCGCGCGCGGATTCCTGTCCGTCGATGGACAGGCCGAGCGAGAGGACACCGGCGTCGAAGGCGCGCTGAGCCTGGCGAATGTCTGGCATATGGTGTCGGACCCCGAAATCTTCTTCTCGTGGACAGCTGGCGTTCAACCCGGCAGTAAAGCTTCGATCGCGCCGGTTTGCCCTGTCCGTTAGATTAGGTAACGCTGCCGTGTGGTCGCAACGGAAGTAGTCAGCTACGACTGAGAGTTCATCACTGGTGTCGACGTTGTTAGGCAATGAGCCCGAACTATGCCGAGTTTCAGTGATCGGGGGTGATACGCAGCTCGACATCGGACTGCCTGCCACCGTCCCGATCGCCGGATTCATCGGCGATCTGGTGACGCTGATCCGCTCGCGGAATCCGCGCTTACCGGATGCGGACGAGGACACCGCCCCGGTCCGTGCCCAGCACTGGACGCTGGCCCGGCTCGGGCAGGACCCGCTCGCGCCCAGCCGTACCCTCACCGAGGCCGAGGTCTACGACGGCGAACTGCTGGTGCTGAGCCCGGTGACCCGCAAGGAGTCACCGGCGCTGTTCGACGATGTGATCGATGCGGTATCCCGGCTCACCGCAGGCGAATTCCGGGGCTGGTCGGGTTCGGCGGCGCGGTGGACGGGTCTGGTGATCGCCACCGTCGCCATCCTGGCCGCGCTCGCGCTGCTCGCCGTCTCGCGTGCCGACAGCGACCCCCTCGCGCCCGCGCTCGCGCTGCTCGGGTGTGGCATCGCCGCGTCGGCGGCCGCGGGCATCGCGGCGCGGAAGTTCGCGGATTCGGTGACGGGAACCTGGCTTTCGCTGGACGCGCTGCTGCTGATGTTCGGCGGTGCGGCGCTGTTGGTGCCTGGTTCGCTCGGCGCGGGTCAGGTCATGCTCGGCAGTGTCGCGCTGTTGGTGACCGGGGTGATCGGCTACCGGGTCACCGGAATCGCGGCCGGTTTGTTCGCCGCCGCGATCACCGTCGGTGTGTTCGGCGCGCTCGCCGCCACGATCTACCTCATCTGGCATCCGGGGCTGGCCAAGCTGTTCGCCGGGGTGCTCGTCGCCGCTGTGATCCTGCTGTCGTCGGTGGCGCGGCTGGCGGCGGTGACCGCCCGACTGCCGATTCCGCCCGTGCCGACGGCGGGCGGGGCGATCGACCCGGCCGACCACGAACAGCGTCCGACCATCGAGGGAATCGGCGCGGTCGGCGCGATCGCGTTGCCCTCGGCGTCCGGCCTCGGTGAGCGAGCGCGGGTGGCCAACCAGATCCAGACCGGGCTCGTGGTCGCGTGCGCGCTGGCGGCGCTCGTCGGCGCGATCGGGGCCGCCGATCCGTTCGGGCCGTTCCACTCCGGCGGGGTCGCGCTCGCGGTCGTCACCGCGATCGTGTTGTGCCTGCGTGGCCGGTCCTACGCCGACCTGGTGCAGGCGGCCACCCTCATCGTCGCCGGTGCGCTCATCGTGCTCGCGCTGCTCACGGGCCTCGGCCTCGGCCACGACTCGCTCGAATTCGCCGCTGTGGCACTGCTGTTGGTCACCGCGGGCAGTGTGGTCGGATTCGGGGTGATCGGACCGCATGTCGAGGTGACCCCGGTGACCAGGCGGATGATCGAGATCTTCGAATATCTGTTGATCATCACGATGATCCCGCTCGCGCTGTGGGTCATGGACGTGTACTCGACCGCCCGCAACATATGACCCGGCCACCCCTACGGCGTACGGTGCTGCGGCTGGTCTGCGCGGCGACCGTACTGGGTGCGGTCGCCGGTTTCCCAGCGCCTGCCGCCGCCATCTCCCCGCCCCGGATCGACCCGGGTGCGCTCGACGCGGCACTGGCGCTGAGTGGCAGGCCCGCTCCGCTCGAACCGACCGAACAGCGCGAACTCTGCGCGGAACCGGTGCTGCGCGGAAGTCCTCCCAGTGAGCCGCCGATGGCGCAACGGGTACTCGATCTACCCTCGGCGTGGCAGTTCAGCCGTGGTGCGGGACAGAAGGTCGCGGTGATCGACACCGGCGTGAACCGGCATCCGCGACTGCCCGCCCTGCAGGCCGGTGGCGATTATGTCAGCGATTCGGACGGCACCGTCGACTGCGACGGGCACGGCACGCTTGTCGCGGGCATCATCGCCGCCCGGCCGTCACCCGAGGACGCGTTCGTCGGCGTCGCCCCCGACGCCGAGATTCTCGCCATCCGCCAGTTGAGCCTGGCCTATGAGCGCAAGGACCGACAGGGCTCGGACAAGCCGCCCGGTTCTCTGCGCAGCGACGGCTACGGCAGTGTCCTCACACTCGCCGGTGCCGTCGTCCGTGCGGTCGACATGGGCGCCACTGTCATCAACATCTCCGAAGTCGCCTGCACGGCGGCTGGTTCCGACACCTCCGACGCCGCTCTCGGAGCCGCGGTGAAGTACGCCTACGAGCGCAATGTGGTTGTCGTCGCGGCCGCGGGCAATGTGGAGCAGGGCGGCCCGTGCCAGAACCAGAACGAAGGGTCTGGGTGGAGTTCGGTGACCACGGTCGCCTCGCCCGCCTGGTTCACGCCCTACGTGCTCGCGGTCGGCTCGGTCGACGCCGACGGAAAACCCTCGGCCCTGTCGTTGCGTGGGCCGTGGGTCGGGGCCGCCGCGATCGGGCGCAACATCGTCTCGCTCGACAGCCGACCCGGCGGCACCGGACTGGTCGACGGCGTGCAGACCATGAACGGTTTGCAACCCGTCGACGGAACCAGTTTCGCCGCACCGTATGTGGCAGGACTGGCCGCGCTCGTGCGCTCCCGCTTCCCCGACCTGTCCGCCCAGCAGGTGATCGACCGGATCACCCGCACCGCTCACGCACCGGGCCGGGGCCGTGACGACGCCATCGGCGCGGGCTTGATCGACCCGCTGGCCGCCCTCACCGCCCCTTTGGCCAGCGAACCGCCGAGCCAGGGAGCCGATGTGGGGCATCCGATCGCGGCTCCGTTCGTCGCGCCCGACCCCGACCCGCGGCCGCGGCAGATCGCGATCGCCGGATCGCTGACCCTGCTGGCTGCCCTTGGCATCGGCGCCGCGTTCGCCTTCCCGTTCCGCACGCGGCGCGCCGACCTGAACGACGAATTCGAGTAGAGGGATCGATGGCCACCGAAGGTTTCGTCCGACGCCCCCGGATCGCGCCGCCGCGCGCACCGGGTGGTGAGGTCGCGCTCACCCCGCCACCGGAGATCGAGCGGGCCATCCCGTCGCCGCTGATGATGAAGATCATGCCGGTGATCATGGTTATCGCGGTGGTCGGCATGATCGCGATGATGGCGACGATGGGCCGCAATCTGCTGGCCAATCCGATGATGATGATGTTCCCGATGATGATGCTCATGTCGATGGTCGGCATGATGGCGGGCATGCGCGGCGGCGGCCCCAAGCGCGCCGTCGAGCTCAACGAGGAACGCAAGGACTACTTCCGCTACCTCGCCCAGGTGCGAAAAGACGTGCGTCGCACCGGTGTCAAGCAGCTGGAGGCGCTGGGCTGGAGCCATCCCGAGCCGGCCGACCTGCCTTCGCTGATCGGCAGCAGACGGATGTGGGAACGTCGCCCGAGCGATCCCGACTTCGGGCACGTGCGGGTCGGCGTCGGTAGTCACCGCCTGGCCACCAAACTGGCCCGCCCCGAGACCGGCCCGCTCGAAGACCTGGAACCGGTCTCCACCGTGGCGCTGCGCCGTTTCGTCCGAACCCATTCGGTGGTGCACGAACTACCGACCGCGGTCTCGTTGCGCGCGTTCCCCGCCATCAATATCGGTGGCGATCTCGACGAGGGCCGGGAACTGGTCCGCGCGATGCTGATGGAGCTGACCACCTTCCACGGCCCGGACAATCTCGCCGTGGCGATCGTCTGCGCCGACCAGGACGCGCAGTGGGCCTGGGCGAAATGGCTACCGCACGTGCAACATCCGTCGCTGCGTGACGGTCTCGGCTCGGCCAGGATGCTCTACACCTCCCTCGGTGAGCTCGAGTCGGCGTTGCAAACCGAACTGATGGAACGCGGCCGGTTCATGCGCAACCCCCAGCCGACCCAGGGCCGGGTGCATCTGGTCGTGGTGATCGACGACGGCTACATCAGCGGCAACGAACGCATCATCAGCGAATCCGGACTCGACTCGGTGACGGTGCTCGACCTGACCGCCCCCGAGAACGGACTGGCTGCCCGGCGCGGCCTGCAGTTGGTGGTCGGCGACGGCGCGGTATCGGCGCGCAGTGCCGCCGGGGTGGAACGGTTCGCCACCGCCGACGAGGTGAGCGTCGCGGAGGCGGAGGCCTTCGCCCGGCACCTGGCCAGATACCGGCTCGCGACGGCCGCGCAGATCGTCAGCCTGGGGGAGGGCACGGCCAGTGATCCCGGCCTGATGGCGTTGCTGCGCATCCCCGACGCCGCCCAGATCGACCCGGCCAGGGTGTGGCGCCCGCGCACCGCGCGCGAACGGTTGCGCGTGCCGATCGGCGTCACCCCGGACGGGACCCCCGTCGAGATCGACATCAAGGAATCCGCCGAGAACGGTATGGGCCCGCACGGCCTGTGCATCGGCGCCACCGGCTCGGGTAAGTCCGAATTCCTTCGCACCCTGGTGCTTTCGCTGGTCACCACCCATTCGCCGGACGCACTGAACCTGGTGCTGGTCGACTTCAAGGGTGGTGCGACCTTCCTCGGACTCGACTCGTTGCCGCACGTGGCGGCCGTCATCACCAACCTGGAGGAAGAACTCTCCCTGGTCGACCGCATGAAGGACGCGCTGGCCGGCGAGATGAACCGCCGCCAGGAGCTGCTGCGCTCCGCAGGCAACTACGCCAATGTCACCGACTACGAGAAGGCCAGGGCCGCGGGTGTTCCCCTCGACCCGCTGCCCGCGCTGTTCGTCGTGGTCGACGAGTTCTCCGAACTGCTCTCGCAGAAACCGGATTTCGCCGAACTGTTCGTGATGATCGGCCGGCTCGGCCGTTCGCTGCACGTGCATCTGCTGTTGGCCTCGCAGCGTCTGGAGGAGAACAAGCTGCGTGGCCTGGAATCGCACCTGTCCTACCGGATCGGCCTGCGCACCTTCTCGGCCAATGAATCCCGCGCGGTGCTCGGCATCACCGACGCCTACCACCTGCCGAGTGTGCCCGGTGCCGGCTACCTGAAAAGCGATGCGTCCGAACCGCTCCGGTTCAACGCCAGCTATGTGTCGGGTCCTTACGTCGCGCCTGCGGGCACGGTGGTCGACGACGACGGCGCACCCGTGGGCGGACAGCGTCCGGTCGTGTTCACCGCGGCCCCCGTCGAAGCCGCCGAGGTCCAGCCCGAGCCTGCCGACGAACCCGTGCTGCGCGGCAGGCCCGAACTGCCACCGCCCCCACCGAGCGCACCCGTGGCGGAGGAGGGGATTCCGGACTCCCTGCTCGACGTCGTGGTCAAGCGGCTCACCGGGCACGGCCGCCCCGCTCACGAGGTGTGGTTGCCGCCGCTGGACGAGTCGCCCACGGCCGACATGCTGTTGCCCGACCCCGATTGGCGTTCGCCGGTGAACCGGCACGGTCAGTTGTGGATGCCCATCGGCGTGGTCGACAAGCCCTACGAACAGCGTCGCGACGTCCTCACCATCAGCCTCGCGGGCGCGCAGGGCAATGTCGCGGTCGTCGGTGGTCCGCAGTCCGGCAAGTCGACCACGCTGCGCACGATCATCATGGCCGCCGCCGCCACCCACACCCCCGAGCAGGTGCAGTTCTACTGCCTCGATTTCGGTGGTGGCAGCATGGCGGGCCTGGTCGGTATCCCGCATGTCGGCTCGGTGGCGGGTCGCCTCGACGGTGACCGCGTGCGCCGCACCATCGCCGAACTCACCTCGCTGATGCGTCAGCGTGAGGAACGGTTCGCCGAACTCGGCATCGAGTCGATGGCCGAGTTCCGCAGGCGTAAGTTCTCCGCGCTCGAAGCCAGACAGATCAACGGAACCACCGCCGCACCAGGTGACGCGCTCGCCGCCGACCAGTTCGGCGACGTCTTCCTGGTGATCGACGGCTGGGGCGCGATCCGCGAAGAGTTCGACGTGCTGGAACCTCAGATCAATGCCATTGCCACCCAGGGCCTTTCCTACGGCATCCACCTGATGATCGGTGCGTCCCGGTGGGCTGAGATCCGCCCGGTGGTCAAGGACCAGATCGGCACCCGGCTCGAGCTGCGTCTCGGGGACCCCGGCGACTCGGAGATGAATCGCCGTACCGCCCACCAGGTTCCGGTCGGCAGGCCGGGCCGTGGCCTCACCCCTGACCAGCTGCACATGCTGATCGCGTTGCCGCGCCTGGATTCCGATTCCGACCCGGCGACCATAGCCGACGGTGTGACGCGGGCCAAGGAGGAGCTGATTGCCCTCTACCCGGGCAGGCGCGCGCCGGAGGTGCGCATGCTGCCGCTGCGTTTTCCCCGCGAGCAGGTCATCGCGGCCGCCCGGCAACAAGGTGTCACGCTCGACCGCAGCAAGGTCGTCGTCGGGCTCGGCGAGTCCGAATTGCAGCCGCTGGTCCTCGATTTCGGCGTCGAACCACATTTCATGGCGTTCGCCGACGTCGAGTGCGGCAAAACGACGCTGCTGCGCAACATCGTGATGAGCATCGCCGAACAGTCGACTGCCGACGAGGCACGGGTGATCTTGATCGACTACCGGCGCACCATGCTCGGTGTGCTCGAAGGCGACCAGCTGGCCGGCTATTCCACCTCCTCGCAGACCTGCGGGCCGATGATCGCCGAGGTCGCCGCCTATCTGGCCAAACGGATTCCCGGCTCCGACATCACCCAGCAGCAGTTGCGCGACCGCAGCTGGTGGTCGGGTCCGGAGATCTATGTCGTCGTCGACGACTACGACATGGTTGTCGCGGGCTCGGGTAACCCGTTCACCCCGCTGCTCGAGTACCTACCGCAGGCCCGCGACATCGGCCTGCACCTGGTGGTCACCCGGCGCATCGGCGGCGTCTCGCGGGCGCTGTACGACCCGGTGCTCGGCGCGATGAAGAACCTGTCGGTGCAGACGCTGATCATGAGCGGCTCGCGCGACGAGGGAAAGCTGATCGGCGATGTGCGCCCGAGCAAGATGCCGCCGGGGCGCGGCACTCTGGTCTCGCGCAGTCAGGGCGTCGAACTCGTCCACATCGCCGATCTGCCGCCGCTCTAGCCACTCTGCATGGAGAACCGGCTGCGCACGTCCCTCGGCAGGCGCGTGGGCGGTGCAACCCGGCGTTCGAACAGCGCGCGGGAGGGGCCGGTCGCGCCGGGGCCCGCGATTCTGGCCAGGCGGAAGCCGGCGCGGCGGTAGTAGTCGTGCAGGTCGGAGTTGGTCGTCCAGGCGTCGAGGCGGACCCACGGACGGTCGGCCAGCTCGGCCACCCGGTCGGCGTGGTCGAGCAGATGTCGGCCGACCTGCCTGCCCGCGAACCGCAGATCGACGATCATGAAGTGCACGACCACCGCCTCGGTGAGCTCCCACGGCGACCACAGTCCGGGATCGGCGCGGCGGTTGACGGTGATCGTGCCCGCCGGTTCGTCGTCCACCTCCGCGATCCAGGTCTCGCCCGCATCGAGCGCGCGGCCAACCGCATCGGCGAAGATTTCGATCGGACGGCCCTTGCCCGCCACCGTCCACTGATCCGAACCGCGTGCGGCCAGCCATGCGGTGCGCTGCACCCGCAGGCGGCAGATCAACGGCAGGTCACCGAGGGTGGCCTGCCGCATCCGCGCGGTCATGGCAACGCAACGGCGTGACCGGGTGTGATGCCGAGAGTGCGGGCGATGACGGCGGTCCCCGCCTCGTCGCCGAGTTGGTAGGCCAACCGGTTGCGACCGGCCAGGGAGCGGTGACGGGTCGCCCGGGTGACCCGTTCGTGATTGGCTCCGATACGCAGATGATCCAGCAGTACGGTGCCGGTCGCGACGCCGAGCACCACCGCCTCCTCCGCGGTCGCGGGCCGGGCGACGACCGTGTCGCGGTGCGCGGTCTCGCCGTAGCCCCGGTCGGCCAGGCGCCGCGTGGTGCCCTCGGGAATGTCGTGCGGTGAGTCGATTCCGGCTGCCTCGGCGAGGTCGCGCGGATAGAAGCTCACCTCCCACGACCACGGTTCGTTGTCGAGGTACTGCACCACCGTCCTGGCAAGCACCCAGGACGCCGGTGGCACGCCGAGCCAGTGCGCGACCTGTTCGTCGGCCGGTTCCATGCAGGTGCTGAACTCCTTGGCCGGCTGCCTGCTCGCCGCGCGCGCTATCTCCTCGAAGATGTCGTGCGCCGAGCGCGGACGATCACGCCGGATGTGGTCGGTGACCACGGATTCCAGCACTTCTTGGTTTCGAACGATGGTTCCGCGGGAAGTCGCTGTATAGACCAGGTTTTCGGCGACGAGCACCTGGATGGCGTTGCGCGCGGTGGTGATCGAGACCTGCATCTGCTCGGCCAGCTCGGAATGGCTGGGCAGCCGGTCGCCCGGTTTCCAGGTACCCGCGCGGATCTCCTCGCGGAGGAGGTTCGCGATCCGCAGATAGGTCGGACCGTCCGCCATCATGCTCCTCGGTAGGTCGTGCAGGTAACGAAGTGTACTCGTCTGGGTTACCTACGGCCGAGTAATGCTTGACAGTGAGCTTGCGAGGTTTATTGTAATGAACGTCCTGATCCGGTGCTGTGCGGCGACGACGGCGAGGCAACGTGGCTGGTGCGGAGAGTTCTACGGTTGTAATGGCTTTCCCCGACACATTGCGATGTGTCGGCCCCGCAGGTCCGCACGCCGATACCGGTTTACTGCCCTTCTCCGACCTACTGGTCCGGGCATGTCGCGGGCACCGGGTGGTCGGCGGACCGCTGCTGTGGTTCGCGCGTGACCTTGCGGTGCTGCACGAGAAGCGGGTGGTCGGCCGTGGCGGTCGAGTCGAGACCGACGCCGTGGTGCTGCGTGAGATCGACTGCCGCCGAAGCGAATTGGTCCTCGCTATCGACGACTGGGTGCTGCGCGGCGTGCCGCAGCACCGACTGGGCGCCACGCTGCACACCGAAACCATCGGCGCGGTCATCGACCGGTTGGCGGAGTCCTCGGTGCGTGCTCACCACGCGCTGATGACGCTGGACGCCAACGACGAACTGCTGCACAGCGCCTGGCACCACCTGGCCGAATTGGCCGACGCCTACGACGATCTGGTGCGCGATGTGCTCGCCGGGCGGCGTCGGCTGCCCGAGTGGTGACCGCTCAGCGGTAGCGGTTGTGTTCGGCGCCGAACTCGTCGGCCACCGTCGCCGCCAACTCCACGTACGCGCGCTTGGTCGACTTGTGCAGGCGGTGCAGGTCGATCTCGGCGCCCTCGGACAGGTGTTCGTCGAACGGGATGATGTGCACGGCACGGCAGCGTGACAGGAAGTACTCCCGCAACTGCTGTACACCGACATTCGGTGAACCCTCACGCGGCAGGTTGATCACGACCACCGCATTGCGCACCAGGTGGTCGTGCCCGTGCAGCGACAGCCAGTCGAGCGTCGCGGCGGCGCTGCGGGCACCGTCGATGGCCGCCGACGAGATCAGCACCAGCGAATGCGCCAGGTCGAGCACGCCGTTCATCGCCGAGTGCATCAGGCCGGTGCCGCAGTCGGTGAGGATGATGTTGTAGAACCGCTGCAGAATGCGGGCGACGGCCCGGTACTCCTCGTCGTTGAACGACTCCGAGGCGGCCGGATCACGTTCACTGGCAAGCACTTCCAGCCTGCTCGAACTCTGCGAGGTGTGCCTGCGCACATCCGAGTACCGTTCGATCGCCGGATCGAGCAGCAGGTCGCGCACGGTCGAGCGGGTCTGGATGGCCACGCGCTGGGACAGGGTGCCGAAGTCCGGGTTGGCGTCGACCGCGATCACCCGGTCGCCTCGGATCGACGCGAAGATCGATCCGAGGCCGGTGGTGGTCGTCGTCTTGCCGACGCCACCCTTGAGCGAGAGCACCGCGATCCGGTAATCGCCACGCACGGGCTGCCGGATACGGGCCACCAGCTCCTGCAGGCGCCGCTCCTCGGCCGACATTCCCGGGTTGATCGCACCACCGGAAACATGGTGCACGGCCTTGCGCCAACCACTGCCCGGCGCCTTCTTCACCCGTTTGACCGGCACATTGTCCAGTGACGGAGGTTGATAGCCGGGGTTACCCCAGCCCGGCTGACCGTAGGCGGGCTGCTGGTACTGCGGTGGGACATGCTGCGGAGCAACGTTGTTCGGGGCGTGGTGCGGCAGCGCCGGTCCGCTGTGCGGGGTGCCGTCCGGCGCTTGGAAGGGCTGTACCGGGGCGCCGTTGGGTGCTTGGTACCAGGTGCCGTCCGGCGCCTGGAACTGCTGGGGCGCGGCCGCCTGGTACGGCTGTGCTGGTGCGCCATCGGGTGCGTGGAGCCGGTTGCCGTCCGGTCCCGGGTACGGCTGTGCCTGGGAGCTGTTGGGCGCCTGGTACGGCTGAACCGGTGCGGCAGGGCCCTGTGAATACTGCTGGGTCTGAGCAGCATTCGGGCCCGCCTGCGCGACGTTCCCGTGGGGGTACGAGCCGTCCGGCTGGACACGCATACCGTCAGGGCGGTACTGGGGGAGTCCGTCGCTCTGGTACGGATCGGCGGTGCCCCCATCGCGTGCCTGCGGGTAGACGTCCCCGGTGGGCTGCTGTGCCGGATAGGCAGTCGCACCACCGCTCTGCGCGGTCGGGTCGGGGACGCCCTGCCGTGCGAGTTCGGGCTGCGATGGCGCGGCGTCCGGGGTCAGCTGATGACGTGGAGGTGTTCCCTCGGGGCGGGAATGCGGCCCTGGCTGTGCGAAATCACCTGAGCGATAAGCAGTTTCAGACGGCCGACCCTGCGCGACGGCGGCGCTGTCGCGGGGCAACACACCCTGCAGCCGAGGGTCGTCGGCCCGGAACATCTCGGTCTGCGCATCGGGTGCGTGCACGGAAGCGCCGTGCGAAAGATCTCCGGGAATCGAATCGTATTGCGACGCAGAGAAAGCCGGTCCCTGCGGTACCTCGCCGGACGCATAGGGCGAGACAGGCGCCGCCGAAGCCGCGACGTCACCGGAGCTGTACGGCGACCCCTGCGCGACCCCACCCTGCTCGGCCTGGGCTTGATCGGCGCGGTCCTCGGTCTGTGTCGACGAAGGGCTCGCCGAGTATCCGGCGTCAGCCGACTCGGCGGCGACGGAAGCCGCCGATGCTCCAGTGGCCGGCCCGGATGTCGGTGCACCAGAAGTGTTGTGTGGCGCCGCTTCTGCTTGCGCGGCCCGGGTCGACGGATCCGGCTGGCCGCCGGTGGACGGCGCAGGTTCGGCTACCGGGCGCGAAGGGATCGAGAGCGCCTCGATCGGAGTGTCCGATGACAGCGGGTCGACGGGCGCCGAAACCGCTTCGGTAGCCGACGCCTGCGGATGCGCGGGTGACTGCGACCAGACCGGAACGGCAGGCGGCGACAGTGGGTCCGCGGGGGAAGGCGACGACATCGGCACGGCGGGCGGTGCAAGCGGGTCGACAGGTGCAGACGACGAGACCGGATCGGCGGGTGCCGGCGGGTCGGCGGGTGAAGGCGAGGACACCGGCACGGCGGACGGCGCCAGCGGGTCCGAGGGGGACGGCGTGGCGGGCGCGAGCAAGCGCGGCGGCGCCTGGGTCGGGCGTGCCGGGGGATCGGGCAGCGGGGGAGGTGGCGGGAGGTCGGGCAGGCTGCGCTGGTTCGAGGGCCCGAGCGGTGTGAAGCCCTCGGACGGGGGAGCGGGGGTCCGCGTCGGGAGAGCCGCCGCGGCCTGCTCGGCAGGTGCCGGGGGCAATGAAGGACCCGAATGAGCTGGCGGAACGGCCGCATTCGGGATCGAGTGCGACGGCGAACTGGTGTGCGTCGGCGCGGCCGGGAACTGGGCCGGTGTAGAGGACTGCCCGGTGTTCCACGGGGAGAACGCATCCGGACCGGTCTGCGGCGGCATGAGCCGGTCAGGTGCGCCCTGCTCCTGGGGTCGAGCGGCGCCGGCCGAGGACCGCGAGCCGGCGGCATGCTGGGCGGCGTCGCCCGTCGCGCCGGAGTCGAGCCTCGGCGGAGCGAGTGGGTCGGTGCCTTGCTCCCACGCGCTTGCCTGGGCCTGCTGGGCGGAGCCGTCCGAGCCCGACCGCGGTGACGGAGCGAGTGGGTTCGGGGCGCCCTGAGCCTGCGGCCAAGGCGCGCCGGTCGAGGCCGGTGGCCAGGAAGGGTCGGCGCCCTGAGTCGGTGCGGGCGCGCTCGATGTCGACGGATTCGGACCGGGCATCAGCGGGTTCGCGGTCGACGGTGCCTGCGGATCGTGGAAAGCAGGGCCTTGGCCCGCGGTGCCGGTTGTCTGACTCGGCTGTTCGGGCTCGCGGTCCTTGCGGCGGCGACCGCCCTTCTTCTCTTTGCGCGCACTGTCGTCGCCGCGCAGGAACCGGCGGCGCTTGGGGGCGTCGTCGATCGGCTCGTCCTGTGGCAGGTTCTCGACCGGTGCCTCGTACCCGACCTGGGTGACTTCGCTCTCCGACAGCCATGGCGGCAACATGGGGAGGCTGTCGTTGTTGCGGCTCACCGGTGCGCTCCGCTCACCAGGGTCCCCCGATCTGATCGACCCACTACTTGCGACGCCGGTGAGTTTACGCGACAACCCGATCGGCGTGGCGGGCGCCTCATGCCTGCCCGCGAGCCCACCGTCGACGTCTTCATTGTGCGACGTGCGCCACGTTCAGGGTGTACCGTCGGGGTCTTTTTGCCTCAGCGCACACGGACCGGTAAGCTTGAGCGGCGGTGCACCTAGGCGCCGACTGTTCGCGTGCAAACCCGGGAAGTTCGTCGGGCCTGTGGGTGAGCAGCTACGAGGTAATCCACTCAAGGTTGAGCATAACCGGGATCGCGGAGGATATGGCGAAGAAAGACGGGGCCATCGAGGTCGAGGGTCGAGTTGTCGAGCCGCTGCCCAATGCGATGTTCCGGATCGAGCTCGAGAACGGTCACAAGGTTCTCGCGCACATCAGCGGAAAGATGCGGCAGCACTACATTCGCATCCTTCCGGAAGACCGCGTGGTCGTCGAGCTCTCGCCGTACGACCTGTCCCGCGGCCGGATCGTCTACCGCTACAAGTGATGCCTGCCTGACGTCGCGAGCCTGAGGCCCGCGGCGTCACACGGTGTTCCGGCCAAGGTCGGAACGCGACAAGAGACTTCCCCAGTCGTCGGCTGGGGAAAAACTGTGTTCACAGACCCTTGTGAACCCACGAAAAGATTGGACGGACGTGAAGGTTCAGCCGAGCGTCAAGAAGATCTGCGAGAAGTGCAAGGTGATCCGCCGTCACGGTCGGGTCATGGTGATCTGCGACAACCTGCGCCACAAGCAGCGTCAGGGCTGATCCAGCCTCACCGCCGGGCACCGATCGTCTGATCGGACTGACCGAAAAGAAGAACTCCCAGCTCCAGCGCGTACGCACGTGTGCGCGCCAACCACCGGTACGGAGGCCGGTGCCCCCATTCGCAAAGACGGGGGGACGGACAGGGAGCAGACCTCCGCAACCATTAAGGAACCTGCCACATGGCACGTCTGATGGGCGTTGATCTCCCGCGCGAAAAGCGCATGGAGATCGCGCTGACCTACATTTTCGGAATCGGGCGCACCCGCGCCACCGAGATCCTGGCTCAGACCGGCGTCAGCCCGGACCTGCGCTCGAAGGATCTCAGCGACGACGACCTGAGCAAGCTGCGCGACTACATCGAAGCGTCGGAGTTCAAGGTCGAAGGTGACCTGCGCCGCGAGGTCCAGGCCGATATTCGCCGCAAGATCGAGATCGGCTGCTACCAGGGCATCCGCCACCGTCGTGGCCTGCCTGTGCGTGGTCAGCGCACCAAGACCAACGCGCGTACGCGCAAGGGTCCGAAGAAGACCGTCGCCGGCAAGAAGAAGTAGGGATAGCGTATGCCTCCGAAGAGCCGGGCCGCTGGCCCGAAGAAGACTCAGAAGTCGCGTCGCCGGGATAAGAAGAACATCCCGCACGGCCACGCGCACATCAAGAGCACGTTCAACAACACCATCGTCTCGATCACCGACCCCGAGGGCAATGTCATCTCGTGGGCGTCGTCGGGCCACGTCGGTTTCAAGGGTTCGCGTAAGAGCACCCCGTTCGCCGCGCAGCTCGCTGCCGAGAACGCTGCCCGCAAGGCGCAGGAGAACGGCGTCAAGAAGGTCGACGTGTTCGTGAAGGGCCCGGGTTCGGGCCGCGAGACCGCGATCCGTTCGCTTCAGGCCGCTGGCCTCGAGGTCGGCTCGATCTCCGATGTCACTCCTCAGCCGCACAACGGCTGCCGGCCGCCCAAGCGCCGTCGCGTCTAGCGGGAAAGGAAACAGCTAAAAAATGGCTCGTTATACAGGCCCCATCACCCGCAAGTCGCGTCGTCTGCGCGTCGACCTCGTCGGAGGCGACCAGGCGTTCGAGCGTCGTCCTTACCCGCCCGGCCAGCACGGCCGCGCGCGGATCAAGGAATCCGAGTACCTGATGCAGCTGCAGGAGAAGCAGAAGGCTCGCTTCTCCTACGGCGTCATGGAAAAGCAGTTCCGTCGCTACTACGAAGAGGCCAACCGCCTCAAGGGCAAGACCGGCGACAACCTGCTGCGTCTGCTCGAGTCGCGGCTGGACAACGTCGTGTACCGCGCCGGTCTGGCTCGTACCCGTCGTCAGGCCCGTCAGCTCGTGAGCCACGGCCACTTCCTGGTCAACGGCGTCAAGGTCGACGTGCCCAGCTACCAGGTCTCCCAGTACGACATCATCGATGTCCGGGAGAAGTCGCTGCCCACCCTGCCGTTCCAGGTGGCGCGTGAGACCGTCGGTGACCGTCAGGTTCCGGGCTGGCTGCAGGTCGTCCCCGGCCGCCTGCGCATCCTGGTGCACCAGCTCCCCGAGCGTGCCCAGATCGATGTGCCGCTGCAGGAACAGCTCATCGTCGAGTACTACTCGAAGTAAGCGCTTTTGGTGGGGGCCGTTCCTACGACGGCCCCCGCAATCACTGATTAGGCGTCAAATAGCGGACGCCCTGAACAGGAAGTAGATCCTCATGCTGATTTCCCAGCGTCCGACACTGACCGAAGAGGTTGTGGCGGAGAACCGCTCGAAGTTCACCATCGAACCCCTCGAGCCGGGCTTCGGTTACACCCTCGGCAACTCGCTGCGTCGTACCCTGCTGTCCTCCATCCCGGGGGCCGCGGTCACGAGCATCCGCATCGACGGTGTCCTGCACGAGTTCACCACCGTTCCCGGTGTGAAGGAAGACGTCACCGACATCATCCTGAACCTCAAGGGTCTGGTCGTGTCCTCCGAAGAGGACGAGCCGGTCACCATGTACGTGCGTAAGCAGGGCCCGGGCACCGTCACCGCTGGTGACATCGTGCCGCCCGCCGGCGTCGTCGTGCACAACCCGGACATGCACATCGCCACCCTGAACGACAAGGGCAAGCTCGAGATCGAGCTCGTCGTCGAGCGGGGCCGCGGTTACGTGCCCGCCGTGCAGAACAAGGCGACCGGCGCGGAAATCGGCCGGATCCCCGTGGATTCGATCTACTCCCCGGTGCTCAAGGTGACCTACAAGGTCGAGGCCACCCGTGTCGAGCAGCGCACCGACTTCGACCGTCTCATCCTCGACGTGGAGACCAAGAACTCCATCACGGCCCGGGACGCGCTGGCTTCGGCCGGTAAGACCCTGGTCGAGCTCTTCGGCCTGGCCCGTGAGCTCAACGTCGAAGCCGAGGGCATCGAGATCGGCCCCAGCCCGGCCGAGGCGGACCACATCGCCTCCTTCGGTCTGCCGATCGAGGACCTGGACCTCACCGTCCGGTCGTACAACTGCCTCAAGCGCGAGGGTGTGCACACGGTGGGCGAGCTCGTCGCCCGCACCGAGTCGGACCTGCTCGACATCCGCAACTTCGGCCAGAAGTCCATCGACGAGGTGAAGGTCAAGCTGCACGCGCTCGGCCTCTCGCTGAAGGACTCGCCCGCTTCGTTCGACCCGTCCTCCGTGGTGGGTTACGACGCGAGCACCGGCACCTGGAGCGATTCCGGCACCTTCAGTGACACCGACGGCGGCGAGCAGGACTACGCCGAGACCGAACAGCTCTAGGCCATCGGGGGGCACCCCGGCTGCGCCTTTCACAAGGAGAATCCAATGCCCAAGCCCAAGAAGGGTGCCCGCTTCGGCGGGTCGGCGTCGCACCAGAAGGCGATCTTCGCCAACCTGGCCACGGCGCTTTTCGAGCACGGTCGGATCACGACCACCGAGTCGAAGGCCAAGGCGGTCCGCCCCTACGCCGAGAAGCTCATCACCCGCGCGAAGGCCGGCACCCTTGCCGACCGTCGCGAGGTCATGAAGGTCATCCGCAACAAGGACATCGTGCACGCGCTGTTCGCGGAGATCGGCCCCTCGTTCGAGGGTCGCGAGGGTGGCTACACCCGCATCACCAAGGCGCTGCCGCGCAAGGGTGACAACGCGCCGATGGCCGTCATCGAGCTGGTCCGCGAGAAGACCGTGACCAACGAGGCCGACCGGGCCCGTCGCGTCGCCGCTTCGCAGAAGACCGAGGCGCCCGCCGCCGAGGCCACCGAAGCCGAGGCCGACGAGGTCGTCGAGGCTCCGGCCGCCGACGAGGCCGCTGAGGACAAGAAGGACGCCTGATTCTCAGGAGTTCGATCGAGCCCGTCACCCTTCGTGGGTGGCGGGCTCGTTCTTTTGGTCAGTGTTGGTGAGGCAGGGAGGTCCGATGGACGAGATCGAGCGGGAACGGTCGCGCGTGCGGCTCGGAATCAGTTACGACGGCACCGATTTCATCGGGTGGGCGCGTCAGCCCGGGCTGCGCACCGTGCAGGGCGTGCTGGAGGAATCGCTGTCGAAGGTGTTCCGGGAGCCGATCGTGCTCACCGTCGCCGGGCGAACCGACGCGGGCGTGCACGCCGAGGGGCAGGTGGCGCATTTCGACACCACCGGCGAATTCGACCCCGACAAGCTGATGTACCGGATGGCCCGCTTTCTGCCCAAGGATGTCCGCATCACCGATATCCGCACGGCACCACCGGAATTCGACGCCCGGTTCTCGGCGATGCGTCGCCACTACGCCTATCGCCTCACCACAGCCCCCTACGGTGCCGAACCGTTGCGCGCGCGCAGCGTGGTCGCGTGCAAGCCGGGTGTGGACCTGGAAGCCATGCGCGCCGCCTCCGGAAAGTTGTTGGGCCTGCACGACTTCGCCGCCTTCTGCCGGCGCCGTGAGGGCGCGACCACCGTGCGCGAACTGCAGCGTTTCGACTGGGAGCGTGCGGGCGACCGGCTCACCGCGTACGTGAGCGCTGATGCGTTCTGCTGGTCGATGGTCCGCAGTTTGGTCGGCGCGGTGCTCGCTGTCGGTGAGGGTCGCCGGACGCCGGAATGGGTCGCGTCGCTGCTGTCGGAAACGCAACGCTCCAGCTCCGTGACCGTCGCTCCCGCACACGGCCTTAGCCTGATCGCGGTCGACTATCCCGCCGACGCCGACCTGGCCGCCCGCAATGCCCAGACCCGCGAGACCCGGACCGTCCCCACCGCCGAGGGTTGCTGCGGCGACTGACTTCCGAGCGGCGAATTTCTCCGTCACTGTCCTGACCGGCCCAGGCCACCGATCGGGCGTGACAAGGATCCTTGACCGGGGTGGCGCGAGCAACTCGGGAACTGGCGGGCGCGGCGGCATACGCGCTGGTAGGCTCTGGCCGGTTACGAGTCGAGCGGTCCGTCTGGACTACCATTGCGCCGCAGTCGATTTCAGGGAGTTATTGTGAATCCGCAGGACACGAATCAGGGTGCCATCCGCAACTCGCCGTTGTCCGCGGCGGTGCCCGAGCACCGGATTCCGCTCTACGACGAGGCGTTCGCGGCCGATCCGCACGGTGCCTATCGCCGGATGCGTGACGAGTACGAATCGCTGGTGCCGGTCGAGCTGTGGCCGGGCGTGCCCGCGACGCTGGTCATCAAATTCAGCACCGCGGTGCGGATCCTCAACGACCCCGCGAACTTCTCCGCCGATCCGAGGGCGTGGCAGGCGACCGTGCCACGCGATATCCCGATCATGCCGATGATCGAGTACCGGCCGAACGCGCTGCGTACCACCGGCAAAGGCCACATCCGCTACCGCGACGCCGTGAACGACGCGCTCGCCGGGATGGACCTCAATGTCATGCGCACCAGCGTGGAGCGATCGGCCATCCCGATCATCAACTCGTTCTGCACCGACGGGCACGCGGATGTGCTGCACCAGTACATCTTCCCGATGGTCTTCTCGGTGCTGTGCGAATTCCTCGGCTGCCCGCCCGAGATCGGCGCGGAAGTCGCCAGGGCCAATGCCGCGATGTTCGACGGCGTGGACACCGACAAGGTGAACACGATCATGACCAACGCCCTGCTCGACCTCACCGCGCTGAAGCGCTCGCAGCCGGGCGACGACATCACCACCCGCCTCGTCCAGCATCCGGCGCGACTGACCGACGACGAGATGGTGCATCAGCTGGTGCTGCTGTTCGCGGCAGGCGTCGAGCCGCCGATGAACCTCATCGCCAACACCCTGCTGCTGATGCTGACCGATCCCCGCTTCACCGGTGAAGGCAACTCGATGCCGTTGTCGACCAAGATGGCGATCGATGAGCGCCTCGCCACCGACCCGCCGATGGCGAACTACTGCATCACCTACCCGCGCCAGTCCGTGCCGATCGACGGTGTGCTGCTGCCCGCACAGCAGCCGGTCATCATCAGCATGGCCGCCTGCAATACCGACCCGACGATCAACACCGGCGATTTCCTCGGCAACGGCTGGAATCTGGCGTTCAGCGCGGGCGAACACGCCTGCCCCGCGCATGCGCGCCCGTACGGCGTGCTCCTGGCGCAGGACGTCATCGACCAGCTCTTCGATGTCCTGCCGGAGCTGAAGCTCGGAGTGGCCCAGGACGACCTCGTGTGGCGTCCCGGGCCATTTCACCGAGCGTTGTCAGCGTTGCCGGTCGTGTTCCCACGAACGGCACCGCTGTCGCTGTAACGGCCTATCAGCTGTTGATGCGGCTCTCCCACGCGCCGGGTAGATCGTCGAACAGCACCGGCGCGCCGAGGATCTCGTCGTCGAAGCCGAAGGAATCGAGCAGGGCCGGAACGTTGTCGGCGAGAGTGTCGATGGCTTCCCGGAGCTGCTGCTTGATGCCTTCGACAGCGGCGACGTCCAGGTAACCGCGGGTGAGGTACCACGCCGCATTCTGATCGAGGTAGTGCAGCGCGAAAACGTTACGCACGGCGGCGATTTCGGGCAGGTGCTCGTACCGGTGGAGCAGCTGCAACGCTTCCTCCGCGCTGTAGGCCTCGGCGAGTTCGAGCGCTTCCGGAATGACGGCGAGCCGATCCGCGAGGTCTCCCGATTCCAGATGCCGCTGGGCTTCCTGCACGATCGTGAGGGTGCGCGCGGTGAACAGGCCCAGGCGGTCGGTGGTGACGGCGGGATCGTGCAGACCGGTCTGCGGCGGTACCTTGCCCGCGAGGTGCCTGGCCAGGACGCGTCCGGCCACAGAGCCGAGCACATGGCAGTCGCCTTCGCCGGTGATGGCCGCGTGGCAGACGCCGATGTAGTCGGCGACCCGGTTGGCACTGAACATGCCCTGCGCACCCATCTTGATGCGGCAGTGGGTCACCGTGTCCAGGGCGTGCAGCTGGATGAAGTGCTTGGCCAGCATCACCGAGACGACGGTGTCGCGATCGGTGAGGTCGCTGTTGGCGAGGGAGGTCTTGACCGCGTTGCCGAAGATGGTGCGCGCGACCGTGCCTGCCAGGTCGGTGAGCAGGGTGTTGCGCACGTGCGGGATGTCGGCCATGACCGTCGTGGCGGTCGGCGTCAACGGCACCGCGCGCTTGGCGGCGTAGCGCAGTGCGATGTAGAGCGAGGCCCGCGCGGTGGCGTTCAGACACGACGCGAGGGCCAGGCGGCCGACCGTCAGCTGGCTGATCGCGGAAGCGAACGAGCGGCGCTGGCTGTCCTCGTCGTTCCAGGTCAGGACGCCGTTGTCATCGATGGTCGCCAGGTTTCCACCCAGCCAGGCGCTGCGGTCGACGCGCAGATTGTCGAAGCTGATGACCGAGTTGTCCATGATGACCAGCGGCTGTCGGTCGAGCTGGGTGATCGTGACACCGGGTGCGGCCGTGCCGTCGGCCACCCGCAGACGCGCGGTGAACAGGTGCACGCCCTGATCGACACCCGCCGCGTCGATGAAGCGGGCACCGACGACGCACACGCGCGAGACCGGGATACCGACGCTCGGCATGAACTTGCGTGCCCTCGGGTTCGGGGTGTTGATGACGAACCCGCCGTCTTCCCAGGTCGCCGTGGTCTGCATGAAGCCGATGTTGGAGCCGCAACCGTATTCGGTGAGCAGCATGACGCCGATCGCGGTGGCGTCGTCGAGGTCGTGCAGGTACGGCGCCGCCGAGTCGGAGTCGGTGAGCGTGGACAGCGAGCCCGACGCCAGGTTGAAGTGGCCCGAGATCAACGGGATGAGGTCGGTCGCCAGCACCGCGGACCAGTCGAACAGCGCGAACAGCTGGGGGAGGTTGGTCGCGACATCGCTGGCCTTGCCGAGTTCCTTGACCAAATCGCGCAGCTGGGCGTAGGCGTTCTCGCGCCGCTGCGCTTGACCCTGATGCACGGTGATGGCGTAGTCGGGGTCGATCAGCAGTTGCTGCAACCGTTCCTGAAAATCTCGCTCACCGTGGCGGAGAAGTTCCGAAAGAGGGGTGTCTGCCGTGTTGCTTTGCGCCGTCATCATCGATCCTGCTCTCACGTGGGCGCCACGACGAACAGGTTCACGGCGCCCCTGAATACCGAAAATGCATTGTTGCACAGCGGATTACGCCAATTCTGTGAATCGTCACTTCACAACAGTCGGTGCAGGCAGACGCGGTCTTTCAGGATCGGACGAGCCGCGCGATGGCGTCGGTGGCTTCCTTGATCTTCGCCTCGGCCTCGGGTCCGCCCGCGACGGCGGCGTCGACGACGCAGTGGCTGATGTGGTCTTCGAGCAGCCCCATCGCGACCGCCTGCAGGGCCTTGGTCATGGCCGAGACCTGGGTGAGGATGTCGATGCAGTACTTCTCCTCCTCGACCATGCGCTGCAGGCCGCGGGCCTGGCCCTCGATGCGGCGCAGGCGCTTGAGATAGTCGTCCTTGGCGGTGATGTAGCCGTGGCCGTGGTGGCCGGCGTGCTCGTCGGCGGGCGCGGTGTCGGGGGTGGGTGTGGTCACCGTGGTCTCCTCGTGCGTCGTGCCCGCCGGATGCGAGCTAATACCCCCCTAGGGTACAGTTTTGCGCCGAACTTGTCAGATATGGTCCCGGTGCTTCGCGCGACCAGCCCGGACGGGAGAATCAGCGGTATGAGTTCGCATCCCCGGCCCGCCCTCGCCGTCATCGGCGGCAGCGGTTTCTATGACTTCTTCGACAACGACGCGGTGCACGTCGACGTCGACACACCGTATGGCACGCCGAGCGCCCCGGTCGCGATCGGCGAGGTGGAAGGCCGCCCTGTCGCCTTCCTCCCGCGCCACGGCAAGCAGCACGAATACGCCCCGCACACCCTGCCCTACCAGGCCAATATGTGGGCGCTGCGCTCGCTCGGCGTGCGCCGGGTGTTGGCGCCGTGCGCGGTCGGCAGCCTGCGTGCCGATTGGGGGCCGGGGACCGTCGCGGTACCGGATCAGCTCGTCGACCGCACCTCGGGCCGCCCGCAGACCTACTTCGACGGCGGCGGTATCCACGTCTCCTTCGCCGACCCCTACTGCGACGACCTGCGCGGCGCCGCGGTGAAGGCGGCCGGTGCCGGTCGGCTGCGTGTCGAACCGTCGGGCACGATGGTCGTGGTGCAGGGCCCGCGCTTCTCGACGAGGGCCGAGAGCCGCTGGTTCGCCGGGCAGGGCTGGGATCTGGTCAATATGACCGGCCACCCCGAAGCCGTCCTGGCTCGGGAGCTCGAAATGTGCTACGCCGCAGTCGCTCTGGTCACCGACCTGGACGCGGGCCTGGAGGAGGGGCAGGGTGTGCACGCGGTGGACGTGTTCGCCGAGTTCAAGAAGAACCTAGGCCCGTTCAAGGAGCTCATGCGCAGCGCCGTGGCGGCCGTCGACGGTACCGACACCTGTGAGCGTTGCCAGGTGCACGCCGGGGTGTCGCTGCCCTTCGAGCTGCCCTGAGCCGAACTGGCTCAGCCTTCGGACTGCCCCGGGGCGAGTCGCACCTGAGCCAGGACGAACAACGGTGTGCCGTCGCCCGGCGCGCCGGGCAGGGGTGACACCTCGACGTCGGCCACCAGCCACCCACCCCACTCGGTGGCCAACCGCAGTCCCGGCAGTGTCGCGTTCGTCGCCCCCGCCAGGATCTGCTCGCGCACCTCGAGGATCCTGACCCGGTCCTCGGGGTGCGGGATGTCGCGGTCGTCGACCCGGTGCCAGCGCACTCCGGGCAGCGGCTCGGTCACCCATCGCACCGGACGCGCCTGTACGGTGTCGATGATGGCCAGATACAGCCCGGGCTGAGTGTCGCGCAACAATTCGAGGGTGGTCGCCTCGAGTGATTTCGGTTGTGGCGCAATGCTGTCGGTGACGTCGATCGACACGCCACGCCACTGGAACCGGTCGTCGGTCTCGTTGCGGGTGGCGATCAGCATCGACCGAGGCCCGATCCCGGAACGTATGGTGGCGATTCCCGACCAGCGACTGCCCGGCTCGGAACGATTCAGCGCGGCGACGAGATCGAGCGCGCCGTCGAAGCGCTCCACCAGCTGGTACGGCTCGGCGCCACGATATTCCCTCGGTTCGGCACCGAAGTGGGCGCCGAGGCCGCCGGGCCTGCTGCTCACCCGGCGGGTGCGCGCATCGATCCGGAACGGCGAGACACCCAGTTCCTCGGTGGGCGCCTGCCTGCCCACCCACACTTTCACCGCATGCGGCGCCGAGCCCGGCCACACCACGGGGACCGCGCGAAACCGGTGCTCCGACCACGGTTTCCGCGATTTCGGCAGCACCTTGTCGATCGGTTCGCCCGAGTCGTGGGCGGCCACGACCAAGGGCCGCAACTGCGCCGAGATCGCCCGTTCGTAGGACGTCCACTCGCGCGGTGTCGTGCCCGAAGTGAGCATCGACCAGGTATGCGCTTCCCCCAGGGTTTCCACCAACTGCCAGCGGTCGAGAATCATGAGCGTCCCCCTTCGTCACACGTCGCCGGAACATGAACGAACGGTGACCATCGTGCCTGATCCGCCCGCTCGCATCGGCGCCGGGGCAGCATCGATAGGCTCAGGGTATGGATGAACCACTGCGGTTGGAGGTCATCGTCGCCAGCACCCGGCCCGGCCGGTTCGCGCCCGTGGTGGCCGACTGGTTCCTCGGGGCGCTGGCCGACCGGCCGGAATTCGAGGTGGGGGTGCTGGATCTGATCGATCATCCGATGCCGACCGAGCTCACCGACACTCCCCAGGTCGCGGCATTCCGGGAACGGCTCGGCGCCGCCGACGCCTTCGTGGTCGTCACCTCCGAGTACAACCACGGCTATCCGGCCTCGCTCAAGGCCGCGCTCGACAGCGCCAAACACGAATGGCGGGCCAAGCCCATCGGTTTCGTGTCCTACGGCGGGCTGTCGGGTGGCTTGCGCGCGGTCGAGCAGTTGCGGCAGGTCGTCGCCGAACTGCACATGGTCTCGGTGCGCGAATCGGTGAGTTTCGCCCAGGCCAAACGGCACTTCGACCCCACCGACGGCGCGGCGGTCGATGCCCGCGAGCGGATGCTTCGCCAATTGGCCTGGTGGGGAACGGTACTGCGGGAAGCGCGGCCGACCTATCCCGGCTGAGACGCCATCGCCCGCTGGCCGCGCGGCTGACCGATGTAGGTCGACTCGCGTGGGATGGAGACCAGCGTGAGGTTCACCCTTGTCGTGCCCGTACGCAGCACCACCCGGTTACCGACCGCACCCGGCTGATAAATCTCCAGGTCGGGACGGGAAGCGGGCCAGCCGTTGGGATCGGCGGTGAGGTAGATCGTGGTGACACCGGCGTGCGGGGCAGGCGCGAGCACACCGTCGACGATGGTCGCGGTGAATCCCGCGTCGGACTGGTGCGTTTCGACCGCGATCGTCAACCGCTCGGGGTTGCCGACGGTAGTCACCAGCTGCTCCCAGGCCTGGGCGCGATCGGTGCGGATCAGTACCCGCTCACCGACGGCGAGCGCACGGAATACCAGCTGCTGAGCCAGGTACAGCTCACCGGCCACGTAGACGGTGGAGATACCGGCGCCGATGATGCGCGTCGCCACACCGTTGCCCTCCTCGTCGGAACCGAGCAGCTGCCCGCACCCGGCCGAGGGCAGGTGCAGCGCGCCGATCACGTCGATCGGGTACTCGGTGGTCGGCACCGTGTCGTCGACGCCGGGCACCGCGATCGGCAGGTGCGCGAGCAACGCGTCGCGGTGGCGCCCGTTCATCGAGATCATGCCCTTGGTCTTGGCCTTCTCGGGCAGCTCGCGCGCGGTCAGCCGCCAGGCCGCGCCCACGCTCACCGATTCGGCGTCACTACCCGGGCGCAACCGCACGGCGACGGTCGTGCCGCGCGACGGCGCCACCCACAGCTGGGCGAGCAGGTCGGAACCGAGCTGCGCGGGGTCGACGGCGCTGCCGATATTGACCGCGTTGCCGATCTCGGCGTACTTCCAGCGCTGGCTGAGCGTGCGCGGATCGAGCCCGACGGTGATCTGCTGCACCGCTTTCCGGATTTCGGGAGCGGTGAGGATGCGGGCGTTGCAGTCGGCGTCTTCCAGCGTGCGCATGATGCGCTGGGTGGCGATGGTGACCGCGCGGGAGGCACCTTCGGTACCGCCGCCGCGCCGTGCCGCGGCCTCGGGGCACCGCACCGCGTCGAAGCTGATCGCCAGCCACACCGTGCGATGCGCGGTGGCGGGCAGCGGGCCGAGCAGCGACTCGTAGATCGCGCCCGCGGGTGTGCCGGAGCGGCTGCGGTGGCCGTGGCTGATGATGTCGATGCCGCTGAGCAGGATGTCGTGCTGGGTGAGGCACGCGGCGAGCTCGGGCAGGGGTAGCAGGTGGGAGGCGTGCACGGCGGTGCGCGCGATTCGGGTGAGTCCGCCCTTGGGCGGCAGGACCTCGACCACGGTGACCACCCGGCTGCCGTCCCAGTACAGTCCGAGCGAACGGCCGTCGGCGCCGCGGAAATCCACGGTGTCGCCCAGGGTGTAATCCCGCTTGCTCGCGTAACCGCGGATGGTGGAGAGCCAGTCGAGGATCGTGCGCTTGCCGATCGGGATCAGCGGAACGAGCATCACCGCAACCGCCACCCCGAGCGACGGGAACGCGCCGAGGCCGACCACCAGCGCGACGAGCCCCGCGATGAGACCGAGGACCTGCGCGATGAGCAGATGCGGCAGCGAAATCCGACCGAACAGCGGACGCGGACCCGCACCGGTGAAGTCGGCCATTCGTTCCTCCCCCAAGTACCCGATTACCGATCGACCGATGGCCGAATGCGAACAAGTGCTGCCGGGAACTGTACTGTGTTGCCCGGACAAGAGCACTGTTCGGGGGAGGAACCATGCCTTCAAAACCCACTACGCGCTGGCAGGTCAGCGGTTACCGCTTCCTGGTGCGGCGGATGGAGCACGCCCTTGTACGGCGCGACGTGCGCATGCTGCACGATCCGATGCGCGCCCAAACCCGTGCCTACGTGGTCGGATTGGTGCTCGGCATCGTCGTTCTTGCCGGTTGCGGCGTGCTCGCCCTGCTCAAACCGCAGGACAAGATCGGCGACAACAAGATCCTGATCGGTAAGGAATCCGGCGGCGTCTACGTGGTGATCGACAATGTCGTCCACCCCGCGCTCAACCTGGCCTCCGCCCGTCTGGCCGCGGGGGAGGCGGCCAAAGCGGTGATCGTCAAGGAGTCCGAACTCGGCAAGAAGCCGCGCGGTCAGCTGGTGGGTATCCCCGGCGCCCCCTCGTCGATCCAGTACGACAAGGACGGCAAGGGCAGGCCCTGGTCGGTGTGCGACCGGCTCAAGGCCGACGGCAGCACCGACCTCACCACCTCCGTCCTCGCGGGCGCACCCGAACTCGGCGATAAGGCGTCCAAGGTCGACACCGGTAAGGCGATGCTCGTCAAGGGCAAGGACGCCACCTACCTGATCTACGACGGCAAGCGGGCCCGCGTGAAGATGGACGACCCGCCGGTCACCCAGGCGCTCGGCATCAGTGGTGAAACGCCGCGCCCGATCAGCGAGGGACTGCTCAACGCGATTCCCGAGATGCTGCCGATCATCACCCCGGTCATCGACAACCCGGGCGGCACCCCGCCCTACAAAGTCGGCGGCCACCGGATCGGTGACGTCGTCCAGGTCTTCAACGAGCCCAATCAGAACTATGTCGTGCTCCACGAGGGACTGCAGGCGGTCTCGGCGTTGACCGCCCAGATCATCCGCAACTTCTACCCGACGGTCATGCCGGGCACCACGATTCAGGCGACGGACAAGACCTTCGCCCCGCACGTGCAGACGCTACGGGTCCAGGACTATCCCGCCGAGCGGCCGACCCTGATCACCGCCAAGGACCAGCCGGTCAGCTGCATCTCCTGGAAACCGATCGCCGGTGCCACCGACAACGACGACAGCACCGCACGCGCCGAACTTTCCCTGATCACGGGAATCGACATGCCGATCCCGAACAAGGCCAAGCTCGTCGACCTGGCTCAGGCCGACGGTGTCGGCCCGAACGCCGACTCCGTCTACATCCCACCGGGCGTCGGCGCCTACGTGCAGTCCACCGGCATCGAGCCCGACAGCCGCCGCAAGGACAGCCTGTTCTACATCGCCGACACCGGTGTGCGCTTCGGCATCAAGAACGCCGAAGCGGTGAAGGCGCTCGGCCTCGAGAACGTCACCGCCGAACCCGCGCCCTGGGCGATCATCGGGCTGCTCGCCGGCGGCCCGAGCCTCGGCCGCGAGGACGCGATGGTCGCGCACGACGGTGTGTCGCCCGATCCCTCACCCGCGAAACAGCCTGTCGCGTCGGTGAATTAGCCGCCAGGCGTTTCCCGCTCGGTGGTCAGCGCGGCCACCTCGGCACGCAGCGAACGCACCTCCTCGACCAGTTCGGCGAGAGTGCGTTCGGTGCGGTCGGCGGCCTCGTCGACGGTTTTGAGCTGCTCGACCACCCAGCTGGTCATGGTGCCGATGGCGAAGGAGATCAGGCCGATGCCGAGCGTCATCAGGACCAGCGATACCAGGCGGCCCTCGGGCGTCACCGGGTAGACGTCGCCGTAGCCGACGGTGGTCACCGAGACCGCCGACCACCACAGCGCGTCGGCGAAGGACTTGATCTTGCTGTCCGGTGCGCCGTACTCGGCGTCGAAGAACGCCAGGCTGCACAGCAGCAGGATGAGCAGCGAGCTCGTCGCGACGAAGGTCATCAGCCGGGTGCGCGGTTTGGTCGCGCGGTTGAGGCTGTCGAGCAGCAACAGTGCCACGCGCAGCAGTCGCAGCGGCCGGAACGGTGGGACAAGGACTACGAGCAGGTCGAGGGGGTGTTTGCGGACGAAACGGCCACGGTCGGTCGACAGATACAGCCGCACCGCGAAATCCACCGCGAACGCCGCCCAGATCGCGACATCGGCCCAGATCAGGGTGATGTCGAGGGTGGGGGAGGCCTGGGTGTCGAGTACCCGCCAGGCGTAGATGAGCAGGAACGCGATCGCGAGCACCATCAACGGCAGGTTGGTGCGCTGCTCCCAGCGTTGCCGCCGGGTGAGCGGGCGCTCGGTCGTCGTCGTCATCGCTACCTGCCTCGCTGGTCTACACGTCTGAGCAGGACAGTAGCGCGCCCCGGCCGCCACCGAGGGCAGTGCTCGACCGACGAAAAAGGGGCCGCCTACCCACCGGTCGAAACCCGTTGGGAGGCAGCCCCGTCCGTGGCAAAGCTACAGACCGCGCACCAGCGAGTAGAGGTCGGCGACCCAGAACACCAGCGGAAGCACCGCGGCGACGAAGCCGTACTCGATGAGTTCGGCGGCCCGGCGCATCGGCGGGGTGGCGGACTGGTTGGGCACGATCAGGCCGATGACCAGCGCGGCGACCAGGATCACCAGCGCGGCCCCGAACACGACGAGCGGCTGTTCCATCCCGACCGCGACCCCGATGAGCATCAGCAGCACGATCGCCGAACCACCCGCGATCAGTACAACGGCCTGCTCGGCGCCCGCGTAGGTGCGGCTGCGGAACATCAGTACCACCGCGCACACCAGCGCCAGCGCGATGCCGGGCCAGTACGGGTCGTCGGCGGACGGGTTGGTCGCGAGCAGCGCGCCGACGACGGTGACCAGCGTGGTCGCGCTGACCAGCCCGGCGAGGTAGTTGCGGGCCCGTTCGGAGCGGGCGCGCAGGTTGTCGAGGGTCGGCAGGGCGCGGTGGTCGTCCGGGTCGTCCTCGGTGGGGTCGATCGGGGTACCGGGGGACGGGACCGGCGGCAGCGGCAGCTTGGCCAGCAGCATCGAAACACGCGGCGAGAGTGAAAGACCCGCGAGCGCCAGTGCCGCGACGACGGCGCCGATGGCCTTCACCGGCTGATCGGTGAGCAGACCGACCAGCGCGGCGGGAACGACGAACACCGAAATCGCGGCGGCACCGATGAACAGCGCGAGCCCCACCCCGGTCACCCGCCACGCGAGCACCGCCGTCGCACCGAGCAGCGCGGCGCCGAGCAACAGATTCGCCCAGCCGTAGTGGTCGGGCACCAGCATCATGCCGCCGGTGAACGCGGTCGGCAGGGCGCATCCGCCCAGGACCAGCGCGGCGGAGGTGTCGCCGTACATGCGGCTGAGCACGGTCCCGGCGATCACGCACAGCACCGCGACGAACAGGGCGAGCGACCCGCTCACCCAGAACGGCACACCGTCGGGGGCGGCGAGCAGGCCGAAGCAGCCGACCAGCATCGTGAGCGCGGCGAGCACGGAACCGGTGATGCGCGCGGTCTTGGGGGTCCAGCTGCGGTAGTGCTCGGCGTCGGCGATCGCGACGTTGTACATGATGTCGTCGAACAGTGGCGTCGGCGCGGTGTGCGAGGCGCTCTCGAGCATCAGCAACTCACCGTCGCGCACGCCGTGTTCACCGAGGCTCAGCGAGTTCGAGAAAGGCGGGTGGCCGATGCGGGCCAGGACCCATTCGGCGGGTTCGTAGCGTTCGCCGTCGTTGTCGAAGTCGTTGGAGCGGCTGTGCGCGGCGACCATGTCGACCACACTCGGGATGACGAGCGCGACCGGGACATCCACCGGAATCGCCATGTCGACCTGTGTGTGCTTGGCCAGAATCGTCACCCGGGCAAGGTCGGGTGCGCGAACGATTCCGCGCGCGGAATCCTCTTCCACATGATCGAGTCGCGCGTGCGTCAAAACTCCCCCAACTCCGTCTCTACCTCGCGTTTCCGCTCGACCGGTCAGCGGCCGACAGTTTGCGGAACCCACCGTTCGGACAGCAGAATGCCTGACGAACCATACGACATGTCGGCCGCGACCTCTACACTGAGCCCGTCGCGAGGACAGACAGCGAGTAGTCAAGCAGGGGGAGTCTTCGACCATGAGCACAGTCCGGTTCCAGCGCCGTGCCCGGCGCGAGATGCCGCGCACGCCCGGTGGCGAAGTCACCCTCCAGCCGCCCCCCGAGATCCCGCGCATCACGCCCGGAAGTCTGCTGATGAAGCTGATGCCCGTGGTCATGGTGGTCGGCATGGTCGGCATGATGGCGCTGATGTTCACCCAGGGCAGCGGCATGCTGTCCAACCCGATGTCGATGATGTTCCCGCTGATGATGATCATGTCGATGGTCACCATGTTCGGCCAGGGAAACGGCAAGGGCGCCAAGGCCGCCGAGGCCAACGAAGACCGTAAAGACTACTTGCGATACCTCGATCAGGTCCGCAAGGACGTCGACGAGACCGCCAAGCAGCAGCGCGCCGCCGTCGAGTGGAGTCACCCCGAGCCCGGTCTCATCTGGATGCTCGCCGGCACCAGCCGCATGTGGGAACGCCGCTCCGGCGACAAGGACTTCTGTCACGCCCGCATCGGTCTGGGTGGTCAGCGCCTCGCGACCCGCCTCGTCGCCCCCGAGACCGGTCCCGTCGAAGAGCTCGAGCCGATCGCCGCGGTCTCCCTCCGTCGTTTCGTCCGCGCGCATTCCACCGTCCCCGACCTGCCGACGGCCATCGCCGTGAAGGGTTTCGGCACCATCGCCCTCGACGGCGACCGCGCCCAGGCCCGCGACATGACGCGCGCGATGTTGTTGCAGCTGTGCATGTTCCAGGCCCCCGACCAGGTGCTGGTCGCGGTGGTGTGCGGCCCCGACACCGCCCGTGAATGGGAGTGGACCAAGTGGCTGCCGCACACCCAGCACCCCGAGGTGACCGACGGTGTGGGCACCCAGCGCATGTTCTACGGCTCCATCCGCGAAGCGATGTCGGGCCTGCACCCGCTGCTCGGCAACCGGGTGCGCTACTCGCGTAACCAGCCGAACAACCCGAACATGGTGCACGTGGTGATCGTGGTCGACGGCGGTCTGCTCGAAGCCGAGGACGACCAGCTGCGCGAGTCCGGTTTCGAGGGCGTCACCATCATCGACCTGTGCAATTACGCACCGCGCCTCGCTGTTTCGCGTGGCATCAAGATGGTCGTCGAGAACGGTGAATGCCTCGGCCGCGGTGCCACCGGCAACCAGGAACGCTTCGCCACCATCGACCGCGTCAGCGCCGAGCAGGCCCAGCAGGCCGCCCGTCGCCTGGCCCCCTACCGCGCCGCCACCCAGCGCAGCAGCGATGTGGAGACCGACGAGTCCGAGGCCATCACCAGCTGGGCGCAGCTGATGAACCTCGGCGACATCGGCAACTTCAACCCCGCCAGCGCGTGGCGTCCCCGCTACGGCCGCGAACGCCTGCGCGTGCCCTTCGGTCTCGGCGCCGACGGTGCCCCCGTGGAACTCGACATCAAGGAAGCCGCCGAGAACGGCATGGGCCCGCACGGCCTCTGCATCGGTGCCACCGGTTCCGGCAAGTCCGAGTTCCTGCGAACCCTCGTGCTCAGCCTGCTCGCCACCCACTCACCCGACCAGCTCAACCTCGTCCTGGTCGACTTCAAGGGTGGTGCCACCTTCCTCGGCCTCGACGGTGTCCCGCACGTCGCCGCCGTCATCACCAACCTCGAAGACGAGGCCGACCTCGTCGACCGTATGAAGGACGCCCTGGCCGGTGAGATGAACCGGCGCCAGGAAGTCCTGCGTCAGGCGGGCAACTTCGCCAACGTCTCCGAATACGAGAAGGCCCGCGCCGCAGGCGCCGACCTCGATCCACTACCCGCGCTGTTCGTCGTGCTCGACGAGTTCTCCGAACTCCTCACCCAGCACCCCGATTTCGCCGAACTGTTCGTGATGATCGGCCGCCTCGGCCGCTCGCTGCACGTGCACCTGCTGCTCGCCTCCCAGCGCCTGGAAGAGGGCAAGCTCAAGGGCCTCGAGTCCCACCTGTCCTACCGCATCGGCCTGAAAACCTTCTCCGCCAACGAGTCCCGCCAGGTCCTCGGCGTCCCCGACGCCTACAACCTGCCCAACTCACCCGGCGGCGGCTACCTCAAAGCCGACTCCGGCGAGATCCAGCGCTTCCAGGCCTCCTACGTCTCCGGCCCCTACGTCGGCGGCGGCTCCCAGCGCGAGGTCACCAGCGCGGGCATCGTCGGCGGCGAAATCGACGTCAACGCCCGCCCCTTCAGCGCCACCCACGTCGACTTCCGCACCTCCGACCGCATCCCGTTGCCGGTCGAAGCGGAGTACGAGCCGGAACCGACGGGCGACGAGAACGACCAGGTGTCGAACCTGAACATGCTCGTCTCCCGCATCCAGGGCCATGGGCGGCCGGCGCACGAGATCTGGTTGCCGCCGTTGGACGAGGCGCCGACGTTGGATCAGTTGATTCCGCGGTCGATCCTCACGGGGGAGTACTCCGCAGCCGCCACATTGCGCGCACCGATCGGCATCGTCGACAAGCCATACGACCAGCGTCGTGACCCGTTGATGCTCGACCTGTCCGGCGCGCGTGGCCACGTGGCGATCGTCGGTGGTCCGCAATCTGGTAAGTCGACTGCGTTGCGTTCGCTCGTGATGGCAATGTCGTTGGCGCACACGGCCGAACAGGTGCAGTTCTACTGCCTGGATTTCGGTGGTGGCACCCTGGGCAGCCTCGAAGGCCTGCCGCACGTGGGTTCGGTGGCGAGCCGTCTCGATCCCGACAAGGTCCGCCGCACAGTGGCAGAAATGTCGACGCTGGTCCGGCAGCGAGAGAAGCGCTTTCACCAGCTCGGCATCGAGTCCATGGCGGAATTCCGGCGGTTGCGGGCCGCCGACCCGAACAGCAGCCCAGCCGCGGCCGGCGCACACGCAGACCCGTACGGTGACGCCTTTCTGGTCATCGATGGTTTCGGCACGATCCGCCAGGATTACGACGCCCTAGAGCAGCAGATCACCAACCTCGCGCTGCAAGGTCTTTCGTATGGTGTGCATGTGGTGATCTCGCTGTCCCGGTGGATGGAAGCCCGTCCCGCTCTCAAGGACCAGATCGGCACCCGCATCGAACTCCGGCTCGGTGACCCGATGGACTCCGAGATCGGTCGCAAGTTCGCGGCCCTCGTCCCGCAGGGCAGGCCCGGCCGTGGTATTACCCCGGACGCGCTGCACATGTTGATGGCACTGCCGCGAGTCGACGGCAGTTCGGACCCGACAGACCTGAGCACCGGTGTCGCCCATGCGGTCGAGATGATCGCGCAGCGCACACCCGGCCGACCGGCCCCGGGCACCCGTACGCTCCCCGATGAACTCGATCGCGCGGCACTGCTGCGTGCCGTGAATAATTGGCCGGCGGGCCTCGACATGTCGCGGCCGAACATGCAGGTGCCGATCGGGGTCAACGAGTCCGAGCTCGCACCGGTGATGCTGAATCTCGCTGAGACGCCACACTTCCTGGTATTCGGTGACAGTGAGTGCGGTAAGACCGCGTTGCTGCGCGGGATTTGCCAGGGCTTGGTCGAATCGAACACGGCCGGACAGGCCAAGATCATCCTGGGCGACTACCGCCGTACCCTGCTCGGCACGATCGAGAGCAACCACCTGGCGGGCTACGCCCCGTCGTCGGAGGTTCTCGCCCCGTTCGTCCAGCAGGTCGTAGGCATCCTCAAGTCGCGAATGCCCGGTGCGAATATCACCCAGCAGGAATTGCGCACACGTTCCTGGTGGTCCGGGCCCGAGCTGTACTTGATTGTCGATGACTACGACCTGGTCGTCACGTCATCGGGCAACCCGCTGTCGCCGCTGGTCGAATACATTCCGCACGCGAAGGACATCGGTTTCCACCTGATCATCGCCCGTCGTTCGGGTGGCGCTTCGCGCGCGCTGTACGAGCCGGTCATCTCGCGTATGCGTGATGTCGGCTGCATCGGCTTGGTGATGAGCGGTAGCCGCGACGAAGGCCAGCTCTTCGGCAACATCCGCCCGAGCGCTATGCCGCCCGGTCGAGGCACCCTGGTAACCAGGAACGCGACTGACCTGGTGCAAGTGGCATGGTCGCCAGCATTGTGAGCGTCATTGACGTGGTAGTCAGCGGTGCCCGTCTCTGGGCGCGCACCGCTGCCCAACACACCGATGTGATCCCTTCGGTGTTGTCCGTCGAGGGAGGGATCACCATCGGCGCTTCCGTCGGACCGGATCAGCCGTCGGTCGGAGTGCTGACGATGGCCGATTCTGCGTGGATCGGATTCAGCCCGACACCCGTGTCGACAGCAGATGCGGTGAACGCGGTAGTCGATGAGTTGTTCTCCGAGCTGAGGCCGTTTGCCCCCGACTCGACAATCGCTGCGGCACACCCGGGTTCATGGTCGAGGGCGCGGTGCGAGCTCTTCGGGAACGCGCTCGCCAGGTATTCGAGCAGGGTCGTGCTCGAGCCACTGGCCACCCGCATCGCATCCTTGCGCCAAGCACTCGCCTCGTCCGAGCTGATCGTTGTTGTGGAGGTCGAGCCGCTGCACCTCACGGTCAGCGCCGTGGCACGGGCCCACGGCCAGGTGCGTCTCACCGCCTGCGAGCACGACCCGGCCTTGGGTGTGGAGGAACTCTCGGAGGACAACTTCGAACGTCTGGCTTCGATGATCCAGGTGGTCGTCGAAGGACACCGTCCGTCGGCTGTGATCGTGGTCGGTCAACACGGCGCCGAGCTGGACGAACAACTACGCGACTTCGTCGCCGGAATCTGGCCCGTGCAGCCTCCGCTGGTCCAGTCGTCGACCTACACAGCCTTGCATCGCCCGCAACCGCGCACAGGCGACGCCTACGGCTCGCAGGGCCGACCGAATCGCCAGGATTGGGTGGGGACACTGCGCGAACGTGCCGCCGCCTCGGCCCCAAACCCGCGGGCGGGCATAGCGAAAGCCGTTGCGGCTATGGGGCTTGTGCTTGTTCTGGTCTCGCTCGGCGCCGTCGCCATCCTGACGGCCAGAGGCGCTGAAGGGGACGCGGCGACAGCCGCTCGTGCGGAGCCCACAACCAGTGCGATGCCGAATGCGGGACCGACGACTACCTCACCTTCGATGTCGTCCAGCCGCCCTGCAGCCCCGTTATCCAACCACGTGCTGGGCCGCGTGACCTTCGCAATCCCCTCGGAGTGGCAGCTAGCTGCGGTTTCGACACCCGAGCGCGCCACCCTTAACCCGAAGACCGCAGCAGCTGCACGAATTACTGTGACGTACAACACTGTTGCAGATCTCGCCGGATATGATGAAGTGCTAAGGGACATCACGTCACGAATCGGCCGGGCCGAGCCCGGACGGTTCACCACACCGGAGCGTGACGTGGTGTTCGCTGGGCGCCGGGGGATCGGCTACCAAGAACTTCCTGGTGACGGGTCCGTCGTCAGGTGGTATGTCCTGCTAGACCACGGTGTCCAAGCAAACATCGGGTGTCAGCACGGGACGGAGGGATGGGGGGCTATCAGCTCGGTATGTGAGCAGGTCGTGAGGACCGTCATGATCTCGCCGTAGTGCTGGAAATACTTTCAAGAATGATGGAACCGAATGCGCCGATGGTGCGTCCAACCAAGTGAGGGCACAGATCTCCGACCTGGTCTGGTCCAACCGCTGAGAACGAAGGAGCCAACAAAATGGGGTTCGTAGCAGAAACACACGAGATCAAGACGTTCTCGGACCAAATGAAGCAGAAGTGGGAGGCGATCAACGGTATGATCGCAAGGGCTGACACCCTCGCGCAGAACGTCAATAGCCCCGCATTTCAGGGCGAGGCTGGTACCGCCTTTCAGAACACGATGACGAGGTACCTTGATGCCGCTCGTCGTATGAACACTCAGTTGCATGATTCCTCGGATCGGGTGGCGGCAGTTGCTGCTACCATCACCGATGAAGAAGCCAACAACGCGAAAGATATTCTCGCCGCCCAGGGGCCGGCCCTGGATATGAGTTCCTAACCCAACCACTAGTTAATCAAAATCGGAGGGGCAATAATGGCTGACATTGGTGCAGTACGGTATGACTTTGGCGCGATCAACGATTCGGGCTCCGGTCTGCAGGCCGCAGCTCGGGAGATCACTACCGCTCTCCAGGACTACGAGAACGCTTTCGAGCGGTTCATCGTAGACAACTGGGAGGGTGAAGGCGCAGCTGCGTTCTCTATTATTCAGACTAAATGGCAGGCTGATTCGATGGAACTGAACGCATGCCTTCAGGCCATCGGTACCAAGACAATTTCGGGTGCCGAGAACATGCAGGCGACCGATGTGCGTCTGGCTCGCATGCTCGAGGGCTAGTATCTACCTACAAGGGGCGGATTCGGGATATTCCTAATCCGCCCCTTATGGTATGTACAAGTGGTCTGAAACGGCTGAAGCTGCACGGATTAGCGGTTCACTGCTAGCAGCGTGTACTGCGCCGCTGTCCGTTGCAGCAGCTCTGGCGCGGATGGCGCTTCGATCACCGCAAGATAGCGATCAAATGCTACGTAGCAGACGTTGGTCTGGAGGTAGTAGGGGACGTGTTTGTCCTTTTCTTTGAAGCATTTGGCGACCGGTAGTCCCGCCGGGCTTTCGATGGGGCTGAGATATTGGCCAATGGGGGCAAGTAGCGCATCCATTAGTGCAGAAGCAGCTTTGGAATCCTTCGCGCGGTAAACCCTGGTGTCTGCCTCCCGGGATACAAGATCGACGCCTGCATTCACGAGGGCAGGTTTTGCATCCTTGGGCCGGTGCTCGTGTGCGAGCGCGGCTTGCAACGGCTCTACCGCGCCGTCGGGAAAGCCATCGCTCCAATTATCTTTTGTACCCGGAAGGGTGCGGCTCAACATTCCGTCGACATCAATTGCGAGTCCAGGGCGATCGGCGACCGGCGTCGGGGTGTAGCCCGCCGTCATCTCTATGAGTTTCGCATAAGCCTTTGAAATGAATTCAATCGGTCGTGTGGGATCGCGTGGTATGGAGACGAGATCCACGACTCTCACTCCGAAAAGCATCGATCCGTGCGCCATCCAAGAGTCATAGTCCATTGCTCTCAATTGGGTGTGCGCGGTTGGGTGCCCAGGGATGCTCATTGTTTCCGACTTGATACTATCGCTCTTGGGCACCTGCTCCGCTACCAGATTGTTCTTTGCTACCTCTGCTTCCGCGGGAGTGCTGAAGCTAAACGCGCGGAGAAATGCCTGCAAGCCAGCTGCCGAGTTTTGCCGTCGGTGGCCGTCGGTGGTCCAACCTGCGATGAGTCCCGGTGTCAGCTCGCGGAACCGTTCCTTGTCGACGGAGCTAAGTGAGGCGGGTATAGCGGGCGTTACCCGAGGTGATGACGTACTACTCAAGAACGCGTAGCTCGGGTCCGCGTCATAGGGAATCGGAACGTGGGCTCCGAGGCGTATCGCTTCGATCGCGGCACCGGTATTATCGACTTTGGCCTCATCGGCATTACGCGGAACTGATTGGTAGTTCCCTGTTTCGAGTGCTTTGAGATCTATCGATGCCATCGCATTTTCTGTGGAATCGGAGCTGCATCCGGCAGTTGTTGCGAGCAGTAGCACCGCGGCAGTTGCAAGTGAACTGGCCTTCACTGAACATCCCCCTATTCGGTCGTGGCAAGGAGCGCGTATTGAGCTGCCGCGCGCTCGTAAAGAACAGGATCGACTTGTCCAGAGAGCTTCGATCGAGCCGTAACGACGCCAACCCACCTGCCCTTGACGACTGCGCATAGCAGGTCGTAATTCCTGACGGGGTCCTTCTCGTACAGCTGTACGCACCTCGCATCGGCCATAAGCGACGGTGCAGGAGTCTCGTGATCGCGCTTTCCAAGGCTGGTCAACGCTACTTGCAGCTGGAAGGCGCCCTCGAGATCGCGTGTTCGGTATACGATACCGGCCCGACGCCCCACTAGATCAACACCGCTAGCGGTATAGGCCTTCCCGACCTGCGGGAGGTTTCTTTCGTAGTGCAGGTGGGCGGTTGGGGTATACGCGCCGAAGTCGCCCTGATCGTCGAATGGATACTTCGGGGATTCTGACGCCAACGCCTTCTTCATGATCCCGTCTGGATCCACTGGACTGTCCAGGACGTCTTCCCAGGCCATCGGGACCAAACCTTCGATCTTGGTAAGCTGAAGGTTCATCGCTTTGCTCAGGTTTGTAGTCACGGCCGTCTCGTCTGGTGCAGCTCGCCCGTAGTTGATCATTACCAGATATACGCCGCGAGCAGCGACCGCAGTACCGGCGGACCAACTGGATGAGTACGCCGTGACATCGGGCATGTCATTGATCTTGATCTGCTGCGGGCTCTTCTCCTGGATTGCCCTTCCGAGATCGGTGGTCGCCTTGGAGGCTGCAGATTCTGTTGGAAATCGGAGTAACGAGACGATTAAGCGACGAGGGCTTCGGGAGTTGCCGTCGGTTCGTGCGACGTAAGCGCCGGCGACCATTGTATTGTCGCCTATAGCGGGCTTGAATTCGTCCGGAAACACTGGTGTCTCGAACGGATCCTTAGGTTCTTTGAAGGTCTCGACCCCAGCGAGTTCGTCGGCTTCCGCGTCAATGTCTGCTGCGGAGATGACATAGTTCAGCATCCGCTTGGATTCGATTCTGCGAAGCTCGGCAGCCTTTGCGGTGCTGCTGAACTCGTAACGGTACGGCTCGGCAGTGTAGCTGCCCATATTCAATTTCGACAGATCGGCAGGCATCTCGGTGGGGCTCGGGGCGCCACTTATCGCCGACCCGCACCCTGAGATAGCAAGCGAGCCGACTGCAAATAAGCCCGCAATTGTAAATAAGCTCGCAATTCTTTTCGGCATTAGTTCCCCCTTCTTTATGAAATAGGTATAGGAGCTCCGTCGAGTGCCGCGTTGCTTGCCTGCGGCTTGCTATCTCTCAGCTGATCTCTCTTGCAATCGCGGGCACAACTTTGTCGATGAGTATCTGCTGCGACTGCGGGCTCCATACTTGGAAGGCCTGGACAGTAGCTGGATCGTCGATAACGACCATCTTGCCGCGACCGCTTGTGAGTGCATGCGGCAGGCCACGGAAGCCTCCGTTTCCAGCGAGAGAGTCGGTGCGTACGACGAGAACTACATCAGTGTCGTTCTTCAGGTTGTAGTCGCCAACCGACAATTGTCGAGGCGACTTCTCGTTACCGACTGCCTTGAACTCCGGGTTGTAGTCGAAATCGAGATCCCGCAGAAACTTCCATTGGTCGCTAGGGTTGAGGACAACTGAGAGGCTGGAGTTTCCGAAGTTGTAGGCGGTGATGGTCTTACCGCTGAATTCGGGGTGCTGGGACCTTGCTTCGCTCATAGGATCGTCAGCGGCAGCTGCACCGTCCGGCCGGGTGAGTACGTACACCCCCGTGCCGACCAATGCTGCGACGAGGAGAGCGATCAATCCGGGTAGCAATAGTTTTCGTGTGTGATTCGGGGTGCGAAGGGGTTGAGGGTTGCGGGCGGTGAGGATGTCACTTTCTGGGACGCCGCCGTGGTGCCCGGCGTTGGCTACGGTCGGTCCTGTGTTGGTGACCGTCGGGCGGCTGGGGTCGGGGGTCCAGCGCGGCTGAGCGACTGCCTCAGTAGCGGCGGTCATGGGGCCGCCGTTGAAGGGGGTAGGCATGCTCGGTGTGCTGAGGAAACCTTGGGACGCCGGGGCCTGCATGGGGCTGCCGAAGAGGGCGGTGTGGGCGTCTTGGACGAATTCGCGGCAGGTGTTGTACCGCTGGGCGGGGTCCTTGGCCATGACCTTGGCGATGACATGGTCGATCGCGGGTGGGAGGTCGGGGCGGACCGCGGTGGGCCGGGGTGGGGGCTCGTGCAGGTGGCCCATCATCACCATGGCCGACACTGTTGCCGGGTAAGGGTTTTGGCCGGTGAGGAGTTTGTAGAGGGAGCAGCCGAGGCTGTAGATGTCGGCGCGATGGTCGAGTTTGGAACCCATCAGCTGTTCGGGGGGAGCGTAGGCGATGGTGGCCATGATATTGCCGGTGGACGTGAGTTCCTGGCCGTCGTCCGACGACTTCGCGACGCCGAAATCGGTGAGTAGCACGCGCTCCTCGTCACCGTCCTCGGCGGCGGCGATGAGGAAGTTGGCCGGCTTGATGTCGCGGTGCAGCAGCCCGCGGCGGTGGGCGTAGTCCAGGCCCTTGCCGACCTCGCCGATGATGCGCAGCGCGCGGTGCGCGGGCATGCGCGCCGGGCCCTTCGCGACCTCGGCCGAGGCGTCGGTTCCGTCGATGTACTGCATGGCGATCCAGAGTTGACCGTCCTCATCACCACGGTTGTACACCGCGACGATATTGGGATGGTCCAGGCCGGCCGCCAGGTTCGCCTCACGTTCGAAGCGGGCGCGGAACTCGGAGTCGGTCGACAAGTCGCCGCTGAGCACCTTGAGGGCGTCGCGGCGTGGCAGGCTGGGGTTCTGGGCGAGGTAGACGGTGCCCATGCCACCGGCACCGAGGACCTTGATCACTCGGTAGCCACCTACAATTGCGCCGGGCCGCAAGGCCATTCGCATCTCCTCATCCTTCGCGCCCCGCAGTGCACGTGCCAACCAGGGCAATCTAACAGGTGCGGCGTTACCGCACCTCCCACGCATTCATCAGCTGAAACCGTGCAGAAGCTTGTACTGGGCGGCGATTCGCTGATGTGCGTCCTGCATGCTGCTTGCCGATACAGCGATGGTGTAGCGGCCGACGGTGCCCCGGCACGTCGGCTTCGACATGAAGGAACTTGTGGCCTTCGGGTCGACCGAGAAGCAGGTGAAAGTCGGCATGTTCGGTGGCGCTTCGGCCTTTACGAATGCTTCGTCGTCACCGGTGTCGCTGTCGAGCCAGGCGTGGAAGCGGGCAGCCGCGTCTTTATCGCGTGTGCGGTAGACCGTCCCGGCGTCGAAAGCGACGTAGTCGATGCCCGCATCCGCATAGGCGGCGATCGCGGCTGAGGGGTGCGACTCCAGGTGCAGTGCGGCCTGCGCGGGGTAGACGGCGGAACTGCTGGTCGCACGTTCGGGACGCTTCGCGGTTTCGAGCGGCAAAGTGCGGCTCAGCAGCGCTTCGGTGTCGAGGGGAAGATTCGCGATGTCGCTTATCGGGGTAGGCGAATACGATCGAAGCATCTCGATCTGTTTGTCGAAGTACTTCTGCACGACAGCCGCATCGGCGACAGGGTCGTAGGGCAGGCCCAACCAGTCTGTTACTCCGACGAAAAGCAACAGGTCGCCGCGCTGGAGCCATGCTCGGAGATCCTGAACTGGCAGGAACTCTTTGTCCAGTTCCAGCTTTGCCAATGCGTCCGAATAGTTCGGGATCGGATACACCGAACCTGCCGCACGGTTCGACAACTCGGTTGCCGCGTGTTTGGCCTGATCAGCAGTCTCGAACCGAAGGGTAATCGTTGAAACGGTTCGGCCCGCGTTCATCTCGTCGCGACGGTTACCTGACGATTCCCATCCAGCGACGACCCCCGGAATCACCGGAATGACAGCGTCGCCGTCGAGACCGGTGCCAGGGAAGTACGGGTAATCAATCGACGTGAGGTGCCGACCGCCGGAATTGCCCGTGGCGAAGACGAATCGCGGATCATATTGGACCGGAAGTGGTGTCGCCGCACCGATGCGAATAGCTTCACGCAATGCACCGGAGGTCGGGACACGAGTGGGTCCCAGATCGACCGGCGTGGTCGGGTAGTTGCCCGAATCCAGCTTGGCGACATCGATTTCCGGCGCGGGCGGCGCTGTCGCTTCGGACCCGCCACATGCACTCAACAGAAATCCGAAGGCGACGAGCGTGCTGCTCAGACGTAGTTTTCGCATTTTTCGTCACTCGCTCTTCTTCAAGATCACGTATTGCGCGGCGGTCCGTTCGTGCAGCACTGGGTCGGATTGCAGCGAGGATTTGGACACCGAAGTCAACGACATCACCACGGCCACATACCGGTCGTAGACCAAGACGCAGATGCCGTTGTAGTTGCGGTTCTTGTCGGCTTCGCCGAGACGGAGGCAGCGGGCATCGGCGATGCCTGGGGGTGAATCGAGCTCGGCGTCGTCCTTGCCTGGCTTGGCCAATGCCGTCTGAAGCTTGAACGCCGCTTCCACGTCGCGGGCGCGATACACGGTGCTGTAGCGACGACCGATCAGGTCGACCCCTGCTTCTTCGAAGGCTTTTCGAGCCGTTGCCGGGTCACGCTCATAGTGAAGGATCCCCGACGGCAGGAAGGTACCGGAATCCTCGTCGTAGAAACTCATGCCGTACGGGTCACCCGCGGGTGACTTGCCCATTGTTCGCCGCACGATCCCGTCCTGGTCACGCGGCAAGTCCATCAGATCATCCGGCGCTACGATCTTGAATTGGTCGAGCGCCGGGAGCTGCTTGTCCAGCGCCTGCTTGATCTTTCCGGCCAGTCCTGTCAGGTCCGGGGTCGACTGGAGTACTGCGGTGGTGACGACAAACGGACCGTGCTGTTGAAACGCGTTGACGCTGGCGTCGTCGGCGCTCGAGGCGTTCGCGTTCGGGTAGTCGGGGATCGATGCCGGGTGGCGCGGCGTCGCACCGGACATGGTGACCTGAAACATCGCCGCTGCGGCGTTTTTCGCGTCCTGTTCGGTGGCGAACTGCAGGATGCCGATGAGCGCGGACTCCGGAGTGCGGACACTGCCGTTCGTGCGTGACGCGCTGACGCCGACTACCAGGTTGTTGGTGGCTATCGCCTGGTTGTACTGCGCGGGAATACCACCGGTCTTGGACATCGCCTCTGGGTTCGCGAAGATCCTCGTGTAACCCAGCTCGGTCGCTGACGGCTGGAAGTCCATCGGAGGCACGAGCACATTGAGGAGCCGACGTCCCTCGATCAATCTGATCCGCTCCGACGTGCTGGACGGGAACCTTTCCTTGAATTCGGTGGGCTCGGTGATCTGCGCGCCGGTCTTCAGAGAGGCCAAGTCGACCGGGGTCAGACCGGGCTTCGCGGTGCCGGAAATAGGCGCGGCGCAACCTGGTCCAACAGCCAGTACCGCGAGTAGCCCAGCCACTCGTAGCGTGCTCTTCATCGCGGAAGTCCTCATCGTGCGGCCAGCAGAATGTACTGGGCGGTGACCTTCTGATGCAGGTCCTGCAGGTTCTTGTTGCGCACCTGCACCGAATACCTGTCCACCTGCATGTAGCAGAGGTGGTCGACGACCTTTTCCTGGCCCTCGCTGTCGGTGTAGGTATCGGCGAAACACTTGACCGGAACCGGCAGCTTTTCAGGAGCTCGCGCTTCCTTGACGCTCGGATCGTCCGGGGTGATTCCCTGTTGGTACATGCCGTTGGCACCTGCCGCGGAGGTCGAGCGGAACACGACGGAATCACCGAAGGTGATGAGGTCGACGCCGTGCTTCGAGAAGTCCTCGAGCACCTTCGGCGACGGACTCTCGAAAAGGCTGAGCGCGCCTCGCCCCGTCGCGAAGCCGTCGGGCTGTGCGCGAGCCGGTGCCCCCGGATCGGAGGGCAACGTCCTGCCCATCAGTCCTGTCGGATCGAGCGGTACATGTTCGAGTTTGTCCGAGGGTGTCGGCTGGAACTTGCCGAGCAGCGGGATCTGAACCTCGAGCGCCCGTTCCACCTGGGCGGTCAGCGAGCCCAGGTCGGGAGCCCGCATCTCGTCGTCGATCTTCATGAAGATGACGTAGCGATCGTGCACGGTCCAGGAACCGATCGAGGACACCGACGGACGCCAGTGCGCGAAAGTCTTGGGGTACTTGGTGATCGGCACCTTCACGTTCTCGGTGTTGAACGTGAAGTCATCGTGCTCGAGCGTCGGTCCCACCGATTCGGCGGTCTTCGCGTCGGGGAACATCAGTACCGAGAGATGGAGCTTGCGCGATTTGTTCTCGGCGTTGGGTTCGGTGGCCCACGAGTTGAGCCAACCGGCCACGAGGTCTTCGGCGACCTCGTCGAAGGTGTCGTTGACGATGAGTCCGCCGAGACCCTTGCGGTTCAGCACGATCTGAGTGCTCGGAACGAACGAATCGAACCGTGCGTCACGGACATACGCGGGATCGATCTCGAACGGAACAGCCACATGGTCCGCGAGGCGCTGAGCCTCCCACGCACGCGCCTGGGTCATGCTCTTGGCATTGCCGACCACCCGAGGTTCGGTCTGATAGTTGCCGTAGTCGAGACCCGAGGTATCAGGCGCCTCGCGCGTGGCGGAGCCCGACACCTGCCCGCCGCAACCGGCGACGGTGGCGGTGATGACGCTGGCGACTGCCGCCTGAAGTGCGAAACGGGTTATCGATGCGCCACGGCAAAGCCTCACGCCGCCCCCTCCAACTAACTCTTCGATCCGATCGTGAGCTCGTCGGCCCACCTCGTCCCCGGTGATCTGTTTCGCGGGCATAGTAGCGCACCCGCGGTTACGAGTTCCTTGTCAATCGCTGACCTTGCGTGGGCACCTGGGTCGAGTTCATGGGGCTGAAGTCGACTACCTGTGTCAAGGCCGACCAGCGGTCCGACGCATCGCAGCCACCGGTTCAGCGGTACACGGCTACTTCACCCGGTTCTTCAGGATGGGGACGAGGCGGGAGAGGAGGGTTTGTTCGGAGGTGGTGGTCCAGGTGCGGATGGCGGTGACGGTGAGGGGGTCGTCGATGGGGATGACGGTGGCTCGGGAGCCGGTGAGTTGGTAGGGGAGGCCGAGGAGGCCGCCGCCGCCTGCTTTTTCGTCGCTGCGGACCGCGAGGATGTAGCTGTCGTCGGGGGTGTCGAAGCGGGCGGTGGTGCTGGTGACTGGGCGGGGGGAGGGTTCTTCGCCGGTTTTGGTGTAGTTGAAGTTGTAGACGAAGCCGAGGTCTTCGAAGAATTTCGTGGGGAGGGTGCCGCCGAGGTAGGTGGCGAGTTTGCCGTCGGCGGCCACGTCGACCATGAGGACGGTTTTGCCTGCGAAGGCGGGGTTGTCCTTGCGGGCCTGCTCGAGTGGGGTCAGGGCGGCGGTGGTGCTGGTCGAGGGGCCGGGCGGGGTGGAATCGCCGCTCGAGGCCCAGATGCCGATGCCCGCGGCGACCGCGACCACAGCCACTACGGCCGCACCCGCGAGGAGCAGTTTGTTCCTCGACTTCTCGGGTGCCGGGGCGGCGGCTGCGGGGGGAGCGGGTGGTGACCACTGCTGCGGCACCTGGACGGGGTAGGTGGGGGCGGTGTGGTGGCCGGTGGGGTGCGAACCAGGCACAAGGGCGGCGGTCGCGGCGTCGGTGAATTCGCGGCAGGTGCCGAACCGCTCGTTCGGGTTCTTGGCCATGGCGCGGGCGATGACGTGGTCGATCGCGGGCGGCAGGCCGGGGCGCACCGCGGTCGGTCGCGGTGGCGGTTCGTGCAGGTGACCCATCATCACCATGGCCGGTTGCGTTGCGGGGAAAGGGTTTTGGCCGGTGAGGAGCTTGTAGAACGAGCAGGCGAGGCTGTAGATGTCGGCGCGGTGATCGAGGTGTGTACCCGACAGCTGCTCCGGCGGCGCGTAGGCGATGGTGGCGAGGAAGTTGCCGGTCTGGGTGAGTTCGGAGGCGTCGTCGGTCGACTTCGCGACGCCGAAATCGGTGAGCAGGACTCGCTCTTCGTCGCCGTAACTGCTCGACAGCAGGAAGTTCGCCGGTTTGACGTCGCGGTGCAGCAGGCCGCGCCGGTGCGCGAAATCGAGGCCCTTGCCGACCTCGGTGGTGATGCGCAGGGCGCGCAGCGGAGTCATGGCCTGCGGGTCGCGGGCGAGTTCGGCGGCGGCGTCGGTGCCCTCGACGAACTGCATGGCGATCCACAGCTGGCCGTGCTCCTCGCCGCGATTGAAGACCGAGACGATATTCGGATGATCCAGTCCGGCAGCCAGATTCGCCTCCCGCTCGAAGCGGGCACGGAACTCGGGATCGTTGCTGAGTTCGGCGCTGAGAATCTTCAGCGCGTCGGTGCGGGGCAGGCTGGGGTGGGCCGCGAGATAGACCGAGCCCATCCCGCCCGCGCCGAGCTTCCGGATGATCCGGTACCCGCCGACGATGGTGCCGGGGCTCATCGCCATATCTCACGATCTCCTGACTCGGTGCATCCTGTCCCGCTCGGGCCGGAGCATAGCGAAACCGGCGCGTACGGGGCAGTCATCGGGTATTGGCGAACAGTGCGTACTGGGCCGCGGCACGTTGATGTGCGTCGAGCAATTGGCTGCCACCGACCACGCCGACGTATTGCTTGTACGCCACCAGGCAGCTGAAGCGCTTGGCGCCGTCGAGGGTGCGGTTTTCGACGCAGGCCGACTGGGGCAGGTTGGGTGGCGCGGCGGCGTCGGCTTTGGGGTGGTGGGGGAAGAGTTTGTCGGTGACGGCGCGCTGGGCCGAGGCAGGATCGGTGGTGCGGATGGTCATCGTGCCGTGGGAGAAGGCGACCTGTTCGGCGTTCATCGCGGCGAACTGCTCGGCGATGCGGTCGCGTTCGGGGGAGAGGGGGACGCCGGAGGTGCCTGCGAAGTGGAGGGCGCCCGCCCTGGTGGTGACCGTATGGGAGCCGTCGCCGCCGGGGAAGGTGAACTGGTCGGGGTTGAGGGTGCGGACCAGCAGGTGGTCGGGGTCGAAGGGGAGGGTGTACACCTCTTCGTCGGTCAGGATCGGTACGTCGGCCAGCGCCTTGATCTGCTTGTCGTAGGCGGTTGCCGCTAGGGCGGTCAGCGCGTTCTGGTCGGGTTTGTCGACCGAGAGCAGGAACGCGAGCACGTAGGGGCCGTGCGGCAGCAGGGTGCGCAGGAAGGGGGAATCGGGGCGCCAATGGGAACGGGCGGCGGGATAGCCGGGAATGCTCACGGGCTGGTTGCGGCCCTCGAGGGCGGCGAGGTCGGCATCGTGGAATTCCTGGGCGGCCGCGGTGGCGCGGTCGGCATCGGGGAATTGCAGCACCATGGTGGCGGCTGTGAATTCGTTCGTCGGTTCGTTCATCGGCCAGCCGCTCATCGCGCTCACGGTGGAGTCGCTCGAAGCGCCGGCGGACAGGAATCCGTAGAGCATCTTGTGCTTCTCGGCGATCGGCTCGATGACATCGTAGTCGCCGAACTCCCAGGGAGTGGTGCCGTCGGAGAAGGCGCGAGCACCGGTGCCGTACTTCATTCGCGGGTCGATGACCGCGGCGTCGATGACGTGACTCGCGATACGCATACCGGCCACGTTGTACATCTCGTAGAAGTCGGGGGCCGGATCGTCGTCGTGGGCGTTCACCGGTTCGGTGGGGAAGCTGCCGACATCCAGGGTGCGGATATCGATTTCGCCGGGCAGTGCGGTACCGGTGACCTCGGAACCACAGCCCGCGAGGACGACGGCGAACACGGCGATCGCGAATCGGCGGATTCTCATGACGCGTTCACCAGCAGGGCGTACTGGGCGGCGGCGCGTTGCTGCACGTCGAGGAGCTGGTTGGACCACACGTACGCGGCGTAGCGGTCGTAGGAGACCGCGCAATAGAAGCGGATCGCGAAGCGCTGATTGCGCCCGATGTATTCCTTGCATTTGGCGCTCGGCAGATTCTTCGGTGGGTCGGCAGCGGTGAATTTGCGGGTGAGACCGCCCAATTCGTCGCGCACGGCCTGCGCGCCCGCGATATCGCGCGCCCGGTAGACATCGGCGCCGTCGCTGGCGTACAGGTCGACGCCGTTGTCGGTGATCATCGCGGTCGTGCTCACCGGGTCGGAGGTGAAGTGGCGGGCGGTGCGGCCCGCGTAGACGCCGGGCGGGTTGAGCCAGGAATCCTCGCGGGGGCGGGGCGCGGTGCGGCCGAGCATGCCTTCGCGGTCGCGCTGCAGAGTCATCAGATCGGCGGTGGGAGTGAAGTTCGCGACCGAGGGGACGATGGTGTCGAGACTTTTGCGGGTCAGCTCGAGCAGGGCTTGCTTGTCGACCTTGCCGAGCCAGATCTTCAGATAATCGTAGAACCAGGTGTAGATCACGAGATGCCCGGTGGCGAACCACGATCCGATCGACTGCTGATCGGGCTGCCAATGTGCTTTCGCCGCAGGATAACCCGGGATCTCGATCGGCTGATTGTTGGGCGCGTAGCCGAAATCGAGTTGCTCGAGCGCGGTCGCGGCGGCGGTGGCCTTCTGCGCGTCGGGGAAAACCATGACGGCATTGACCATGTCGATGCCGTGATTGTCGGGCGCGGTCTGGGCCGAACTCACGAAACCACCGATGAAGTCGGGCGCGATCTCGGCGAACCGGTCGACGGCCATGATCTTGCCGAGCGCGGCCTCGGGATCGATGAACACCGAGGCGATCGACGGGTTGGTGTGAATGAACCGGGGATCGATATCGGCGGGGGCGGGGACGTGATCGCCGAGGCGTTCGGCCTCGATGAAACGGGCCTGATCCATGCTTGCGACGGTGCCGACCACCCGGGGCTGCGTCGGGTAGTTGCCCACATCGAGGGTGGCCAGATCGACCGGCGGATCACTCGCCGCAGCCGCTTCCTCCCCGGATCCGCACGCCAGCAGGCCGGTGAGCAGGACGGTCGCCAGTGCGGCGCAGGCCGGTTTCCTCGACAGCACGGCGATCATTCCTCCCCGAAACGATGGTCGGCCGAATAGTAACCCGTTCCGCCGACCTACAAACTGTTGGCCAACAGTGCGTATTGGGCGGCGACTTTCTGCCGGATCTCCGGTTCCTGCTCGGCGCCGACAATGGCCAGGTAACGCTTGTACGGGACGTAGCAGCGGTATTCGGAATCGACCTCGGAGTTGCCCTTCGCATTGAGTTCGAAGCATTTGGCGCCGGGCACATCGGTGGGCGCGGGCACGGAATCGTAGTGCTCCGCCGAGTCGATGAAGCCCTGCATCAGCGCTTCGGCTCCCGCCTGATCGCGGACGCGGGCGATGGCACCGCCTTCGACCAGGGCGTACCGGTCGGCGCCCGCGGCTTCGAGGAGACGTTCGCGGGCGGCCTCGTCCTCGACACGGCTCACGATGTGCTCGGGGCTGTACACGGCGAAAGTGCTCTGGTCGGGCTCGGTCTCGGTGGTGTCCTCGACGACGGCACGGGCCAGCAGGCCGTCGGGGTCGACGGGCAGGTCGGCGAGCTTGTCGTAGGGAGTCGGGGTGAACTTCGCGAGCTGGGCCAGACTGGCCTCCAGCGACATATCGATCCAGGACACGAGGTCGTCGGCGTCGGCGCGCGGCCGCTGCACGAACAGCGAGATCACGAATTCCTTGTGCGCGTGGAAGGCGCCGACGGTGGGGATACCGGGACGCCAATGGACATATGCCTCGGGGTATTCGGTCGAGGCGAGCTTGCGGTTGTCCGGGGAGACACCGAGGTCGACGTCCTCGAGTTCGCGGGCGGCAAGCGTGGCCGAGGCGCTGTCGGGAAAACGGAGCACCGCGGTGGTGATGGCAGTGGCGTCGGGACCGGGGCGTTTGCTGCCGTCGGGATCGGCGCGGTCGGCGCCGAGCGTCACATAGCCGGTGACGAACTTGCGGTTCTCCAAGACCGGACGCGACACGTTGGCGATGAAATCGAGTGCGCGTTCCACCGACGGGATCACGGTCGAACCGCGCCCGTACGACATCGACGGATCGATCCGGACCGTCGGCGGCACGGCGCCCGACATCCGCATGCCCTCCACGAGCGGACCTGCGCTACCGGCCTTTTCATCGTGTGAGCGTTTCTCGACGGCGAAGGTGCCCACCTCGAGTTTGCGCACATCGATCTCACCTGCGACCGGGGTGCCACTCACCGCGCAGCCCGTGAGGGCGATCGTGGCTGCCGACAATGCGAACGCGACGCGGATCCTGATCATGGCTGCCCCTCGGTGTTCCTCCCGCTGTAGGTGTGAAGTTACCGGAACAAGCCCGCCCAGGGGGCCCTAAGTGTGGTGCTTTGCCATAGTCTGGATGTCATGTCGACGACCCTGCTGCGCGGTTCCGGTGGAGGCCGATACCTGTGAGGGATCGGCAGGTCGAAATCGTGCCGGGCGCGCATGCCGTGGCGCACGTGGCGGGAGCGGTGATCGCGGTGGCGCACCGGCAGCCCGGACGCCTCACCCCGGAATCCACCGCCGCTGTCGCCCTGGAATCGCTGGCCGAGCTCGTTCGCACCGCGGTGGAGGCGGAACCGGGCGGGCCGGGCGCCTCGGTCGCGCGGGAGGCCACCCGGTGGCTGATGAAACACGCCGAGCAGATCTCGCCGGGTGTGCCGATCGACTTCGGGGTGCTCTCGGCCGCCGACAACGGTGGCGTCGCGATCTTCCTGCACGGCGCGGTGACCGCCGTGCTCGCCGGCGATCGGGGGCCCGAGTACTACCGGGGTAGTGACGCGGCGTTCACCGTCGACCGGGTGGCCTCCGAACCCGCCAAGGGCGTGGCGCTGTTCGTCGACGATGCCAAGGGCCGCATCCCCGACCTGCCCGCCGAGCGCGGCATCGGCTGGCTGGTCGAAGGCATCGCGCAGGCGGCCGGGGCCGTGGTGTGGGCCAACGATGTGCGAAGCCGGGTGCGCACCGCCGACCCGGACGCCCGCCGCCTGCCGCCGCCCACTGCCCGCATCGACCGGGAACCACGCCAACCGCAACAGGATTCGCGTCCGGCCGAGGCGGCTGCCACTGGGATGCAGCCCGCGACCTCGATGCTGGATGCGGTGACCGGAACCAACCACGACCTCGTCGACCCGCACAACGCCGAAACCCGCACCGCCGGAACCAATCCCGCCCCCGAACCCGACCCCGACCTGCAACGCAGGCTCGAGGCCACGGCCCGTTCGACGGTGCTGACGGTGAAGGTGATGGGATTCAAATGCGCGCGTGCGCATCCCAGCGACCCGCGCTCGGCGTTCTGCACGGTGTGCGGCATGCCGGTCGACCAGACCCAGGCACTGGCCGAGGTGGTCCGCCCGCCGCTCGGCATGCTCGTCCTCGACGACGGCATGACCTACCTGCTCGCGGCCGACGCGGTGATCGGGCGCGACCCGGAGAATTCCGAAGCGGCACAGCGCGGCCTGATCCCGTTGCGCATCGACGACACCTCCGGCGGCATGTCCCGCGCACATGCCGAAGTGCACCTGGTGAATTGGGACGTGCAACTACTGGATCGCGGTTCCACCAACGGCACCCGCAGCCGCCTACCCGGCTACCGCGACTGGATCCGGCTCACCCCGAACCAGCCGCTGGTGCTCGTCCCCGGCACCGAGATCATGATCGGCAACCGGGTTCTGCGCTACGAACCCGCCGCGCCGCCCCCGTTCGGCTGAATTATTGGAGCGCTGGCGCGCTCGAGTTCGCGGCCCCCCATGTCCCGACGATCAGGCACCGTGGCTTGCTCCTTCGTCGCCTACGCCACGGCACCTGATCGTCGGGACGGCCGCGAACCGCCGCTGCGCGGCGATCCCTCCTCGAGGTCGGGATGTGCGGGGCTGGGAAGGGTGTCTACCCGCGAGTAGGGGAGTGTTCTGGCGCGGACTATTCTCCCCGGTATGCCGTATTTGGAGCGCTCTGGTGAAGTTTTCGTCCTGTACCTCGGTAACGAGGGGCAGACCGACAACGAGAACCGTTTCTCGCCGGACTGGATCGACGCCTTCCACGCCGAACTCGACAAGGTCGAGGCGTCCGAGGGGGCCGCGGCGCTGGTCACCGTGGCGACCGGCAAGTTCTACAGCAACGGCCTCGACACCGACTGGGTGTTCGGCAACCTGGACAAGATCCACGGCTACCTCGACCGGGTGCACACCCTCTACTCCCGGCTGCTGACCTTCCCGATGCCGACCGTCGCCGCCATCAACGGTCACGCCTTCGGTGCGGGTGCCATGCTCGCCTCCGCGCACGACTTCCGGGTGATGCGCGGTGACCGCGGCTTCTGGTCGCTGCCCGAGGTGCACCTCGGCATGCCCTTCACCATCGGCATGAACGCGCTGCTGCAGGGCCGCCTCAGCAATCAGGTGTGCGTGCAGGCCATGACCACCGGGCACCGCTTCGGCGCCGACGAGGCGATCGCCGCGGGCATCGTCGACGCCAAGGCCGATGCCGAGCAGGTGCTGCCCACCGCCGTCGCCCGCGCGGCCGCGCTCACCAGCCTGCGCAAGCCGATCACCCCGATCATCAAGACCTCGCTGCACGCGGAGACCCTCGCCGCGCTCGCCACGCCGGTGACCCCGGAGAACCTGCCCTTCGGCGGCTGAGCTCCTTCGCCGGTGCGCCCGGGTGGAGCACTGATGCGAGACTGAGTGCATGGCACCCTCGCGTACCGGCGAATTCTCGGCGACCGCAGCCGATACCGCGATCCTCGCGGCCTCGGACGAGCTGATCGGGCTGTCGCACGCAATTCACGCCGAACCCGAACTGGCCTTCGACGAGACCCGGAGCGTCGCCAAGGTGCTCGCCCCGCTACGCGCCCGCGGCTTCGCGATCACCACCGGAATCGCGGGGCTGCCCACGGCCTTTCGCGCCGTCTACGGCAGCGGCCCGCTCACCGTCGGCATCTGCGCCGAATACGACGCGCTGCCCGAGATCGGGCACGCCTGCGGGCACAACATCATCGCCGCGTCCTCGACCGGTGCGGCGCTCGGCCTGGCCGAGGTGGCCGATCAGCTCGGCATCACCGTCGTCGTGCTCGGCACACCCGCCGAGGAGAGCGGCGGCGGCAAAGTACTCATGCTCGAGGCAGGCGCCTTCGACGACATCGCCATGGCGATGATGGTCCACCCCGGCCCGGCCGACATCGTCGGCGCCCGATCGCTGGCACTGGCCGACCTCGCCGTCACCTTTCACGGCCGCGAGGCACACGCGAGCGCCGCCCCCGAACTCGGCCTCAACGCGGGCGACGCGATCACCGTCACCCAGGTTGCTCTCGGCTTGCTGCGCCAGCATCTGCGGCCCGGCCAGCAGCTGCACGGTATAGTGTCCGACGGTGGTGTAGCCCCCAACATCGTGCCCGGACGTGCGGAGTTGCTGTACTACCTTCGCGCTGCCGACGCCGCGTCCCTGGACGACCTGATGCGCCGGGCGAAGGCATGCTTCGCGGCGGGCGCCCTGGCGACCGGCTGCACCCACGACATACGGACGCTCGCGCCCACCTATACCGAGCTCACCCCCGACCCGGAACTCATCGCTGCCTACCGCGCGCAGATCACCGGTTTGGGACGGGTGCCGATCGCGCCCGAGCTCGAGGTGCTGCGACCGCTCGGGAGCACCGACATGGGCAACGTCACCAACGTGATCCCCGGCATCCACCCGGTGATCGGCATCGACGCCGGTGGCGCGGTGACCCACCAACCGGACTTCGCGGCGGCCGCGGTGAACGCCTCGGCGGATCAGGCCGTGATCGACGGTGCGCTCGCGCTGGCGCGTACCGCTGTCGCGATCGCGCGCGATGAAGTACACAGGGACAGGTTGTTGCAACGTCTGATCGAACGACAGGAGGACATTCGGTGAGTATTTCCGGCCATTCGGGCACCGCACGCGCAGGCGCTGACGCTCTATCGATGGGTGTCGCCACCCCGTCGGTGATGCGTGAGCCCACGGTGTTCCCGACCCGGCCGGCCGCCGAACCAACCATGATGTCGGGAACCGAGATCGTCGACGCATGGCTGGCCGAACACACCGGTGACCTGGTGCAATGGCGCAGGCACATCCACGCCAACCCCGAGTTGTCGCGGGCGGAGTTCGCCACCACCGAATTCGTCTCCGGCTGGCTCACCAAGGCGGGCCTGACCTGGGAGGTGCTGCCCGGAGGCACCGGCCTGATCTGTGATCTCGGACCGTCCGACGGACCGCGCATCGCCCTGCGCGCCGACATGGACGCCCTGCCGATGCAGGAATTCACCGGCCTGAGCTTCGCCTCGACCGTGCCCGGCGTGTCGCACGCCTGCGGTCACGACGCGCACACCACGGTGCTGCTGGGGACCGCGCTCGCGCTGGCCGAGGCCGAACACACCCTGCCGGTCGGCGTGCGGTTGATCTTCCAGCCCGCCGAGGAAGTGATGCCCGGCGGCGCGCTCGACGTGGTCGCCGCGGGCGGGATGAACGGCGTGGACCGGATCTTCGCGCTGCACTGCGATCCACGACTGGAAGTGGGCAAGGTCGGGCTGCGGACCGGGGCGATCACCTCGGCGGCCGACACCGTCGAACTCGTGCTCGACTCGCCCGGCGGGCATACGTCCCGGCCGCACCTCACCAGCGACCTGGTGTATGCCATCGGCACCGTCATCACCGGGCTGCCCGGGCTGCTGAGCAGGCGGGTCGATCCGCGCACCAGCACCGTGATGGTGTGGGGCGCGGTGAGCGCGGGCAAGGCACCCAACGCCATCCCGCAGACCGGCATGCTCACCGGAACCGTCCGCACCGGCGACCACCCCACGTGGTTGCTGCTCGAGCCGCTGGTCCGCGAGATCGTCGACAGCCTGCTCGCGCCGACCGGTGTGCGGTACCAGCTCAACTACAAGCGCGGCGTGCCCCCGGTGGTCAACGATCCGGCCTCGACCCTGATGTTCGAGAACGCCGTCCTGGCGATCGGACCCGACACGCTGGCCGACACCCCCCAGTCGGGCGGCGGCGAGGACTTCTCCTGGTACCTGGAACACGCGCCGGGCGCGATGGCGCGTCTCGGCGTCTGGTCGGGCACCGGCGAGCAACTCGACCTGCATCAGCCGACGTTCGATATCGACGAACGCGCGCTTGCCGTCGGCGTGCGGACACTGACGAATATCGTGCTGCAGGCGTGAGGGGCGGCGGGGAGTGCGGTAGGTGGCGCACTCCCCGGGTTCGGGGCCGGCTCAGGCCGAGCCCGGACCCACATTCTTGCTGTTGCGGGTGCGCAAGGCGTGCACGTAGTCCTCGGGTGCGCCCGCCTTCTCGGCGGCATCGGCGATGACACCCAGGTAACGCGCCGACGGCAGCCCACCCTCGTACGCGTCGAGCACGTACAACCAGGCCAGCCGGGACTCGCCCTGGGTGCCGGTGACCCGCAGCCGGATCTTCTTGTGGATGCCGAAGTCGGAGCCCTCCCAGCGGTCGAGGCGTTCCTCGTCCTCCGGGGACACGTCGTAGAGGACGACGAACACCCGGGAGCCTGGATCTTCGACGACGGTGGCCAACGGCCCTTCCCAGCCGATGTCGTCACCGGCGAAGGTCAGGCGCCAACCTTCCAGCCACCCGGTCCCCGACATGGGCGAATGCGGGCAGCGTTCCAGCATCTGCGTGGAGTCCATGTTGGACCCGTAAGCGGCATAGATCGGCACCTGAGGAACTGTAGCCAATAAACCGCGCGGAATTCCTGTCTCCCACCCAGATCGGCTCACTGTCACACCCGGCGGTGACGGCGAACACGCCGAACGTTGTTCACCGAGCCGACCCGGTCGCGTCACGGCGCACCTGAAATGATGGGGCGACAGCGCGGGCGGCCCTCACAAGGGGCGATGCCCGATCAGGCGAGCACAGGAGCGTGACTGGTGGCACGGATTGCGATCATCGGCGGTGGACCGGCGGGATACGAGGCGGCTCTGGTGGCCGCCCAGCACGGGGCCTCGGTGACCCTGGTCGATGCCGACGGCATCGGTGGCGCCTGTGTGCTGTGGGATTGTGTTCCGTCGAAGACGTTCATCGCCTCCACCGGTCTGCGTACCGATCTGCGCCGCGCCCGTGACCTCGGCATCACCCTGGACGCGAGCCAGGCGAAGGTGAACCTGCCCGAGGTGAACGGCCGCGTGAAGGCGCTCGCCCTCGCCCAGTCCTCCGACATCCGCGCCAAACTGCAGGCCGCAGGAGTGCAGTTGCTGGCCGGGCGCGGTGAATTGGTCGGTCCCGCAGCTGGTTTGGCGCACCGTGTGCGTGCCACCATGGCCGACGGCAGCACCGAGGAATTCGAGGCCGAGGTGGTGCTCATCGCCACCGGCGCCAGCCCCCGGGTGCTGCGCGGTGCCGAACCCGACGGTGAGCGCATTCTCACCTGGCGCCAGCTGTACGACCTGCCGGAACTGCCCGAGACCCTGGTGGTGGTCGGATCCGGTGTCACCGGTGCCGAATTCGTCTCCGCCTACACCGAGATGGGTGTGCGGGTGAAGCTGGTGTCCAGCCGCGACCGCGTGCTGCCCGGCGAGGACGCCGACGCCGCGCTCGTGCTCGAGGAAGCCCTCGCCGAACGCGGTGTGGAACTGGTCAAGCACGCCCGCGCCGACGCCGTGGAGCGCACGGCCGACGGCATCGTGGTGAAGCTGTCCGACGGGCGTACCGTCACCGGCACCCACGCCCTGATGACCGTCGGCTCCACCCCGAACACCGCCGAACTCGGTCTCGACCGGGTCGGTATCGAACTCGACAACGGCTACCTGCGTGTCGACCGCGTGTCGCGCACCTCGGTGCCGGGTATCTACGCGGCGGGTGACTGCACCGGCCTGCTCCCGCTCGCCTCGGTGGCCGCGATGCAGGGCCGGATCGCGATGTACCACGCGCTCGGCGAGGGGGTGAGCCCCATCCGGCTCAAGACCGTCGCCTCGGCGGTGTTCACCCGCCCGGAGATCGCGACCGTCGGCGTGAGCCAGACCGCCATCGACAACGGTGAGGTGCCCGCGCGCACGGTCATGCTGCCGCTCAACACCAATCCGCGCGCGAAGATGTCGGGGCTGCGCCGGGGCTTCGTCAAGATCTTCTGCCGCCCGGCCACCGGTGTGGTGATCGGCGGCGTGGTCGTCGCCCCCATCGCCTCGGAGCTGATCCTGCCGATCGCGCTCGCGGTGCAGAACAACCTCACCGTCACCGACCTCGCGCAGACCTTCTCGGTGTACCCGTCGCTCACCGGATCGGTCACCGAAGCCGGTCGTTTGCTGATGCGCCACGACGACCTGGACTGAGCCCCCACGGCCGATGTCCGAAAGCTACTGCCGCGTTGCCTGTCTCGCGCTCATATGGTTGACTCACGGCCGAGGCGCGTTCGAATGTGAGCGCGTGGTGGATTGTGGGGGATTCCCTCCGGGAAAGGGATTAGCGAAAAGTGAAGCATCGTAAGCCGAGTCGGGCGCAGCGAGCGATGGCAAGCACGTCGTTGCCCCTGGCCGCCGCCGCGGCCGTGGCGACCCTCCTCGCGGCTCCGGCCGGCGCGGTCCCCAGCGACCAGCCGACCACACCCGCGACTCCGGCTCCTGCGCAGCCGGGCACCGAGACCCCGAGCCAGCAGCCGGGAGAGACGCCGGAGACGGTCACTCCTGAAGAGAAGCAGCCGGAGACCCCGGAGAACGTGAAGCCGGGCGAGTCCAAGCCCACCCCGGCGCAGCCGGGTGTCACCACCCCCGCGCCGGAGGAGCCGGAGCAGGCCAAGCCGACGCCGAGCCAGCCGGGCGTCACCACCACCCCGCGTACCGCGCCGCTGCCGGTGCCGGGTCAGGCCGGTCAGGGCAACCCCGCTCAGCCCGCCGTGAACAACCCGGAGAAGCCGCAAGAGGCCGCGCCGGGCCAGCAGGGTGGCACCCCCGCCCAGCAGACGCCCGCGCAGCCCTCGCAGAACCAGCCCGCCGCCCCGCAGGCGCAGGGCGGTGCCGCCGAAGACGGTCCCGAGACCCTGGTGCAGGAGCCGCAGGAAGCGCAGGAGCCCGCCTGGCAGGCGCCGCGCCTGGCCAACGCGCCCGCCGCGCCGGTCGTCGAGATGGAAGGCCCGCACCAGGAAGTCGGCGTCACCGTCGACGGCGGGTCGCTGCTGCCGGGTGTGCTGGCCAACACCCACCACTACAACAACGCTTCCGGGTACGTCGGCACCATCGGGTACCGCACGCCGGGTGGCGGCTTCGGTGACGCCGGTGTGGCGGTCGAGTACGTCGGCGAGAACTCGGTGAAGGTCACCACCTTCAACGGTGGCGACGGCCGCCCCGACAACACCATGGTCACCGTCCTCGACACCACCCAGGCCAACCTGGCCAAGGCGGCGGTCGAGAACTGGATCAAGGCTCAGCCGGGCGGTGCCGCCGCGATGGAACAGGCCGCGAAGGCTACACTTCCGGTGCCGGGGGAGCTGCTGCAGACGATCAACGTCGCGGGTGTCACCACTCAGTGGGGTGGCTCGCTCCAGTACTGACACGCAGTACGTCGTGTGGGGCGGTCGGATGGCGACCGCCCCACACGTGTGTCCTGGGGAAAGGATGGGACTGTGGCCACCGAGGATGACGAGAACGAGCGCGGCCGTAACCGGCCCGCGAGTGAATTCGGTCCTCCCGTAGGCGATTTCGGGCCGCCGGTCGACGACGCCGGTTTCGGTGGTCCGCTCGCCGTGCCGCCGCCCGCTCCGCCGGGACCGCTGCCGGAGGTGGGTTGGCGACCCGCGCAGCCGGGCTCCGCGCCCGGGCCGTTCGGTGCGCCGGTGGCCCCGGCTGGACCCGTTCCGCCCGTCGCTCCCGGTCCAGTGCCTCCCGCCGGGAGCGTTCCGCCGAATGCGCCTGTTCCGCCGCGCGGGTCGGATCCTGCTGTGCCACCGCGTCGTTCGGCTCCGACATCTGTCTTCGGTGATGCCGTGTCCACGCCGCCGCCCACGAGTCCGCCTGCGCCACCTCGTTCTTCGGCACCGACCTCCGTTTTCGGTGGGGCCACCCCGCCGCCCGCGAACCCTGTTGTGCCACCGCGTCCTTCACCGTTCGGTGAGGCTGTCGCGACACCGCCGCCCGCACGACCCACCCCGTCCGCCGATCCGACGGTGCGTTTCGGTGCCGACGCTGCCGCCGCCGGTAGCTCGGTGTTCGGCGATTCGGTGCCGGTGACTTCCGGGAAGGAAGAGACCGAGGTCATCCGGCGCAACTCCGCGCCGCGCCAGCAGCGGATCGCCGAACCGAAACGCGCCCCCGAACCGCCGCGCGCGCCGGCCAAGGACAACGACGCCGAGGAACGGGCCTGGTGGAACAGCCCCGACGACGACGGCGGCGTCCCTAAGCCGCCCGAACCCGGCCTGTCCTGGGCCGACGACCCCATCGCCCGCAGGCTCGCTCCGAAGACGCCGCCCGCGCCGGTCGCCGAGGAGTCCGAGCCCGACAACCGGATGCGCTGGATCATCGGCGGTGTCGTGGCCGCGGTCCTGCTCGTCGTCGCGCTGGTGCTGACGATCGGGCTGGTCAAGCGTGGTGGTGGCGAGGATCCCGGGCCTACCGCGGCACCGGTCACCTCCGCCGCGGGTACCGACTGCCGGACGATCGCCGACGAGGGTCTCACCGTCGGCAACGGTCCCGGCGACACGTCCTCGGGTGCGAGGGCGATCCTCGGCTTCCAGTACGCCTTCTATGTCGAACGATCCGGTGCGCGCGTGCGTGAGTTCGTCGCGCCCGACGCGGTGAACATCTCGCCCGCCGATGTCATCCAGAAGGCGATCGACGATCAGATCCCGAGGGGTACCACGCACTGCGTGAAGGTGCGCGAGACCGGTGTCGGCGTCTATGACGTGGAGTTGCGCGAGTGGCATCCCGACCGTACGTCGGTGGTCTACAAGCAGGAGATCGTCACCACGCTGACCGATGGGAAGTGGCAGGTCAAGTCCATCACTGCCCTCCCATAGTCCCATTATCTGGGACAACAATTTCATATTCTGGTGAATGCTGTGCGATCGTTGGTCATCGCGTCCCCTGGCGTTCCCGGAGGTTTCCATGTCGCTGACCAGTCCAGCATTGGCGGGCAAGCTCGCCGGTTTGCAGAGTTCGGCGATCAGGGACCTGCTCAAACTCACCGCGCGGCCGGAGATCGTCAGCCTTGCCGGTGGTCTGCCCGACGCGGCACTGATGCCGGGCGAGCGGATCGCCGCCGCCGCCGAGGCGGCCCTGCGTGATCCGGCGGTGCTGCAGTACACGGAGTCGCCCGGCTGGCCCGCGCTGCGTGCGGTGATCGCCGATCGCGAGTCCGCCCAGATCGGCCGGTCGGTGCCGGTCGGCGAGGTGTTCATCACCCATGGTTCGCAGCAGGCGTTGTCGCTGCTGGCCGAGGTGCTGCTCGATCCCGGCGCGTTGGTCGTGGTGGAGGACCCGGCGTATGTCGGTGCGCTGCAGGTGTTCCGGGCGGCCGGTGCGCGCATCGTCGCCGTGCCGCTCGACGCCGACGGGCTACGTGTCGACGTGCTCGAGGAGCTGCTGGCCGCCGGTGAGCGTCCGGCCGTCGTCCACACCGTCGCCAACTTCCACAACCCCGGTGGGGTCACCCTCGCGCCCGAACGCCGCCGTCGCCTCGCCGAACTCGCCGAGGCACACGGCTTCTGGGTGATCGAAGACGATCCCTACAGCGAACTCTGGTTCGACCAGCCGGCCCCGGCGCCGGTCGCCTCCTACTCACCCCAGGTGATCCGGCTGTCCAGCGTGTCCAAGATCCTGGCCCCCGCCCTGCGCGTCGGCTGGTTGATCGCCCCCGAAAAGGTCTGTCGCGCAGTCGAACTCCTCAAACAAGGCGCCGACCTGTGCGGCTCGGCCCTCACCCACCAGATCGCCACCGACCTGCTCACCGACACCGACTGGCTCACCACCCACGTCGACACCATCCGCGCCGCCTACGGCACCCGCGCCCGCGCCCTCGTCACCGCCCTGCGTACCACCTTCGCCGACCGCGTCCACTGCACCGATCCCACCGGCGGCATGTTCATCTGGGCCGATTTCACCGACGGCACCAACGCCTCGATCCTCCTCCCCACCGCTTTGGAAGCAGGCGTCGCCTACGTCCCCGGCGCCGCCTTCGCCGTCACCGACGCCTACCAGACCTCCATGCGCCTCTGCTTCACCACCTCGGACGAGCCAACTCTCACCGAAGCGGTCAACCGCCTGGCAAAAGCAGCCACGACCAGCGTTTGACAGTGGCTCGCCGGTCGCTCGGATGTGCCTCGACTCTTCTCGAGGCTTGTGCATTCGGGTGACCAGGACACAGTCATGCGCGATTCGGCGGTGCTGTCCACAACGGATGACCGGAGTCCGAGACTCCGGGCTGGCCTGTGACCGACTGCAGAAGCCGCATAGCGATGTTCGAAATGTGAGCACGGGAATCAGTGTCTTGCGATTGCACTGGTCAGTGGGTGTTTTTGGGGCCGGTTCGGTGGTGTGAATGCGAGTTGGCAGCGGGTATTCGGGGGCGGATTCTGTGCGTATGGAGTATTCGAGTTATGTGAAGTTCCTGCCGGTGCGTTATCAGGAGGCGGTGGTCGAGCCGCGGTCGACGTGGTGGGAGTGGCGGGGGCGCAGGGTGCATGTGGCCAGGGCGGAGCGTGGGGACGCGGCTGTTCGGGTGTTGGCGTTGCACGGGGCGGGTGGGCATGCGGGGTTGGTTTGGCCGCTGCTCGGAATCGTCGCGGGGGAGGGAGTTTCGGTCGCGGCGCTGGATCTTCCGCTCTACGGCGACACCGTGGAGCCGGAGCCCGCGTCGGTGCGGTATCGCGACTGGGTGGAGTTGGTGAGCGAATTCGTCTGTGCTGAAACCGAATCCGACAGCAGGCCGCTCGTGCTGTTCGGCGCGAGTGTCGGCGGGATGCTCGCGTACGAGGTGGCGGCGCGGACCGGGCGGGTCGCGCACGTGGTGGCGACTTGTCTGCTCGACCCCGCTGACCCGGCCGCGCGCCGGGCAGCTGCGCGCTGGAAGGCGTTGGGAGCGTTGCCGCGTGGCGTTCTCTCGGGCGCGGGGCGAGTGGCGGGCGGTGTGCGCCTGCCGATTCGATGGATGGTCGATATGGCGAACATGAGCCTCGACCCGGCGTTGTCGCGACACTGTGGCAGCGACCCGAGAGGCGGCGGTGTGTGGATCCCCGTCGGTTTTCTCACGGACTTCCTCTTGTTCGAGCACACACCTCCACAGGACTATCAGGGTTCGCCGGTCACGCTGGTCCACCCGGCGGCGGACCGGTGGACGCCGCCGGAACTGAGCGTGCGGTTCCTCGACCGGATCGCCGCCGACACGAGAGCGGTATTGCTCGAGGGATGTGGTCACTTCCCCATCGAAGAGCCGGGGCTGACGCAGCTGGCCGACACGGTGCGGGAGGTCATCGGCTCTCTCCGCCCGCTCTGACCGGTCGGGCCGTCCACAGCCCGTTCAGCCCTCCTGCAGCAACTGCCGCGCCAGTACGAGCAGCGCGTCCGCATCGACGGTATGTCGCGTCATCACGCGGTGCACCTGGGTGTCGACGGCGTGGACCAGGGTCCGCGCGGTGAGCTGCGGATCAGCTCCGCCGCGCCCGCATCGCCGCAGATGGAACTCCACCTCGGCGACGAGGTAGTCCTCGAAGGCCCGCACCGCCTCCCATTCCGCGGGCAGCCGCAACGCGACGCGGTGCATGAGGGCGTGCAGGGCAGGCCGGTCGCGATGCAGATCGGCGACAGCCGTCACGATCGCACGCAGCGTCTCGTCGAACGGTGGCTCCTCGGACCGCAACCGCGCGAACACCTCGCCGAGCCCCGTCTCGGCAGCGATGAAGTGGCGCTCGGCCAAGGCGCGCAGCATCGCCGTCTTGTTCGGAAAGTACTGGTACAGCGTGCCGATCGAGACGCCTGCCCGTTCGGCGATCCGGTTGGTCGATGCCGCCGCACCCTCGCGGGAGAACACCTGGGCGGCGGCCTCGAGCAGTGTTTCCACGGTCTCGCGCGCCCGGCGTTGACGAGGCAGTTTGCGGGGACGGTCGTCCATGTTCAGGACCAGTTGTAGGTGCGTTCCACGGCCTTGTTCCATTCCGAGCAGCGTTGGGTGCGTTCGGATTCGGGCATGTCGGGGGTCCAGGTGTGGTCGGCGATCCAGTTGTCGCGCAGGTCGTCGAGGTTGGACCAGTAGCCGACGGCCAGGCCTGCGGCGTAGGCGGCGCCGAGGGCGGTGGTTTCGCGGACCACCGGGCGGACGACGGGGACGTCGAGGATGTCGGCCTGGAATTGCATCAGCAGGTCGTTGCCGGTCATGCCGCCGTCGACCTTGAGGGTGGTCAGTTCCAGGTCGAGGTGCTGGGCGGCGGCGTCGGCACGCATGGCGTCGACCACCTCGCGGGTCTGGAAAGCGGTGGATTCCAATGCGGCTCTGGCCAGATGGGCCTTGGTGACGAAGCGGGTGAGGCCCGCGATGACGCCTCTGGCGTCGGGTCGCCAGCGCGGGGCGAACAGGCCGGAGAAGGCGGGAACGAAGTAGGCGCCACCGTTGTCGGGGACTGTGCGGGCCAAGGTTTCCACTTCGGGGGCGGAGGAGATGATGCCGAGGTTGTCACGCAACCACTGCACCAGCGAACCGGTGACCGCGATGGACCCTTCCAGCGCGTAGACGGCGGGGGAGTCACCGATCTGGTAGCAGGCGGTGGTGAGCAACCCGTGCTTGCTGAACACCGGCGTCGTCCCGGTATTGAGCAGCATGAAATTGCCTGTGCCATAGGTGTTCTTGGCCTCGCCGGGCGACAGGCACGCCTGCCCGAAGGTGGCGGCCTGCTGGTCACCGAGAATGCCGGCCACGGGCGCGCCGGCGAAAGGCCCGGCGGTGATCTCCGCGTACACCTCCGAGGAGCTGCGGATCTCGGGCAGCATCGACATCGGCACGTCGAATTCCGCGCAGATCTGCGAATCCCATCGCAGGGTGCGCAGATCCATCAGCATCGTGCGCGAGGCGTTGGTGACGTCGGTGCGGTGTTCACCGGTGAGATTCCACAGCACCCAGGTATCCATCGTGCCGAAACACAGGTCACCCGCCTGCGCCTTTTCCCGTGCACCCTCCACGTTGTCGAGGATCCAGCGCAGCTTCGGACCGGCGAAATAGGTCGACAGCGGCAACCCGGTGCGGTCGGCGTACCGCGACGCACCCTGCTCGCCACCGAGCTCGGTGCACAGCTGATCGGTGCGGGTGTCCTGCCAGACGATGGCGTTGTACACCGGTTCGCCGGTGGTCCGGTCCCACACGACGGTGGTCTCGCGCTGGTTGGTGATACCGATGGCGGCCAGATCGCCCGCCGAGCAGCCGCTGTTGCCCAGCGCGGCGCCGAGCACCCATTCCGTATTGCGCCACACCTCGACCGGATCGTGCTCCACCCAACCGGGCTTGGGGAAGATCTGCCGATGTTCGCGTTGCGCGGTCCCGACGATCCGGCCCTGCCGGTCGAAGACGATGCACCTACTCGAAGTCGTGCCCTGATCGATGGCGGCCACATAGCGACGCATTCAGGCAGGCTACCCAACCGCGCGGTCGTCGTAGCGAGCTTTGTCGCCGACGACGAGCGGAAATCGCCCGGTTGGGCGCGGGTACCGAATTTCGGCCACGCGCCTCGCCGGGTTCGTCCCACACGCCGGGTGGGCACTACGTTTAGCCTGTAGGCGGCGTCGGGACGTGCCCGGCGTCTGCACCCAACTGTCGGCTGGGACCGGCCGTTCACGGTCGGCGGCGAGGAGTCGAGCATGTCGCAGACACCGGAGTTTCCGTTCCTGAACCCTGGTGAGTTGGTCGCCGGCGGGAAACGAGACCGGCTCGGCCCGGGGGAGCTCGGGCCCGAACACCGGCGCACCGCGTGGGAGCGCCTCGGCAAGGACCGATTCGATGTGCTGGTCATCGGCGGCGGCGTGGTCGGCTGCGGAATCGCGCTCGACGCGGCGACCCGTGGCCTGTCGGTCGCCCTCGTTGAGGCGCGTGACCTCGCCTCGGGCACCTCGAGCCGGTCGTCGAAGATGTTCCACGGCGGTCTGCGTTACCTCGAGCAGCTCGAGTTCGGATTGGTGCGCGAGGCGCTCAAGGAGCGCGAGCTGGCGTTGTCGACGCTGGCGCCGCACCTGGTGAAGCCGCTGCGGTTCCTGTACCCGCTCACCCACCGGCTGTGGGAACGGCCGTACGTGGCCGCAGGCCTGACCCTCTACGACACCATGGGCGGCGCGAAATCCGTTCCGGGACAGCACCATCTGACCCGACACGGTGCCCTGCGGCTGGCGCCGGGGCTGCGCCGTGACGCGCTGATCGGCGGTGTCACCTACTACGACACCGTCGTCGACGACGCCCGCCACACCATGACCGTCGCCCGCACCGCCGCCCACTACGGTGCCGTCATCCGCACGTCCACCCAGGTGGTCGGGCTGCTGCGGGAGGCCGACCGGGTGGTCGGGGCGAAGCTGCGCGACACCGAGGACGGTCGGACCGCCGAGGTGCGCGCGAGCGTGGTCATCAATGCGACGGGCGTGTGGACCGACGAGGTGCAGGGGCTGTCGCATCAGCGCGGTCGATTCCATGTGCGAGCGTCCAAGGGCGTGCACATCGTCGTCCCGCGCGACCGGATCGTCAGCGACGCGGCGATCATTCTGCGGACCGCCACCTCGGTGCTGTTCGTCATTCCGTGGGGCGCCCACTGGATCGTCGGCACCACCGACACCGACTGGAATCTGGACCTCGCGCATCCCGCCGCGACCAAGGCCGACATCGACTATCTGCTCGACCGGGTGAACGAGGTGCTGGTCACGCCGCTCACCCACGACGACATCGATGGCGTGTACGCGGGCCTGCGACCGCTGCTGGCGGGGGAGAGCGACGAGACGTCGAAGCTGTCGCGCGAGCATGCCGTGGCGCGGGTGGCTCCCGGCCTGGTGAGTATCGCGGGCGGCAAGTACACCACCTACCGGGTGATGGCGGCCGATGCGATGGACGAAGCGGCGCAAGACATTCCGGCCCGCGTGTCGCCGTCGATCACCGAGAAGGTCGCCCTGCTCGGCGCCGACGGGTACTTCGCGCTGGTGAACCAGACCGTGCAACTGGCCGAGCACTACGGCGTCCACCCGTACCGGATGACCCACCTGCTCGATCGCTACGGCTCGGTCGTCGACGAGGTGCTCGCCATGGCCGATGGCAAACCCGAACTGCTGCAACCGATTACCGACGCCCCCGCCTACCTGCAGGTGGAAGCGGTGTACGCGGTCGCCGCGGAGGGCGCCCTGCACCTCGACGACATCCTGGCCCGGCGCACCCGCATCTCCATCGAATACCCCGATCGGGGCGCCAACTGTGCCGAGCAGGTCGCGCACCTGGTCGCGCCGATCCTCGGCTGGGACGACGACGACATCGAGCGTGAGGTGTCGACCTACCAGGCGCGGGTGCGCGCGGAGATCGAATCGCAGACCCAGCCGGACGACAAGTCGGCCGACGCGCTGCGGGTCGCCGCCCCGGAGCCGCGTCCACAACTGCTGGAACCGGTACCGCAGGACCGCTGACCCTCAGACCGGGTCGATGCGCGCCTTCAGCAGGCAGAAGTAGTTGTCCTCGGGATCGGCCAGCACGTGCCACTGCTCATCGCCGGTCTGGCCGATCTCCGCGGGACGTGCGCCGAGGTCGAGCAGGCGCGCGAGTTCGGCGTCCTGGTCGTGGTCGGTGGGATTGACGTCGATGTGCAGGCGGGCCTTGCCGGGCGCGGGGTTGTCGGTGGGGCTGAGGATGATCGTCGGCTGCGGGCCACCGAAGCCGACGCGTGGCCCGATCTCGATGCTGCCGTCGTCGTCGCGATCGAGCACGACGTACTCGAGTACCGCGCACCAGAACTGGGCGAGCGTCTCGGGCTCGCGGCACTCGAGCACGAGCTCACTGATCCGACATGCCATTGCGAAACCTGCTCTCTACCTGGTGGACTGCCGGGAAGTCAGCGGTGGGAACGACTTCGGCGAGCGTATCGGACGCGGGCAGCGGCGGCGAGCCGATTCAGGCGAGCGGCTGGCAGCGCGGACAGAAGAAGATGCCACGTTCGCGCTGGGTGATGCGGTCGGCGGGGTCGTCCTCCCCGAGGAGCTGGGAGGCGATGGGGGTGCCGCAGCGTGGACACGACCGACGGGTCCGCCCGTAGACCAGTGGCCGCCAGGGTGGTTCGTGCGCGGCCTTGCCGAGCACCCGGTGTGACTCGTCGACGAGGGCGGGGAGATCGGCGATGTCACCGACCGGCGTGGCCGGGTGAACGCGGCGCAGAAAGCAGATCTCGCTGCGGTAGATATTGCCGATACCGGCCAGGTTGCGCTGGTCGAGCAGGGCGAGGCCGACGGCGCGTCGCGGATACTGCGCCAGGCGGCGCAACGCTTCTGCGGTGTCCCAGTCCGGACCGAGCAGATCGGGACCGAGATGGTCGATGACGGTGTGCTCGTCGGCACGGGGAAGCACCTGCACCTTGCCGAGCGAGAAGCCCACCGCCTCGACCTCGTCGGTGGCCAGCACCAGGCGCGCGGTGACCCGTGGTTTGGTCCAGCGTTGACCGCAGTGGAACACCCGCCACACACCCTCCATTTTGAGGTGGGTGTGGATGCTCACGCGGTCGGTGCGCACGAACAGGTGCTTGCCGTAGCTGACGACGTCGTCGACGACCTCACCGACCAGATCGACGGTGGCGTAGCGGGGGACGCGGAAGTCGCTGCGGGTCAATGTCTTTCCCGCCAGCGCGGTACGCAGTCGTTCGGCGGTGCGGAACACGGTGTCACCCTCGGGCATCGGTCACACCTGCCTGCGCAACCGCAACCCGCGCGGGGTCATCGAGAAACCCGCCTCGACCAGGACGTCGACGAAGGTGTGGCCGTGCACGGATTCGCCGTTGATCTTGTCGATCACCAGGCCGTCGACCCGGCGGTCGGTGACCAGCTGCGCCAAGGCGACGGCCGCTGTGCGGCGCAGACCGATGTCCTCGGTGAAGCTGAGCAGGGTCTTGCCGCCGCGCTCCACATAGAGCACCAGTTCGCCGCCGACCAGTACCACCAGCGCCCCCGCCTTGCGGCCCGGTCGGTGACCACTGTCGGCATCGCCCTTGGGCCACGGCAGGGCGGCTCCGTAGGGGTTGGCCGGGTCGCAGGCGGCCAGGGCGACGGCGACGCCTGCCCGGTTGTCGTCGCGGTCGGTGTCGAAGGAACGTAATCGGTCGACGGTGTCGGTGGTGGAGAACTGCGCGCCACCGAGGGTGTCGACGAAATAGCCGCGCCTGCACCGGCCGCGGTCCTCGAACTCGGTGAGGACCCGGTACATCAGCGCGAACCCGCCCGGCACGCCTTCGTTCTGTACGGAGCCGCGCGTCAGCACGCCGTACCGCTCGATGAGCTGATCGGCCGTGGCATGGGCACGAACAGTGTTGTCGCGCACCCGTTCCGGGAGTATCGACCACCTTCCCGCCAGATCGGGTGGCCCCGAGCGGGTCGGCATCGATGGCCGCGGAAGGTATGCGCGTGCCCGGGGAGCGCGGCGTGGCGTGCGATGCGCGGTGGTGCTGCGCGCGGTGCCGGACAGGAGCGCGCGCACCGGGGCGAAGGTGTCGCCGGAAACGTAACCGGCCCAGACCAACTGCCACAGCGCGTCGCCGACTGCCTTGTCGTCGAGCAGGCCGGTCGCATCCGACAGCTGGCGGAAGAAGTACGCGCCGCCGCCGCTGAGGTTCGCCGGGATTCGACGGTCGTCCCCACCGGCGGGTACGTCGAGATCTATCGCCTCGCCCGCGTACCCGGCGCTGCCGACCTGGCCGGTTCGCTTCGGGGGACGGGCCCGATCCGGTCCACTCGCACCGGGTGCGTCAGGGAAGTCGGGCGCGGATGTGCCTGTTCGCGAGGTTTTCCCGAGGTTCGAGCGGTCGGCGTCGATATCGACAGCGTCGGGCCTTCCCGTCGGCGAACTGTCGTGGGGGGCGCCGTCGGCGGGTCGTGTGGACCCGGAGCCGCGCCGGGTTTGGGTGCGGGGCTCGATGTCGGCGCCGAGAGCGATGAGGAGGTCGAGTTGGACGTCGGTCGGGTCGATGTCGTCGGGTGGAGGCAGGGTGACCGGGGTTTGTTCGGCCAAGTGCAGGGCGATCCAGCCGTCGCGGGCGGTGATGGCGCCGTGCCCCGACCAGATCACCTCGCCGGTGGCCATGAGTTCGTCGAGCATGGCGGGGGAGTAGTCGCGCACCCGCATCGGCAGGATCAGCGACTCCCACGCCGAGGCCGGAACGGGCACGCCCGCGAGCTGTTCCACCACCGTGGCCACACCGTCGATGCCGCGCAACTCGCCCGAACCGACGTGCTGCCAGGCAGGCAGGAAGCGAGCGAATGCCGCGGTGGCGACCGGTTCGACCTCATGCCGCGCCGCCGCCAGCGACCGACGCCGCAACCGCCGCAACACCTGCGCGTCACACCACTCACCACCGGCCGCACCCGGCGTGAATTCGCCCTCCACAACGCGCTTTTCGGCGAGCAGCCGGTGCAACGCGGTGACCGCGACCGCCGTCCCCAACCCGAATCGCTCGGCAACAGAGGCAGTCGTGAACGGCGCATGGGTGCGCGCATACCGCCCGACGAGATCACCCAGCGGATCCGGCACCGGCTCGATGAACGCGGCGGGCACCCCGATAGGCAACGGCACTCCCAGCGCATCCCGCAAGCGAGCCGCGTCCTCCACGGCAACCCACCAGGTCCGACCGGCGAATGAAACCTCCAGCGCCCGCCGCGAATCCCGCAACTCCGCGAACCACACCGGCGCGTCGGAGTCCGCGAGCAGTCGCGACCCATCGCCGCTGTCAGCCGACGAACCACCACCTGCCGACGCGTCGCCACCGACCGACGAGCCGACGTCGACCGAGCCACCACCGGCATGTCCGTCCGATGGGCTTGTCGCCGACTCCCCCTCGATGGTGCGTGGTGCTCGGTCGTCCGCCACGGCATAGCGAGCGGCTGTCGGGGTTCCGGGGCGGGGAACGCAGCGAGCGGCGGCCTCGGTGGGGGTCAGAGGGCCGAGGAGGCGGAGCATATCGGCCAGGCCTTCGGCGTCGCGGGCGTGGCGTTCGGGAGTGAGGCGCTGGAGTTCGCGTTCGGTGAGGTCGAGGACGGCCGGGTCGAGGAGTTCGCGCAGTTCTACGCGGCCCAGGAGTTCGGCGAGCAGACTCGAGTCGAGGGCGAGGGCGGCGGCACGGCGTTCGGCCAGCGGGCTGTCGCCGTCGTAGAGGAATTGGCCGATGTAGGAGAACAGCAGGGCGTTGGCGAACGGTGACGGGGTGGCGGTCTCCACCTCGACCAGACGGATCTCCCGGCGCGCCACCCGGGTGAGCAGGTCGCGCAGGGCGGGCAGGTCGTACACATCGCGCAGGCATTCGCGCACGGTTTCCAGCAGGATCGGGAACTGTGGGAATTTCCTTGCCACGTCGAGCAATTGGGCCGACCGTTGCCGCTGCTGCCACAGCGGTGCCCGCTTACCCGGGTCGCGACGTGGCAGCAGCAGCGCGCGGGCGGCGCACTCCCGGAACCGGGACGCGAACAGCGCCGAACCACCGACCTGTTCGGTGACGATGTCGTCGATCTCGTCGGGTTCGAACGCGAACAGCTCGGCACCCGGCGGCTGATCCGTGGTGTCGGGCAACCGAACGACAATGCCGTCGTCGGACGCCGTAGGCGCCGCGTCGATACCGAACTGCTCCTGCAGACGCGCCCCCACAGCCAACGCCCACGGTGCGTGCACCGGCGTGCCGTAGGGCGAGTGCAGCACGAGCCGCCAGTCACCGAGTTCGTCCCGGAACCGCTCGACCACCAGGGTGCGATCGGTAGGCAATTGCCCTGTGGCCGTGCGCTGTTCGTCGAGCAGACCCACCAGATTGGCCGTCGCGTTCTGATCCAGCCCAGCTGTGCGCACCAACTCCTCGAGCCGCGCACCAGGCTTACCCAGCTCCGCCCCGGCCCGATTCGCACCGCGTGATCGCGCCCGGCTCGACTCGACCTCGCCCGCCTGGGCTCGGCCCGCCTTCGCCCCGCCTGCCTGCGTCCGCGCAGCCTCGGCCCCGCGTTCCTTCGAATCGAGCGAGTCGCCGAAAGCTGACACCGTTGTGCCCATGTTGGACACGATCTGGGTCAGCTCATCGGCAGGAACCTGCCCAGCCGTCCGCACGAATTCGCCGAGCGCCGCACCCAATTCGGCGGGACGACCCAAACCGTCACCATGCCAGAACGGCAACCGACCGGGCAGCCCGAACGCAGGCGACACGAGAACCCGGTCGAAGGTGATCTCCTCGATCCGCCAGCTGGTCGCACCGAGCGCGAACACATCACCGACGCGGGACTCGTAGACCATCTCCTCGTCGAGTTCACCTACACGAGAAGCTTTCTCGCCCACCATGAACACGGCGAACATCCCGCGATCGGGAATCGCCCCACCCGAGGTGACCGCCAGGCGTTGCGCACCGGGGCGGCCGGTCAGCGTGCCCGCATCGCGATCCCACACCACCCGGGGCCGCAGCTCCGCGAACTCGTCGGACGGATACCGACCGGCGAGCAGATCGAGCACGGACTCATACGCCGAGCGGGGCAGCTGCGCATAGCTTCCGGTCGACCGGACGACATCGAACCAGGCGTCGACATCGAGCGGTTCCAGCGCGCAGGCGGCAACGGTCTGCTGGGCGAGGATGTCGAGCGGATGCGCGGGAATCTGCAGCAGTTCGATCTGCCCGGACAGCATGCGCTGGGCGGCGACGGTGCAATGGATGACATCCGTGCGGTGCTTGGGGAACAGCACACCCCGCGAGATCTCGCCCACCTGGTGCCCGGCCCGCCCGACCCGCTGCAGCCCGCTGGCCACCGACGGCGGCGCCTCTACCTGCACGACCAGGTCGACCGCGCCCATGTCGATACCCAGCTCGAGGCTGCTCGTGGCAACCACGCACCGCAGCCGACCGGTCTTGAGGTCGTCTTCGATGATCGCCCGCTGTTCCTTGCTCACCGACCCGTGATGGGCACGCGCCAGCAGGTGGTCGGCACCGTGGATCACCTCGGTGGACGGCCCGAGCTGGGCGGGCGGGGCGTGCTCGGTCTCGACCGGTTCGCCGAGCTTGGCGGCGTAGGCCTCGTTGAGCCGGGCGGTCAACCGTTCGGCCAGGCGCCGCGAGTTCGCGAACACGATCGAGGAACGATGCTCGAGCACCAGGTCGACGATGGCCTCGTCGACATGCGGCCAGATCGAACCCGGCTGGTCGGAGTCGCCGCCCGGATCGGTCATATCCGCCACCGGCACCCGGACCGACAGGTCGAAGGTCTTCGGTGCGGGTGGCCGAACGATGGTGATCGGTGCGTCGCCAACGAGGAATCGCCCGACCTCCTCGGGCGGGCGGACGGTCGCCGACAGCCCGATGCGCTGCGCGGGCCGTTCGGTGAGCTGATCGAGCCGGGCCAGCGACAGCGCCAGGTGCGCGCCGCGTTTGGACCCGGCGATGGCGTGTACCTCGTCGACGATCACCGTCTCGACCTCGGCGAGGGTTTCCCGGGCCGCGGAGGTGAGCAGCAGGAACAGGGATTCGGGAGTGGTGATGAGAATGTCGGGTGGGGTGCGCTGCATCGCCCGGCGCTGCGCGGGAGTGGTGTCACCGGACCGCACGCCCACCGAGATCTCCGGCGGGTCGAGCCCCAGCCGCTTCGCCGTCTGGGTGACCCCGACCAGCGGGGCTCGCAGGTTCCGCTCCACGTCCACTGCCAGCGCTTTCAGTGGTGAGACATAGAGCACGGACGTCCCTCGGCGGGTGCCGGGCTCGGCGGGCGCACGCTGGGCGAGCTGGTCGATCGCCCACAGGAACGCCGACAGCGTCTTGCCCGAGCCGGTCGGCGCGACGACCAGGGTGTGCTGCCCGTCGGCGATGGCCTGCCACGCGCCGAGCTGGGCCGACGTCGCCTCGGGGAAGGCGCCGTCGAACCACTGCGCGGTAGCGGGGGAGAACCGGTCCATGAGATTCAGTGTGCACCCACCCACCGACAGGTTCCGCGATCCGCGCGCCGCCCGCGACCAGCGTCGATGACACGGCCGTCGACGATTCCCCGGTCGAGCCGGGGTGAGGGGTGTGGCCCGGAACACGCTCGCCGTACCCTGGTCCATCGTGCAAACGGTGCTGAGAGTCGACCTCGTCGGCCACGGCCTCACCGAGGCGGTACGCAAGGCGCGTTTCCCGGTCGACGAACCCCTGGACACAGCGGGCCTCGCCGCGCTGGAGACGTGCTCGCCGCTGACCGGAGCGCAGGTGCGGACGGGCCCGGAACGTCGGGTGCGCGAGACCGCCGAGGCGCTCGGGCTGGTGGGCGAGCAGGACGAGCGGCTACGTGACCTGGAAGCGGGGGCGTGGCGGGGTACCGAGATGAGCAGTATCCCGCAGGATCAGCTGTTCACCTGGCTCACCGATCCGGAATTCCGCGGGCACGGTGGTGAGTCGGTGACCGACCTGGTGGAGCGGGTGCGCTTCTGGCTGGCCGAGATCGCGTCGGCGGGGATGGACACCGTCGCGGTGACACATCCCTCGGTGATCCGCGCGGCGCTGCTGGTGGTCCTCGACGCGCCACCGAAGTCCTTCTGGCGCATCGATGTTCAGCCGGCGAGCGTCACCCGACTGCACTATCGCGGCAACTGGACGTTGCGATTGGGATGAACGACGAAAGCCCCGGAGTCGAAACTCCGGGGCTTTCGGGTGGTAGCGGGAACAGGATTTGAACCTGCGACCTCTGGGTTATGAGCCCAGCGAGCTACCGAGCTGCTCCATCCCGCGTTGCATTCACTACTGTACACGCGGGGTGGCCGAAGGCGAAATCGCCGCTGTGATCAGCCGAAATGGATGCCCTGGGCGAGTGGTAGTTCGGTGGAGTAGTTGATCGTGTTGGTCGCTCGCCGCATGTAGGCCTTCCAGGAGTCGGACCCGGATTCGCGCCCACCGCCGGTGTTCTTCTCCCCGCCGAACGCGCCGCCGATCTCCGCGCCGGAGGTGCCGATGTTGACATTGGCGATGCCGCAATCGGATCCGGCGATGAACTGTTCGGCTTCGCGCTGGTCGAGTGTGAAGATGGCTGAGGAAAGGCCCTGGGTCACACCGTTGTTCAGTGCGATGGCCTCATCGAGGTCGTCGTAGGTGAGCACGTACAGGATCGGTGCGAAGGTCTCCTCGCGCACCAGTTCGGTCTGCGCGGGCATCCGCACCAGCGCGGGTCGCACGTAGTACGCCTCCGACCCGATCAGCTCCACCCGCTCACCGCCGCAGACGATTTCGCCACCCTCGTCCTTCGCGCGCAGCAGCGCCGCCTGCATCGCGGTGTAGGCACGTTCATTGATGAGCGGGCCGACGAGCACACCGTCGTCGAGTGGATTGCCCACGGGCAATTGGCTGTACGCCGACGACAGCCGCTCCACGAGCTGATCGGTGATCGAACGGTGCACGATCAACCGGCGCAGCGTGGTGCATCGCTGACCCGCCGTGCCCGCCGCCGCGAACACGATCCCCCGCACCGCCAGCTCCAGATCGGCACTCGGCGCCACGATCGCGGCATTGTTGCCGCCGAGCTCGAGCAGGCACCGCCCGAACCTGGCCGCCACCCGTGGCGCGACGATGCCACCCATCCGCACCGACCCGGTCGCGCTCAGCAGCGCCACCCGTGGGTCGTCGACGAGTGCCTCACCGACGGTGGCGTCACCCTGGACCAGCTGGTGCACTTGCGGATCCGCGCCCACCTCGAGCGCGGCCCGGCGCAGCAGCGTGTGACAGGCCAGTGCGGTGAGCGGGGTCGTCTCCGACGGCTTCCACACCACCGTGTCACCACAGACCAGCGCGATGGCGGTGTTCCACGCCCACACCGCGAGCGGGAAGTTGAACGCCGAGATCACCCCGACCACCCCCAGCGGATGCCAGGTCTCCATGAGCCGATGCCCGGGCCGCTCCGACGGCATGGTCGCACCGTAGAGCTGACGCGACAGGCCGATCGCGAACTCGCAGACGTCGATCATCTCCTGCACCTCGCCGAGTGCTTCGGCGCCGATCTTGCCCGCCTCGAGCGTGACCAGCTCGGCCAGCTCGTCCTGATGGGCGACCAGCAACGCCGACAATCTGCGCACCAGCGCCGCGCGCACCGGGGCGGGTACCGTGCGCCACGATTCGAACGCGCCGGCCGCGCGACCGATCGCGGCATCCACGTCGGCCGTGGTGTCGGGAGTGAGCGGGAGCAGGACACCGCCGGAGATCGGGGTGCGCGCGAGCAGGACGCCCGGCTCGGGCACGTCGGCGCCGAGGCCGTGCAGCAGGGCCCTCGCGCGCAGCGAGAGCTGTTCGGAGAAATGCTCGGTCACGGTGTGCGTCATCACTGTTCACCTTCTGCTGTTGGTACGACTCACGGAAAAGTTCGCTCGGATTTCGGAGGAGAACAGAAAGAAGTCTTCCCCGCGCAACCCCCGGCCTGCGTTAGCCTTCGCTGATGGCGGATACACCGGCTAGACCCCAGCTCGACGACATCGACCGGCTCCTGATCAGAGAGCTGATGAACGACGGGCGCGCCACCCTGTCGAATCTGGCGGAGAAGGCCAGCCTCTCGGTGTCGGCGGTGCAGTCGCGGGTGCGCAGGCTCGAGGCGCGCGGCGTGATCCGCGGATATACGGCCAACGTCGACCCCGAAGCGCTCGGGCACCTGTTGTCGGCATTCGTCGCGATCACTCCTCTCGACCCGTCCCAGCCCGATGACGCGCCCGCGTTGCTGCAGCACGTTCCCGGCATCGAGGCGTGCCACTCGGTGGCGGGCGAGGAGAGCTACGTCCTGCTGGTTCGGGTGGCCTCACCCCGGCATCTCGAACAGCTGCTGCAGGAGATCCGGGCCACCGCCAACGTACGGACGCGCAGCACCATCATCCTGCAGACATTCTACGACAGGTAACGATTCTTCGTAATTAATCCGCTATTCCGTGGATGTCCCGTAAATAGTTGCGTACCCTCGGGTCGTGACCATCGAACTGGAGCGCCCCGGCGCGGCGGTCACCCCCGCCAACCGGGTCCACGAAATCCTGTCCTCGCACATCCTCGCGGACGGCTTCGACCTTGTGCTCGACCTGCACAAGTCCCATGGCCGCACGCTCATCGACGAACGCGACGGCACCGCCTATCTCGACATGTTCGGCTTCTTCGCCTCCAACGCCCTCGGCATGAACCATCCGGCGCTGGCCCGCGACGAGCGCTTCCGCGCCGAACTGGCCACCGCCGCGGTGAACAAGCCGAGTAATTCCGACGTCTACACCGTCGAGATGGCCCGCTTCGTCGACACTTTCGCCCGCGTGCTCGGTGATCCGCGGCTACCGCACCTGTTCTTCGTCGACGGTGGTGCGCTCGCGGTGGAGAACGCGCTCAAGGTGGCCTTCGACTGGAAGAGCAGGCACAACGAATCACACGGTCGCTCACCGGAACTCGGCACCCAGGTGCTGCACCTGACCGGCGCCTTCCACGGGCGCAGCGGCTACACCATGTCGCTGACGAACACCGATCCGGTCAAGACCGCGCGCTTCCCCAAGTTCGACTGGCCACGCCTGGACACCCCGCATACCTTCGCGGGCGATGACCTCGACGCGCTCGAAGCCGAAACCCTCGCGCAGGCCGCCCGCGCGTTCGCCGACCGTCCGCACGACATCGCCTGCTTCATCGCCGAACCCATTCAGGGTGAGGGTGGTGACCGGCATCTGCGGCCGCGGTTCCTGGCCGCGATGCAGCGGTTGTGTCACGACAACGACGCCTTGTTCGTCCTCGACGAGGTGCAGACCGGCGTCGGGCTCACCGGAACCACCTGGGCCTACCAGCAATTGGACGTCGCGCCCGATGTGGTGGCGTTCGGGAAGAAGACCCAGGTCTGCGGCATCATGGCGGGCGGCCGGGTCGACGAGGTTCCCGACAATGTCTTCCGGGTGAGTTCGCGGCTGAACTCCACCTGGGGCGGCAACCTCACCGACATGGTGCGTGCCCGACGCATTCTCGAAGTGCTGGAGCAGGATCGGCTGATCGACAAGGTCGGCCACCTCGGCCGGTACCTGCTCGGTCAGCTCGGTCAGCTCGCCGCCGCGCACCCGGAGAAGGTGAGCGAGGTGCGTGGGCGCGGGCTGATGTGCGCGATCACCCTTGCCACGCCGCAACTGCGGGACCGGGTGGTGACGGCCCTGCGCGAACGCGAGCACGTGCTGCTGCTCGGGACCGGTGCACGCGGTATCCGGTTCCGGCCTGCGCTCACCGTTACCGAGGAGGAACTGGGCAAGGTGGTAGACGCCCTCGACCGGGTACTCGCGACCATCGTGGAGTGATGGCAAACCTGTTGGGAGAAACCCGATTCGGTGCGTCCGGGTATTTGACCGAACGGTCAGATATGCCAGACTCGTCATCCGAGCGAACAACTCGATCGACAACTACCGAACAGGACTCTCGATGAAAAAGCTCGTTGCTGTCAGCGCTGTGATCGCCGGCCTCGCCCTCCCCGTCACGACCGCGAACGCGGCCACCGCACCCGACATCGCCCCCGCCGCGACCCAGGTCGGGTCCTCGACGGGCGACATCTTCTCGGCGGTATGCGAATTCCTCAACGGCGGCTGGGCCGGCCGGCCCAAGCCCTGCATCTACTGACGAGACCCGACACCGGAGGGGCTCAGCCCAATTCGGGGCTGAGCCGCGGGGTGAGGGCGAGGGCACCTGCGACGAAACGGGTCACCGATTCGACGCCGGTGGCCAGGGCGTCGGCGAATCCGTCGCGCGCCCAGCCGGTGATCAGGGCGGTGCCGTCCGCGTCGGGGGTGACGCCGATCTCGGCGATCATCTCCGCCGTGGTCGGCACGCACACCGCCCACGACAGATGCGATTCGTCTGCCCAGCCGTTGTCGCGGCGGGCGATGTAATCGGGGTCGACGATGCCCGCTTCGGCGAGCGCGGGCCGGTCATCGATCCGTTCGTCGGCGCGCAGTGCGCGCAGATACCAGGAGCCTGCGTTGATCTCGATCGGTTCCACGGGCCGAGCCTAGCGGGGGAGTCACCGGTAGTACGGCGTGGCCTGAACCCAGTGGAAGCCGCGTGAGACGACCGGGAACTGGTCGAGGTCGACCTGGTCGAGCCGCATCCGCACCCGGCGGCCACCGAGCTCGCCCGTGAGGATCAGCTGATCCTCCTGTGGCCGAGAGTAAGTGAAGGTCACGATGGTCCACTGGTGGGTGGTGTCCTTGGACAAGGTGACGGTCTGCTTGCCGGTGTCGACGCGGGCGGGGAAGGACACCAGCGAATCGTCGAGTCGCTGGGCGGTCATGCCCTGCGGGATGTCGAAGATGATGCGGCGGAACCGTTCGGTCGCGCTCGGCATACCGGTTGCCGGTGTGTCGAAGTCGACCAGTGCGGGCGCCTGCTCGCCGTCGACCGAATATTCGGTGACATTCCAGATTCCGTAGAGCGGCGACTTCGGCCGGGCGTTGCCGTAGGTGTGCCAGCCGTCGTAGGCCTCGACCGCCGTGGCCACGAGGAACCACAGCCCGAGCAGGGCCTGAGCACCGAGCATCGAGCGGTTGCCACGCGGTGAGGTGAGCAGGGTGGTCGGCGGGCTCGGCTCGACGGCGCCGCCGAGCAGGGCCCGGACCAGTCGGGCCAGATCAGGTGCCGCGAGAAGCGTCGCGTACAGCAGCAATTGGAGCGCGAACAGCTTCACCGGCACATCGAAGGTGAGGTTCATCAACACCACCTGCAGCGCGACGATCACCGCGAGCACCGACCCGAGCCCGGCGGTGAGCGGCAGGATCAGCAGCACCGCCGCCGTCACCTCGGCCGCCCCGAGGGCCATCTCGTACGGTTCCGACAGCGACGACTGCGCCCACAGCACGGCCATCGGGCTCATGTGCCCGAACGGTTCGACCAGCCGCTCCAGGTTGAACGACATCTGGGTCGGCATCAGCTTGATCATCCCGTACAGCATCAGCGCGCTCACCAGCGTGAACCGCACCAGCAACCGGAACCAGCCGTACAGGCGGGCATAGTCGAGGCGCCGCCGGTCGAGTACCGACCACAGCGCGGTCACCGGAACCGCGACCAGGATCAGGGTGAAGACGCTGATCCACTTGGCGGCTGTGTCGCCACTACCGGTGACCGTGTAGTCGACCCGGACATCGAACAACTGGGTGCCCACCCAGTCCGTGAGCGGGTGCAGCGCAGTCCATTTGCCGATCTCGGCCACCACCTGCTGCGGAAGGCCGAGCGTGCGCAGCAGCGCGTGCAGCAGCCACGCGCCGGCCATCCCGATTCCGACGGTGACGAACGTGAACCGGAACAGGACCCGGACTGCCGGATGCCACGCCCGCTCCTCCGGCTCTTCATGACCAAGCGGATTCCACCAGCGGTCGAGCCAGCACCTGCGTACCCATCCCGGTCTCCTCTGCTCGTGCCCTCGCCGGTGAGACGCTAAGGGAGCGGGCAGAACTGGGAAATCCGGCAAAATCGGTGCCCCGGAGTTCCGGGGGTCGCCTCAGGCCGGGCTCGGCCGCTCACCGAGCAGGGCGTGGACGGCGGCGCGGCCGAGGTCGAGGGCCTGGGTGAGCAGGGTGGTGTCGCGGGCGGCGCTGTCGACCGGTGGGGCATCGGCCGGGGGATGCACCTGCAGTACCCGGACACCGAGGCCGGCGAGATAGCTGTCCTCCACCGCCTGCTGACCGGGTCGCGCCGACCACGCGCGGAAAGCGCCGGGCGCGACCGCACGCAGATATCCGCCGCCGACCACCCGGTGCACGAGGGGAGCGGGCGGACGTAGTTCCCCGGTTCGTCGCGTGCGCAGGACGAGGGCATGGGTTGCGCCCGCGCTCACCGCGCTTCGGATCGGCACGGTCTCGGAGAGACCACCGTCGAAATAGCTGCGGCCGGCCAGCTCCACCGGCGGGCCCGCGAGCAACGGCAATCCCGCCGACGCGCGCAGAGCCGTGAGCAGGGTCGGCTTGTCGACGATGAACGGTGCGAGATCGACCGGCTGCCCGGTGCGGGTATCGGTGGCGATCGGATGGAAGCTGGTCGGATTGGCGAGAATCGCCGGGAAGTCCATCGGCTCGATCCCGTCGTACACCCGGTGCACCAGGTAGTGCAGGTCGAAAACCGGTCGCCCGCGCACGATCCGTACCGGGTCGACCACTCGCCGCATGATGGTGCGATCCGTCCACGACCGCATCCCCGACGCGGCCCGCCCGCACAGCAGCCACGCCCCGTTGATCGCTCCGGCCGACGTGCCGTACACCGCGTCGAACACCGCCGACAGCCCGAGTTCCTCGAGCGCCTGCACCATGCCGCTGGAATACACCCCCCGGCTGCCGCCACCCTCCATCACCAGGGCGAGACGGTGGCCGTCGTCGCGATGCCCGGCGGCCTGCCTGCCGCGAATCACCTCGGCGACCGGCACCGGATCCGGTGCGGCTGAGAAGTCCGGTTCGATGTGCGCACTGCTGGTCACCCGACCCACAGTACGACAGGCCTCGGACGCGGCGCCCGGCCGCGACCGCGATCTTCGCCGCCCGTTCACTCAGGGCAATCGCCCCTGAACGCGAACGGACGCCGGTCTACAAGAGACCGGCGTCCGTTCGCGAACAGATCCTGTTACTTGATCTCGGCCAGGACGGTGCCCTGAGTGATGGCGGCACCCGCCTCGACGGCCAGCCCGGTGACCACACCGGCCTTGTGCGCGTTGACCGGGTTCTCCATCTTCATGGCCTCGAGTACCACGATCAGGTCACCTGCCTCGACGGTCTGACCCTCTTCGACGGCGACCTTCACCACGGTGCCCTGCATGGGCGCGGTCACCGCGTCACCGGAAGCGGCACCGGCCCCGGCACCACCACGCTTGCGCGCCTTGGGCTTCTTGCGGACCACACCGTTACCGGCCGCACCGGCCGCGCCGCCACCGAGGGAGAACTGACCGGGCAGCGACACCTCGACGCGACGGCCACCGACCTCGACGACGACCTTCTGCCGGGGCAGTTCCTCGTCGTCGTCGGCCGGGGCACCGCCGCCGGTGTACGGCTCGACGGTGTTGTTCCACTCGTTCTCGATCCACTTGGTGTAGACGTCGAACTTCTCGCCGTCGCCGATGAACGCCGGGTCCTCGACGATCGCGCGGTGGAACGGGATGACCGTCGCCAGACCCTCGACCTCGTACTCGGCCAGCGCGCGACGGGCGCGCTGCAGCGCCTGCTCGCGGTTCTCACCGGTGACGATCAGCTTGGCCAGCATCGAGTCGAACTGACCGCCGATGACGCTGCCTGCCACCACACCGGAATCCACGCGCACGCCGGGGCCCGAGGGCTCGCGGTACACGTTGACCGGGCCGGGTGCGGGCAGGAAGCCGCGACCGGCGTCCTCACCGTTGATGCGGAACTCGAAGGAGTGACCACGCGGGGCGGGGTCCTCGGTGATGCTCAGCTCGTGACCCTCGGCGATGCGGAACTGCTGGCGCACCAGGTCGATACCCGCGGTCTCCTCGGTGACCGGGTGCTCCACCTGCAGGCGGGTGTTCACCTCGAGGAACGACACGGTCTCGCCCTGCACCAGGTACTCCACGGTGCCCGCGCCGTAGTAGCCGGCCTCGCGGCAGATGCGCTTGGCGGAGTCGTGGATCTTGGCGCGGACCTCGTCGGACAGGAACGGCGCGGGCGCCTCCTCGACGAGCTTCTGGAAGCGGCGCTGCAGCGAGCAGTCACGGGTACCGGCGACGACGACGTTGCCGTGCTGGTCGGCGATGACCTGGGCCTCGACGTGGCGCGCCTTGTCGAGGTACTGCTCGACGAAGCACTCACCACGGCCGAAGGCGGCGACGGCCTCACGGGTGGCCGACTCGAACAGCTCGGGGATCTCCTCGATGGTGTGGGCGACCTTCATGCCGCGGCCACCACCACCGAAGGCCGCCTTGATCGCGACCGGGACGCCGTATTCCTTGGCGAACGCGACGACCTCGTCGGCGTTCTTGACCGGGTCCTTGGTGCCCGCGGCCATCGGGGCCTGCGCGCGCTCGGCGATGTGGCGGGCGGTGACCTTGTCACCCAGGTCGCGGATCGACTGCGGCGAGGGGCCGATCCAGATGAGCCCGGCGTCGATGACGGCCTGGGCGAAGTCGGCGTTCTCGGAGAGGAAGCCGTAGCCGGGGTGGATCGCGTCGGCGCCGGACTTGGCGGCGGCGTCGAGGATCTTGTCGAACACGAGGTACGACTCGGCCGAGGTCTGGCCACCGAGGGCGAACGCCTCGTCGGCGAGCTTCACGAAGGGAGCGTCGGCATCGGGCTCGGCGTACACCGCGACGCTGGTGATCCCCGCGTCCTTGGCAGCCCGGATCACGCGGACCGCGATCTCGCCGCGGTTAGCTACGAGTACCTTCGTGATCCGTGCGCTGGCATGGCTGGGCACTGAGCCTCCTGTGTGCAATCTTTGGTCGCTTCGGACGGGTCACCGTGTGGGCCCCGCGCCCGGTATCGACAACTTTCGTCTCGGGCGAGTGTAGGCAGTGTGCCAATTCGCCCCGAACTCGGCTAGCCCTACTGTTCAGTAGGTCGTAGGTCACACTACGCGGCGCGCCGACCTGTGAACCCGTTTCAATTCCGCTGATCGACGGTGCCCGGTTCGTCGCCCGCGGCGATCGGCAGGCGAACCGAGTTGCCCCATTCGATCCACGAGCCGTCGTAATTGCGCACCGACCTGCGGCCGAGCAGGAAGGTCAGGACGAACCAGGTGTGGCTGGAGCGTTCGCCGACCCGGCTGTAGACCACGAGATCCTCGGCGGGCAGGGCGCCGTAGACCTCGTCGAGTTCGGCGCGCGAACGGAATCTTCCATCGGGTGAGCAGGCAAGTGTCCACGGGATGTTAACGGCTGTTGGCACATGACCCGCCCGTTGCGTTTCCGGTTCCTTGTCGCCGCCTGTCTCACCCGCGTACTCCTGCGGCGAGCGCACGTCCACCAGCGGGCGACCCAGACGCGCGAGCACCTCCTCGCGGAACGCGCGGGCGGTCCCGTCGTCACGCTCGACCGCCGGGTAGTCGCTGCGCTCGGAAACGGGCGGGTCGAAGGTGGTGTCGCGTTCCTCGGAGATCCAGGCGTCGCGGCCGCCGTCGAGCAGGCGCACGTCCTCGTGGCCGAACAGGGTGAAGATCCAGGCGGTGTGCGCGGCTTGGGCATTACCGCGATCGCCATAAATCACCACGGTGTCCTCGCGCCGGATACCCTTGGCGCGCATCAGTTCGGTGAATCGGTGACCATCGATGTAATCGCGGGTCACCGGGTCGCTCAGATCACCACGCCAATCGATCTTGACCGCGCCGGGCACATGTCCGATGTCGTAGAGAAGAATGTCGTCGTTGGATTCGATGACCTTCACACCGGGCACCCCGATGTTTGCGGACAGCCATTCGGTGGTTACCAATCGATGCGGGACTGCGTAGGAACCGTAGGCGGGGTGCGGATCCGGGGCGACGGGCACAGTGTGGTCCTTCACGCGAGAGTTGGGCGGGTGCGGCAGTGTCGAGGCCGTAGCCGATGGTATGTCTGTGGTGGCACATCACGAATCGACGCAATGGGCGAATAAAGCGCAGAGCTGTCCGATAAAGTCTCTGGAGAGGAGGGGTGAGCTATGTCCGATTCATGGCCGCGACGGCGACTGCTCGCGATCCTACGTGGCGCCACCGAGCCCCTCGATGCCCAGGAACTGGCCCGCATCACCGGACAGCACGTCACCACCGTCCGTTTCCATCTCGACGTTCTCACCCGCGAATCGCTCGTGCGCCAGTTCCAGCAACCCCCGCGCGGACGTGGCCGACCTCGCATCGGTTATCGCGCGGTGCAGCGGTCGGTCGGCTATCAGGAACTGGCACAGGTGCTCGCCGACCACCTCGGACCCGATCCGCTCAGCCGCTCCGCCGCCGCCATCGAGGCGGGCCGCGCCTGGGGTCGTCGCATGGATATCGGCTCCCATCAGGTGGAAACCCTCGCCGACGCCCGTGACATCACCATGTCGCTGATGTCGGAACTCGGCTTCGCGCCGGAGAAGGACCCGGTCGGCGAGACCGACGAGCACGTCGGGATCAATCTCACCGCCTGCCCGCTGCGCGAACTGGCACGCTCACACGCCGAAGTGGTGTGCGGAGTGCACGTGGGTCTGATGCGCGAAGTGCTGGAACGCAATGGTGCGCGCGGCCGGGTGGAGGTGCGGCTGCACCCGTTCACCGAACCGGAACTGTGCCGTGCCAGGCTGGAACTCACCCTCGGTGCGGAAGCCGTCGAGCAGGCGGCCGAGGAGCACGGCGAGCGGCCCGCCCGGTCGGCAATCGGCGAGGACCAGGCCGGTCAGCGCATGATCACGCCGTCAGGACCGCGCGTCCCGCCACAGTTGCGTGACACCGACGCCGACGTCTTCGAGCAGCCTGCGCAGCAGTGGTAGCCCGATTCCGATGACACTCGACGGATCACCCTCGATCCGGTCGACGAACCAGCCGCCGAGACCGTCGAGCGTGAACGCGCCCGCCACCTGCAGCGGTTCGCCGGTGGCGATGTAGGCCTCGAGTTCGTCCGGACCTGGTTTGGCGAAATGCACGGTGGTGGAACTGCATTCGGCCGATTCGGCGACGATCTCGCCGTCGCGCAGGCGGAGTACACAGTGACCGGTGAGCAGATCGGCACTGCGCCCGGCCATGCTCGCCCAGCGCTCGCGCGCCACCTCGGGGGTGTGCGGTTTGCCTTGCAGCCGCCCGTCCACGAGCAGCATGGAATCGCAGCCGACGACGACACAGTCGGCGGCGAGTTCGGGAATGGAGCCGGCCACGTCGAGCGCCTTGGCACGGGCCAGGGCGACAACGACATCGTCGGCGGACGTATCAGCGGGAAGCGCGCCCGAGACCGCGTCCTCGTCCACGCCGGAGACGCGGACGACGGGATCGATACCCGCCGTCCGGAGCACCCCGAGCCGGGCGGGGGACGCGGAGGCCAAGACCAGCCGGGTCACCCTCAGCGCAGGTGCGACAGCAGCGGGTACACGTACGGCGAGAACGGGGACGAACCCCGGTGCATCAGCGTCGCCTGACCCCAGCCGTCGACCGGCTGCGGCGCGGTCGGTGCCGGTGCGCTCGCGGCGGCGGCGCTGAACACCGCGACCAGCGCCGCGACGTCCTCGTCGGTGGGCGAGCCCTTGAGAATGCGCAACAGCGGCTCACCGGCGGGTTCTGCCGGGGCCTGGGCCAGCGTGTCGGTAGACAGTTCGACCTCGTCGACGACTGGTTCGACAGCGAGCTCGAGCTCGGCGGCGGTCAGCACGTCTTCTTCTGCCACAGTGGTCACAGTGCCAGATCCTTCCTGCGCGTACTTCGGTTCACGGCGCGGTGTCCGCGATCATTCCCGGTACAACAGCACCGGGCAATAGTTGATTTCCCCAACAAGTGTGCGCGGCACACGAGGAATATCGCGATTTCAGAGCGGAATGTTGCCGTGTTTCTTCGGGGGAAGGGTCACCATTTTGCGTTCGAGCAGTCGCAGCGCCGACACGATCTGGCCTCGCGTGTGCGACGGCGGGATGACCGCGTCGACGTAGCCACGCTCGGCGGCCACGTACGGGTTCACGAGGGTGTCCTCGTACTCGTTCTGCAGCTCGAGGCGCAAAGCGTCGACGTCGGCGCCGTTCTGGGCGGCCTCTGCCAGCTGTTTGCGGTAGACGAACCCGACGGCGCCCGAGGCGCCCATCACGGCGATCTGCGCGGTCGGCCACGCGAGGTTCACATCGGCACCCATGTGCTTGGAACCCATCACGTCGTAGGCACCGCCGTACGCCTTGCGGGTGATGATCGTGATCTTGCCCACAGTGGCCTCGCCGTAGGCGTAGAGCAGCTTGGCGCCGCGGCGGATGATGCCGTTGTATTCCTGGCCGGTGCCGGGCAGGAAGCCGGGTACGTCGACCAGGGTGATGATCGGGATGTTGAAGGCGTCGCAGGTGCGCACGAAGCGCGCGGCCTTCTCCGAGGCGTCGATGTCGAGGCAGCCGGCGAACTGGGTGGGCTGGTTGGCGACGATGCCGACGCTTCGCCCGTCGACCCGGCCGAAACCGACGATGATGTTCATCGCGCGCTCGGCCTGCACCTCGAGGAACTCGTCGTCGTCGAGCAGACGACGGATCACCTCGTGCATGTCGTAGGGCTGGTTCGGCGAATCCGGGATGATCGTGTCGAGCTCGAGATCCTCCTCGGTGAGCGAGTCCTCGATGGCGCCGAAGATCGGGTCGGTGGGCTCGGTGCGCGGTGCCTCGGCGCGGTTGTTGCTCGGCAGGTAGCTCAGCAGGTCCTTGACGTAGTCCAGCGCGTCCTGCTCGCCGGAGGCCACGTAGTGGGCGACGCCGGACTTCACCATGTGGGTGTGCGCGCCGCCGAGGTCTTCCATGCTGACCTCCTCACCGGTGACGGTCTTGATCACGTCGGGGCCGGTGACGAACATCTGCGAGGTCTGATCGACCATCACCACGAAGTCGGTGAGCGCGGGGGAGTACACGTGCCCACCGGCGGCGGCGCCCATGATCAGCGAGATCTGCGGGATCACGCCGGAGGCCTGCACATTGCGGTGGAAGATCTCGCCGTAGAGGCCGAGGGAGACGACGCCCTCCTGGATGCGCGCGCCCGCGCCCTCGTTGATACCGACCAGCGGACGACCGGTCTTGATCGCCAGGTCCATCACCTTGACGATCTTCTCGCCGTACACCTCGCCGAGGGAGCCTCCGAAGACGGTGACGTCCTGGGAGAACAGGCACACGTCGCGGCCGTCGATGGTGCCGTAACCGGTGACGACGCCGTCGCCGGTCGGGCGGTTGTTCTCGAGTCCGAAGTTCACGCTGCGGTGCTTGGCCAGGGCGTCGAGCTCCACGAAGGAGCCCTCGTCGACCAGTGCGAGGATGCGCTCGCGGGCGGTCATCTTGCCCTTGGCGTGCACCTTGTCGACGGCGGCCTCACCCATCGGGTGTTGCGCTTCTTCCAGCCGATTCCGCAGATCAGCCAGCTTCCCGGCGGTGGTGTGGATGTCGGGGGCGCCCGCCGATTCCGACGCGGGCTGCTGCTGGACACTCGTCATGGGTTGCGAGTGTAACGAGTGACACCGCCCCGCACTACGGCAGTACGCCTACCGGCCAGTACAGAAACCGCAGCTAGGTGTGGTGATGCCCCATAGCACGCGGCGACAGGTAGCGTGCCAGGAATGAACAGGGCACCGATCGACGCGCAACGTCTGCGCAGCTCTCTCGTCTCCCCGGCACCGGTGTTCTTCGACCGGATCGATGTCGTCGAATCGACCGGTTCGACCAATGCCGATCTGGTGGCCCGCGTGGCCGACCCCGCTGTCGACCGGCAGGCGCTGCTCGCCGAGGAGCAGGTCGCCGGGCGGGGTCGGCACGCCCGCGAGTGGGTGAGTCCGCCCCGGGCACAGATCTCGCTGTCGATCCTGGTCCGGTTGCCGGGAATCGACCCGGTGGCGCTTGGCTGGTTGCCGTTGCTCACCGGGATCGCGGTGGTCGACGCGTTGCGCGGCACGGCGGGTCTTTCGCCGGAATTGAAGTGGCCCAACGATGTTCTGCTCGACAATCGCAAGCTGGCAGGCATTCTCGCCGAGGTGGCGGCCACCGGTGTCGCACCCGCCGTGGTGGTCGGTGTCGGCATGAACGTCGACCTCGACGAATCGGAACTGCCCGTGCCGCACGCGACTTCGCTCGCGCTGGCCGGGGCGCGGACCACCGACCGCACCGTGCTGGCCGCCGCGATCCTCACCGAGTTCGCGCGCCGGTTCACCGAGTGGGAGCGGTCCGGTTGGGCCACCGACGACCTCGCCGCGGCCTACCGCGAGCGTTGCGCGACCATCGGGGTGGAGGTGCGGGCCGAGCTGCCGGGCGGGAAGGCGCTCACCGGTGTGGCGACCGATGTCGACAGCACCGGCCGACTGCTGATCGGTGATCAGGCGGTGTCGGCGGGCGATGTGACCCACCTGCGCGGACAGTACTGAGGCGGTTCGCCGCGCATAGTTCGGCCGAGGGCGCCGGGCCACGCTGCCGGGACGCGGCGCGGCAGCGGCGGCGCGCACCCGCCGGACAGGCACCGTGGTCGTCTTGCGACGGGTGCCTGACCGACGAGCCGAGCGGCCGTCCGGCGATCAGCGCGCGGCGGCGCCGACTCCCTTGCGATCGGCCACCTCGCGTTCGCGTGCCAGCAACCGGTCGCGCTGCTCCTCGAACTTGAGCACGTCCTTCTCGAGCTTGGCCAGGAACTGCGCCAGCTCGTCGCGCGCCGCTTCACCCTTGGGCCCGAAGTCGGTGCGGCCGAGAATGTTCCACTGCTTGAGCACCGGCAGCACCACCTCGTCGAGGTGCTGGCGCAGGTCGTAGATGCCGTGCTTGGCCATCAGCACGCCGTTGCGGCGCCAGTTCGGCATGCCCGCGCCGGGCATCTGGAAGTTGGTGAGCACCTTGGTGATCGCGGGCATCGCCTGATCGGGGACCAGGTCCAGGGCGGCCGCGCACAGGTTGCGGTAGAAGATCATGTGCAGGTTCTCGTCGGTGGCCACGCGCGCGAGCATGCGGTCGGCGACGGCGTCGTCGCAGACGCGGCCGGTGTTGCGGTGGCTCACCCGGGTGGCCAGCTCCTGGAACGTCACGTACGCGACATTGACCAGGAACCCGCCCCAGTTCGCCGGTGCGTGGGCGCCCTGGGTCATGTGGATCATCCTGGCGTTCTCCAGCGCGACCGGGTCGACCCCTCGGGTCACGACCAGATAGTCGCGGATGACGATGCCGTGCCGGTTCTCCTCGGCGGTCCAGCGACCGACCCAGGTACCCCAGGCGCCGTCCTGGGAGAAATTCTCGGCGATCTCCCGGTGATAAGAGGGCAGGTTGTCCTCGGTGAGCAGGTTGGTGATCATCGCCGCCTTGGCGACATCGGTGAGCTTGGATTGTTCCGGCTCCCAATCGATTCCGCCCATCGCGGCGAAATTGCGCCCCTCGTCCCACGGCACGTAGTCGTGCGGGTGCCAGTCCTTGGCGATGGACAGGTGCCGGTTCAGATTCTGTTCGGCGACGGGTTCGAGAGCGGTGAGGATTTCGAGCTGAGTCAGAGCTTTGGTCATGCGAGCCTCCACTGTCGTTGTCGAGCAAGGAGAAATGGGCAAAACCTGGCTTCTAGCGCGGAATCCACAGTATCGCCTCCGCCGTGGCATCGAGAAATGCACCGTCATCGCGCGGTACTGTGCGCATATGGGTTACCCGGAGGATGTCCTCGCGCCCGACGAGCAGCTGATCCTGCACCGCCACCCGCACTGGAAGATGTTGGTCTGGCCGATCATCACGCTCATCGTCGCCACCGCCCTGGCCGGTTTCCTCGGCGGGCTGGCCTGGCGCAACACCACCGGGCACGTGCGAACCGTGCTGCTGGTGCTCATCGGCCTGATCTGGTTCGGGATCATCGCCTGGCGGGTGATCGCGCGGGTGATCGCTTGGAAATCAACGCATTTCATCGTCACCCAGCGGCGGGTGCTCGTGCGTGAGGGCGTGCTCACCCACACCGGTATCGACATCCCGCTCAGCCGTATCTCCAGCGTGCAGTTCAGTCACGGCGTCTTCGACCGGCTGCTCGGCACCGGCACCCTGATCATCGGGTCGTCGTCGGAGGAGCCGCTCGAATACGACGACATCCCCCAGGTGCAGCAGGTGCACTCGCTGCTCTACCACCAGGTTTTCGAGGCGGGCCGCTCGCCGAACGATCAGCACTGGGGCGGCGGCTACCGGTGAGTCGCGGGTCCAGACCACTTAACCTGGGCACATGACCGCAGTACTTCTGGCCGAGGACGACGAGGCGATCGCCGCACCCCTGTCGCGCGCACTGGGGCGTGAGGGCTACACCGTCACCGTCGAACGCTTCGGCCCGGCGGTGCTGCGCCGCGCTCTCGAAGGCAATCACGACCTGCTGATCCTCGACCTCGGCCTGCCCGGAATGGACGGGCTGGAGGTGTGCAGGCAGGTACGCGCGGGCGGCGCCGACATCGCGGTGCTGATGCTCACCGCACGCACCGACGAGGTCGACTTCGTCGTCGGGCTCGACGCGGGCGCCGACGACTACGTCGGCAAACCGTTCCGCCTCGCCGAACTGCTCGCCCGCGTGCGAGCTCTGTTGCGGCGCAGCGGAATCGGTGACGACGCGGTGGAGGTCGGCGGCATCCGCCTGGAACCGGCGGCGCGCCGCGTGCTGGTGAACGGGGCCGAGGTGAACCTGGCCAACAAGGAGTACGAGCTGCTCAAGGTGCTCATCGACCGGGCCGGTCAGGTGGTCGGCCGCGAGACGATCCTGCGCGAGGTGTGGGGCGATGCCGACCTGCGCGGTTCCAAGACCCTCGACATGCACATGTCCTGGCTGCGCCGCAAGATCGGCGACGAGGGCCCGATGGCCGAGCGGCGCATCGTCACCGTGCGCGGGGTCGGCTTTCGCCTCAACACCGACACGCACCGGAGCTGACGGGTAGTGCGTCGTCGCATCTTGCGGTCGATCCTCACCGTCCTCACCATCACCACGGTGGTGCTGGGTGTACCGCTGATCTACACCGCCTGGCTCTGGGTGGAGGACATCACCCGCAACGATCTGCAGAGCAGGCTGGAACGCATCGCGGCCGAGGTGATCGCCCAGGAACAGGTCGACGGCTTCGTTCACGACGGCCTGGACGTGCGCGCCATCCGGGCGCTGGTGCCCGAGGGCGGCAGGCTCACCGTCGTCTACCCCACGCCGACCGACAATGCCGCGCGCACCGACATCGGTGTCGAGCAAATCGACGATCCACTGGTGGAGTCTCTGTCGATGGGCACTTCGGCGTCGTTGCGGCTCGAGGTGCCCGCCGGACCCATGCACGCCCGCCAGGAGCAGGCCGTCGCCGCAGTGGCGCTGGCCGTGCTCGCCTCGCTCGGCGCGGCGTTCTCGGTGGCCGTGGTGACCGCGCGCCGCGTCGCCGATCCGCTGCGCGATGTGGCCGCCCGCGCGGCCCGGCTGGCGATGGGCGACTTCCGGCCCGACCCCCGCAGGCACGGCATCGCCGAACTCGACCGGGTCTCCGATGTGCTCGACTCGGCGACCGTCGAGATCGCGGGCCGGCTGCAACGTGAGCACGCGTTGGTCGCCGATGTTTCCCACCAGCTGCGCAGCCGTCTGACGGCCGTGCGGTTGCGTTTGGACGAGCTGTCGACCCACAACGATCCTGAGGTCGTGCACGAGGCGGAGGAGGCCATGGCGCAGGTCGACCGGCTCACCGACGCCATCGACGACCTGGTTCGCGCCTCCCGCTCCGAGGACGCCGCCGATCGCGACCCGGTGCCGGTGATGGCCGAGCTGCGCGGTGTGGTCGCCGAATGGACGCACCCGTTCCACGAGGCGGGCCGCGAACTGAGCCTGATCGGCGACGAATCGCTGCGCGCGCCGATCACCGGTTCGCGGTTGCGTGAGGCGGTCGCGGTGCTGGTCGACAACGCCCTCATGCACGGCGGCGGCACCTGCACGGTGTCGGTGCGCACGGTCCCCACGATGAGTTCGCGCGATCCACTGGTCTGTGTCGAGGTGGCCGACGAGGGCGAAGGCATTCGCGACGAAATGGCCCCGCACATCTTCGACCGGGGTTTCTCGGCCGGTGGATCGACCGGTGTAGGGCTGGCGCTGGCGCGGGCGCTGGTGGAAGCCGACGGTGGCAGGCTCGAGCTGCAGCGTCGCCGTCCGGCGCTGTTCGCGGTCTTCCTCGGTTCCAAGGTCAACCGGTCGCAGAACTCGACGCTGACCGAACCGCGCTGAGTTACGAACCGCGCGTGCTCAGCTCTTGCCGAGCGGTTCTTCCTCGACGAGCTCTTCCAGTTCGGCGACGATCTCGTCCATCTCGTCGGGGAACACCCACCGCCGCATCGCCCAGAACCGGAACGCCATCTGCAGCAGATTGCCGATGACGAACGCGCTCACGAAGTCGGCGATGTTCTCGGCGAGGAAACTCACATTCGGTTGCCGCAGATCGAACACATAGCTCGAGATCCACAGCGGGATATTGCTCAGCACCACGCCGATGCCGCTGACACCGAAGAACAGCAACGCCTCGTGATGTTTCTCGCGGCCGCCGCGATTCTTGAACGACCATTCCCGGTTGAGCACATAGGACGCGATCACCGCGACCACGCCGGAAATGATCTTGGCGGTGACCGGCTTTTCCGACAGAACGGTCCATTTGAGCAGGTAGAACAGGCCGCTGTCGATCACGAACGTCGTCGCGCCGACGATGGCGAACTTGATCAGCTCTTTATGCCGGAGCGCGAGCTCGCGCAGGCGCGGGGGAAGGACGCTGACCACGTCGTCGACGATTGACACGAGTTCCGAGTGTACCGGTAGCAAAGATTCGCATTCGACATGACAACATTGCACGACGTGACTGCACGTTCGTTCGATCCGTCTGCCATGCCCACCGTCACGATGGTCGGTGGGGGCCAGCTCGCGCGCATGACGCACCAGGCCGCGATCGCCCTCGGCCAGCGTCTGCGGGTGCTCGCCGAGAACCCCGGCGACCCCGCCGCCCAGGTGAGTCCCGATGTCGTGCTCGGTAGCCACGACGACCTGTCTGCGCTGCGCACGGCCGCCAAGGGCGCACACGCGCTCACCTTCGACCACGAGCACGTGCCGACCGAGCACCTCGACGTGCTCGTCGCCGAGGGCGTGAACGTGGCGCCGCCGCCCCAGGCGCTGATCTTCGCCCAGGACAAGCTGGCGATGCGGACCAAGCTGTCCTCGCTCGGTCTGCCGGTGCCCGCGTTCGTCGAGGTCACCTCGCCCGCCGACGCCGTCGCCTTCGGTGACGAGCACGGCTGGCCGTTCGTACTCAAGGCCGTGCGCGGTGGGTACGACGGGCGCGGGGTGTGGATGCCCGCCGATGCCGAGGAGGCGACGGCGCTGGTCACCGACCAGCTCGCGCACGGTGTGCAACTGCTCGCCGAGGCGAAGGTCGACCTGAAGCGTGAGCTGTCGGCGATGGTCGCGCGTTCGCCGTTCGGGCAGGCGGCGACCTGGCCGGTCGTGGAGACCGTGCAGCGCAACGGTCAGTGCGCGGTCGTCATCGCGCCCGCACCCGATCTGCCCGAGGACACCGGTGCCCGCGCGGAGACGATGGCGCTCGAGCTGGCGGCCGGGCTCGGCGTCGTCGGTGTGATGGCGGTCGAACTGTTCGAGACCCACGACGGCGAACTGCTGGTCAACGAGCTCGCCATGCGCCCGCACAACTCCGGGCACTGGGGCATGGACGGCGCGCGGACCGGTCAGTTCGAGCAGCACCTGCGCGCGGTGCTCGACTACCCGCTCGGTGACACCACCCCCTTGGCGCCTGTCACGGTGATGGCGAACATTCTCGGCGCTGCCGAGGCGCCCGAGATGTCGATGGACGAACGGCTGCACCACCTGTTCGCCCGGCTGCCCGAGGCCAAGGTGCACCTCTACGGCAAGGGCGAGCGGGCCGACCGCAAGATCGGGCACATCAACATCCTCGGCGACGACGTGGCCGAGGTCCGTGAGCAGGCCGAGCGTGCGGCGCACTGGATGTCGCACGCGGTCTGGACCGACGGCTGGGACCCGCACGGCGAGTGAACCGCCGACCGGCGCACGCCGTATCCCGGCGTGCGCTCGGCCCGAGATCGACACGCGGGCACCGGCTTTCGGTGCCGGTGCGTGAAGCCCACCTGAACGACAACCCCGCGCACCGCACCTCCGCCGAAAGGAATCAGATGAGCACTACCGGACCCCAGGTCGGCCTGATCATGGGCAGCGACTCCGACTGGCCGACCATGGAAGCCGCCGCCGAGGCCCTCGCCGAGTTCGGTATCCGCTTCGAGGTAGGCGTCGTCTCCGCCCACCGCACCCCCCAGCGCATGCTCGACTACGCCCGCGAAGCAGCAGGCCGCGGCCTGAAAGTCATCATCGCGGGCGCGGGCGGCGCTGCCCACCTCCCCGGCATGGTCGCCTCCGCCACCCCCCTCCCCGTCATCGGCGTCCCCGTCCCCCTGAAATACCTCGACGGCATGGACTCCCTCCTCTCCATCGTCCAAATGCCCGCAGGCGTCCCCGTAGCCACCGTCTCCATCGGCGGCGCCCGCAACGCAGGCCTGCTCGCCGTCCGCATCCTCGCGTCCTCCGACGAATCCCTGCGCACCCGCATGGAACAGTTCCAAGCCGGCCTCGAAAAAATGGTCCTCGCCAAAGACGAAACCCTGCGCACCAAACTCCTGGGCTGATGCCACCGAGCTTCTGTTGCACGTCTGTTGCACAGGCGCGCTAACATTGGATCATGGACGTTGAAGCACGTAAACGCAGCTCGGCGCAGACCAGGCGTCGAGCTGTGAAGAAGTCCGACGCCAAAAATTCGACAACAGGGATCCGCTTCACCCAAGCCGACCAAGTTCTCGTCGAACGACTCACCAAACCGGGTGAAACCAAGGCTGACGTTATTCGGCGGGCCCTGCACGAACTCGAGCGCAGGGAGTGGCTCATCGCTGCCCAGCGGGAAGCGGAGCAGATCGACACAAGCGATGAGGACCTCGGCCGCGAGCCGGATGCCTGGTGATCCGCGCCGCGGTCCATCAGATAGACCTCGGCCAAGCCGACCGAGGTCATGAGCAGCGTGGCCGTCGTTACGGCGTGGTTCTCGGTGAAATAGATTGGTCGATGGTGACCGTGGTGCCGACCTCGACATCGGCGAAGGATTCGCGGTTTCGTCCGCGGATCGACTTGTTGGGCACCTCGACTCTGCTCCTCGTGGATCAGATGCGTTCTCTAGATGTTCGGTACGTCCGAGACATGGTGGCGTATCTGTCGCAGGATGAAATGGCACGTCTGGAGCGTGCCGTGAGTTTGTACTTGGGATTGTAGCCGACTGACGAGGCACGAACTCACACCGCAGCCGCCGAGACCTGGAGGAACCACATGGCTACCGATCTCTCGTTCTTCCGCTCGGAATCCGCGCAGAAGCTCAGGGCGCAAGGGCGGGCGGAGGGCGTCGCCATGGGGCGCGCCGAGGATGTGCTCATGGTGCTGCGGCACAGGGGTGTGGATGTCACCGATGCGGCCGCGGATCGCATTCGTGGCTGTCAGGACGAGGCGCGGTTGGCGACCTGGTTGCGCCGGGCGCTGGACGTGTCCTCGGTCGCCGACTTGTTCGGGGAGTGATCCGGCGACGTCTGTCGGTGTCGTGTGAGGTGACTGCGGGGCGGTGACTACGGTTGACGTCCGTGGCACAGGATGATGCGGCGCAGTTTCGGCTGACGGTGGTTGATCAGGCGTTGCGGTTGTTCGCCGAGCGGGGGTATGAGGCGACGACGGTCGACGAGATCGCGGTGGCGGCGGGGATTTCCCGGCGGACGTTCTTTCGGCAGTTCCGGTCGAAAGAGGACGTGATCTTCGCCGATCACGAGTTCCAGCTGGCTTCGGCGCAGGAGTTCCTGGCCGAGGTGCGGGGGGATCCGTGGGATGCGGTGTGCGAGGCCGTGATCGGGGTGTTCGAGCGGTTCACGCAGTGGCGCGATATCGCGGCGCGACGGTATCAGGTGGTGCGGCGGGTGCCCGCGTTGCGGGAGCGCGAGATCGTCACCGTGTTCCGATACGAGCGGTTGTTCACCGAGTTCCTGCGCGAACGGCTGCCGGAGACGCCGGACCTGGCGCGCATCCAGTTCACGGCCGCGGTGACCGCCACCCACAACTACCTGTTGCGGCGGATGGTGCGTGGCGAGCCGGGGGCGGCGGTGAGCGATCTGCGGACCGAACTCGCGCTGATTCCCCGGGGCAGGCGCGACGCGGCGGAGGGGGAGGAGCTGGTGGTCGCGGTGTTTCCGCGCGACATGCCGCCGCGCGAGCTGGCCGACCGGCTCACCGCGCGCCTCGGTAACCTGTGAGTCACCGGGCTCGCGACACCACACATAAGTGACACTCGGTGCCACGCCCATATCCCCATGTAGCGACAGAGTGCCCCGGGTATAATCCTCTGTGGATTGGCACTGCGTGCCGACGTAAGCCCGCTGTGCGAGGCGCAGCGAACACCACCAGAACCAGGAGTGTGCCTTCGATGGCTGGAAACCCCGATTTCGACCTGTTCAAGCTCGAGGACTTCCACGACGAGCTGCGCCACGCCATCCGCGGCCTGGCCGAGAAGGAGATCGCGCCCTACGCCAAGGACGTCGACGGCAACGCCCGGTTCCCCGAGGAGGCGCTCACCGCCCTCAACGCCGCCGGCTTCAACGCCGTGCATGTGCCTGAGGCCTACGGCGGCCAGGGCGCCGACTCGGTCGCCACCTGCATCGTGATCGAGGAAGTGGCCCGCGTCTGCGGTTCCTCCTCGCTGATCCCGGCCGTCAACAAGCTCGGCACCATGGGCCTGATCCTCAACGGCTCCGAGGAACTGAAGCAGAAGGTCCTCGGCGACCTGGTCGAGGGCAAGATGGCCTCGTACTGTCTGTCCGAGCGTGAGGCCGGCTCCGACGCCGCCTCCATGCGCACCCGCGCCAAGGCCGACGGTGACGACTGGATCATCAACGGCTCCAAGTGCTGGATCACCAACGGCGGCAAGTCCGAGTGGTACACCGTGATGGCCGTGACCGACGCCGACAAGGGCGCCAACGGCATCTCCGCGTTCATGGTGCACAAGGACGACGAGGGCTTCGTCGTCGGCCCGCTCGAGCACAAGCTCGGCATCAAGGGTTCGCCGACCGCCGAGCTGTACTTCGAGAACTGCCGCATCCCCGGCGACCGCATCATCGGCGAGCCCGGCACCGGCTTCAAGACCGCGCTGCAGACCCTCGACCACACCCGCCCGACCATCGGCGCGCAGGCCGTCGGCCTGGCCCAGGGCGCGCTCGACGCCACGATCGCCTACACCAAGGACCGCAAGCAGTTCGGCAAGTCCATCGCCGACTTCCAGAACACCCAGTTCATGATCGCCGACATGGCGATGAAGATCGAGGCCGCCCGCCTCATGGTCTACACCTCCGCGGCCCGCGCCGAGCGTGGTGAGAAGAACCTCGGCTTCATCTCCGCCGCCGCCAAGTGCTTCGCCTCGGACGTGGCCATGGAAGTCACCACCAACGCCGTCCAGCTCTTCGGCGGCGCCGGCTACACCACCGACTTCCCGGTGGAGCGCATGATGCGCGACGCCAAGATCACCCAGATCTACGAGGGCACCAACCAGATCCAGCGCCTCGTCATGAGCCGCCAGCTCCTGCGCTGATCCCTCAGCACGAACACCCCCGGCAGGATCCCTGCCGGGGGTGTTTCGTATTCATCTGCGGCCGAACAACTTTCGCCAGCCGGAACGGCGCGGCGCGACCTCGACGCTCACCCGCGCTCCTTCTGGCACGAACCTGGCCTGCTCGTGAACCTGGCCCGCGATCCCGACCGCGACGACGAAGTCGAGCACTTCTACGTTGTCGGCCGTCATCGCGCCGCCGAGGACGGGCGGATGACTGAAGTCGTAGACCTGATCGGCCGCCGAGGTGATGCCGCGGTCGACGAGTTCGGCGACGAGATCGGCGCGCAGCACCTGTGGGCCTTGCGACGGATCATTGAGGGCCGTCTCGCACTCCTGGAACGACGCCCACCTGCGGGTGAGCGTTCCCGAGATGATGTCCAGGAGCCACACGCCGTCCTCGTCGCCGAGGAAGACGTCGCCGAACAGCGTGGTGAACACCGGCCGCTTCCCGTCGACCCCGATCCACGCCCATTCCTCGAGCGCCACCGCCACCTTTTCGTCCGCTGGGCGGATCAACGTGGGCGTCCGGTCGGCCGTGTTGTGGCCGTGCGCTTCGGCGACGAGGTCGAGGAAGGTCCACACGTCGCCGACCGTGTAGGTCGTGGGCTCCATCGACCCGCCGAGGAACGGATACGGCGTCGGGATGTAGACCTGGCCGTCGCCGAGCGGTCCGAGCAGGGCACGGATTTCGGCGACGTGACCGGGCAGCATGACGTACTCCGCGAAGCCGGGGTCCCGGAGGACGGTGTCGGCGAATTCCCCCGGCCCCGAGAAGGTTCCGTAGCTCTTGGCCGCGGCCTTGAACGGATGCAGCACCGCGTACTCACCCGCCGCACTTGCCAAGAACACATGCCCGAGGTCGGAATACCCGACCACACAGTCGAACTGCGGGAACTCGGCGGCCCAGGTTGCCGCCACCGAACCCACCGCAACGGGCGGGATCAGCCGGAAACACTCCGTTTTGTCCACAGCGTTCACCGTCCGCCGAACATGCGTTGCCGGAGAGACCGTTTCGACGCCGTGGCGTGCCTGCGTGCCAGTGGGTCGTAGTCGTAGGCGGAACTGCACGCCCACGTCGCATCGGGGTTTTTCGACAGGTTGTACTGCACCCCGCGAAGGCCGGTGCCAGCGTAGTGGTGCATGGAGATCAGCTCCGTGAGCAGCGGGCTCAGCGAAGACCAGTCCTCTGAGGTGAACTGTGTGTCCGCCTGGCACCGGACATCGACCCGGTTGCCGTCGAGCCCGATGTCCACTATTGCCGTGGTCGCCTGTTCGTCCACCTGGCTCGCGACGACGTGCGCGACCTCCGTCTCGATGCGGAGCTGAGCCATCCAATCGATCATCGATCTCCGTCCAGAAAAATCGGGGTGACGGTTCGCCACCATCCGGTTCCTCGCCGGCCATCGAACGTTCCGCGCGGAGAGCAACCGAGGAGCATAGCTCTCGGTTCGGCGGCCTGCAATGACTCGTTCAGGAGACCCGAATGACATACGCGCCGTTTGGTAGTCGGCACAGCTCGTGACGGGTAGCCCTCCGTCGCGAGTTCGGTTCACTAGCGTGATCGCCCGAGTGGCCGGGAATGCGGCCGCGTGAGTCTCGAGGTGATGTGGTGCGACGTGACCGGATGGTTCGGTGGGTCGCGGTGCTGGGGGTAGGGGTGGCGTTGGCCGGGTGTGCGACCGAGGAGGCGCCGGGGATCGTGGCGCTGAAATCGTTGCCTCGGCTGGCCGAGTATCCGGCCGGGTATTCGCTGGTGGGCAAGCCGGCCAGGATCACCGCCGCCGAGGCGGGTACGGCGTTACCGCTCACCTTCACCGATGAGGTGTGCCGTCCGTTGATCGAGAATCCGATCGGCGCGGGGGCGCGCGAGTCGGTGGCTTCGAATACGAGCCCGGCGGTGTTCCTTGTCCAGATCGTCGAATCCGACTCGGCGGTGGCGGGTTTGACCGGCCTGGTGCAGCGGTGCGCGAACGTCGAGGCGCGCACCGGGGACCGCACCTTGAAGATGGCCGTGTCGACGGTGGCGGCGCCGGAAACGGTGGCCACGGAAGCCGTTGTCATCCGGACGAACGGGAATCAGGAGACGCGCGTCGAGGGCGCGCCGTCGGTGCAGACCCCGGTCGCCCAGCAGCGCGTGGTCGCCAGGGTCGGGAAGTACGTGGTGTCCGCGCTGGTGATGCTGTCCTCGATGCCGGAGCAGAGCCAGACCGCCGAGCTCGAGGTGCTGCGGCGGGTCTACGAGATCGCCGTGGACCAACTGGCCCGCGAGATCGGGTGAGCGCTCAGGGGACCAGTTCGGCGTATTCGGGGTGCTCGGCGATGTACTTCTCGACGTACCAGCAGGTGGGCACGACCTGGTAGCCGTTGGTCCGGGAGTCGTCGAGGCCGTATTTGACCACGTCGGCGGCGACCCCGCGGCCCCGGAACTCGGGGAAGGTCATGGTGTGGTGGAAGTCGCGGACCTTGGTGTCCTCACGTTCGGCGTAGTCGGCGTATCCCGCGAGGACATCGTCGAGGTAGATCTCGTAGCGGGTATCGGCGACGTTGTGCTCGAGCCTGGTGGTCATACCGGATGCTAACCCGTCGCGGTCGGCGGATGTTCCTACAGGACCGCGCCGGGGTTGAGGATGCCCGCCGGGTCGAGCGCGTCCTTGATGCGCCGCGTCAGGTCCATCACCTCGGGGCCGACCTGGTTGGGTAGCCAGGCCTTCTTGAGCCTGCCCACGCCGTGCTCACCGGTGATGGTGCCGCCCAGCGTGATCGCCAGGTCCATGATCTCGCCGAAGGCGCGGTGGGCGCGGGCGGTGTTGTCGGGGTCGGTGGGGTCGTGCACGATCAGCGGGTGGGTGTTGCCGTCGCCCGCGTGGGCGATGACGGAGATCAGCACATCGTTGCGTTCCCCGATGGTGGCCACGCCGGTGATGAGCTCACCGAGCCGGGGCAACGGCACACCGACGTCCTCGAGCAGCAGCGACCCGATCCGTTCCACCGCCGGAATCGCGAACCGCCGCGCGGCGGTGAAGGCTTCGCCTTCATCGGGATCGGCGGTGTGGAAAACCTCTGTCGCCCCGGCCTTTTCGCACAGCTCCAGCATCGTCTGCGCTTCGTGCGTCGCGTACTCGCCCGGTGCGTCCGACCGGGCGACGAGCAGTGCGGCGGCGGTGCGATCCAACCCCATCCGCATCTCGTCCTCGACGGCATTGATCGCGACGGTGTCCATGAACTCGAGCATCGCGGGCCGCAAGGCCGAGGTGATCGCGAGGATCGCGTCGGTGGCGGCGGTGAGTGTGGCGAAACCGGCGACCACGGTGGCCTGCGGTGGTTGGGCGGGCAGCAGGCGCAAAGTGAGTTCCGTGATGACCCCGAGCGTGCCCTCACTGCCGACGAACAGCTTGGTCAGCGACAACCCGGCCGAGTCCTTCAGCCGAGGCCCACCGAGACGGACCACGGTTCCGTCGGCGAGCACCACCTCCATACCGAGCACGTAATCGGTGGTCACGCCGTATTTCACGCAGCACAGCCCACCCGCGTTGGTGGCGGCGTTCCCCCCGATCGAGCACATCTCGAACGACGACGGGTCCGGCGGGTACCACAACCCTTCCGCCGCGACGGCCCGCTTCACCTCCGCGTTGAGCAGACCCGGCTGCACCACCGCTGTGCGCGTCACGGGATCGACACTGATCGCCCGCATCAATTCGGTGGACAGCACGATCCCGCCGTCGACGGCCGTCGCGCCACCCGAGAGCCCCGACCCCGCGCCGCGCGGCACCACCGGCACCCCGCGCGCCTGCGCCCAGCGCAGCGTGGCCGCCACATCGGCGGTACCGCGTGCCCGCACCACCGCGACCGGCGTCCCCGCCTCGGGATCGCGAGCCCAATCCTGCCGATACCCCTCCATCACATCGGCATCGACAACAACAGCCCCCTCGGAAACCTCCGAAACCAGCGAATCCAGATCCACCCGGCGATCGTCCATTCCCAACGCTAACCCGACCAGGCCCTCTCGAGTACGCGATCACCACGCTCTGGTGGCGGCGTCGTTCGAGAGCCGGACGCCACCAAAGCGTGGTGATCAACCGTCCAGAAGTGATGTGCGTCCGAACAGAGCCGTGCGGGCATGATTGTGATTCGGCGCGGCCGGTTGGTGTATACGGCGTTCGAATGGTCACAATGCAGGGGAGGGTGTGATTTTGTCGGGGCGCCCGGCGTGTTTTCTTGTTCCGTTGCCTGCGCATCGCGTACGCGATGTCGTTGTGCCGCACCGTTTTTCGCAGGGAGGATCGGATGATGAGGGAACCTCGGGACCGGGCCGAGCTGGTCGGCGCGCTGCTGGGCGCCGATATCGAGGCCGACGCGATGCGTCGCGTGTACGCGGGCGACCACGACGACTGGATGACGGCGCTCGAGTCGACGGGCCTGTTCGATCTGCGCGCGCTCGCCGAGATCGCGAGCTCGTGGGCCGCCGACCCGCGGGTACTGCGTGACGCGCTGCTGGCCGAGGCCGACGAATTCACCCGCCGCCGTTGCCTCGCCGAGTGGGCGGCGCTCGAACGCGGCCCGGTCGTGGCCGTCGGCCGCTAGCGCTCAGGGCGTTCGCCCGTTGCTCACCTCGATGTCATGTGCCGCTGGCAGGCTGGCCGGGTGGAGCAGCAGGCGAGTGTCACCGATTCGGCCGCCGACCGGTTCACCCGCTGGTGCGAGGGTGTTGTCGCCCGGTTGCCGTGGGGACTCGACCGGTACGTGCCCGCCACTTTCCTCGGCTTCGCCCTCATCAACAGCTTCACCTTCGGCGTCGATCTGCTGCTGCTCACCCTGCTGCACGACGGTTTCGATCTGCCGGTGTGGTTGTCCATCACGTGCGCCTATATCGTCGCGTTCGGCCTGAGCTTCCTGCTGAATCGCACCTTCAACTTCCACTCGCACGCCCCGATGGGCAAGCAGGCGGCGGTGTATGTGGTTGTTGTCGTGGTGAACTACCTGGCGTTCATTCTCGGAGTCGGCTCGGGTCTCACCGCGCTCGGCGTGCAGTACCACGTGGCGCGGTTGCTGGCCGGTGGCTGCGAGGCCGTGTACATGTACTGCGCGATGCGCTGGATCGTATTCCGCAAACGGACACCGGCACCCGACCTGGCCGCGGCCGACACCGCACGCTGAGGCCCTCAGCCCGACCCGCGCAGCACCTCGGTGTGCTCGCCGTCGACCACGACGACATCGTCATCGGTGAGCGCCCAGTGCGGGACGCCTTCTGCCTGGTAGCGCGCAAGCATTTTCGCCGATTCCCCCTCCGGATCGGTGGCCGAGTCCAGGTGCACGACCAGCTGCCGATCCACCAGTCCGAGCCCGTCCCATCGCGGCGCGGCCCCGGTGGCGGGTAACACCTCGCCCGGGTCGTCCATCGTCTCCAGCCCGTGCAGATCGGGCGCGAGCAGGCAGGCGCCCGCGCTGTACCCCGCGTAGGTCAAGGCGTCCTCGCGCAGCAGCGCGGGCAGCACCGAATCTGCTCCGCTGCGGGCGAATTGGGCACGCAGCACGAAGGTGTTGCCGCCGCGCACCCACACCATCGAGTACTCGCGCAACCGACGCTCCAGTTGCGCGGGCTGCCCGACGTAGTCGCGCAGATCCAGCACCTCGGGCGAATAGCCCTGCCTGCGTAGGGGTTCCATGTCGCTGGCGACCGCCGACGCCCACGCGGCGGGCCAGGCGTCACACGCGTTCGGAAGCACCGCGACCTTGCCCTTGCCGCCCGCCAGCGTGGCGAGCCGCTCGGCGAAACCGCCGAATCGGTAGGAGGCCAGGAACAGCCGCATCAGATGGTGAAGGCCAGATTCTGGACGAGCCGGTCGCCGAGGGCGGCATCGCCTTCGACGACCACCTTCCCCGGGTGCGTCGCCGCCGACTGCCTGCCACCACGCAGACGCGCGAAAAGTCCCGAGTCCAAACGGATCACGGTTGTCGGCTCCCCGTCGGCTTCGTCGAGCACCGAACCGCGCCCGCCCTCCACCGCGAGGTGCACCTGCCGGGTGACCGGGCCGGTGAGGTCGAGTGTGATCCGTGCACCATCCGGCGCCTTGGCGCCTTTCACCACCGCGCGCCCGAGCCCGAGCGTGAGTTCGGTGAACGCCGCCTCCGCGCGCGCACCGCCCTCGTCGACACTGCGCCCGATCCCGTCGGCGAGATCGAGCTCGTGCATCCAGCAGTCGAACAGGCGCACCCGCATGAACCGGCCGTAGGCCACCTGTCCGACCGGCGACACCGTCGGCGCCTCCCACTCCTCGTCGGTCATGGCGGCAAGGGCGGCCCGGCGCAGCTCGGTGACCTCGTCGAACAGCGCGAGCAGCCGTTTGCCCGACAGCGGCCGCAACCGGTCGACCCAGATCTCGTTGAGCACGGCGACCTCGTTGCGTACGTGCGGCAGCGTGCGCACATCGGTCTTGGGGCGCAACGGATCGTGGGCGGGCGGAGTGCGCCCGAGCAACCACGATTCGGTACCGATCACATGCGCGACCACATCGAACAGCGTCCAGCCGGGCAGGGGGGACGGTCGGCGCCAGGCCTTTTCGTCGAGGTCGGCGACCAAGGTGGCGATGGTCTCCCACTGCTGGGCGAGCAGATCGGTGAGCAGTTCACGCGGCGGTGTCGGTTCGGTCATCCCTGTACTCCTTCTGCTTCGCTCGACGTGCCCGGCTGATCCGGTTGCCGCCCCGGCGTGTTCGCCTCGGCGTCGAGCGCGTCGATGCCCGCGCGGATCGCCGCCGCCGTCGAGGTGGGTTCGTGCGGACGTCGCAGCAGGAACCCCTTGGCGAAACCGAGTTTGTCACCGTGCTTGCGCGGCACCACGTGCAGGTGCACATGGCCGACGGTCTGGAAGGCCGCGGTGCCGTCGTTGATCGCGAGATTGGCGCCGTCGCTGGCCAGCCCGCTGCGGCGCAGGGCGCGGGCCAGGCGATGACCCACGCGGAAGACCCGCGCGCCGAGATCGGGATCGAGGTCGTCGAGTTCGGTGGCGTGGGTCTTGGGAACCACAAGGGTGTGGCCTCGCGTGATGGGCCGGATGTCGAGGAACGCGCAGACGGCGTCGTCCTCGTAGACCTTGGTCGCAGGCGCGGCACCGGCCACGATCCGACAGAAGACGCAGTCGTTCACACCGTGAACCCTACGGTGTGGCCCTCGAGACGCAACAGTCCTTGCATGACACACGTCACGTCCCGCTCGGTGGTCGGCCGTCCTACCCGCACTCTCACGTGCAGGTAAGTATCGGACCTGCTTGTGCGTTCTTGTCCTTGCCTACCTGCGGCTACGAATGTGTAGTCAGGCGCCACCCGGCGCCCGGCGGGCCGAGTAAGTGGCTGTCGCTGCGGAAACAGGTTCGCTCTGTCCGTTTTGTGGTCAAGAGTCCAATTCTCCGCTGTGACGGGCATCTCCGCTAGGCTCACCGCGAGCCGAGTACAGTTGCGAGGATTTCAGTTGAACTTACTGACCAGTAACGTCGGCTGAACCGTTGTTCCCAGGCTCGAAGCCAGCACGAAAAGGAAGTCTGACTAGTGGAGACAACGCAAAACGTTGGCGAGGTTTCGCCGCGCGGCGCGCGTGTCGGAGTCGTTCGCGAGTCCGGCGTGGGTGAGCGGCGAGTCGCCCTGGTACCCAAGATCATCCCCACCCTGTCCAAGCAGGGTGTCGAGGTGATCGTGGAAGCCGGTGCGGGCCTCGGCGCGCTCATTCCCGACGCGGCCTATGTAGAGGCCGGTGCGACGATCGGCGATCCGTGGTCGGCCGATGTCGTGGTGAAGGTGGCGCCGCCGAGCGATGCCGAGGTGGCCAAGCTGTCCTCCGGGCAGACGCTGATCGGCTTCCTCGCGCCCCGCAACGCGGAGAACCAGATCGGTGCGCTGAAGGCGGCCGGTGTGCAGGCGTTCGCGGTGGAGGCGATTCCGCGTATCTCGCGTGCGCAGGTGATGGACGCGCTGTCCTCGCAGGCCAACGTCGCCGGGTACAAGGCTGTGCTGCTCGCCGCCTCGGAGTCGACCCGGTTCTTCCCGATGCTGACGACCGCCGCGGGCACCGTGAAACCGGCGACCGTGCTGGTGCTCGGTGTGGGTGTGGCGGGTCTGCAGGCGCTGGCCACCGCCAAGCGTCTCGGTGGTCGCACCACCGGTTACGACGTGCGTCCCGAGGTTGCCGACCAGGTGCGTTCGGTCGGTGCGCAGTGGCTCGACCTGGGTATCGACGCCGCCGGTGAGGGCGGGTACGCCCGCGAGCTCACCGAGGAGGAGAAGGCCAAGCAGCAGCAGGCGCTGGAAGACGCCATCAAGGGTTTCGACGTGGTCATCACGACCGCGCTCGTGCCGGGCCGCCCGGCGCCGCGCCTGGTGACAGCGGCCGCGGTGGAGGGGATGAAGCCCGGCAGCGTGATCGTCGACCTGGCCGGTGAGACCGGTGGCAACTGTGAGCTCACCGAGCCGGGCGAGATCGTCGTCAAGCACGAGGTGACCATCGCCTCGCCGCTGAACCTGCCCGCCACCATGCCCGAGCACGCTTCGGAGCTGTACTCCAAGAACATCGCCGCGCTGCTGGAACTGATGCTGGCCGACGGCAAGCTCGCGCCCGATTTCAGCGATCAGGTGCTGGCCGATTCCTGCGTCACTCGTGAGCGCAGCGACAAGAATGAATCGAGCGTGGAAGCCTGATGTACACCGAACTTCTCGCCAATATCGCCATTCTCGTGCTGTCCGGCTTCGTCGGCTTCGCGGTGATCTCCAAGGTCCCCAACACCCTGCACACCCCGCTGATGTCGGGCACCAACGCCATTCACGGCATCGTCGTGCTCGGTGCGCTGGTGACGCTGGGCAACGTGCAAGATCCCTCCCTGCTGGTCCAGGTGATCCTGTTCGTCGCCGTCGTGTTCGGAACGCTGAACGTCATCGGTGGCTTCGTGGTCACCGACCGCATGCTCGGCATGTTCAAGGGTAAGAAGAAGGCGGCCGAGTGATGCACGCAGTCGACAACATGACCTACCTGGTCAACGGCCTCTACATCGTGGCCTTCGCCATGTTCATCTACGGCCTGATGGGGCTCACCGGTCCCAAGACCGCCGTGCGCGGCAACCAGATCGCCGCCGTCGGTATGGCGATCGCCGTGATCGCCACGCTGATTTCGATCCGGCACACCGCGATGCTGAACTGGATCCTGATCGCCGGTGGCCTGATCGTCGGTGTGGCACTGGGTGTTCCGCCCGCCGTGCGCACCAAGATGACCGAGATGCCGCAGCTGGTCGCGGCGTTCAACGGCGTGGGTGGTGGCACCGTCGCGCTCATCGCGTGGGCCGAATTCATCGACAGCTCGGGCTTTTCCGCGCTGCACGACGAACCGACCATCCACATCATCATCGGTTCGCTGTTCGCCGCGGTGATCGGCTCGATCTCCTTCTGGGGCTCGATCGTCGCCTTCGCCAAACTGCAGGAGATCCTGTCCGGCAAGCCGATCGGCATCGGCAAGCTGCAGCAGCCGCTGAACCTGCTGTTGCTGCTCGGTTCCATCGTGTGTGCCGTGGTGATCGGCCTCGGTGCCAACGACGGTGGCGTGTCGCAGCTCTGGATGATCGCGCTGCTGGTGCTGGCCGGTGTGCTCGGCCTGATGGTCGTGCTGCCCATCGGTGGTGCCGACATGCCGGTCGTCATCTCGCTGCTCAACGCCCTGACCGGTCTGTCGGCCGCGGCCGCAGGCCTGGCGCTGAACAACACCGCGATGATCGTGGCGGGCATGATCGTCGGCGCGTCCGGCACCATCCTCACCAACCTGATGGCCAAGGCCATGAACCGGTCGATCCCCGCGATCGTCGCCGGTGGTTTCGGTGGCGGTGGCGCGGTGGCCTCCGGTGCCGGTGGTGAGGCCAAGACGGCCAAGGCCACTTCCGCCGCCGATGCCGCGATCCAGATGGCCTACGCCAACCAGGTCATCGTGGTCCCCGGCTACGGTATGGCCGTGGCCCAGGCCCAGCACGCGGTCAAGGAGATGGCGTCGCTGCTGGAAGGCAAGGGTGTCGAGGTCAAGTACGCGATCCACCCCGTCGCCGGTCGTATGCCCGGGCACATGAACGTGCTGCTGGCCGAGGCGGAGGTCTCCTACGACGCGATGAAGGAAATGGACGACATCAACGGTGAGTTCAACCGCACCGATGTGGTCCTGGTGATCGGCGCCAACGACGTCACCAACCCCGCCGCCCGTGAGGACCCGTCCAGCCCGATCTACGGTATGCCGGTCCTCAACGTCGACCAGGCCAAGAGCGTCATCGTGCTCAAGCGCTCGATGAACTCCGGCTTCGCCGGCATCGACAACCCGCTGTTCTACGCCGACCACACCTCCATGTTGTTCGGCGACGCCAAGAAGTCCGTCGGTGCGGTCACCGAGGAACTGAAGGCGCTGTAAGACAAGCGATACACGAGACAGGCCCCGCCGGTATTTCACGGCGGGGCCTGTCTCGTTACGTGACTACTTGAAGGTGTCGGCCAGTAGGTCGAGGGTTGCCATGGACTGGCGGTAGTCCGGGCGCTTGCTGGCTGCGGGCAGTTCGTAGACCTGGTTCTTCTGGAATGCGGGGAGCATGGCCAGGGCGGGGTCCTGTTTCAGGGCGGGGATGTTGCGGCCGCCGTCGAGCAGGATGACGAACAGGACGGGGGCGTCGGCGACGGTGCTCAGGAGTTCGGGGCTGAAGGTGACCCAGTCGCCTGCCTGGGTGCGGGGAGGGTTGCCCGCCTTGGCCTCGATCTTGTCGTCGATGGTGAACCCGACGTCGGCGAGGAGGTTGGACAGTGGGGTGCCGGGGGCGAGCAGGATGGGCTTGCCGTCGGCCTGGGACTGCATCACCGAGGTCGCGCCCTGGGGGATCTTCAGCTCGGCCTTCACCTCCGCGACCCGGTCCTTGTAGGCGGTGATCATGGGCTCGACCTTGTCGGGGCGGTTCACGAAGTCGGCCACCGTCTTCAGCTGGTCCTGCCAGTTGGCGAGATCCGAGGGGACGAGGGCGGTCGGTGCGACGGCGCTGAGCTTGTCGTAGTTCTTGATGGTCTGCAAACCGGGGAAGCCAGGGCCTCCTCCGATGATGAGGTCCGGCCGCTGGGCGGCGATGAACTCCAGGTTGAGGTCGTCGCCGGAGGGCACCGCTTCGGTGCCTTGCTCTTTCGCGTCGGCGGCCCAGGACGGGGGGAACTCGCCGGGTGCGAGGGTGACGCCGAGGATGCGCGGATCCGCGGCCTGCACGTTCGCGTCCAGGTCGTAGAGGAATCCGGCGAGAGCGCCGTTGAGCACCACGATGCGCTGTGGGTCGGCGGGCACGGTGATCTGGCCCTTGGCGGTTTCCACCTGGCGGGTGCCGGTGTCGGTCGATCCTTCGGAGGTGGAGGTGCCGCAGCCCACTGCCGTCGCGGTCACCGCGACGATCAGGAGTGCGACGGCGGCGCGCATGCGGGCCGTCATTCGGTGCGCTGACATAGGAGTTGTTCCTTCTTTCTATCCAGGTGGAAGTTCAGGTGCGGATCGCGGGATCCGCGTCGATGAGCGCGGCGACCTCGATCCAGCCGGTCGGCATCGCGATCTCGTTGTGGGTGTAGGGCAGTCGCCGGACCACCAGCTGGGCGCCCGCGGCCTGCCAGCCGGTGAGCTGGGCGTGCACGCGCTCGGGTTCGAGGCCGTTGTCCGCGCAGTACAGGGCCATCGGGCCGCTGTAGGAGGGGGACTCCGACTCGGTGACCATGCGCAGCAGTTCGGTCGCGGCGTGGATTACCACGGCTGCCAATTCGGCCGGGTACTCGTCGATTTCGGGGACGAGTGCGGCCATGCCGGAGGGATCGGCCAGGGTCGCGGCGGCCCGCTCGGTCAGGTTCGACAGCGGGTGCGAGTCGAGCAGACCCACATAGGCGACCTGCTCACCCTCGGCTTCGAGGATGGCGGCCATGGCGTGGGCGAGATTGCCGCCCAGCGAATAGCCCAGGAAGTGGTACGGGCCGTGCGGTTGGATGCGGCGGACGGCGGCCAGGTAGTAGCGCGCCAGGTCGTCGAGGGTGCGGGTCCGGGTGGTCGGCTCGGTGAGGTGGGGCATCTGCAGGCCGATGATGGGTCGTTCGGCCCGAAGCAGCCTCGCCAGGGGGGCGTATTTCCATGCGGTGCCGCCGATTTGGTGGACGCAGAACAGCGGTGGGACCGAGCCCTCGGTGCGTAGTTCCAGCACCGGGTCGAGGCGGCGGCCCAGGCCGGCGAGGCCGTCCTTCGGTGGGGTGGTTGGGTCGGCCGCGCCGATGCGGGCTGCGAGCTCGCGTGGGGTCGAGGCGGTGAAGACGTCGTCGAGGACCACGGGTAGGTCCGCGCGGGTGAGTCGGCCGACCAGCCGCACGGCGAGCAGGGAGTGGCCGCCCTTGTCGAAGAAGTCGTCGTCCGCGTCGATTTCGGGGACCGAGAGAACAGCCGCCATTGCCGCGCGAATGGTGTCGACCTTCTCGTCGGGCGTTCTGTCGACGAGCTGGGCCGAGCGGTGGATGGGCGCCGCATTGTCGCCGCCCGGGGTGCGCGACTCCGGCGCTGGGAGCGCCCGGCGATCGATCTTCTCCGTCGCCGTGCGAGGGATGTGATCCAGTACGACGACGGCGGCGGGAATCATATACGCGGGCAACTTGATTCGGAGCTGGTCGCGAACCGCAACTGTGTCGAGCGTGATTCCGGACTTCGCCATGAGGTAGGCGACCAGCCGCTGATCGCCCGGTGTGTCCTCGCGCAGCTGCACCACCGCGTGGGCCACGCCGGGGCACGTGAGCAGAGCCGATTCGATATCGCCCAGTTCGATGCGCTGGCCGCGCAACTTCACCTGGCTGTCGGTGCGGCCGATGTAGTCGAGTTCGCCGTCGGGGTTCAGTTTCACCAGATCACCTGTGCGGTACATCCTTTCGCCGCTGCCGAACGGGTCGGCGACGAACGCCGCGGCGGTCAGGTCGGGGCGGGCAAGATAGCCGCGCGCCAACCGCACTCCGGTCATGTAGAGCTCACCGACAGCGCCCTCGGGGACGGGGTGCAGTTGGTCGTCGAGGATGCGAACGGTGTCGGCGGGTGCGCCGACCGGGACCGACGCGGTGTCGGCGTCGACGGTCTCGTGGAAGGTGAAGCCGATCGCCGCCTCGGTGGGACCGTAGAAGTTGTACACAGCGGTACCGGTGAGTGCGCGCATCCGCTGTGCCGTCGCCGGTGGCAGCACTTCACCGCCGGTGAGGACGCAGCGAAGGTCCGCGCATCCCGAGAGCTCGGCCTCTTCGGCGAGCACGGTGAGCATGGAGGTCGTCATCCACATCGCCGTGACTCGCTCCGCGCTCATGAGTTGTGCCTGGTAGTAGGGGTCGCGGTGGCCGCCGGGGCGGGTCAGCACGATCCGGGCGCCGACGTGCAGCGGCAGGAACATCTCCATGAGCGAGGCGTCGAAGATCGGCGGGGTGCGGTAGAGCATGGTGTCGCCCGGACCGAACCGGACCTCACGCTGCAGCCATTCGAAGGTGGAGATGATCGCCGCGTGCGGCAGGCTGACGCCCTTGGGCACACCGGTGGAGCCGGAGGTGAAGAGCAGGCAGGCGGTGTTGGCTGGGCGCAGCGGGGCGAGCCGGTCCGCATCGGTGAGCGGAGTGTCGGCGAACCCGCCTCGCTCGTGGTCGAGTGAGCGCAGAACCATTGCGGGAGAAGCGGTATCGAGGATCTTCTCGATGCGCTGCGCAGGTTGCTCCGGATCGATCGGAAGATAGACGCCACCGGCTCGGCAGATCGCGTGCGCCGCGACGACCGAATCGACGGCGCGCGGCATGGCCACGGCCACCACGGTCTCGGGACCGACGCCTTGCGAGATGAGCCACCGTGCGACGCGATTGGCCCTGGCATCGAATTCGCCGAAGTCGATGGTGACACCTTCGGCGGTGACCGCTGGAGCGGCTGGATCGACAGGAATGCCCCATTCGGCCAGCGTTGTACCGCAGGGGTCGGGGAGTGCGCGCGACTCGACGATCGGCGCTGCGGCGCACTGTTCCCCATCGTTCAGCGCGCTCGTGATGGTGTCACGTGCGGCGACCGATGGTTCCGGTGCGCTGATTCGTCCCTGGGCGACGGCCGGTGTGAGTGGGTCGAGGAACTGGTTCGCAGCGGTGTCCGGAGTGGTGGCTGCGGCGGTGAGGATCGCCGTGATCCGGTCGGCGATGTGAGGGAGGACGGACTCGGGGACGGCGGCGCGGTCGTACCAGATCACCAGCTCCAGGTGGTCGCCCGGCGGGGCGATCAGGGTCAGCGGGTAGTGCGTGTTGCCGTGGTTGTGGAAGTCACCGAGACGGAGGTCGTGGGAGTCCGGTTGTCCCGGGCCGGAGTTGGGGAAGTTCTCGAAGGCGACCAGGGTGTCGAAGAGGGTGCCGAGGCCAGCGACCCGTTCGATCTCCGCCAGGCTCGCGTGGTCGAAGTCCTGCATGGCGAACTGGTTTTCCTGCAGGTCGGCCCACTGGTCGAGCAGTGGGCGCGCAGGTGTGAAGGAGCAGCGAACGGGCACTGTGTTGGCGAACAGGCCGACCATGCCTGCCACACCGGGAAGCTCGGCGGGGCGGCCGGAGACAGTGGCCCCGAACACGACGTCCGTGCGGCCGCTGAGCGCGGCGAGCACCAGCGCCCACGTGCCCTGCACCAGGGTGTTCATCGTGAGGCCGCGTCGGCGGCCCAGCTCGGCTAGTGCGGTGGCCAGCGACTCGGTCAGCGGAACCTGCCACTGCCGCACTTCACGCTTCTGCGACGCAAGGTTCCGCCACGTCGGGGTCTCGCGGTCCCGGTGGCTGTGGGCAACGTCGGCGATCAGATCGCGCGCCAGTGTGGGCGCTTCGAGCCCGGCGAGTCGCCGCGCCCAGGCGTCGCGGAGGGCCTGGTGGTCGCGGGTGCCGAGCCAGGTCAGGTAGTCGCTGTACGAGGCGGCCGGGGGGAGTTCGTCGCCGTGGTAGGTGGCCAGTACTTCGCGCAGCACGATGGGGGTCGACCAGCCGTCGATCACCAGGTGGTGGGTGTTGAGGACCAAGCGGTGGGTGTCGCCGGGCAGGCGAATCAGCACGGCGCGCAACATCGGTGACCGGTCGACCGCGAATCGGTGGCGGATCGCTTCGGCTTCGAGCCGGTCGGCGGCGGCCCGCGCGGTGCGCGGCGGCAGATCGGCGAGGTCGACCTCGTGCCAGGGCATACCGACCGAGCGTGGAACCGCCTGCACCGGCTGGTCCAGGTCCTCGTAGTGGAAGGCGGCGGCCATGCTCGGGTGTCTGCCGACGACGGTGTCGAAGGCCGCCGACAATCGTGGGCCGTCCAGTGGGCCGTGCAGGTCGACGCGGGCGCTCAGGGTGTAGACGTCGTCGGCGCCGTCGCGAATCGCGTGGAACAGCAACCCTTCTTGCAAGGGGGAGAGGGGGAGCAGTTCGGCCAGTGGGCCGTGCGCGCCCTCGAGCGCGTCGATGATGTCCTGGTCGACGGTCACGCCGGGGCAGTCCGACGGTGTGAGTCCGCCGGGATACAGCCGCGCGTGGGCGGCGAACGCCTCCAGCGCGAGCTCGAAGTGCCGCTGGATCTCCGCGACCTGGTCGGCGCCGAGAATCTGGCTCGCGGCTGTCCACTCCACGGCCAGGCGCGGCGCACCGGCCTGCGCGGCTTCGTGGACGAAGACATTGAGCGAAAGCACCTCGGTGAGTGTCTTTTCCGATGGTTCCATGACCGCGAACGCGTCGTGCTCGGGCAGGCTCCAACCTGGAGTCCCGCCGCCACCGAACCGGCCGAGGTAGTTGAGCAGCACCTCCGGTGCGCGGCGACCGGCGAATCGCGGCGCGGTCTCGGGGTCGAACCTGCGCAGCACGCCGTAGCCGACGCCGTTGCCGGGAACAGCGCGCTTGGCCTCTTTGACCGCGCGCAGCAGGCGTCCGGCCGTCGCACCACCGGACAGAGCCTCGGTGAGTCCGGCGGGATCGTCGATGCCGGTCGCGGGCGTCCACACCGGGAACTCGCTGGTGAACCAGCCGACGGTACCCGCGAAATCGGTGTCGGGACGCAATGCTTCGCGCCCGTGACCCTCGACGGCGACCGGCCTGCCCGGCTCGAGCGCCTCGCCGCGCTCGTGCCGCCAGGCGTTGAGCGCGAGCATGAGTGCCGCGAGCAATACATCGTCGGTCTTCGCTCGGTAGGCGGTCGGCAGTGTCGTGAGGAAGGCTTCGGTGATCGCCGGTGTAGCGAAAGTTCTTGTCTGCTCGGCACTCTCGGCCAGGTCGACAGCGGGATCGAGTGCCCTTTCCCCGAGGGGTGCGACGCTCGCGTCGCCGAGCGCGCGCTCCCAGTGCGCCAGCTCCGTGCGGTACTCGCCCGCAACACCGGACTCGGCCAGCAGCGTGGCGTACCGCCGCCAGGAACTTCCCTTGGCGGGCAGTCGCGCCGGACGTGTTTCCCGCGCTGCCGTGCAGACTTCGTATAACTCGGGCACCAGGATCCGCCACGAAACACCGTCTACGACCAGGTGATTGGCTACCAGCACCAATCGGTCGGCGTCGCCGGCCGCGGTGCGCACCAGCGCGGCGCGAATCTGGACACCGTCGGCGGGCACCAATTCCGCCGCCAGCGCGGATGCCACCGCCTCGATCAGCGCAGCCATCCCACCCTGCCTCGGTGCCGAGTCCGCATGGTCGAGAACGAACTCGCTGACCAGGTCGGATGCGTGCACCGTGCCTACGGCGGCGACCTCGAGCCGTGTGTCGCCGCCGGACCGGTCGAGGACGAGGCGGAGGGCGTCGTGGCGGTCGAGAAGGGTTCGCAGGCCGGTGGTGAGGTGGCCGACTGTCAGGTCTTCGTGGAGGGTCAGCGCTGTCCACTGGGCGTAGCCGGCGATGGTGCCGGAGTCCGCGTTCGCCTCGAGGAGGGCCGCCACCATGGGTGGGATCGGGACGGGGCCGGTCGGCTCATCCGGGGTAGCGGTGCCGGTCTGGGTTTGCGCCATCTGGGCGGTGGCGGCGATGGTGGCCAGGTCACGTTGGGCGAGGAGGGTTTTCGGTTGGACTTCCCAGCCGAGGGCGCGCAGGCGGCTGCTCACGCCGATCGCGGTGATGCTGTCGCCGCCGAGGCCGAAGAAATCGTCGGTCGCGCTCACCTGCGCCAGACCGAGGACCTCGGCGACGATTCCGCACAGTGCTCGCTCCTGCTCGGTGCGGGGCGGTCGGCCGGTCGAGGTCAGCTGGGGTGCGGGGAGGGCCGCGCGGTCCAGTTTCCCGTTGACGGTGGTGGGCAGTGAAGCGAGGATCACCAGGGCCGAGGGGACCAGGTGGTCGGGGGCCAGGGTGCTCAGCAGCTGACGGAGCTGGTCGGCGTCGAGGGTGCGACCGGTCTCGGGGACCAGGTAGCCGACCAGTCGGGTGCTGTCGCCGGACTTGCGGATGGTGGCGGCCGCTGCGGCTACACCGGGTAGCGCGCCGAGCGAGGCTTCGACCTCGCCCAGTTCCACGCGGTAGCCGCGCACCTTGATCTGGGAATCGGCGCGTCCGAGGTAGTCGTAGCCGTGACCGGGGAGCCAGCGTGCCCGGTCACCGGTGCGGTACATGCGTTCCCCGGACGCGAACGGATCGGCGACGAACCGCTCCGCCGTCACCACCATGCGCCCGAGATAACCGCGCGCCAATTGCGGCCCCGCCAAATACAACTCGCCGATCTCGCCGTCGGGCACCGGCTGCAACGCGCCGTCGAGCAGATAGGCACGAGTGCCCGCCAGCGGTCCGCCGACGTGCGGCACCGCGCCGGTCACCGGCGCGCTCAGCGCGTCGACGGTGGCCTCGGTCGGCCCGTACATGTTGCGGCCGAACACCTTCGACGCGACGATGGCCGACCACAACGCGGGCGGCGTGGCCTCACCGCCGAGCAGCAGCAGCTCCGGACGATGTGCGTCGCCGAGCAACCCGTTGTCGATCAGCGCGGTAGCCATCGAGGGAGTGGTGTCGACGACATCGATGCGGTCGGCCCGCAACGCCGCTACCTGTGCGGACGCGTCCTTCTGAATATCTGTGTCGTACAGATGGATCCGGTGCCCGCACCACAGCCACAAGAGCTGATCCAGGGCCGCGTCGAAGGCGAAGGAATAGGTGTGCGCGACATGCAGCTGCCGCCCGCCCACTCGCGCGGCGGTATCGGCGTAGACCGTGCGCCGGTGGTGGTGCAACAGCTGAGCCATCGCGCCGCACGAGATCTGCACACCCTTCGGCTTGCCGGTGGAGCCCGAGGTGTACACGACATAGGCGAGATGTCCGGCTGAACGAGGCGCGGCGAGTTCGGTGATCGACAGCGGCCCGCTCGGCAGGCCGGTGATAGCTGCTCGAATCGACTCGTCCGATAACAGGAGTAGTCCCGCTGCGGCGCGTCGGTTCACCACGTCGACAGTCACGGACGGAGCGTCCGCCGATGTCGCCTCCGCGCCGGAAGTCCGGTCCGTGGTCCCGTCAGTCGCGAGCCGGTCCGCGAAGACCGCTTTCGCGACAACGTCGTCCGTCAAGATCAGGGCCGGGTCGGCGTCGTCGATGATGTCTGCCAGGCGCTGGGCGGGGTGGTTGATGTCGAGCATCAGGAAGGCCGCGCCCGCGTGTTGGACCGCCAGGAGGGCGATCACCAGGTCGACCGAGCGGGGGAGGGCGATGCCGACGATGTCTTCGGGGCCGATGCCTCGGCCACGCAGGTAGCGCGCGAGCTGGTGCACGCGGGCGCCGAGTTCCGCGGCGGTGAGCCGGTGGCTGCCGTCGACGAGGACGATGTCGTCTGGCTGGGCCGCGACCATGCGGTCGAAGGCCTCGACGACGTCGTCGGGACGACCGGGCAGGGCCGCACCGGCGCGCTCGACGGCGAGGTGGGCCGCGATCTCGGCCGGGTACAGGGTGATCGCGCCGATCGGCTTGTCGGCATCGACCAGCTGAGTGATCAGCGTGACCAGCGCGTCCATCCGCCGCCGCACAGTGGCCGCGTCCAGTGACCGTGCGTCGACCTCGAAACCGAGCTGGACGCGGTCCTCCGACAGCGGGGTGACGGTGAGACCGAGGTCTTCCGGTGGCCCACCGGCCACATTGCGCAGGGTGCCGGTGGCGCCGTCGAAGTCGAGCGCGAAGTCGAAGGCCTTGAGGTTGACGCCGATGCCGTGCAGCAGGGCACCGGTCTGTGCCCCACCGAATTCGCGGGCCAGGTCCTCACCGCGAAAACGCTGGTGGGCGCGCATCTCTCGCAGTGCGTCGGCCACCCGCTTGCCCAACTCGCCCAGGCGGTCCTGACCGGACACCGAAACTCGCAGCGGCAGGACGTTGACCGCCATCGACGGGGTGGTGAGGGCGGTCTTGCCGACGCGCGCCATCACCGGCAGCGCGATGACCACATCGGTCTCACCGAGCAGCCGGTGCACGAAACCCGCGTAACCGGCGACGAGCACATCGGCCCACGTGATACCGGCTTCCGTGGCCGCTGTCTTGACGCGCCCCATCAGGTCGGCGTCGAGGACCGCGCGTACCTCGTGAGTCTGCTCGACCACGCCCTCGGGCGCCTGCCCGCGCCCGTCCAGCGGCGGCAGCGGCGTGAGCCGGTCGCGCCAGTACTCGCGGTCGTGCCGATGTGCCTGGCTCCCGCGGTATTCCAGGTCCTCGGCAACGAGTGTCTCCACCGAACCCCAGCGCAGGCGCGGCGCTTCGGTACCGCGACGCAGCGCGGTGTAGTGGGCCGCGACCCGGCGCGACACCATGGCCGCGCTGTAGCCGTCGATGATCAGGTGGTGATAGAGCTGGATGCACCACACGTCGTTGTCGGTGAGGCGCAGCAGTGTGTAGGTGTAGAGCTGCCGGTCGACCATGTCACGGCAAAAGGTGGCGGCGCGTTCGCGTTCGGCGGTGACGAGCCGGTGCGCCGCGGCGACCGGGTCGGCTTCGGCGCGCAGATCGACGAGTGGGCGCAGCTCCGGTTCCAGGTCGGTGATCCGCTGGCGCGGACCCTCGGGCGTTTCGCTGAAACGCAGTCGCATCGTGTCGGTGTCGGCGATTGTGCGGCGAATCGCGATGTCCAGCAACGGCACGTCCACCGGCTCCGTACCCGAGATCTCGAGCACCTCGCCGACCAGATAGCTGAGCGACTCGGGGTCCAGACGCTGCGCGTTCCAGATGCCCAATTGCGCTCCGGTGAGCGGTAATCCGGGATGTTCGGCGCTCACGTCGTCCCGTTCCACCGAGCTCACAGCAACTCCTTCGTCAAAGTTCTCCACCCACCCACGCGGCTGCCGGACTCGGGAGGAGTCCGGCAGCCGCGCGAGGCGAGTCAGGTTTGTCTTGGTTCGAATGGCGGAGCGTCCGCCGACGGGTCAGGCGTCCGCTTCGACCTGAGCGGGATCCAGCTGACGCAACAGCTCCGAGGTCCCGACCACCGCCCCGCAACGCCGGGCGACGTAGTTCAGCGCCATCACATGCTCGTCGCGGCTGAAATCCGCCGTCGCGTCGTGGACGAGGAAGGGCCGCACATCACCCATGAATGCCTCGGCGGCACTGAGCATGCAGCCCATGTGCGTGTAGACGCCGGTCACCAGAAGCTGATCGCGCCGGTAGTAACCGAGCAGTTCACGCAGGTCGGTGCGCTGGAACGCCGAATAGCGCCACTTGGTCACCTGAATGTCGCGTGGTTCGGGCGCGAGGGCATTGATGACCTGCGTGTCGGCGCCCTCGGCCATCCCGCTGCCCCAGAAGTCGGCCAGAATGCCGCGTCGCGACGGGTGCTGATTACCGGGCTGCATCGTGTAGATCACCGGGATGTCGAGCTCGTGGCAGCGGTCGCGCAACAGGGCGATGTTGGCGATCAGGGTGCGCGCGGGATCGCGGTGCTGGTCGTAGGCGTCGAGGAAGTACTGCTGCATATCGTGGATCAGCAGGGCGCAACGCCCTGGTTCGGCAGTCCAGTCGACCTGGTCTGCGGTGAACTCGTCGGCGCCCGGCATCGGATAGGGCGCGATCGGGGGGATAGGCATGACGGTCTTTCGTTCGAACGGAAGTCGGCTCAGCCAACGGTGACGGGCAGGTCCGCGATCCCCAGCGGAGCGAGGATGCGCTGGAATTTGCCGGTGGTCTCGGCCAATTCGGCGGCCGGATCGGAGGCGGCGACGATCCCGCCGCCCGCGTGCGCGAGCAGCGTGGTGCCGCGCTCGGACAGCTCGGCGCAGCGGATGCTCACCATCCATTCGCCGTTGCCGTCGGCATCGCACCAGCCGACCGCGCCCGCGTAGAAGCCGCGTTCACCCTCGAGTTCGGCGATGAGACGGGCCGCGGCCGCAGTCGGTGTGCCGCAGATCGCCGGGGTGGGGTGCAGCGCTACGGCGAGCTCGAGTGCCGACGGGCCCGCCGGCGGGACAGCGGCGGTGATCGGCGTGCCGATGTGCCACATCGCCGGGGTGGACATGAGTTCCGGTGCGGGAGTGTGCACTTCGGCGCAGCGGTCACGCAGCACGGCCGACACCTGATCGGTGACGAAGCGGTGTTCGGCCAGGTCCTTGGTCGAGGCGAGCAGCGTGTCGGCGGCCACCCGGTCGGCGTCGCCGTCGTCGAGTACCCGGCGGGCCGAACCGGCCAGCGGATGGCTCACGACGCGGTTCCCGTCGCGGCGCACCAGGATCTCCGGACTGGAGCCGATGAGATGGCGGCCGGGATATCGGCCACCCGCCGCGGACAGGTCGACCAGGAAACCGTTCGACATCGGGTCCGAGGCGACCATCAGGTCGAGGATGTCCAGCGCGCGAACGGGAGTCGTCGAGCGGGCCCGAATCGCCCGTGCCAGCACGACCTTCCGCAGGGGATGGGCGGGGTCGGCCAGCAGCTCGACCGCGGAGGCGACGCGCCTGCGGTGTTCGTCCGGTGCGGGCAGCGCCGCGTCGAAGGCGAACTGCGGCAGCGGCTGCGAATCGGCCATCGACTCGCGCTCGAGTCTCCGTGGTTCGTAGGGCGCGTCGGTGATCGTCACCGATTCCGGTGCCCACAACGCTGTCGGTGCGCCGGGCCGGAAGGGGAGTGCGCCGACGATGTGGCTGATCCGGCCACTGCGCAGCGCGGTGATCGCGTCGTGTGCCGAGCGGAAAACCGTCCCGCCCGCGCTCGCGGACACGGTCCGCTGCGGACGGGACAGCACAAAAGCGGGGTCTGAACTGGCGGTACTGATGGGGATCATCCTCTCGGTCACATATCTAGCGTTGCGCCACCGTCGACCCGCAGGTCGTGCATGGTGATGTGGCGGGCGCCGTCGGACGCCAGGAAGTGGACGGCCGACGCGATGTCGTCGGGAGTGGCGATGCGCCGCAACGGGATTCCCAGCCGGTAGGCGGCGGGATCGCCGTCGAGCAGCGCGGTCTCGGCGGCGTCGTCCAGCGGGGTGCCGCCGAACATGTCGCGCAACATGGCTGTGTCGGTGGAGCCGGGGGAGACCAGGTTGACCCGGACGCCGAGCGGCGCCACCTGCAAGGCGAGCGACCGGGTGAACGCGGTCGCCGCGGCTTTGGCGGCGCCGTAGGCGGCCATGCCGACTCGGGGCGCGGACGCGGCATTGGAGGAGACCACCACGATCGCCCCGGTTCCGGCGGCGACCATGTCGGCGGCGGCGCGCTGGGTGACCAGCATGGTCGCGGTGGCGTTCACGCTGAGGCAGCGCGCCCAGTCCGACGGGTCGAGTTCGAGCGCGGGGCCGCCGACCAGCACGCCCGCCGCGTGCACCAGCACCTCGACGGCACCGTAGTCGGCCGTGAGCTGGTCGAAGGCCGCCCGCACGGCTTCGCTGTCGGTGAGATCGACGGTGACGCCGTGCACGTCGGGCGCGGATAGCGTTGTCACGGCGGCACTTCCGGCGCCGCGACGGGCGGTGGCAGCATCGAACCGCTGCGCGATCGCGGCGGCGGTGCGGTGTACGGCCGGATCGAGGTCCCACAGCGAGACAACCCGATCCTCGGCAGCGAACCGCGCGGCGATCGCGGCGCCGATGCCCCCGGCCGCGCCGGTCACGACGACGATCCGGCCGCGAGAATCACCATTAAACATGAGGTTAGCCTAACCTGACTGTCGGTTATTTGGTTAGCTTCCCTCATAACTTTTGGCCGAAACGCCGAACCGCCTGCTCGAAAGAGGTGCTCGACTTGACCGAACCCGCCTTCGCCGGCTTCACCCCCTGGCCCGCCGACCTGGCCGACCACTATCGCGCCCAGAACCTCTGGACCGGACAGACTTTCGGCGAAGTCCTCGCCGCACGGGCCGCCGCCACACCGGACCGGATCGCGGTCCTCGACACCGCCGGCAGTTGGTCCTACGCCGAACTCCATCACCGCGCGCGTTCGCTCGCCGCCGGTCTGGCCCGCCTCGGCATCACGCCGGGCGATCGGGTGCTGGTGCAGCTGCCCAACCGGGCCGAATTCGTCGAGGTGATCTTCGCGCTTTTCGAGCTGGGCGCGCTGCCGGTGTTCTGCCTGCCCGCGCACCGTGCCGCCGAGCTGGTGCCGATCGCCGAGGCCGCCGCCGCGACAGCCGTCATCACCTGCGGAACCCATCAGCGTTTCGACTACGCGGCGCTCGCGGCTACGGTGCGGGAGAACGTGCCGAGCCTGCGGCACGTGCTGCTCGTCCTCGACGAGGGGCAGGACCTGCCCGAGGGTGCGCGCGATATCGCCGAATTCCGGGACGAGCCGGTGGAACTGCCGGGACCGTCGGCGGGTGACGTGGCGTTTCTGCAGCTCTCGGGCGGCAGCACCGGCATTCCGAAACTCATTGCCCGCACCCACGACGACTACCTCTACAGCGTGCGCCGCAGCGCCGAGATCTGCGAACTCGACAGCGACACGGTGTATCTCGCGACGTTGCCGGTGGCCCACAACTTCCCGATGAGCTCGCCGGGCATTCTCGGCGCGCTGTGGGCCGGTGGTGCGGTGGCCATGACGCCCGACCCCACTCCGGCGACGGCCTTCCCGCTGATCGAACGATTCGGTGTCACCATCACCGGTCTGGTCCCGCCCCTGGCGCGACTGTGGACCGAGCGCGCCGAAGCCGGTGACACGCCGGATCTTTCGAGCCTGCGGGTACTTCAGGTGGGTGGCGCCCGCTGCCAGGACGAGCTGGCGCGCCGGATCGGTCCCGCACTCGGCGTCACTCTGCAACAGGTGTTCGGGATGGCCGAGGGCCTGGTCTGCTACACCCGGCTCGACGACCCGATCGACGTGGTGGTGAGCACCCAGGGCAGGCCGATGTCGGAGTTCGACCAGATCGCGGTCGTCGACGACAACGGTGTCGAGGTCGCGCCGGGTGCACAGGGAAACCTGATCACCCAGGGCCCGTACACGATCCGCGGCTACTACGACAATCCCGAGGCCGACGCCCGCAGCTTCACCGCCGACGGCTGGTACCGCACCGGCGACATCGTCTCGATCCGTCCCGACGGCAACCTCGTGGTCGCCGGCCGCGCGGGCGACTGGGTGAACCGCGGCGGCGAGAAGGTCTCCGCCGAGGAACTCGAAGCGCATCTGCTCGAGCACCCGGACATCCGCGACGCCGTGATCGTCGGAACGCCCGATCCGGTGCTGGGACAACGGATCTGCGCCTTCGTGCAGCCCGCTGATCCGGAGCGGCGGCCGACCTTGACCTCCGTGCGCAAGTTCGTGCGGGAGCGCGGTGTCGCGGCGTGGAAGATGCCCGACGCGGTCGTGGTGATCGAACAGTTCCCCGAGACCGGCGTCGGCAAGACCAGCCGCAAGGAACTGCGGCAACTGCTCGCCGAGGGCGCGCACGGGAACTGATCCGGGAGAAGCGGTTCGGCCGGGGGTGGCGCACCGAGTACGCCACCCCCGGTGCTCACGCCAGCAGTTCGATCCACGACCCGAGGACGGGTTCGCCCGCGAGCGTGGGAAAGTCGATATCCGCATGACCGGCCGACCGCCATTTCTCCACCAGCGACATGATGCGCACCGAATCGAGCCCGGCGTCGAGCAGATCGGTCTCGGCGCTCAGCTCGGTCGCCTCGACACCCAGTACGGTGGCCACGTCGGCGATCACCTGTTCGTCGGTCATGGTCATTCCTCTCGATCGAAGTCGGCGACGCCGCGCTTCCAATAGCCGGCGATGAGCGAGTCCTTGGGGCCGATGCCCAGGTCGTCGCGGATGATCTTGCGGACACCACGCAGGCACCCGGCCTCCCCGGCGACCCACGCGAAGACGCGATGTTCGGCAGCGACTTCCACCTCGCGGACAGCCTGCTCGAGGATGTCGCTCGTGCCGGGTGCCGCGCCACCCCGGTGCAGCCAGCGCACGGTCACGCCCGCGGGCGGGTCGAGGGGGATCTCCTCGGCGGGTCCGGCGACCTCGATGAAGGCCCAGCCGGTGGTGTCGCGTGGCATGCGCTCGAGCCAGCGGGCGATGGCGGGCAGCGCGGTGATGTCACCGGCGAGCAGGTAGTCGTCGTAGGTTTCCGGGATGACGACGCCACCGGGCGGACCGGCGATGTGGACCTTGGTGCCCGGGGCCACCGAGGCGGCCCAGTCCGAGGCGAGCCCGCCGGGGTGGATGACGAAATCGATGTCGAGTTCACTGTCCTCGACGCTGTGGCGGCGCACCGTGTACTCCCGCGAGATCGGTCGCGGATTGCCCCACTCGAGCATCGTGCCGTCGAGCTTCGGCAACCGGAGCACGCCGTCCTCACCCGGGAAGATCAGGCGCACATGCTCGTCCGGCACATAGCTGTGGAACTTCGCGATGTCCGGACCGCCGAAGGTGATCCGCAGCAGCGCCGCGCCCACGGGCACGACCCGCAGCACCTCCACTTCCCGCAGGCCGATCGGGTACGGCACCTTGGCGTAGTGGTCCCCGGCGAGCACCTCGGCGATGTTCGCGGCGTAGTCACTGCGATCCTTCACCGTTTTCCTTTCTGTGCAGTGGCCCGGCGACGAGCGCCATCAGGCCGGTGAGTACCAGGACGGCGACGCCGTAGAGCACGAGCGCGCGTCCGGGTTCGAAGGTCTGGCCGACGAAACCGGCCACCATGGAACCGACGGCGGTGCCGGCGACGGACTGCACCATCAGCAGGCCCGACATCCGTCCGCGCATGTGGTCGGGCGCGGCCTGCTGCAGCATCGTGTAGCGCAACACCATGTTCACGGCTCTGGCCAGGCCGAACCCGGCAAGGCCCAGGAATACCAGCGCGGCGTGCGACCACAGTCCGGCCGCGATCACGCCGACCGGCATCAGCCCGAGCGAGATCAGCAGCGCCCGACCGGTGTGCGCGCGCCCCATCCAGCCGCTGGTCAACGTGCCGAGCACCGCGCCTGCGCCGGGTGCCGCGTAGAGCAGGCCGAGCGTGCCCGGCCCCGCGTCGAGTTCGACATCGGCGAAGGCGGGCAGCAGCACCAGCGGGCCGCTGACGAGCATCCCGATCAGTCCGGTGAGCAGAATGAGCCGGATGGACTCGTGCCGCACCGCGAACGCGATACCGGCCACCAGCTCACGCACCGGGTTCTCCAGGTCGCGTTGCGGTGGCGGCGACGGGCCGATCGCGGTGATCAGCCCGACGGTCGCGGTGGTCGCGAGGGCACAGAGGAAATAGGCCGTGGCCACACCGGTTTTCGCGACGAGCAGTCCGGCGAACGCCGGGGTGATCATGGTGCCGAGGTCGGTGGTCAGCGAGACGAGGGCGCCTGCGGCCGCGACCTTTTCACGCCCCACCAGCACCGGGACCATGGCCATCAGCGCCGAACCGCTCACTCCGCCCGCGAGACCGTCGACGACCGCCGCGAGATAGATGGCGGACAGGAACGGCTCGGGCAGTACGGCATTCACCCCGAGGATCAGAAAGCCGATACCGGCCGCGCTGCGCGACCACTGGATCACCGTCCGCCTGTCGTATCGGTCGGCCACCACCCCGCCCGCGAGGCTGCCCGCGAACAGGGCGAGCGCGGTGGTGGTGGCGACACCGGCGACCTGCACACTCGACCCGGTCAGTTGATAGATCTGCAGCGGCAGGGCGACCATGAGCAACCCGATGCCGAGCACCGACACCAGCCGCGCCGCGAACGCGCACCGGAAGGGGCGCGACGCCCGCAGCGGGCTGAGGTCGATGAGCAGTCCCGACGTCACCGGAAACGTTCCACGAGCAGATCGAGTGTCGCCATGACGGTGCGGTAGTCCGGGCGCGAGCTGGTCGCGGGCAGTTCGAAGACGTTGCCCGCCTTGAACGACGGCAGCGAAGCGTAGAGCGGATCGGCGCGCAGCTCCTCGAGCGAACGGCCCCCGCTGAGCGGGATGGTGAACAGCACCGGCGCATCGATCACCGTGTTGAGCAGCTCCGGGCTGAAGCTGATGAAGTCGGCACTCTGCTCCTTGGCGGGGTTTCCGGCCTTGGCCTCCACCTGGGTGTCCAGCGTGAAACCGACCTCAGCGAGCAGTGCGGGCAGCGCGGCGGTCGGCACGAAGACGGTCGGCTTCTGGCTCTTGATCGACTGGAACACCGTCGTCGCGCCGACGGGCGGCTTGATCTTGCTCTTGGCCTCGGACAGCTTGGCCTGGTAGTTCGCGATCAAGGTGTCGACATTGGCGGGCTTGTTCACGGTCTCGGCGATGAACCGCAGCTGGTCCTGCCAGTTGGTCGTCTCGGTCGGCATCAGCACGGTCGGGGCGATGGCGCTGAGCTGGTCGTAGGCGTTCACCGACTGCTGGCCGGGGTAGCCCTGGCCACCGCCGATGATCAGATCGGGACGCTGGGCGGCGATGAACTCGAGGTTGATGTTGTCACCGGAGGGAACAGCTTGTGTCCCTTGCGCTGCGGCGTCCTCGGCCCAGCCGGTGGGGAACTCGCCCGGCTTGGTCGGCACACCGAGCAGACGCGGGTCGGCCGCGACGACGGGCGCCTCGAGGTCGTAGAGGTAACCGGCCAGGTTGCCGTTGAGCACGACGATGCGCTGCGGATCGGCGGGCACCTTGATGGGGCCCTTCGCGGACGGCACCTCGCGGGGGCCGGAATCGGCGGAGTTCGACGACGAGTCACCGCACCCGGCGAGCACCGCGACCAGCGCGAGAACCGGGACGACGAGGGCGGCACGGAGCCGGCCCGAGGAACGGTTGGTGAACATGGACGGGGTTTTCCTCATTTCTTCAGTGCACCGGTGCGGCGTTCTCGGCCAGCGGAATCACCAGCGGCGTCCCGGTTTCCGGGTCGTCGACGATGCGGCAGCGCAGCGAGAACACTTCGTGGACCAGGTCCGCGGTGACGATGTCGGCGGGGGTGCCGGTGGCGACGATCCGCCCGTCGCGCATGGCGATCAGGTGATCGGCGTAACGGAAGGCGTGGTTGAGGTCGTGCAGTACGGCGACGACCGTGCGCTCCGATTCGCGGTTGAGTGCCCGGCACAGGTCGAGCAGCTGGATCTGGTAGGCGATGTCGAGAAAGGTGGTCGGCTCGTCGAGCAGGACGATGGGCGTCTGCTGGGCGAGCACCATCGAGATCCAGACCCGCTGCCGTTGACCGCCCGACAGTTCGTCGACCGGGCGGGCCGACAGCTCGGTGACACCGGTAGCCGCCATCGCCGCCGCCACCGCCTCCTCGTCGGCCTTCGACCACTGCCGCAGCAGCGTCTGGTGCGGGTAGCGCCCGCGTGCGACGAGGTCGGCCACCCGGATGCCGTCGGGTGCGGTCGAGGTCTGGGGGAGCAGGCCGATCTGGCGAGCCAGTTCCTTGGCCGGATAGTCGGTCACGGGCTTGCCGTCGAGCAGCACCTTGCCGGATTCCGGGGCGAGCAGGCGGGCGAGCGCGCGCAGCAGGGTGGACTTGCCGCAGGCGTTCGGGCCGATGATCACGGTGAACTTGCCGTCCGGGATGTCCACGGACAGTTGGTCGCTGATCGTTCGGCCCTTGTACCCGAGGCGGACCTGGTCGGCGCGCAACCGCGCGGCGTGAGTGTCGTTCATGTCGCTTCCTATTTCCGTCGCGCTTCGGCGACGAGCAGATACGCCAGGTACAGGCCGCCGATCGAACCGGTGACGATGCCGACCGGAATGGTGGTCGGGGCGAAGGCGTGCTGGGCGATCCAGTCGCAGGTGACCAGCAGGGTCGCGCCCATCACCGCTGCCGGGAGCAGGGCGATCGACGGGGTGCGGGTGAGTTTGCGCGCCAGATGCGGTGCCGCCAGGGCGACGAAGGCGATCGGTCCGGCGACAGCCGTTGCCAGCGAGGTGAATCCGACGCTGAGTGCGATCAGCCAGCCGGTGGCCTTGCCCGCGTCGAGCCCGAGGGCGCGGGCGGTGTCGTCGCCGAGTTCGAGGATCCGCAGCCGCGGCGCGGCCGGGATCAGGGCCACCGCCAGCACGGCGAGCACGATCATGGTCGGCGCGACCTGCGGCCACGACAACCCGTTGAGCGAACCCGCACCCCAGGCCGCCGCCGACATCGCCGCGTCGAGATCCGCTCGCATGATCAACCAGGTGTTGACCGAGGCGAGCATCGCACTCACACCGATACCGACGATGATCAGGCGAAACCCGGTCACGTTGTGCCGGAAGGCGAGCAGGTGGATGACCAGCGCCGCACCGAGGCCTCCGACCATCGCGCCCGCCGCTGTCCGGAAGCTGCCGCCCCCGAGCGTCAGGATCACCAGGAGCGCGCCGGTGTAGGCGCCGGTGCTGAATCCGATGATGTCGGGGCTGCCGAGGGGATTGCGGGTGACCGACTGCAGGATCGCGCCACTCACACCGAGCGCCGCACCGAGGGCGAGCGCCAGCAGGATGCGCGGCAGCCGCCAATCGAAAACCACCAGCCGATCGAAGCGTTCGTCACCGATGAACAGGGCGCGCAGCACCCGCGGCGCCGGGATCTCGAAATCGCCGCTACCCAGGGCGAAGACCGCGGTCGCCAGGGCAATGGCCAGCAGGATCGCGCACACCACCACCGTGCGCACACCGATCCTCGCCGTGAGACCCGTGCGCCCGGGACGCACCACCAGCATGGTGCGACCGAAATCGATCTTCGTGCTCATGCGGTTGCCCCCACTCGTGAACGGCGCGCCAGCCAGATCAGCATTGGCGCGCCGAGGAACGCCGTGACCAGCCCGGCAGGCACTTCGTCGGGGCGAATGATGATGCGACCCAGCACATCCGCGGTGAGAACGAGCAGCGGCGCCAGCACCAGTGAGTACGCGAAGATCCAGCGCTGATCGGGTCCGACCAGCCAGCGGGCGATGTGCGGAACCGCGAGACCGACGAAGGCGATCGGACCGACCGCGGCCGTCGCGGTACCGCACAACAGCACCAACGCCAGCGCGGTGAGCAGCCGCGTGCGGTTGACGTGCACGCCGAGCGAGCGGGCCAGATCATCACCGAGGGCAACGGCGTTGAGCGAGCGCGCGCAGACGGCGGCGATCAGCAGCCCGAGCACGATGAACGGCGCGGCGCCGGCGATGATGTCGAATCCGCGTCCTGTGAGCGAACCGGCGTCCCAGCGCCGCATCTCGTCGAAAGCCTTGGGATCGAGCAGGATCAGGCCGCGCGTGAGCCCGCCGAGGACGGCGGTGGCGGCCACTCCGGCCAGCGTGAGCCGAATCGGATCGGTACCGGTGTGCCCCGCGGTGCCGAGCCGGTACACGACCACCGACACCAGCGCCGCTCCGGCGAAGCCGAACCAGACGTAGGATGTGATCTCCTCCACACCGAGCAACCCGACCGCGACCGTGATCGCGAACGCGGCACCGGCATTCACTCCGAGCAGTCCCGGGTCGGCGAGCGGGTTACGGGTGAGTCCCTGCATCAGGCAGCCCGCGACGCCGAGCGCCAGCCCGGCGAGCAGCCCCAGAACCGTTCGCGGCAGCCGGTATTCGGTGACGGTGACGTGGTCGGGCGTGGTCGCGGTACTGGTCAGCGCTTGCCAGACCTCGCCGACCGGAATCGATTTCGTGCCGACCAGCAGGCTCAGGAGACAAGCCGCGGTCAGCAGCGCCACCGTCAGCAACCAGCCGAACCAGCGCGGACTTCTCATCAGGGATCTCTCTCATATGGAACCGTGTCACGAGGAGGGTAACTCATGTTTAGGTGAGCCTAGGCTTATTCAAAGTTAGCTAGGGCAAGGTCTTGATAGGTGAGCCTAACCTGTCTACAGTCCGAGCTGTTCAAGATCGGTGCGAATCGGTCACAACAGTTGATGAGGACATCCACGATGCGAAAAATGCTTGCGGCCACTGCGCTGGCCACGGCCGCGCTGGCCGTTGTCGGCGGAACGGCGAGTGCGGACACCTTCGTTCCGCTGCCCGACGGCGAGAAGGCCGGCCCCGGTGTGTTGATCAAGCGGGTGGCGGAAAGCGCCCTGATCTCGCCGTCCATGGCGGCCAACGGCGCAGGCCGCGTGGCGTGGGTGAGCGGAACCGTGCTGGCCGAGGTGGCCGAGACCCCGAAGGGTGAGCCCCGCCCGTTCGTCGGCGGCAACGGCGCGCCCGGCACCAACAACTCCTCCACGCACGGTTCTTCGCGCGTGAGCACCGGCTACATCGTCGGCTGCCAGGTGAGCATCGCCGACGACGCGATCTCGGCGGGTGTCTCGGGCGGCATCAACACCAGCGGCGTGAACGCGGGCGCCTCCATCGGCGTCAAGCTCGGCCCCGGCGAGGTGAAGTTCATCGGCATCGAGGGCTTCGACATCGTCGAGAAGGGCAACTACCACATCAGCTACAAGGACGTGGAGCTGCAGATCCAGGGCTGCGCCGGCTACGCGCAGGCCCGCGCCTACACCGTCGTGGAGATCATCGGCGACAACTACTCCAAGACCTCCCTCTACGGTGCCCCGTTCAGCATCGGCTGACCTGTCGCCCTTCTCGACGAATAGGAACAACTCCATGACCATCTTCACGAAAGCCGGTGCCCGTCTGGCCGGCGCCGCCGCGGCCGCGACTGTCGCGCTCGGCCTCTTCTCCACCGGCGCCGCCAACGCCGACACCTTCATCCCGCTGCCGGGCGGGGAGATCACCCAGACCCTGCCCGACGGCACCGCGGTGACCATCCGCCTGGTCGGCGAGTCGGTGAACATCAGCCCCTCCATGGGTGCGACTCCCCTGCATCGCAATGTCTGGGCCTCCGGCCGGGCCGAGGTGCAGGTCCACGCCGAGCACAAGGGCGTCAAGATCGCGCCCGGGTACGTCGTCGGCTGCCAGGTCGACATCTCCGGCGGCAACGCCAACGCCGGTGCCAACGGTGCCGTGACTCACGAGGGCAAGGGCAGCGGCGGTGTCACCTCCGGCGGCAACCTGACCCTCGGCCCCGGCCAGGCGTCGACCTTCTGGCTGCTCCAGGTCGAGGGCCCGGATGCCTACGGCGCGGAGAGCTACGTGCCCGCGATCAAGTTCTTCGGCCAGGAAGGTTCGGTCACCTGGGCCGACTCGACCCTCGGCCTCTCGGGCTGCGCCGGTTACGCCCAGGCGCGTGCCTTCGTTTCCGTCGAGGTGACCACCCAGTTCGGTCGCTCGGAGCTGCGCCTGTGGGGCCAGCCGTTCAGCCTCGGCTGATGCCCCGGGCCCCGCGGGGAGCTGCGTGCTCCCGGCGGGGCCCCGGCTCATTTCTGCTCGTCGGCCCGCTCGTTCGGTGCCGGCACGTGGCGAAGCAGGACGACGACCAGTCCGGCCGCGATCGCGGTGAGTCCGATACCGACGATCGAGTTCACTTGCAGCGCATGGGTATACGCCTGTCGTGCGGTCGTGGTGAGCTCGGCGCCGAGGGCTTCGGGCAGCATCGAGGCGACGTGCAGCGCTCCGGCGAGGGTGTCCTCGGCGGTGTGCGCGAGCTCGGTGGGCAGGCCATTCGGTAGCTCACCGGCCATCCGACCGCGATAGACCGCGGTGCCGATGCTGCCGATCACCGCGACCCCGAGCGCGGTCGACAGTTCCTGCCCCGTCTCCGAAATCGCGGAGGCGGCACCGGCTCGTGCCGGATCGACCGCACCGACGATCAGGTCGAGGCCGAGCACGAACATCGGGCTCAGGCCTAGCGCGAACACCACCATGCCGGTGACGATCAAGCCGAGATCGTCACCACCCGCGAGCTGGGTGAAGATCGCGTAGCCGAACATCGCGATCACCAGGCCGCCCGTCATCAGATACGCGGGACGCACCCGAGGCGCGAGTGCGCTCACCGCACCGGCCGCGAACACCATGGCCAGCGCCTGCGGCACCGTCCACAGCCCGGCCTCGAACGCCGAAAGACCCAGCACCAGTTGCAGATACTGGGCGAGCAGCAGGAACAGGCCGCCCATGGCGAGCATGGCTACCATCAGCGCCGCGAGCGAACCGCTGAACCGGACATTGCCGAACAGTCGCAGGTCGATCAGCGGGTCGGTGAGTCGTTGCTGTCGCAGCACGAACACGGTGCCGAGCACCAGCGCACCGACCAGGACGGCCACCGGCTGCACGGCCAGTCCGTCCTTGGCCAGTTCCTTGATGCCGTAGATGACACCCATCACCGACACCAGCGACAGCACGGCGCTGAGAATGTCGGGCTTGCCCGGGTTCGGATCCTTGTACTCGGGCAGCAGGAACGGTCCGCCGGCGAGCAGCAGCACCATCGCGGGAACGGCGACCAGGAACACCGAACCCCACCAGAAGTTCTCCAGCATGGCCCCGCCGACCAGCGGTCCGACCACCATGCCGACCATGAAACTGGTCATCCACACGCTGATCGCGGCGGTCCGCTGGCGGTCGTCGTGGAACATATTGCGGATCAAGGCCAGGGTCGAGGGCATCAGCGTTGCACCCGCGATGCCGAGCAGCGCGCGCGTGCCGATGAGCATGTTCGCGCTGGTCGAGTAGGCCGCGATCACCGAGGCGGCGCCGAAGGCCAGCGCACCGATCATCAACAGTCTGCGCCTGCCGATCCGGTCGCCGAGGGTGCCCATCGTGATGAGGAAGCCCGCGACGAGGAACCCGTAGATGTCCAGGATCCACAACAGCTGTGAACTGCTCGGCCGCAACGCCTCGCTGATCTGGGGGATCGCCAGGTAGAGCACGCTCATGTCCATCGAGATGAGCAGGGTGGGCAGGGCGAGGACCGCCAACCCGATCCACTCCTTGGCCCCTGCGGTCGGAGTGGGTTCGTCGACCGGCCGGAGGCTCTGGGTGGAAGTCACATCGCCGACGTTAGCGACGGATCGAGAACATGTGCCAGCGATTTTCCGGGCTCGGTGACCCAGCGCACAGCCGGGAAGTCGTTGGACATTCCGGGCCCGCGACCACGATCATTGGCGCGGTGTCCACACCTATCGACCAGCTCCGGGAACCGTCGCGGGAGACGGGCGAGCCGTTTCCGTGGTCGGCGGCCATCGATTCGACCTATTCCACCCGCGACGCCATCGACGCGCTCGCGCTGGCTCCGTTCCTGCGCGGCGAGCAGCCCTTCGCCCGTCAGGCCCATCTCGACCGGGTGCATCCCGACGCGCCGCTGCGGCCCGACGGGTCGACGATCCTGCGCTCGGTCTTCGATGACGACAGCAGTGCGATGCTGGCCGCCGGGGCCGGCTGGTCGCTGCGGGCGGTGCGCTGGGCGGGCGGCTCGGCGACGATCGAGGTGACCGCCGCCAGCGATGAGCTGGCCGTCGAGGTGCTCGCGCGCGCCACCGAGGGCGCGGCCCAGGCTCGCGACACCGCGTCGACGGTGGAAATGGGCTTCTGGCACATGGATGTACGGCGGCCCGCGCGCCGGCGCAGGCAGATCGTCGCGCCCGCGTGGCCGGAGATCCGCGGCAACTACACCGCGCCGGTATCGGCCGCGTTCGACCGGCTGATGAGCCTGGGCACCGACGACATCCGCGGCAGGCTCGTGCTGCTGCACGGCGAGCCGGGCACCGGGAAGACCACCGCCCTGCGGGCGCTCGCGCGGGCGTGGGCGCCGTGGTGCCAGGTCGACTGTGTGGTCGACCCGGAGGAACTGTTCAGCAATCCCGGCTATCTGATGGAGGTGGCCGCGGGTGCCGACGGTGACGACGAGGACGGCCGCTGGCGGCTGCTGGTGCTAGAGGACTGCGACGAGCTGATTCGCGGCGAAGCCAAAGAAGCGGCGGGACAGAAGCTTTCGCGGCTGCTCAACCTCACCGACGGCATGCTCGGTTCGGGCCGCAAGGTGCTCTTCGCGATCACGACCAACGAGGACCTGTCCCGCTTGCACCCGGCGGTCGTGCGGCCCGGGCGGTGTCTCGCGCAGCTCGAGGTGGGCAGGCTCTCGCCCGAGGAGGCGACGCGGTGGCTCGTCCGCCAGGACCATGCCTCCGCCGCATTCCCCGACGGCGCCACGCTCGCGGAACTGGTGGCCCACCGTGACGGTGGAATTCAGATCCGCTCGACCGTCGAGCGAACGACCGAGGTCGGTATGTACCTGTAGGACTCGCCCTCAGCGATGGACGACGGAGGCGGCCGCCGCGCAGGCGAGGGTGAGGACGAGGGGGACGATCAGCGCCGCGGTGAGCGGGATGATCGCGGTGAGCCAGCCGATCACCGCCGGGCCCGCGAGCAAGCCGAGGTAGCCGATGGTGAAGACGCGCGACATCTCGGTGGCCGCCTTCGGTCCGCCCAGATTGCCTGCCGCCGTGAAGATCTGGGGCACACCGCCCGCGAGCCCGAGACCGCACATCGCCCAGCCGACCAGCGACAACGGCAGCCAGGGTGAGACGATCACGACCGCGAAACCGGCTGCACACAACAGGCTTCCGTAGCGCAGCAGCGCCACCGGACCGACCGCCCCGCTCACCCGGTCGGCCAGGAAACGGCCGATCGTCATGGTCGCGGAGAACGCGCCGAACGCGAGCGCCGCGTCACCCTCGGACACGTCGAGGTGTTCGCGGACCTGTAGTGCGCTCCAATCGGCGGCAACACCTTCGGCCAGCAGCAACACGAACGCGATCAACCCGAGCCACAACACCTTTCGGCCCGCACTCGATGCACTGTCCTGAGCCTTTCGGCTGAGGGTGGCGTCCTCGTCACGTGGTGTGCCGTAGTCCTCCGGATGGGACGCGGGTTCGCGGTGATGGGCGACGAGGTGGGGAACCAGGGCTGCGGTGGTGGCCAGGCCGAGAAGGCTCGCCGCGGTGAGCGTCACCTCGGGTGGGATGCCTGCGCGCTGGGTGGCGGCGCCGATGAGGGAGCCGACGAAGCCGCCCGCCGAGAACATGGCGTGAAAGGCCGACATGATCGGGCGTCCGTACGCACGTTCGACCAGCACCGCCTGCGCGTTCATCGACACATCGAGCGCACCGTTGCCGAAACCGAAGCAGGCCAACGCGATTGCCAGGGTCACCGGCCCGGTCGCCAGGCCCGGCCCGACGATCGTCACCGAGATCGCCGATGCGGCCAGCGCCACCAGCGTCCGGCTACCGAGCCGGTCGGCGGCGGGCCCGGCCAGCCGCATCCCGATCAGCGCCGTCCCGGCGAGCAACAACACGAACATCCCGAGCGTCGACGCCGACACCTCGGTCCGGTCGGTGATCGCCGGAATATGCACCACCCACATCGCGAGCAGCACCCCGTTCAGCGTGAAAGCGCCGAACACAGCCCCCCTGGCCGACCGCAGCCGACGATCAATCGCTGGCGTCACCCCCTCGACGCTACCGGTCACCCGCCGACCCCTCCCCGAATTCAAGATCACCACGCTCTGGTGGCGGCATTTCGCGAGCAGGTCGCGCCACCAGAGCGTGGTGATCAATCGTGCAGGATTTACTGCGGGGTCCAGACTCCGGTGGCGGCGGCCTCCTTGGCGTATTCGGTGAAGTCGCGGGGTGCGCGGCCGAGGGCGCGCTGGACACCGTCGGTGGTGGCGGAGTTGCGGCCGTCGAGGATGGTGCCGAACAGGTAGTCGAGCAGCGCGACCTCGGGCTCGGGCAGGCCGAGTTCACCGAGGGCGGTGACGAATTCGGGCCGGGTGAGTGGGACGAAGGCGATCTCACGGCCGGTCGCCTCGGCCACCTCGGCGACCCCTTCGGCGAAGGTGAGCGCCCGGGGCCCGGTGAGTTCGTAGACCTCGCCCGCGTGGCGAGCGTCGGTGAGGGCGGCGACGGCGACCTCGGCGATGTCGTCGGCGTGCACGAACGGCTCGGGCACATCGCCGTTGGGCAGTGCGACCACACCGGCGAGGACATCGCCGACGAAGGCGCTCTCACTGAAGTTCTGGGCGAAGAAGCTGCAGCGCACCACGGTCCAGGCCAGCCCGGACTCGCGAACGGCCGCTTCGCATTCCAGGGCTTCGGGCTCGCCGCGGCCGGACAGCAACACCACCGAGCCGACGCCGGCCGCGCGGGCGGCGGCGGTGAACGCGCGGATCGTGTGCGGTGCGCCGGGGACGGCGAGGTCGGGCTGGAAGGCGAGGTAGATCGCGGTGACCCCGGCCAGGGCGGGGCCCCAGGTGTCGCGGTCGGTCCAGTCGAAGGGGATCTCGGCGGTGCGCGAACCCCGTCGCACCGGGTGACCCGCCGCGTCCAGGAGGGCGGCGACGCGGCCGCCGGTCTTGCCGTTGGCGCCGGTGACGAGGAAAAGAGGCTGGTGAGCAGCGGTTTCTGTCATGAGATAAGTACACCGTCAACCGCTGTGCGTCACCATCGTCGGAACGCTCGCCGACATGCGCCGTCGTCTACTGTGAAAGCTGTGGATGCGTTAGCCGGTCTGCTCGAGGGCCCACGTGCACGCGGTGCGTTTCTGATGTGCTCGCTGCTCGACCCGCCGTGGTCGCTGCGGGTCCAGGATCAGGCGCCGTTGACGGTGCTCGCCATGATTCGCGGAAAAGGCTGGGTGAGTACCGAATCCGGTTCGCCGCAGCAGGTCGGCGCCGGTGATGTGGTGATCTTCCGTGGGCCGCAACCGTATACGGTGTCCGACGATCCGGCGACCGAGCCGCAGATCATCGTCCAGCCCGGGCAGGTGACGACTACGCCCGACGGTGAGATTCTGTGCGAGACATTGACTCTCGGGGTCCGGCAGTGGGGTACCGACCCCGGCGGGGAGACACTCATGGTCACCGGGACCTACGAGTCCGCCGGTGCCGTGAGCACCCGGCTGCTGCGCGCCCTGCCGCAGGTCGCTGTCCTGCCGCGTGGCGACCTGGACTCCCGGCTGCTCGACCTGCTCGTCGACGAGGCGACCAGGGACCGCCCCGCCCAGGGCGCCGTCCTCGACCGCCTCCTCGACCTGCTGCTCATCGCCGCCCTGCGTGCCTGGTTCGCCCGCGACGACGCACCCGCCTGGTACCACGCCTACAGCGACCCGCTGGTCGGCAAGGCGCTGCGGCTGCTGCAACACAACCCGGCGCACTCGTGGACCGTGGTCGCGCTGGCCGACGCGGTCGGCATGTCGCGGGCCGCGCTGGCCCGCCGGTTCACCGAACTGGTCGGCGAACCTCCCATGACATTCCTGACCGAATGGCGGTTGTCGCTGGCCGCCGACCTGCTCGCCGAGACCGATTCGACCGTGGAATCCATCGCCCGCCAGGTCGGCTACGGCAGCGCGTTCGCCCTGAGTACCGCCTTCAAACGGCACTTCGGGATGAGTCCGCGTGACCACCGGCAGGGTGGGGGAGCGGCTTTGTCGTCGTCGGCCTGAACCGGGCTGGCATCATGACGGCATGGATTACCCCGTGCTGTGGCCGATGCCGACCCGCTGGGCCGACAACGACCAGTACGGTCACGTCAACAACGTGACCTACTACTCCTACTTCGACACCGCGGTCAATGCCTGGCTCATGCGAGCCACCGGCACCGACATCACGGCGCTGCCTGCGCTCGGTGTGGTCGCCCAGACCTCGTGCCGGTTCCACGGCTCGGTCAGCTTCCCCGACCAGCTGCAGGTGGGGTTGCGCATCTCTCGGCTCGGCAAGTCGAGCATCACCTACGACCTGGCGATCTTCCGGGAAACCGACGGTGGGCTCGAGCTGGCGGCCACCGGCGATTTCGTGCACGTCTACGTCGACACCGAAACACGCAAGCCGGTGCCGATCCCCGAAGTGGTGCGGGCGGCCGCCGCGGAACTCGTGACCGGGTAACAGCCCTACCCGCGCAACGCTTCCTGGAAGCGGCGCATGCCCGCGATCCATCGGTCGTAGTCGGCGCCCTTGTTGCGATACATCTGCAGCACCTCGGGATGCGGCAGGATCAGGAAGTGTTCGGCGGCCATCGCCTCGATGACGGTGTCGGCGACCTCCTCGGCCGACAGCACCGCGCCCGCGGTCTTCACCGCCTTGATCGCGAAGGCCGCCGCGTCGGGATTCTCCGGGATGAGGTCGCCGCTGAGCAGCCGGGTGTCCACGCCCATCGGGCACAGGCAGCTCACGCGAACGCCCTTGTCGCCGTAGGTGATCGACAGCCACTCGGCGAATGCGACCGCCGCGTGCTTGGTCACCGAGTACGGCGCCGAACCCAGCTGGGTGAGCAGACCCGCCGCCGATGCCGTCGAGACGAAGTACCCTTCGCCCCGTTCGACCCAGCCCGGCACGAGCAGCTTCGCGGCCCGCACATGCGCCATCACATTCACATCGATCGCAGCGGCCCACTGGTCCTCGGTGCTGTCGAGGCCGGGGCCACCGCCGATTCCGGCATTAGCGAAATACAAATCCACCGGGCCGAATTCGCGTTCGGCGGTGGCGATGAGCTGCCCGACCACCTGTTCGTCGGCCACGTCACCACCGACTGCTGTCGCCTTGTCGCCGAGTTCGGCGGCCACCTTCGCCGCGCTGTCACCGTCGAGATCGGCGACGACGACCCGTGCGTCACCGGCGACCAGACGGGCGGCGAGTGCGGCGCCGATGCCCGCTCCCGCGCCGGTGACGATCGCGACCTTGCCTGCTGTCTCCATGCTGGCACCCTAACGGCGGTGCCGCCGGTCCCGCATCGGATCGCGGACGGTTCAGGTGGCGGCCACCGGCTCGCGCACCGGTTCGACAGCATGCTCGCGGTCGACTCGGCGAACACCACCGCCATCACGATGCTCATCGCCACCACGGCGGTCACCGGGAACTGCGGTGATCGTTGCCGATGCCGAAAGCCAGTTGCCGACCCAACGGCAACCGGGTGTCGACAGGATGTGCCTCGCTCATACACAGGTTGTAGTCCCCGATTTCTACAGCGGGAGCGCACCGTGTTTCGCCTGCGTTGTGAGAGTCGTATATTCCCCGATCCGGTCAGGAGGGGCGGTCCGGCCAGGTCAGACGCGGCTGAGGAGGGTCAGGGGGTCCTCGAGAAAGGTTGCGGTGGTGGCGAGGAAGCGGGCGCCCAGTTCGCCGTCGATCATGCGGTGGTCGAAGCTGAGGCCGAGGGTGGTTACCCAGCGGACGGCCAGTTCGTCGCGGAATACCCAGGGGCGCTTGCGGATCGAGCCGAGGCAGAGGATGGCGGCTTCGCCGGGGTTGACCAGGGGGACGCCGGTGTCGACGCCGAAGACGCCGACGTTGGTGATGGTGAAGGTGCCGCCGAGGAGGTCGGCGGGGGTGGCGTTGCCCGAGCGGGCGGTGTCGGCGGCCCAGCTGATCTCGCGGCACAGTTCGCGCAGGCTCAGGGTTTGCGCGTCTTTGAGGTTCGGAACCAGCAGCCCACGGTCGGAGGCGACCGCGATGCCCAGGTTCACGTAGTGTTTGGTGACGATCTGCTGGTTCTGCTCGTCCCAGGCGGCATTGATGCCGGGGTGTTCGGCGATGGCGGCCAGTGCGGCGCGCGCGACCAGGGCGAGCGGGGTGAGGGTGAGTCCTTCGAACGACTTCGTGGTGCGCAGGTGGTCGAGCAGCTCCATCGAGGCCGTGCAGTCGACGGTGACGAACGTGCTCGCCTGCGGGATGGTGCGGGCGCTGGCCAGCATCGCGGCGGCGGTGCGCTTGCGGATTCCGGTCACGGGCGTGCGTTCCTCGCGGGCCCTGGACTCGATGAGACCCGCGTCGTGCCCGTTCTGCTGGGTGACAGCGGCGAGCTCGGCCCCGGGCTCGGCGCGCGGCCCGGTGACCGGCACGGCCGAGCGCACGTCCTCCACGGTGACCGCCCCCTCCGGCCCCGAACCCGCGACGTACCACAGGTCTATCCCGAGCTCCTTGGCCAGCTTCCGGGCCGCGGGTGTGGCAGCGGCCCGGTGCGTGCTCGGCGTAGTGGACGCCATCGACGGTGTCGGCTTGCGTCGTCGTGAGGTGGCCTCGGCCTCGGGCCCGTACCCGACCAGCACGTCCCTGCGGTCCTCGGCGGTGGGCGGGTCGGTGACCTCGAGATCGTTGCGCACCCGGATCAGCGGGGCGCCCACCGGCACCGTATCGCCGGGCGAGGCAAGCAATTCGACGACCGTTCCGGAGAACGGCGACGGCAGCGCGACCACCGCCTTGGCGGTCTCCACCTCGGCGATGGTCTGGTTCAGTTCCACCGTGTCGCCCACGTCGACGGCCCATGACACCAGGTCGCCGTCGGCCAGGCCCTCACCCAGGTCGGGGAGACGGAATTCGAGCACGTGTCCGTCGTCGCCAGCTGGTCGCGGCACGGGCGCACCTTTCGTCGTCATGCGGCTAGGCATCGGTCGACCGCGGCGAGGATGCGGTCGGGATCAGGCAGATGGTGCTTTTCGAGCTTAGCCGGGGGATAGGGGATGTCGTAGCCGCCGACGCGCAGCACGGGCGCCTCGAGGTGATAGAAGCAGCGCTCGGTGATCCGCGCCGCGATCTCGGCGCCGAGCCCGGCGAATACCGGCGCCTCGTGCACGATCACCAGTCGTCCGGTCTTGTCGACGGATTCGGCGATGGTGTCGACATCCAGCGGGGACAGGCTGCGCAGATCGATCACCTCGATCGAGTTGCCCTCCTCACCAGCGATTTTCGCGGCCGTGAGCGCGGTGGCGACGGTGCCGCCGTAGGCGAGGACGGTGGCATCGGTGCCCTCGGTGAGCACACGCGCCTTGTGCAGTGGCAGGTCGGGTTCGCTGTGGAAGTCCACGTCAGCCTTGTCCCAGTACCGCCGCTTCGGCTCGAAGAAGACCACCGGGTCGTCGAGCGAAATAGCTTGCCGGATCATGTGATACGCGTCGGCAGGCGTACTGGGCGACACCACACGCAGACCGGCGGTATGCGCGAAGTACACCTCCGGCGACTCCGAATGGTGTTCGACGGCACCGATTCCGCCGCCGAACGGAATACGGATCGTCAACGGCGCCTGCACCTTCCCGCCCGTCCGGTAGTGGATCTTGGCGACCTGGGACACGATCTGGTCGAACGCCGGGTAGACGAATCCGTCGAACTGGATCTCCACCACCGGCCGGTAGCCGCGCAACGCCATTCCGAAAGCCGTTCCCACGATGCCGGATTCGGCCAGGGGCGTATCGATGACGCGATTGTCGCCGAAATCCTTCTGGAGCGTGTCGGTCACCCGGAACACACCACCCAGCTTGCCGATGTCCTCGCCGAGCAACACCACCTTCGGCTCGTCTTCCATGGCGCGGCGCAGACCGGTGTTGAGCGCGGCGGCGAAGGTGGTGATCATGACTGCGCTCCTTCGGCGAGGTAGGCCGAGAACTGGTGTGCCTCTTCGGTGATCAGTGGGTGCTCGGTCGCGTAGACGTGGTCGAACATGCGGAGTGGGTCGGGGTCGGGCATCCGCAGTGTCGCGGTGCGTACCCGGTCGGCGACCTCGTCGGCCGCGCGTGCGACCGAGCGGGCGAACTCGTCGTCGAGCAGGCCCTCGCGTTCGAGCAGCAGCCGCATCCGCTCGATCGGGTCGCGCCGCTCCCAGTACTCGAGGTCGGCGGCGGTGCGGTACCTGCTCGGATCGTCGGCGGTGGTGTGCGGACCCATCCGGTAGGTGATCGCCTCGATGAAGGTGGGGCCACCGCCGCCGCGGGCGCGTTCGACGGCCTGGCGGGTGACGGCGAGCACGGCCAGCACATCGTTGCCGTCCACCTGCACACCGGGAATGCCGTACCCGTCGGCCCGGCGCACCAGCGGCACGTGACTCTGCACGGTGACCGGTTCGCTGATCGCCCACTGGTTGTTCTGGCAGAAGAACACCACCGGTGCGCTCCAGGTGGCGGCGAAGCCGAGCGCCTCGGCGATATCGCCCTGACTGGTCGCGCCGTCGCCGAAGTAGGTGATGGTGGCGATATCGGCGCCGTCGAGGTGGGCGGCGTAGGCGTAACCGGTGGCGTGCAGGCCCTGTGACCCGACGACGATATTGGCGTTGGTCATGTTCACCGCGTCGGGATCCCAGCAGTGATGGGCCACTCCGCGCCACAGCCCCGTCAGCTGCTCGGGCGGCACGCCACGGCAGTACGCCACCGCGGTCTCGCGGTACGAGCAGAAGATGTAGTCGTCGGGATGCAGTGCGTGCACCGAACCGACCTGCGCCGCCTCCTGGCCGAGCATGGGTGGCCACAGGCCGAGCTGACCCTGGCGTTGCAGCGCCGTCGCCTCGAGATCGATCCGGCGGGTCACGACGAGGTCCCGGTAGAGGCCCCGCAATCGTTCGGCATCGATATCGGCGACCAGCGCGCCGTGCTCACGATCGAATACGCGACGTCCGTCCGGCTGGATCAACTGGACCGGGTAGGTCTGTTTCTCCGGCATCGAGATCGCCTCCTCTCCACCGCGCCTTGTGGGCCGATGCGGGTACGACTGATCGCTGAGTGCGATGTGTATCACACAGCATCCACGATACCGCCGCCTGCGCAAGCGAACGACACGTGACTGAACAGAATGCACGTTGTACTCGGGTGACGCGCTGTCATACTGCGTTGTATGACCAGTCGCGAACCCGCCGTGACCCTCGACGCGACCGACGCGCGATTGCTGCGCGAACTGATCGCCAGCCCCCGGGCCACCGGGGTGGAACTGGCCGCCCGTCTCGGGCTGTCACGCAATACGGTGCAGGCGCGACTCGCGCGCTGGGACAGCGGTGGGGTGCTCGGCAGTTTCGAGCGCCGCGTGGAACCGCGTGCTCTCGGCTATCCGCTGGCAGCCTTCGTCGCGGTGGTCGTCGATCAGCACCAGCTGGACGCGGTGGTCGACGAGCTCGCCGACGTTCCCGAGGTCACCGAGGTCTGCGGCATGACCGGCGAAACCGACCTCACCGTCCGCATCGTGGCCCGCGACGCCGACGACCTCTACCGCATCGCGGGCGCCATCCTGAAGATCCCCGGCGTCGAGCGCACCAACATGGCACTCGTCATGCGCGAACTCGTCGGACCACGCACCGCACCGCTGCTCGACCGCCTCGCCGACCCGGACTGAGAACACGGTCCTGGGATCTCGCCTCCTACTTCTGGCCTGGGAGTATGCGGCGGACGAGGAGGCCGGCGAGGAGTGCCCAGAAGGCGCCGCCGATGCCGAGGAGAGTGGTGCCGGAGGCGGCCACCAGGAAGGTGACCAGGGCGGCGAGGCGGTCGCCCGGCTCGGTGAGCGCGGCGGAGAGGGAAGCGGCGAGCGTGGCGAGCAGGGCCAGGCCCGCGACGGTTTCGAGGGTGCCCGCGGGGGCGGCGGCGATGAGGGTGACCAGGGCGGCGGAGGCCAGGCCGAGGACCAGGTAGGAGGCGCCCGCGGTGGCCGCGGCGATCCAGCGGCGCTTCGGGTCCGGGCTCGCGCTCGGTGCGGCGGCGAGCGCTGCGCTGATGGCGGCGAGGTTGATGGCGTGACCGCCGGCGGGCGCGCCGAGGACGGTGCCGATGCCGGTGACGAGCATGGCAGGCCGCCACGGCACCTGGTAGTCGAAGGAGCGCATCACCGCAACACCGGGGATGTTCTGCGAGGCCATCGTCACGATGTAGAGCGGGACGGCGATACCGACGATCGCCTGCCAATGCCAGTGTGGCGCGGTCCATTCCAGTGCCGGAACCATGGCGGACAGGTCGAGGTGCCGGTCGGCGACCACGATGTCGATGCCGGTGCCCACCGCCGCCGTCGCGAAGGCCACGAGCACCGCCCACTTCGGTGCGTACCGTTGCAGGACCAACCACACCACGATCACCGGAACCACCACGGCGGGCGAGGTACGCAATGCCTGCACCGGAGCCAGGCACAGCGGAACGAGGACGCCGGCGAGCATGGCCTGTGCGATCGGCACCGGAATCGCCGCGACCAGCGAACCGAGACGCTGCCACAGGCCGGTGACGACGATCAGCACGCCCGTCACGGCGAACGCCGCGACCGCGCCCGGCCATCCACCGGCCACCAGACCGGTGCTCGCCAGCAGCGCCGCGCCGGGTGTCGACCAGGCCAGGGTGATCGGAATCCGGTACCGGAAACTCAGCAGCAGAATGCCGATCCCCTGCGTGAAACACAGCACGAGCAGCCCCGACGCGGCCTGCGCCGGGCTCGCCCCCACCGCCCGCAACCCGCTCAGCACCACCGCGAAGGAACTGGTGAACCCGACCAGCGCGGTCACCGCGCCCGCACCGAGCGGCTGACCTATCCCGGTCGGGCTCTCGGTGACATCGGGCGACGAACTGGTGGAGACCTGCGACATTCGGCAAATCCTGCCCGACGGGTCTGCGAGCGTCACCTGCCAGTGGCGCGAAACTGGCCTGATCCGGCCCGCGGTGTCGGCCGCTCGATCACCACGCTCTGGTGGCGTGCGGCTCGCGGCCGTTGCCGCCACCGGAGCGTGGTGATCGTCTGTCCAGCCTCCGCCTGGTGTGTGGGGTGCCGTTTCGGGTGTGGGTGGTCGGGGAGTGCGTAGGGTGGCGGCGGGGGACGGACCGGGAGTGAGGAGTTGGCGTGGGTGCGGTGCTGATTTCGGCGGCCGAGCTTCGGGAGGAGCTGGCGGCGAACAAGATTCATCTGCTGGACGTGCGGTGGGCGCTCGGCGATCCGGACGGTCCACAGCACTATCTCGACGGGCACATTCCGGGCGCGGTGTTCGTCGATCTGGAGACCGAACTGGCCGCCGCACCGTCACCGGCCCGTGGCAGACACCCTTTGCCCGACCCCGGAACTTTCGAGAAGTGCGCCCGCAGCTGGGGGCTCGGCGCCGATGAGCCCGTGGTCGTCTACGACGCGACCGGCGGCATGGCGGCGGCCCGCGCGTGGTGGTTGTTGCGCTGGGCCGGTGTCGGGAACGTGCGCATCCTCGACGGTGGGCTGCCCGCCTGGACCGCGTCCGGCGGGGAACTCGCGACCGGCGCCGAACCCGACCCGACCCCCGGTGACCTGGTTGTCCGCCCCGGCGCACTGCCCGTGATCGATGCGGACGCCGCCGCGAAATGGTCGGGTATCTTGCTCGATGCTCGCGCGGGCGAACGTTTCCGAGGCGAGGTGGAACCGGTCGATCCGCAGGCCGGTCATATTCCCGGCGCCGTCAGCGCACCGACTGCTGAAAACCTCTACCCCACAGGACATTTTCGCACCGCCGAGGAATTGCGCGAGCGTTTCGCCGAGTTCGGTGACGGACCGGTCGCGGTCTACTGCGGCTCCGGCGTCACCGCTGCGCACGAAATCGCGGCCCTGGCCATCGCCGGGATCGACGCAGCCCTCTACCCGGGGTCCTGGTCGCAGTGGTCCAACGACCCGAAGCGTCCGGTGGCGACGGGCGCCTGACAGCGGCGGCGCCCGTCAAGGACACGTGCGGGCGATGTCGTGGAGGGCGGCGTTGTCGGCGGCGGTGATCGGTAAGTCGTAGGCGACGGCGACGGTGAGGTACTTGGCGGCGTAGAAGCAGTGGTTGGGCCGGGCGGGTGGCAACCATTCGCCGGGCGTGTCGTCGCCCTTGGACTGATTGGTCGCCTTGCCGGTGGCCAGCAGGTTGACGGAGAGGTCGTTGGCGAAGCGCAGACGGCGTTCCGGCGGCCACGCGTGTGCGCCCATATCCCAGGCGGCGGCGAGCGGATAGACGTGGTCGATCTGGATATCGCCGCCGTCGGATTTGCGGAAAGCGATATCGGTGCCGGTATAGGGGTCGGTGAGTACGCCCTCCACCACCACACAGCGACCCCGGCGAACCGCATCGCGCAGCTGGGCCGCCAGCACGTTGTTGCGGGTGTCGCAACCGTCGTGACCGCCGGGCGCATCGGTGTCGTCGGACCAGGCCGGGCCGAACACGCAACCCTGCCCCGCCTTGCAGCCGCGTTCGTACCCGCCGGGGTGTGGTCGCGCATCGATCACGCGCACCTGATCGAGCAGCGCGCTCACCTCTGCCCGCGTCGGACTACCCGGCGCGGGCGCGACCGGTTCGGGCGCGAGCACCCCGCAACCCGCGCACGCGAGCATCAGCACGACCAGCCACGCGAGTCTCCCCATGCACAGGTTGTAGCCGACCCCACCGACAACTTCGCCGACTCACCCGTGCCGCTACAACCAGGCGCGCGCCAGGATGTCGTCGGCCGCGAGCTCAGCGGCATGTGGTGGGAACCGGGTGGCCGCGATCGAGGAGATGTGGGTGCCGTCGTGGCCGATCAACCACGAACCGCCCCGGTCCTCGCACTCGGCGATCTTGGCGAACACGGTGAGCAGGAAGGTGATGGAATCGCGCGGGTCGGCCGTGTGGGCCAGCCGCTGGGATTCACCGGGCCGGGACAGATCGATCCACACGCCGGACTGACCGTCCAGGCGCATGCCGACGATCTTCCCGGCATCGACGAACGTGAACTTGCGCCGCTCCCACGGGGTGGTTGGGGTGTAGCTCTGCTCGAGAACCTGGAGCAGAATCGTCATCGCTGCCCTCCGCACGCATTCAGGGGTTCATCGGCCGAGCCGGTTCGTGGCCGGTTCGCCTGGGTGAGTATGCAGTTGTCGCCGGTGATCTTCCGGCCGTGACCAGGGAATATCCAAGTATGTTCCGTGGGAGCCGAGAAATCCAGAGCGATGGCCGAGCGCGGGGTGTCGGTGGCTCCTGCTTGGATGGCAACCATGCTGCACGGTCTGTGGTCCCCCGGTTCGGGCCTGCTGCTGTGGCACGACGGGCAACCCGTCGCGGTGGGTTCGGTGCTCGGCGACATTCTCGAGCGCGCGCGGTTCCGGCACCGCGCCGAGGTGCTCGTCGTCGACGAGGCGGGCGCACCGGGTCGAGCCGGGGTCCGCGCGCACGCGCTCGCGCCGCCGACGGCCGCCGTCGTGTTGCGCAGCAGGCTGCCCCGTGAGCACATCTCCGGCGACCTGCGTTTCCTCGCGCACGTCGCGCGTGGCATCGAGCGCTGGGTGCGGGCCGGTCGGGTGGTGCCGCAGGTGGATCGCGCCGACGGGCAGTGGTGGGTGCGGTGGCGGCTGGTCGGCGGGCAACGGCAGCGGGCGTGGCTCGCCGAGCTGGCCACGGCCATGCCCGCCGCGCTGCGGGTGGCCGGATCGCCCGCCGGGGTGCTCGAGGACCTGGTCACCGAACTCACCGACCCGATCGCCCGCGAATACCTGAGCCACCGTTCGATGACGCACCCGCTGCTGGCGGCGCTGATGAGCGACACCCCGCTCGGTGAGGGCTCCTACCGGCTGGCCGAAACACTGTCGCAGTGGCGCGAGGGCTACGCCGCCGACGAACCCGAGCTGGTCCTTCGCCTGTGTGAACCCGACGGCGAATTCACCACCGACGACGACTCGGTGGCGCTGTGGCGGCTGCAGGTGTGTCTGCGTCCCGTCGACGACGCACCGAAACCCGTTGTGCTCGACGATGATCCGGTCCTGGTGCGCACCGCCGCCGAGAAGCTCGGCCAGGCCCGCAAGGCCTACCCGCGCCTGCGTGACCTGCCGACCGACCCGCGCGGCCTCGACCTCCTGCTCCCGACCCAGGTGGTCGCCGACCTGGTCGCTCACGGCGCGCACGCGTTGCGTGAGGCCGGGATCCGCCTGCTGTTGCCGCGCGCCTGGAACATCGCCGAGCCGAGCATGCGCCTGCGGGTGAGCAGCCCGGCCGCCGCCGAATCCACCGTCGGCTTGAGCGGATTGCTCTCCTACCGTTGGGAATTGGCGCTCGGGGACATGGTGCTCACTCCGGCCGAGATGGAACGGCTGGTGCGCAGCAAATCCGATCTCGTCCAGCTGCGCGGTGAATGGGTGCAGGCCGACCATCGCGCGCTGGCGGCCGCCGCCAGGTACGTGGCGCTGCACGCCGACGACACGCCTGTCACCCTGGCCGACATGATCGGCGAACTCGCCGCCGAACGGGTCGACAATGTGCCGGTCACCGAGGTCACCGCCGACGGCTGGGCGGCCGAACTGTTCACCGGACACGGCGATCCCGAGCCGGTTCCGGTGCCGGTCGGCCTGAAAGCCCAGCTCCGCCCCTATCAGGAGCGCGGCCTGAGCTGGCTGGCCACCATGAGCCGGCTCGATTGCGGCGCGATCCTGGCCGACGACATGGGTCTGGGCAAGACCGTGCAGGTACTCGCGCTGCTCGTGCACGAACGCGAGGCCGTCGGTCCGGTAGGGCCGACGCTACTGGTGTGCCCCATGTCGGTGGTCGGCAACTGGCAGCGCGAGACCGAACGGTTCGCACCCGACCTGCGCGTCCTCGTGCACCACGGCACCGATCGGCGCAAGGGCGCGGATTTCGCCGCCGCGGTCGCGGACGCGGATCTGGTCGTCACCACCTATGCGCTGCTCGCGCGGGATGCGACGGTGCTGAGCGAACAGCACTGGGAACGGGTGGTGCTCGACGAGGCCCAGCACATCAAGAACGCGACCACCAGGCAGTCACGGGCCGCCCGCGCCTTGCGGGCCCGGCATCGGCTGGCGCTCACCGGGACGCCGGTGGAGAACCGGCTGGAAGAACTGCGTGCCCTGTTCGATTTCGCCATGCCCAAGCTGCTCGGTAGCCCGCAGTCCTTCCGTGCCCGCTTCGCGGTCCCCATCGAACGCGAACGCGACCAGCAGGCCATCGACCGGTTGCGGCTCATCACCGAACCGTTCGTGCTGCGCAGGCTCAAAACCGATCCGGCGGTCATCAGCGATCTGCCCGAGAAGCTCGAGATGACGGTGCGCGCCAACCTCACCGTCGAGCAGGCCGCGCTGTATCAGGCCGTGGTCGACGACATGCTGGAGAAGCTCAAAGACGCCAAGGGTATGGCGCGCAAGGGTGCGGTGCTGGGCGCGCTGACCAGGCTCAAGCAGGTCTGCAACCATCCCGCGCATTTCCTCGGTGACGCCTCGCCCATCATGCGCCGCGGCGGGCATCGCTCGGGCAAGCTCGCCCTGGTGGAGGACATCCTCGACGCCGTCCTCGCCGACGGGGAGAAGGCCCTGCTGTTCACCCAATTCCGTGAGTTCGGCGACCTGATCCTGCCGTTCCTCACCGAACGGTTCGGCACCCCCATCCCGTTCCTGCACGGCGGGGTGACCAAGCAGCGTCGCGACGACATGGTCACCGGATTCCAAGCCGAGGGCGGCCCGCCGTTGATGCTGCTCTCGCTCAAAGCGGGCGGGACAGGGCTGAACCTGACCGCCGCCAACCATGTGATCCACCTGGACCGCTGGTGGAACCCCGCCGTGGAGAACCAGGCCACCGACCGCGCGTTCCGCATCGGCCAGCAGCGCGCGGTGCAGGTGCGCAAACTCGTCTGCGTCGACACCATCGAGGAGCGCATCGACGAAATGATCAGCGGCAAAAAGGCATTGGCCGACCTGGCCGTCGGGGCGGGGGAGAACTGGATCACCGAACTCGGCACCGACGAGTTGCGTGAACTGTTCACCCTCGGGGCCGAGGCGGTGGGTGACTGATGGCCGATTTCAGTCAGTTCGGTCCGCGCAAACCGGTGCGTGGCGGTGCGCGGGCGCGCGGCGGTTTCGGTCGAACCTGGTGGGGAAAATCGCTGCTCGAGGCGGTGGAGAAGGTGGCCGACGCGGGCAGGCTCTCACGCGGGCGCACCTACGCGCGGGTCGGGCAGGTGGTGAACTACCGCGTGGAGCGCGGTGCGGTCACGGCCGAGGTGCAGGGTAGCCAGCCGAGCCCGTTCACCTCCGTGTTGTCGGTGCGGCCGCTGCGCGAGGAGGAGGTCGAATTGCTGCTGGCCGAGATCCGCGAAGCGCCCGGGATGCTCGCCGAAATCGCTTCGGGCGCACTACCGCCCGCGCTCGGACCACACCTGCTGCCGACCACCGCCGCCGAGCTGGACTTCTCCTGCACCTGCCCGGATATGGGCTGGCCGTGTAAGCACGTGGCCGCCGTCTGCTACCTGCTCGCCGAACGCCTCGACGAGCAGCCGGGCGAAATCCTCACCCTGCGCGGACTCGACCTCGACACCCTCATCGGTGGTGTCGAAAGATCGACCCGCACCACCGATTCCGATGATCCGTACGGTGACCACCTCACCCTCCCCGACCTGCCACGCATCGAATTCCACCCCGTCATCGAGGACCTCGACGCCATGGCCTTGCGCCGGGCCCTTCGCATGTCGGCCGAAGACGAGCAGACCGCCGCCACCGGCCTACGCGAACTACGTTCCCTCTACGCCGAATTCGACAGCTGAGGTCAGCAGGTGCGCTGCGGGGGCTCGCCTCGCAGCGTGCGGAACGTGGTATCGCCGGTCGGGCTCATGCACCGGTCCGGTGTCGAGAGCACGGGAACGAGTGCGGCGTCGACGGTTCGTCAGGGCAGGTCATACGCGAACCCGACAAACCCGTCACCCCAGGTCGATGCGGTAAACGCGAACAGCGTTATCGCCGAAGACCTTCCGCAGGTCATCGGTCGACGCACCGGCCTTGGTGAGCGCGGTCGCGACGGCGTCGACGGCCACGGGGAGGCTGGTGATCGGCTTGTCGACGGGGAAGTTCGAGCCCCAGATCAGCCGGTCGGGACCGAAGACCGACAGGGCGTGGGCGAGCATCGGGCCCAGCCGGTCGACGAGTACCGACACCTGGGTCGACAAACCGCGCGGCGGGACCGGGTGGCCGAGCACCGGCATCATCAGCCCGCTCACCTTGGCGACCACATTGGGCTGGGCGGCCAGATCGGTGATGTCGTCGCGCCAGCGGTCGAAGATGTCGCGACGCTCGCCCGCCGTCCTGCCGGTGTGTTTGCCGACCGGCCCGAAGACGCCTGCGGGGGTGGCGAGGTGGTCGAGGACGATCGTCACCTCGGGAAAGCGTTCGGCCAGCGCCGTCACCTCGGGCAACTGACCCGAGTACAGCCACGCGTCGAAACTGAGCCCGCGTTCGGCGAGCCGACCGAAACCGTCGAGGAAGGCGGGCGCGGTGAGCAGCCCGTCGTGCGCGGCGAACGATTTCACCCCCGCATCGGGATGGTGGGCCACGGTCGCCCGGATCCCGCACAGCAGCGGCGAGGCCGACTGATGCGCGTCGAGCGTGGGGCCGAGATCCGCGGCGGCGGGATCGGCCGCGCCGACGATCGCGGCGAGCGCGGGCGTATCGACCCCGAACGGCAGGCTGGCCACCCACCGCGTCTCGTCGGGCGCCGAACCGGTCCACTCGGCCTCCACGTGCACGAGCCCGCGCACCGTGACCCCGCCCTGGTCGGTGCGATAGTCGGCGGGCAGATAGGGGCCGAGGTAGGCCGTGGGATCGCCGACGAACTGGAGGTCGCGACGCGGGGTGAGTTTCGCGGCGAGGTCGACCGGCAGCGGCACATACCGCAGCAGCTTGGCGTGCTTGCTGAACAGCCGAGGTGTCGTATGCGGATCCCACTGGTGGATATGCGCATCGATGATGTCGAGCCCGGTCAGATCCATGTACGTCCCATCGCCGCGCCGGCATTGCTCCGGGAATTGTCACACGTCGGCAGCGGCGATAGTCGCATTCGGTCGCCTCAGACGGTTCGCCGATACTGTCCGCCGACGGCGAAAAAGGTATCGGTGACCTGCTGCAGAGTGCATACCCGTGCCGCGTCCATCAGCACCTCGAAAATATTGCCGTCGGTGTGGGCGACCTCGGCCAGGCGGGCGAGCGCGCGATGGGATTCCTCGGCGTGCTCGGCGCGGAACTGTTGCACCCGCTCGAGCTGGGACCGTTTCTCGTCCTCGGTGGCGCGGGCCAATTCCACTGTCGGCGCCGCGGCCTCGCTTTCGGGGCCGCGGAAGGTGTTCACCCCGATGATCGGCAGCGTTCCGTCGTGTTTGCGCTGCTCATAGCGCATCGACTCGTCCTGGATGCGGCCGCGCTGGTAACCGGTCTCCATGGCGCCCAGCACGCCGCCGCGTTCACTGATCCGCTCGAATTCCAGCAGCACCGCCTCTTCGACCAGGTCGGTGAGCTCGTCGATGATGAAACTGCCCTGCAGCGGATTCTCGTTCACCGCCAGCCCCCATTCCTTGGCGATGATGAGCTGAATCGCCAGCGCCCGGCGCACCGATTCCTCGGTGGGTGTGGTGACGGCTTCGTCGAAAGCGTTGGTGTGCAGGCTGTTGCAATTGTCGTAGACCGCGATCAGCGCCTGCAGGGTGGTGCGGATGTCGTTGAACTGCATTTCCTGGGCGTGCAGCGAACGGCCGGAGGTCTGGATGTGGTACTTCAGTTTCTGCGCGCGTTCCCCCGCGCCGTACCGGTCGCGCATGGCGACGGCCCAGATGCGCCGTGCCACCCGTCCGATGACCGAATACTCCGGGTCCATCCCGTTGGAGAAGAAGAACGACAGGTTCGGCGCGAATTCGTCGATCGCCAGTCCGCGCGCCAAATACGTTTCCACGTAGGTGAATCCGTTGGCCAGGGTGAAAGCGAGCTGGCTGATCGGGTTGGCCCCGGCCTCGGCGATGTGATAGCCGGAGATGGATACCGAATAGAAATTGCGCACATTGTTGCGGACGAACCATTCCTGCACATCGGCCATCATCCGCAGACTGAACTCGGTGGAGAACAGGCAGGTGTTCTGGCCCTGGTCCTCCTTGAGGATGTCGGCCTGCACGGTGCCGCGCACGGTGGACAACGTGCGCGCCTTGATCTCGGCGGCCTCCTGCTCCGTCGGTTCCCGGCCCTGCGACTCGGTGAAGCGGTGCATCGCTTGGTCGATCGCCGCGTTGAGGAAGAACGCCAGAATCGTCGGGGCCGGGCCGTTGATGGTCATCGACACCGATGTCGTGGGTTCGCACAGGTCGAAACCGTCGAAAAGGGTGCGCATGTCGTCGATCGTCGCCACCGAGACACCCGAGGTGCCGACCTTGCCGTAGATATCGGGCCGTTGCGCCGGTTCGTGGCCGTAGAGGGTCACCGAGTCGAAGGCCGTCGAGAGGCGAGTGGCCTCGGTGTGGGCGCTGAGTGCCTTGAAGCGCCGGTTCGTGCGCGCCGGATCGCCCTCGCCCGCGAACATGCGAGTGGGGTCCTCGTTGTCGCGCTTGAACGGGAAGACGCCTGCGGTGAAGGGGAATCGGCCCGGCAGGTTCTCCTCGCGCAGGAAGCGCAACAGTTCCCCCGCGTCGGTGTAGCGGGGCAGCGCGACCCGGGGAACGCTTGTGCCGGAGAGCGATTCGCGCCGCAACGGGGTGCGGATCTCACGGTCGCGTACGCGCACCACCTGCTCCTCGCCCCGGTAGCTCTCGGCAAGTGCGGGCCATTCGTCCAGCAGGGCCGCCGAGGCGGGCGACAGCTCACCGGTCGCCGCCTCCAGCAGGTCGCCCACGGCGGTGTCGTCGGGCAGTTCCTCGTGCACCGCACGCAATCGCTGAACACGTCGCGCCGCCGTCACTTCCCGTGCCGTGTCCTGGTGGTAGGCGCGCACGGTCTCGGCGATCTCGGCCAGGTAGCGCACCCGTGACGGCGGGATGAGCTGGGCGAACCTGGTCGACACCTTCGTCTGCACCCGGGGCAGCGCGCCGGGCTCCACCGTGAGGCCGTGCTCGGTCAGCCGGGTGAGCAGGTGCTGGTAGAGCGCGGTGACACCGTCGTCGTCGAAAGTCGCCGCGCTGGTGCCGAACACCGGCATGTCGGCGGGATCGGAACCGAATTCCGCACGGTTGCGGATCAATTGGCGTGCCACATCGCGCACCGCGTCGGCCGCGCCGCGGCGCTCGTACTTGTTCACCGCGACCACATCGGCGTAGTCGAGCATGTCGATCTTCTCGAGCTGGGAGGCGGCACCGAACTCCGGCGTCATCACATACAGCGCCACATCCACATGGTCGACGATGCCCGCGTCGCCCTGGCCGATACCCGGCGTCTCGAGGATCACCAGGTCGAAGCCCGCTGCCCGGCACGCGGCGATCATCGTGTCGATGTCGTCGGGCAGTTCGTGATTGCCGCGCGTGGCCAGCGAACGGAAGTACACGTGTTCGCCGTCGAGGGCGTTCATGCGGATGCGGTCACCGAGCAGGGCGCCACCGGCGCGGCGCCGGGTCGGGTCGACGGCGAGCACCGCGACACGCAGCTTGTCCTGCTGGTCGGTGCGCAACCGGCGCACCAATTCGTCGGTGAGCGAGGACTTTCCGGAGCCACCGGTGCCGGTGATGCCGAGGACCGGTACCTCGCGCGCGTCCGCCGCGGCGAGGATCGCGGCGCGGTCGGTTTCGGGCAGTGCGCCCTGCTGAAGACAGGTGATGGTGCGCGCCAAGGCGATTCGGTCGCCGGTGTAGAGGGCGTTCAGATCGGGGGCGACGGTGGCTCGGTCCACATCGCACAGCCGGATGAGCTCGTTGATCATGCCGGGCAGGCCGAGGCGCTGGCCGTCCTCGGGGGAGAAGATGCGCACGCCGCTGCGGGCGAGGCGTTCGATCTCCTCGGGGACGATCACACCGCCACCGCCACCGAAGATGCGTACGTCGCCCGCTCCGGCCTCGCGCAGCGCCTCGGCCAGGTACTCGAAGAACTCGATGTGCCCGCCCTGATACGAGCTCACCGCCACACCCTGCACGTCCTCCTCGACCACCGCGTCGACGATCTCGCGCACCGACCGGTTGTGTCCGAGATGGATCACTTCCGCGCCTTGGGCCTGCAGGATGCGCCGCATGATGTTGATCGCCGCGTCGTGCCCGTCGAACAGGGCGGCCGAAGTCACGAACCGCACCGGATGGACAGGAACGTGCAATGAGGTGCTCATGACTTCCTCCGCCATTTTGTAGAACGCCCGATACTAGGACATCAAACTAATCCTACTGTGAACGGCGTCACGGCGAAAGGGGCCGGTTCGGACACTCGGGCGACATACTCGACGGATGGTTCGCGAACACGGGGTGGGCGTGGCGTTGGAGCGGCTGGTCGCAGGTGGGGTCATCAGTGGTGACCAGCGTGCCGCGGTGCTGCGAGCTGTCGATGAGCAGGAGCGGGTGGGTCGCGCGCCGACCGCGCGGGTGGTCGCCGAGATCGTCGCCTACCTCGGTGCCGGGCTCGTCGCGGCGGGCCTCGGGCTGTTCCTCGACCGTGCGTGGGCCGATGTCGCCGACACCGGGCGAGTGGTGTTGCTCGCCGTCGTCAGCGGATGTTCGCTCGGTGGCGCCGTGGTGCTGGCAGGTGGACGGCCCGGCCTGTTCCGCCGTGTGCCCATCGCCACGGCCGTGCGAACCAGGCTCGCATCGGCGCTGCTGGTGCTGGCGGCCATGGCGACCAGCGGCACCGTGGCGATCACGTTCGGTGAGCGTGGTGGCGATGCCGAGATCGCGGCGCTGTGCGCGGGGCTGCTGGTGGCCACGCTCGGCTACCTGATGGTGCCGAGCCTGCTCGGGATGGTCGCGATCGCCGGTTTCGGCGTGGCCACGATCGTCGAGCTCACCGACGGGACGCACCGCTGGCTGTGGCAGGGCGTCGCGCTCATGGTCTTCGGGGCCGTCTGGTTCGGGCTCGCGTGGGCGCGGCTGCTCGTCCTCGACTGGGCCGGATTCGTGCTCGGTGGACTGATCGCGACAACAGGCGCGCAATCGGTGACTCTCGGCGAATCGCTGTGGCGTCCCATGCTCACCGGCTTCGTCGGCGTGATCTTTCTCGGCGCCTACCTGCTCCGGCGCGAACCGGTCCTCGTCCTCGGCGGTTCCGCGTGCATCGCGATCGGCGTCGGTCAGGTCGTCGCCGACAACACGTCAGGCGGTCCCGCCGTCGCCAGCGTCGTGCTGGCCGTCGGCGCGATCGTCCTGACCGGCGGACTGGTCGCCACCGTCGTCGGGCCGAAACGTCCCGGCTGATTTACCCATCGATCAAGGGTTCGGTCAGCAAGCCTGGCGGGATTCGCCGTCGAGGCGGTGGATCCCGAGGCCGGATGCGCCCGGGTGGTGGGCCTGGTGCAGGTTCCAGTCGGCGTCGTAGTCGCCGCTGTCCTGGTGGCGGTAGGGGATGGGCGCTGTCGTCGGCAGGGCGAGCAACCGGGTGCGCAGGTCGGCGGCGATGGTGGCGAAGCGTTCGTGGCTCACCCGGTTGGTGCCGGGGACGATCACCGGCTCGATCACCTCCATGCCGGTGTAGAAGAAAGTGCCGTGGAGCAGGGGGAAGAGGACCTCCGTGAGGTCGCCGTGGAGGCCGCGCGGTCCCAGCCCGGCATGGGCGCCGACCGACACCACCGCCGTGGCGCGCTTGCCCGCCAAACCGCCGTCACCGTAGCGGCGGGTGCGACCGGACTCGGGATCACGCACCCCGTACGCGTAGCCCTGCACCAGCACCCGGTCCAGCCAGCCCTTCATGATCGCGGGCATCCCGTACCACCACAGCGGGAAGTGCAGCACCACGGTGTCGGCCCAGGCCAGCTTCTCGTGCTCGGCGCGGATGTCGGCGGCCAGCCGTCCGGTTCGCAGGGCCGCCTCGGATTCGTCGGCCACGTCCAGCCGCTCGACGCCGTCGTGCGCGAAGTCCTCGGCCGTCACCACGGGGTTCCAATTCATGGCGTAGAGATCGGATTCGATCACCTCGTGCCCGGCCTCGCGCAGTGCGGCGATCCCGGCGGTGCGCAGCTGCGCGGTCAGCGATCGCGGTTCCGGATGGGCGAACACCCACAGCACTCGCATCGGTCGCGGTCCTTTCGGTAGCTGGTTCGTCCTTCTCAGGCTGCCGAGTCCGGCACACGCACACCAGTGGCCGTAAAGCCGACATGTGAAAGGATCGGGCCATGGCTGTCCATCGGGTCGCGGTCCTGGCTCGCACCGGGGTGATGCCGATGGAGCTGGGCATCGTGCACCAGATCTTCGGCTCGGCCCGCTCCGCCGACGGCGAGCGCCTCTACGAGGTGCTGACCTGTGCGATCGAACCGGGCCTCGTGCGCACGGACGCCGATTTCGCCATCACCGTCGACCACGGCAGTGCGACGCTCGCCACCGCCGACACCATCGTCGTCCCGGCCTCGCACGAACTCGACGAGGCCAGCGACCCCGCGCAGGACCAGATCGCCGAGCAGCTGCGACTGGCCCGCGCGGCGGGGCGCCGGATCGCGTCGATCTGCACGGGTGCCTTCGTGCTCGCCCGCGCCGGCCTGCTCGACGGGCGCCGCGCGACGACGCACTGGCTGTCCGCCGACCGGCTCCGCGCGGCCTTCCCCGCAGTGCGTATCGACGCCGCGGTGCTGTTCACCGAGGACGACGGCATCTTCACCGCGGCGGGCGAAGCGGCGGGCATCGACCTGTGCCTGCATCTGATCCGCACCGACCACGGCGCGGCCGTCGCCGGTGACGTCGCGAGACGCACTGTCGTGCCGCCCTATCGCGAAGGCGGGCAGGCCCAGTTCATCGACCTACCGCTCCCGGCCGAAGACGAGTCGACGACCAGCCGCACCCGGGCATGGGCACTGAACCACCTGGATCGGCCGCTCACCCTGCGCGTCCTCGCCGAGCGCGCCGCCATGAGCCCGCGGACTTTCACCCGCAGATTCCGGCGCGAGACCGGGATGTCGCCGGGAGCCTGGCTCACCGCACAGCGGCTGATCAGGGCGCGGCAGTTGCTCGAGCAGACCACACTCACCGTCGACCAGATCGCCGAGCGGGCCGGGTTCGGCACCGGTGCCTCCCTGCGTCAGCACTTCGCGCGAGCACTGGGCACCAGCCCCTCGGCGTACCGGGCCACCTTCCACGGCGGCGGGTAGTCAGCGGATGAGGGTGGTCTGCTGGGCGCGGATGGTGCGGAAGAAGCGGGGGCCCACGTCGGGGCCGTAGTGGTTGTAGGCATCGATGATCTCGGCCAGTTCGTCGGCGAGGGCGCGCAGGTCGCGGGTGGCGACGATGCGGTCGAACTCGTCGGATTCCCAGCCCCACTGCGGCGGGATGTCGTCGATGGTGACGACGATCTGGTCGGCGAAGGGTGTGGTCACCGCGACCGTGAGTTCGGCCGGCGCCGCGGCCAGTGGGCTGTGCACGATCACCTCACCGGGCGCACCGGGGGCGAAGGTGCGCGCGAAGGAGATGTCCTCGCGCACCGACTCCACGATGGCGGCCGTGGTCGCGTGCCTGCCCGGCCGGTGGTGCCGCTCACCGTAGACGCGGTCCGAAGACCGAGAAGCATTGCCGCCACCGGTTTTTCGCATCAGCCGGTCGAGCATGCGCTGGGCGGTCGCGCGTTCGCCCGCACCGGTGTTCGCATGGTCGATCAGCGCGCGCAGCCGGGATATCCGTGCGAAGTTGTCGGTGCCCATGCGCCGATTCTGCCCCACGCACCGCCGTGGAATGGGTCACAACTCGCACCTCGCGGCTGCGGGTGCTCGGACATCCGACTTTATGGTGACGGACATGGGTGAAGCCGAAGTGTTGTTCGAGGTCCGCGACCGGCTCGGTCTGATCACGCTGAACCGGCCGAGGGCGATCAACGCGCTCAACCACGCGATGAGCCGGGCCATCACCGAGGCCCTGCGTGCCTGGGCGGTCGACCCGGCCGTCGCCACCGTCGCCATCGTCGGCGCGGGTGAACGCGGCCTGTGCGCGGGCGGCGATATCGTCGCCATCCACCGCGATGCCAAGGCGATCAACGACGGCGGCCCCGGCGCGCCCGCCCCGCTCGACACCGCGGCGGCCGCGTTCTGGCGTGACGAATACCTGCTCAACGAGCTGATCGACAGCTACCCCAAGCCGTATGTGGCGATCATGGACGGCATCGTGATGGGCGGTGGCGTCGGCGTCTCGGCGCACGGCAGCCACCGCATCGTCACCGAACGCTCGCAGATCGGTATGCCGGAAGCGGGCATCGGTTTCGTGCCCGACGTCGGCGGCACCTACCTGCTCTCGCACACGCCCGGCGAACTGGGCACCCACGTCGCCCTCACCACCGCGCGCATGGGCGCGGGCGACGCGATCGTCACCGGTTTCGCCGACACCTTCGTGCCCTCGGCCGACCTGCCCGCGCTCCTGGACGCCCTGCGCACCACTCCCGCCGATGAGGCCATCGCCCGATTCGCCACGCCCGCACCGGAATCCGAGCTGGCCGCCCACGCCGACTGGATCGACCGCTGCTACCGCGCCGACACGGTCGAGGAGATCATCGCGGCCCTGCGCGCGGCCGACCTGCCCGAGGCGACCAAGGCCGCCGAGGACATCCTGGCCAAGTCGCCGGTCGCGGTGAAGGCGACCCTGCGCGCCCTGCGCAACGCCCGCCCGCTCAGCCTGGCCGCCGCCCTCAATGTCGAATTCCGGATCACCGTGGCCGCGCTGAGCACCCACGATCTCGCCGAGGGCATCCGCGCCCAGGTGATCGACAAGGACCGCACGCCACGCTGGTCGCCCGCGACCCTCGCCGAGGTCACCGACGCGCAGGTCGACGCGTACTTCGCCCCGCTCGGCGAGCGCGAACTCGGTTTGCCCGTGTAGTCCGGTGGCGGCGCCGCTCGGTATCGTCTGCAGACCATGAGCGAGTTCGAGACGATTCTGTTGGAACGCAAGGGCGGCAGCGACGGCAAGGGCGGGGTCGGCTGGATCACGCTGAACCGTCCCAAGGCCCTCAACGCCCTCAACGCGCAGGTGCTCGCGGACATCACCGCCGCGCTCGACGAACTCGAGCGTGACGATTCGATCGGCGCCGTCGTCCTCACCGGTTCGGAGAAGGCGTTCGCCGCCGGTGCCGACATCAAGGAGATGGCGACCAAGTCCTACATGGACATGTTCCTGGCCGATACCTTCGCCGGCTGGGACCGCCTGGCCAACTTCCGCAAGCCGACCATCGCCGCCGTCGCGGGCTACGCGCTCGGCGGTGGCTGTGAGGTGGCGATGATGTGCGACATCCTGATCGCGGCCGACACCGCCAAGTTCGGTCAGCCCGAGATCAAGCTCGGTGTCATCCCGGGTATGGGCGGTTCGCAGCGGCTCACCCGCGCGGTCGGCAAGGCCAAGGCGATGGACCTCATCCTCACCGGCCGCAACATGGGCGTCGAGGAGGCCGAGCGCGCTGGTGTGGTGTCGCGCATCGTGCCCGCCGATCAGCTGCTCGCTACCGCGCTCGAGGCGGCCCAGACCATCGCGAGCATGTCGCTGCCCGCGGCGATGCTCGCCAAGGCCGCGGTGAACCGGTCCTTCGAGACCAGCCTGGCCGAAGGCCTGCTGTTCGAGCGCCGGGCGTTCCACTCGCTGTTCGCGACCGACGACCAGAAGGAAGGCATGGCCGCCTTCACCGAGAAGCGGCCGCCGAACTTCACCAACAGCTAGTTATTTGGCGGGTAGCGAGCCATCGATGAACTGGGCGGGCGTGGGCGGGTTCTTCTCGTCCGCCCGGTCGTCGGTGCCGAGCAGCCCGGCGACCGCGCCGCCAAGGGTCGCGGTCACCGCGACGGCGGCGAGGAATTTGCGCCGACCGGGGCCCGACGGTGCCACCTGGTCGGCCGTCGCGCCCGCCCGCAACCGTGGCATGCGCAGGCGCGAGGGTTTCCGGGCGGCGAGCAGCACCGCGCCGCGTGCCGAAACATATTCCGGCTCAGGGTCGTACACGATCGGCAGGTCGACCAGCTGACCCACGGCGTGCCGCAGTGCCGGGTTGCGGACGCATCCACCGAGCAGGACGAGCGCACCGGGACGTACGCCGGTGTCCTCGATCATCTTCCGCACGAACGACGCCGAATGATGCAGTCCCGCTTCGCACAAGGCGGCCAGATCGCTGCGAGTCACCACGGCACGTTCGCCGGTGTCGGCGTCGGTGGCGGTGACAACCCTTGCGCGGCTGAGCATTTCGCGGTGGGTGCGGGTGGTGCGACGGTCGGCGGCGACGCCGCCTCTGGCCAGCTGCCAGCGCAGCAGCGCGTCGTAGCCGTCGCCGCTGAGCACGGTGCTGCGCTGACTGGCGAGGACGGTGTCGGTGCGGCAATCGGCGTGGGTGATGGTGAGGCCGGAACTGCCGAGGTCGTAGAGCATCACCGAATCGGTGTCGGGCAGCAGGCCGGTGAAACGCAGGTAGCGCAGCTGGGCGAGCGGTTCGTCGACGATGGTCACCGAGGGGCCCGCCGCCACGCGGATGGCGTCGCCGTGCAGGTCGCTGCGGCACGTGACGACGGTGGCGGTGACACACTCGTCGCGGGCGATGGCAGCGACCCGCATCCGGCGGATCGCCGCGAGTACCGATTCCTCCACCGAGGCGCCCGCGCGGCGCGGGATGTGCACCCGATCCAGCGGCGGTAGATGCGGTTGGTCGGTGTGGTTGAGCACGGCACGGGCACCACCCGCACCCGCCGACACCCCGAGGACCAGCACCATGCGCTACATGGTGGACCTTTTCGCGCTACCTGCCAAGCGAGTCGGCCCGCGATTCGCGGCTCTGTCCGTCAGGTCGCGTGGAATGCGAGGTTTGCCGTGTCGTCGAAATCCCCGGCGGCATGGCGGAACCGGGCGAGCAGCTCGAGCAGCTGTTTGCTCTCGCCCGGCGCCAGGCCCGGTTCGGCGAAGACTTGCGCGTTCAACGCCTCGGTCGCCTCGGCGACGGATTTCCTTCCGGCGGAGGTGATTTCGATGAGGGTGGCGCGGCGGTCGCTCGGATGTGGCACGCGCTCGACCAGTCCGGCCGCTTCCAGCCGGTCGACCGTATTGGTGACGCTGGTGGGGTGTACCTGCAGGCGCGCGCTGGCTTTGGCCATCGGCAGTGCGCCCGTGCGGCTGAAACTGAGCAGTCGCAGCAGTTCGTAGCGGGAGAAGGTGAGTCCCGAGGGTTTGAGGGCCTCGTCGACGCGGGCCATCACGATCTGCTGGGCCCGGACCAGGGAGGTGACAAGGGCCATGCCGTCGGCGACCGATCCCCAGCCGTGCTCGATCCATTGCCGGTGTGCCTCGGCGATCGGGTCTCGGGGTAGCGGTCCGGTTCGTGACATGTTTTCGATCATGTCACGAACCGGGCCGCGTTCCGCATAGAGCGAGCGGCGGGAATCGAACCCACGTGAACGGCTTTGCAGACCGTCGCCTAAACCTCTCAGCCACGCCCGCCTCGACCTAGATATTGCCGGGGCGGGGCAGGTGTGCCCAGGGTTGCGATCACGGTGATCGCAATGTCAGTGCCGGTTGGCGGGGGCCGAGCAGATCTTCCAGGTGCCGTCTTCTTTGGTGAGGTGTTCCTCGGTGCTGTCCTCGGTGTCGGGCTCCTCGCCTTCGACAGAGAGGGTCAGTTGCCCGACGACGGTGGCGTCCGCGTTGTCACCGTCGATGACGATGTCGCGCACGTCGTCGATGCGCACCGACACGGTCGCGGTGTCGAACTGTTTGCGCTGTTCCGGGGTGAGGTTTTCGATCTCGGCCCGATCGGCCGCACAGGCCAGTTCGGACGCCGCGATGAACCCGTCGGAATCCAGGGTGTCGTAGAAGTCACGAATCGCCACTTCGATCTTCTTGTCGTCCGACGACAACGGCGTGCGCCCCTGCACGGTGAGCACCACCCCCGCCGCGACCGCCCCGATCACCACCAGCGCCAACACCCCCAACCCGATGAACAACCCCGTCCGCTTCTTCTTCGGCGGCGGCCCTCCGACCGCGCCCGAATACGGTTGACCCGGCGCCGAATGCGCCGACTCCGGCGGCGTCTGCCCTGGTTGTGGGTATCCCGGTTGCCCTTGTTGCGATTGCCCTTGGTTCGGCGGCTGCCCCGGATACGGCTGTTGCCCGAACCCCTCGGATGGATCACTCATGCGCGCTCCTGCTGTCACCGGGGGCAAAGGCCCCGAAACCTGTGGAACCGTGCGTACCGAGCCCCACCAGCAACAAGCCCCGACCGGCCGGCCGGGGCCTCGAACCCAGTGTGATGCTCACCACGAACCGTATCGTGGTGTCCTACCTGCACGAACCCCGGGGCCACCGTTGGTGAACGCCGCGACGTCGCCGCCGCTCGACGAGTGTCGAGAAGCAGCCGTGCACCCACCACTCGAACTCGTCGCGACTGCGCCGACCCGCAGATGCCGGCCGACTTCTGTCACCGCGCAGCAGATTTCGCGGTCCATTCCGGCCGTTCAACCCGGGCAGGATTCTCGGATGCACCGATGACTTTCGGGCGGCTCGGCCGTCGATAGCTCTAAACGTATCGACACACTTCGTCGACCGGCTGTGGGAGGCGGGCGCTGATCGAGCTCGGGGTGGTCGATGAGTATCGGCTGTGGGTGCTGCCCGCCGTCACGGGCAAGGGCGCGCCGCTGTTCCCAGAGCTGGATCACGCCGTGAAGTTGCGCTTGGTGACCAGCAAGGCGTTCCCGTCCGGAATTCTCGAACCGGTGTACACGCCGGTCGACGAGTAGTGCACGAAGAAGGCCCCCGACCGGTGGTCGGAGGCCTTCGTGGGTGCCCCCGGCAGGATTCGAACCTGCGGCCTTCTGCTCCGGAGGCAGACGCTCTATCCCCTGAGCTACGGGGGCGGGATAGATGCCGGTCGCTGTGGGGCGATCGGGCAGCGACAGCGTATCGCATCGGGTGCGGTGCGCCAAAAACGGTGCCGGACCGGGGCGTTGATCCGGGCCGGCACCGAAGTTCAGCCGAAGGGGAGGGGAGTGGCGCCTCGGGTGGTGAGCATCGTGGTCATCAGGGTCGATTCGCCGGATTGGGTTTTCGACATGGTGGCCGCGAGGGAGCGGACCGCGGTGGTCGAGGCCTGTTCGGCGGCGTAGTCGAGCATGGGCACGCCGCCCTGGTGGTGACGCAGCATCAGTTGCAGGAACATGGTGTCCAGGGCGGGGCCGGTGGCCTTGCGCAGGGCGGCCATCTCCTCCTGGCTCGCCATCCCTGGCATCGCTGACACGGGGCCGTGGTGTGCGGTCGTCGGGCTCGCGCCGTGACCGTGACCGCCGGTGTCGCTCATCCAGCCCATGAAACCCTCGACGCTCTGGCTCGGGGCGTCCCACAGCTGCAACCAGCCCTGCATGCGGCCGATCTGGTTCGACTGGGTGGTCATGATGTCGTAGGCCAGGCGGCGCACGTCGTTGTCGGTGGAACCGATCAGCGCGATGCCCGCCATGTCGACGGCTTGGGCGTGGTGCACCGACATATCCTGGTTGAAACCGATGTCGACGGGCCCGGGCGCGGCCGATTCGGCCTTCTCCAGTGGCATCCGCAGCAGCACACCCGCTACGGCACCGAGCAGAAGCAGGCCGATCGCACCGAGCACGAGCACCGCACCGGCAGGGCGCCTGCCGGTTGGTTCGTCGGTGGTCGCACTCATCACTGACCGGCCGGCGCGCCCGGCATCGGGATGCCCGGCAGGCCGGGGACACCCGAACCGAGTCCGCCGAGTTCGCTCGCGTCCTGGTTGGCGCCGGTGCCGTCCATCGGGATGGCGTCGGGGCCGTAGGGCGAGGAGTCGAACGGCGGCGGGTTGTCGGCGTCGAAGATCGGATTCGAGCAGCTGGCGCCGACCTCGGGGTGCGCGTACGGGTTGGTGCGCAGCGCGGAGATGAACTGCTTGATGCGCGCGTCCTCGGCCGAGTCCAGCTTCAGCTGGTGGCCCCACGACTGCAGCGCGATGGGGGTGTCCAGGGTCGGGTACGGCGACATCATCGTGTACGGCCGGTCCTTGACGAAGTTCGACAGCTTCTCCACCCCGGCCGCGTCGACCTTGTCGGGGTTGTAGGTGATCCACACCGCGCCGTGCTCGAGCGAGTGCACCGCGTTCTCCATGCGGATCGGCTTGGCGTACACCGTGCCGGTGCAGTTGGCCCAGGCCACATCGTGCGGGCCACCGTAGGCGGGCGACTTGTCGTAGGCGACGCGCTGCGTTTCGGTGACGTGCAGTGCCGCCGGGTACTCCTGCTTCACCACGCCCTCGATCTTGGCCGCCGGGTCCTGGTTCTGCTCGCTGGGCGCCCACTCGGACAGGTCGGTCTGCGCTTCGCGGATGGCGGCCTGGTCCATGTACTTGGGCACCAGGCTGTAGGCCAGCAGGCCGATCAACGCGACGATGACCACGCCGCCGCCGAGCAGGCCCCAGGGCACCTCACGCTTCTTGTGCGGGAGTTTGCCCTTGCCCGGCTTGCGGGACGGAGACGACTTCCCCGCGGCCCGGACGGCCTTGGCTGATGTTGCGCTTGTCCTGCTCGGCATCGCTCGGTTAGCTCTTTCGACGTATGGATCGGTGCGTTCGTGGCGGGCGGTCGTGGTTGCGAGCCGCCCAGCCAATAGGATAGAGACTCGTGACTCCAGCTGACCTTGCAGATCTCCTTCGCACCACCGCGGCGAAGGTGCTTGTCGAACGTGGACTGGACTCGTCGGTCCTGCCCGAGCAGGTCACAGTGGAGCGTCCGCGCAACCCCGAACACGGCGACTATGCCACGAATGTGGCGATGCAGGTGGCCAAGCGGGTGGGAACGAATCCGCGTGAGCTGGCAGGCTGGCTGGCCGAGGCGTTGTCGGCCACCGAGGGCGTCGAGGTCGCCGAAGTGGCGGGACCGGGCTTCCTGAACATCCGCCTGGCCGCGTCGGCGCAGGGCGCGATCGTCACCCAGATCCTGACCGCGGCCGACAAGTACGGCACCGGCTCGGCGCTGACCGGCACCAAGATCAACCTCGAATTCGTCTCCGCCAACCCCACCGGCCCCGTCCACCTCGGTGGCACCCGCTGGGCCGCGGTCGGTGACGCGCTCGGCCGAATCCTGGCCGCCGAGGGCGCCGACGTGACCCGTGAGTACTACTTCAACGACAACGGCGCCCAGATCGACCGCTTCGCGAAGTCGCTGGTCGCGGCCGCGCTCGGCGAGCCGACCCCCGAGGACGGCTACGCGGGCGAGTACATCCAGGAGATCGCCGCGAGCATCGTCGCCGCGCATCCCGATGCGCTCACCCTGCCCGCCGATCAGCGTCACGAGCTGTTCCGGCGTGAGGGCGTGCAGCAGATGTTCGCCCAGATCAAGCAGGACCTGCACGATTTCGGCACCGACTTCGACGTGTACTTCAACGAGAGCGAACTGTTCGCCTCCGGCGCCGTCGAGCGTGCGGTAGAGCAGCTCAAGAACTCGGGCAACCTCTACGAGAAGGACGGCGCGTGGTGGATCGCGTCCACCGAGTTCGGTGACGACAAGGACCGGGTGGTCCTCAAGAGTGACGGCACCGCCGCCTACATCGCAGGCGACATCGCCTACTTCCAGAACAAGCGCTCGCGCGGCTTCGACCTGGCCATCTACATGCTCGGCGCCGACCACCACGGCTACATCGGCCGGTTGAAGGCCGCCGCGGCCGCCTTCGGTGACGACCCCGACACCGTCGAGGTGCTGATCGGGCAGATGGTGAACCTGGTCCGCGACGGCCAGGCCGTGAAGATGAGCAAGCGCGCGGGCACCGTGGTGACGCTCAACGACCTGGTCGAGCAGATCGGTGTCGACGCCGCCCGCTACTCGCTGGTGCGGTCCTCGGTGAACTCGAGCATCGACATCGACCTCGATCTGTGGACCAAGGCCAGCAGCGAGAACCCGGTGTACTACGTGCAGTACGCGCACTCGCGTACCAACAGCATCGTCGGCAACGCCGCCAAGTACCCCGAATTCGCCACTGTGACACCAGATTTCGCGCTGATGACGTCCGGTCGCGAAGGTGACCTGATCCGGACCCTCGGCGATTTCCCGCGCGTGGTCGCCACCGCCGCCGAGACCCGCGAACCGCACCGGATCGCCCGCTACCTCGAAGAACTGGCCGGGGTGTACCACCCGTTCCAGTCCGACGACGACATGCGCGTGCTGCCCAAGGGCGACGACGCGGTCAGCCCGCTCAACGCCGCCCGCCTCGAACTGGTGAAGGCGACCCGTCAGGTGCTGGCCAACGGCCTGGCCCTGCTAGGCGTGAGCGCACCGGAGCGCATGTGAGCTCCGCAAGACTTTCCAGGAAGGACGCACCATGAGCGCACACCCCGCCGGGCCTCGGCACGCCGAGATCCCGCACGCCCCGACGCTCGGCGAGCGGCCGACCGATCCGCGCGAGATGATCGACCTGCCCGAACACGTGTGGCCGCGCAACGCCGCGCGCGGTGACGACGGCGTGGTGCGATTGGCAGGCATCCCCGTCACCGAGCTGGCCGAGCAGTACGGCACTCCGCTGTTCGTGATCGACGAGGACGACTTCCGCTCGCGCTGCCGCGACATGGTCGCCGCGTTCGGCACGGCCGCGCGCGTGCACTACGCGTCGAAGGCGTTCCTGTGCGGTGAGATCGCCCGCTGGATCCGCGACGAGGGCCTTTCTCTCGACGTGTGCTCCGGTGGCGAGCTGGCCATCGCGCTCAACGCGGGCTTCCCCGCGCAGCGAATCGCCCTGCACGGCAACAACAAGTCCGTCCCCGAGCTGGAAGCCGCCGTCGCGGCGGGCGTCGGACACGTGGTCGTGGACTCGCTCTACGAAATCGAACGCCTGGAAGCCGTCGCCGGTGCCGCGGGTGTGGTGCAGGACGTGCTGGTCCGCGTGACCGTCGGCGTCGAAGCGCACACCCACGAGTACATCTCCACCGCCCACGAAGACCAGAAGTTCGGCTTCTCGATCGCAGGCGGCGACGCGATGGAAGCCCTGGCGCGCGTCTTCGAGGCCGACAACCTGCGCCTGGTCGGCCTGCACAGCCACATCGGTTCGCAGATCTTCGAGCTCGACGGCTTCGAGATCGCCGCCCGCCGCATGCTCGGCCTGCTGCGCGAGGCGATCGACAAGTTCGGTGTGGAACGCACCGCCCAGATCTCCACCCTCGACCTGGGCGGTGGCCTCGGCATCGCCTACCTGCCCAGCGACAACCCGCCCGAGCTCGACGAGTTCGCCGCCAAGCTGCGCGACCTGGTCGCCGCCGAGGCCACCCGCGCGGGGCTACCCGAGCCGATCATCGCGGTCGAGCCGGGCCGCGCGATCGCCGGACCGGGCACCGTCACCCTCTACGAGGTCGGCACCATCAAGGACGTCGAGCTCGACGGTGGCGCGCGGCGCCGGTATGTCAGCGTCGACGGCGGGATGAGCGACAATATCCGCCCCGCGCTCTACCAGGCCGATTACGATTGCCGTCTGGTCTCGCGGAGCTCCGACGCGCACGCCGTGGTCGCGCGCGTGGTCGGAAAGCATTGCGAGAGCGGCGATATCGTCATCCGCGACACGTGGATGCCCGCCGACGCCGGACCGGGCGACCTGGTCGCGGTCGCGGCGACGGGGGCGTACTGCTATTCGATGTCGAGTCGCTACAACCTGCTCACCCGGCCCGCCGTGGTCGCGGTGCGCGACGGGGAGTCGCGACTGATTCTGCGCCGGGAAACGGTGGCGGACCTGCTCAGCCTGGAGGTAGAAGGATGAACGGCACCAACGACGCGGGGCGCCCGCTCGGCGTAGCCGTGCTCGGCATGGGCACCGTCGGCACCGAGGTGGTGCGCGTGCTGCGCGATCACGCCGACGACCTGCGCTCGCGCGTCGGCGCGCCGCTGGTGCTGCGCGGTGTCGCCGTGCGCGACCTGTCCAAGGACCGCGGGCTGCCCGCCGAGCTGCTCACCACCGACGCCGAGGCGCTGCTGGCCCGCGACGATGTGGACCTGGTGGTCGAGGTCATGGGCGGTATCGACCCGGCTCGCAAGCTCATCGGCGACGCCCTCGCCGCGGGCAAGTCCGTGGTCACCGCCAACAAGGCGCTGCTGGCCGACTACACCGGCGAGCTGGCCGCCGCCGCCGAGAGCAGCCGCGCCGACCTGTACTTCGAGGCCGCGGTCGCCGGTGCGATCCCGGTGGTGCGTCCGCTGATCCAGTCGCTCTCGGGCGACCGGGTGAACAAGGTCGTCGGCATCGTGAACGGTACGACCAACTTCATCCTCTCCGCGATGGACGAGACCGGCGCCGCCTACGACGACGTGCTCGCCGAGGCCACCGACCTGGGTTACGCCGAGGCCGACCCCACCGCCGACGTGGAGGGCTACGACGCCGCCGCCAAGGCCGCGATCCTGGCTTCGCTGGCGTTCCACACCCGTGTCACCGCCGCCGATGTGTACCGCGAGGGCATCTCCAAGATCACCGCCGAAGACCTCGAGACCGCCTCGGCCGTCGGCTGCACGGTGAAGCTGCTCGCCATCTGCGAGCGCGTTCCCGGCGAGCCGAGCGCGGCCGAAGGCGGCAAGGATCGTGTCTCCGTGCGCGTGTACCCGGCGCTCATCCCGCGCAAGCACCCCCTCGCATCGGTCAACGGCGCGTTCAACGCCGTGGTCGTGGAGGCCGACAACGCCGGTCGCCTGATGTTCTACGGGCAGGGCGCGGGCGGCGCGCCGACCGCCTCGGCCGTGCTCGGCGACCTGGTGATGGCCGCGCGCAACAAGTTCTACGGTGGTCGCGCACCCGGCGAATCGGTTTATGCTGAGCTGCCGATCGCGCCGATCGGTGACACCCCCACCCGCTACCACGTGAACCTGCAGGTGGAGGACCGTCCCGGCGTGCTCGCCGCGGTCGCCGACACCTTCGCCCAGCACGGAGTGAGCATCTCCACCGTGCGTCAGCAGGGTCACGGCGATGGCGCCCGGCTCGTGGTCGTCACCCACCATGCGGTGGAGTCGTCGCTGGCCGATACTGTCGCGGTATTGGCGGAGATGGATTCCGTCACCGCTGTGACCAGCGTTCTCAGACTGGAAGGCACAGAAGAATCATGAGCTCCACTGGCATCGCCCCGCAGAGCGGCGTGCACTCGCGCTGGCCCGGCCTGATCGCGGCTTACCGTGACCGCTTGGCCGGTGCGGCCGATTGGGAGCCGGTGACCCTGTTCGAGGGCGGTACTCCGCTGGTCCCCGCCACGCACCTGTCCGAACTCACCGGGTGCGAGGTGTACCTGAAGGTCGAGGGTGCCAACCCCACGGGTTCGTTCAAGGACCGTGGCATGACCATGGCCATGACCGACGCCAAGTACCGAGGTCAGAAGGCCGTGCTGTGCGCGTCGACCGGCAACACCTCGGCCTCGGCCGCCGCCTACGCCACCCGCGCGGGCATGGAATGCGCCGTGCTGATCCCGCAGGGCAAGATCGCGATGGGCAAGCTGGCCCAGGCCGTGATGCTGGGCGCCAAGATCATCCAGGTCGAGGGCAACTTCGACGATTGCCTCGAGCTGGCCCGCAAGGTGACCGCCGAATTCCCGCAGGTCGGACTGGTGAACTCGGTGAACCCGGCCCGCATCGAAGGGCAGAAGACCGCTTCCTTCGAAATCTGCGATGTGCTCGGCAAGGCGCCCGACGTGCATGTGCTGCCCGTCGGTAACGCGGGCAACATCACCGCCTACTGGCGCGGATACCGCGAATACCACGCCGACGGCATCACCTCGGTGCTGCCGCGCATGCTCGGTGTGCAGGCCGCGGGTGCCGCGCCGCTGGTCAACGGTGCGCCGGTGAAGGACCCCGAAACCGTCGCCACCGCGATCCGCATCGGCGCACCGGCCTCGTGGAACGGTGCGATGGAGGCCAAGGAGCAGTCCGGTGGTGCCTTCCGGGCCGCCACCGACGAGGAGATCCTCGCCGCCTACCGTCTCGTCGCCGCGACCGAGGGCGTGTTCGTCGAGCCCGCGTCGGCCGCGAGCGTGGCCGGTCTGCTCGCCGCGCGCAAGGAGGGCTGGCTGGATTCGGGCCTGACCGTCGTGTGCACCGTCACCGGCAACGGCCTCAAGGACCCCGACAACGCGCTGGCCGGAATGCCCGAGGTCAAGCCGATCGCGGTGGATCCGGTCGCCATCGCCCGCGAACTCGAGCTGGCCTGAGTTGACCGCACGTGAGCCGACGCTGATGACAGCGACCCTGCCCGCCGGTCTCGAAGTGACCGTGCGCGTTCCGGCCTCCACCGCCAATCTCGGACCCGGATTCGATTGTCTCGGAATGGCATTGGGCATCTACGACGAAATCGTCGTGCGCACCACCGAATCCGGTCTCGCGATCCGGGTCGAGGGTGAGGGCGCCGACGACGTGCCGTGGGGCCCAACCCATCTGGTCGTCCGCGCCATCGAGCGCGGCCTGGAATCCCTCGGCGTCTGGGCCGACGGCCTCGATGTCGTGTGCCGCAACGTCATTCCGCATTCACGCGGTCTCGGTTCCAGTGCGTCGGCCGTGGTCGGTGGCCTGGCCGCCGGTGCCGGGCTGGCCGCGAAGTTCGACCAGGCACTTCGCCTCGACGGTGACCGGCTGGTGCAGCTGGCCTCGGAGTTCGAGGGCCATCCCGACAACGCCGCCGCCAGCGTGCTCGGCGGTGTCGTCGTCTCGTGGACCGAGACCGACGCCGAGGCCCGCGCCTACCGGGCTGTGCGCCTGGATCCCGCGCGGGCGCTGCGTCCGGTGGTGCTGATTCCGCAGGAGCGTTCGTCCACGGCGCACACGCGCGGGCTGCTGCCCGAGCAGGTGCCCCACGGCGATGCCGCGTTCAACGTGAGCCGGGCGGCCCTGGCCGTCGTCGCGTTGACCGAGCGTCCCGACCTGCTGATGCCCGCGACCGCCGACCGATTGCACCAGACCCAGCGTGCCCCCGCGCTACCGCTCACCACCGCCTGGATCGAGCGGCTACGTGACGCCGGAATCGCCGCGACGGTCTCGGGTGCGGGCCCGACCATCCTCGCGCTCGCGACCACGGAATTCCCCGCTGACCTGCGTGAACTGGCCGAGAAGGACGGTTTGCGCGTGGTCGAGCCAGGTATCGCCGACGGGGTGTCGGTCGACTGACGGCGTGCCTGCCTTGCCGTTGTTCGTGATAGGCGGCTATTCTGGGGTGGTCCGTACATCGTGCGCATCAGACGCCGGTGCTTCATCAGGGCAATCGCTCCCCTTACCACTTTCTTCTGGTGGCGAAGCCTCCGGTCCGGCGGGGCGGGTAGTACGGCACACGCGTCCTGTGGGACGCATAATCCGAGCTCGGCATATGTTGCCGGGTCTGCGGAACGAACCCTCGACTCAGCACACGGCATTCGAGGGAAGGAAAGGATTTCCGTGACAGAAACGGACCTGCTCGCGACACCCGGGGTGGATACCGACCCGACGAATTCGGGCGGCCGCGAAAGTGAATCCGGACAGATTTCGAAAATGAGCGAACACACCGACGTCGCACGATCGGGGCTGACTGGAATGCTGTTGCCGCAGTTGCGTGCGCTCGCTGGGGAACTCGGTATCCGAGGCACCTCCGGTATGCGCAAGGGCGATCTCATCGCCGCAATCAAAGAAAACCAGGCCGGAGCGCCTGCCAAGGGTGCCAAGCCTGCCGAAGCCGCCGCCGTGACGGCCGACGCGCCTGCCGCCGCCGAGGCCCCCGCCAAGCGGGAGCGCCCGGCCAAGGCCGAGAAGCCCGCCGCCGAATCCAAGGCGGCAGAGGCGAAGACGGCCGAGGTGAAGCCGGTCGAGACCAAGGCCGCCGAGACCAAGCAGGCCGAGACCGAGACCGCTGCGACCAAGCCGGTCGAAGCCAAGACCGAAGCCCCCGCCGAGGCGGGCGAGGAGTCCGGTCGCGAGAGCGGTCAGCGTGGCCGTGGCAGGCAGCGTCGCGGTCGTGATCAGGCCCGTTCCGGTGGCGGCGAGAACGCCCCCGCCGAGAATCGCACCGAAACTCGCGCCGAGGAGCCCAAGCAGGCCGAGGGCGGCGAGCAGGGCGAGCGGCGTCGCGAGCGCAATGACCGCAATGCCGGTGGCGAGCGCAATGCCGGTGGCGAGCGTAATCAGAACGACCGCAACCAGAACGAGCGCGGCGAGCGCAACCAGAACCAGAACGGCAACGCGGGCGGCAATCGTGGCCCGCGCGACGACCGTGATCGTGGTGGCGACGACGAGGAAGGCGGCCGCGGTCGCCGGGGCCGTCGCTTCCGTGAGCGTCGTCGCGGACGTGACCGCGACGGTGGCACGAGCTCCGGTGGCGGCGAGGCCCGCGACTTCGAGATCCGCGAGGACGACGTCCTGCAGCCCGTCGCGGGCATCCTCGACGTGCTCGACAACTACGCCTTCGTGCGGACCTCCGGCTACCTGGCCGGGCCCAACGACGTGTACGTGTCGATGAACCTGGTCCGCAAGAACGGTCTGCGCCGCGGTGACGCCATCACCGGTGCGGTCCGCGCGCCGCGCGATGGCGAGCAGAGCAACCAGCGGCAGAAGTTCGACCCGCTGGTGCGCCTGGACACCGTCAACGGTGGCGAGGTGGAGGCGGCCAGGCGTCGTCCCGACTTCCAGAAGCTCACCCCGCTGTACCCGAACCAGCGACTGCGCCTCGAGACCACGCCCAACAAGCTGAGCACCCGCGTGATCGACCTGATCATGCCGATCGGCAAGGGCCAGCGCGCGCTGATCGTCTCCCCGCCCAAGGCCGGTAAGACGACCGTGGTGCAGGACATCGCGAACGCGATCGCGACCAACAACCCCGAGTGCTACCTCATGGTCGTGCTGGTCGACGAGCGACCCGAAGAGGTCACCGATATGCAGCGTTCGGTGAAGGGTGAGGTCATCGCCTCCACCTTCGACCGTCCGCCGGCCGACCACACCTCCGTCGCCGAGCTCGCCATCGAGCGGGCCAAGCGACTGGTGGAGATGGGCAAAGACGTTGTGGTGCTGCTCGACTCGATCACCCGATTGGGCCGTGCGTACAACAACTCCTCGCCTGCCTCGGGTCGCATCCTCTCCGGTGGTGTCGACTCGACCGCGCTGTACCCGCCCAAGCGGTTCCTCGGCGCGGCGCGCAACATCGAGAACGGCGGCTCGCTCACGATCATCGCCACGGCGCTGGTCGAGACCGGTTCCACCGGCGACACGGTGATCTTCGAGGAGTTCAAGGGCACGGGCAACGCCGAGCTCAAGCTCGACCGCAAGATCGCCGAGCGCCGGGTGTTCCCCGCCGTCGACGTGAACCTGTCGAGCACCCGCAAGGACGAACTGCTGATGTCCCCGGACGAGGCCGCGGTGCTGCACAAGCTGCGCCGGGTGCTCTCGGGCCTGGATTCACATCAGGCGATCGACCTGCTCATCGACCGGTTGAAGAAGTCGAAGAACAACCTCGAGTTCCTGATGTCGGTCTCCAAGACCGCACCGGGCGCACTCGACGAGTGACCCAGGCGAAAGGGCTCCGCTTCGGCGGGGCCCTTTCGGTTTGCCGGGAACATCCGAAGGGTAGGGGGTGTTCTCATGAGGGCGGCCGGGTCTGGCATACTGGACCGCTGTGTGTCTGCGAGTTCGCAGACATCCCGCCTAGTCGGTTCCGGTTCACGTACTCCACCCCATGGGGCTACGACCCGGCGACCATTATCGAGAGGACGCCCATGAAGGCAGGAATCCACCCCACGTATGTCGACACCACCGTCGTGTGTGGTTGCGGCAACACCTTCCAGACTCGCTCCACCAAGGAGTCCGGCCAGATCACGGTCGAGGTCTGCTCGCAGTGCCACCCGTTCTACACGGGCAAGCAGAAGATCCTCGACACCGGCGGCCGCGTGGCTCGCTTCGAGGCTCGCTACGGCAAGCGCGCAGGCAAGAAGGCCGACGCCGAAAGCTAGTTGCCTCCCCCGACGCCCGGTTCTGCTTCTGCAGGCCGGGCGTCGGTGGTTTCTCTACCCGAGCCGTCGCCCCGCACATCACAAAGGAATCCTCCGTGACGCAACCGTCCGCCATCGACGACATTCTGGCCGAGTACCAGGGCCTGGAGACGCAGCTGGCCGATCCGTCGCTGCACAACGACGCGGGCGCGGCACGCCGGGTGGGCAAGCGGTTCGCGGAGCTGGCGCCGGTGATGAGCACCTACCGCAAGCTCGAAGCGGTGCGCGACGACCTCGAGGCCGCCCGTGAACTGGCCGCCGACGACGCCACCTTCGCCGCCGAGGTGCCCGGGCTGGAAGCCCAACTGGCCGAACTCGAGCAAGCCCTCGCCGATCTGCTCGCCCCGCGCGACCCGCACGACGGCGACGACGTGGTGCTCGAGGTGAAGTCCGGCGAGGGTGGCGAGGAGTCGGCACTGTTCGCCGCCGACTTGGCGCGCATGTACATCCGCTACGCCGAACGGCACGGCTGGAAGGTGGAGACGCTCGACGTCACCTATTCCGACCTGGGCGGATACAAGGACGCGACGCTGTCGATCAAGAGCAAGGACGCCGCGCGCGACGGTGTGTGGTCGCGCTTCAAGTTCGAGGGCGGCGTGCACCGCGTGCAGCGCGTGCCGGTGACCGAGTCGCAGGGCCGCATCCATACCTCGGCCGCGGGCGTGCTGATCTATCCGGAGCCCGACGAGGTCGAGCAGGTGCAGATCGACGAGACCGACCTGCGCATCGACGTGTACCGGTCCTCCGGCAAGGGCGGTCAGGGCGTGAACACCACCGACTCCGCCGTCCGCATCACCCATCTGCCCTCGGGCATCGTGGTGACCTGCCAGAACGAGCGCTCGCAGCTGCAGAACAAGGCCCGTGCCATGCAGGTCCTCGCCGCGCGATTGCAGGCGCTGGCCGAAGAGCAGGCCGAGCAGGAGGCGGCGGCCGGTCGCGCCAGCCAGATCCGCACCGTCGACCGCTCCGAGCGCATCCGCACCTACAACTTCCCCGAGAACCGGATCGCCGATCACCGCATCGGGTTCAAGGCGCACAACCTCGACGCCGTCCTCGACGGTGATATGGACGCCCTGCTCGACGCGCTCGGCAAAGCCGACCGCGAGGCCCGGATGGCTGCCGAGTAAGGGCGTGAACGACCCACGCCGCACGGCCTACGCGGTCTCGCCCACCTTCGGAGGTCGTGGTGACAGTGCCGGATGAGACCGTGACCGCGCGGATCCCGTTGCGGCCTTTGATCGTCACGGCCGCCGCGCGCCTCCAAGCGGCCGGCGTCGGCTCGCCGATGTTCGATGCCGAGAACCTCGCCGCGCACGCGCTGGGCGTGGAGCGGATGCGCCTTGCGTTGATCCCGATGGTCGACACCGACACCGCCGCGCGCATCGAGGCGCTGATCGAGCAGCGCGCGGCGCGGATCCCGTTGCAGCACTTGACCGGAACCGCGCCCCTCGGTGCCGTCGACCTCGCCGTCGGACCCGGCGTGTTCGTGCCGCGCCCGGAAACCGAGCTGCTGCTCGCCTGGGCGCTCGGCTTCCTCGAGACACAGCCGCTCGCGCACGCACCGATCGTCGTCGATTTGTGCACCGGCTCCGGCGCGCTGGCCCTGGCCATCGCGCACGCCCGCCCGGACGCCGACGTGCACGCCGTCGAGCTCGATCCCGACGCGTTGCGCTGGGCCCGCCGCAACGCCGACACGCGCATCGCCGCGGGCGACACCCCCATCACCCTGTACTCCGGTGACGTCACCGACCCGTTCGTGGTCGAACACCTCACCGCCCGCGCCGACCTGGTCGTCGCCAACCCGCCCTACATCCCCCAGGACGCGGTCCTCGACCCCGAGGTCGCCGACCACGACCCCCACCGCGCCCTCTTCGGCGGTCCCGACGGTCTGGACGTCATCCGGGGCATGGTGCCGACGATCGCCCGCCTCCTGCGCCCCGGCGGCGCCACCGCCGTCGAACACGACGACGCCAATGGCGGGGGAGTAGCGGCGCTGCTGTCGGCCGCCGACCTCACCGATGTCGCCGAACACACGGACCTGTCCGAAAAGCCCCGCTTCGTCACGGCCCACCGGCCCTTGCACGGCTGAACCGTCGGAGACGGGAGCGCGGCGATTCGGTCGCCGCTCTCCCGGGCAATCATGTGGCTAACCGCCTGATGTGCCCCCAAAAGTCCCTCGGGTCCGGCCCCTCACACCGGGGGCTACACTCTTGCCCGCAGCTAAAGACCGGGAAAGTACGCGGAGGAGGCGGACAGCTTTGAGTACTGTCTACGACTGTGCCGATGAGGCGTCTCGAGACGCCGGGATCACCGCGGCCACCAGTGCGCTGAAGTCGGGTCGCCTCGTCGTGATGCCCACCGACACCCTCTACGGCATCGCCGCCGACGCGTTCGATTCGTCCGCCGTCGCCGACCTGCTGGCCGCCAAGCGACGCGGTCGCGATATGCCGGTTCCGGTGCTCGTCGGCTCATGGCACACCATCGACGGACTCGTGTTCTCGGTGCGCCCGCAGGCACGTGACCTGATCCGTGCGTTCTGGCCCGGTGCGCTGAGTCTCGTTGTGCAGGCGGCACCTTCGCTGGCCTGGGATCTCGGTGACACACGCGGCACGGTGATGCTGCGGATGCCGCTGCACCCGGTGGCGCTGGAACTGCTGCGCGCGGTCGGGCCGCTCGCGGTGTCGAGTGCCAATGTGTCGGGTCAGCCGCCCGCCACCACCGTCGAACAGGCTCGGGAACAACTCGGTTCGCTGGCGAGCGTGTACCTCGACGGCGGCCCGGCCGAGCACGCCGTCGCCTCCACGATCGTCGACCTCACCGCGGACCAACCTCGGGTGTTGCGGGAGGGTGCGGTGCCGGTGGCCGATATCGCCGAGGTGCTCGGAATGGCACCCGAGGCCCTGACCAGCTCCACCAACCGGTGATCGTCCGCCTGCGATGAGCTCAGTCGTTCCCCTGCGTGAGCTCCTGCTCGTGCTGCTCGTCTCGGCAACGGTGACCTTCCTGGCCACCGGCGGTGTCCGGGTACTCGCCATCGGTTTCGGCGCCGTGGCGATTCCGCGTGAACGCGATGTGCACGTCAAACCGATTCCGCGGATGGGCGGCGTCGGTATGTATGTCGGGGTCGTGGCCGCGATCTTGTTCGCACATCAATTGCCCGCGCTGCGCCGTGGCTTCGATTACGCGCCCGATATTCCCGCCGTGCTGGTCGCCGCGACGATCATCGTGCTGGTCGGCATCGTCGACGACCGCTGGGGTCTTGACGCACTCACCAAATTCGCCGGGCAGGTCACCGCCGCAGGCGTGATGGCCGTGATGGGCCTGAGCTGGTACGTGATCTACGACCCGTTCAACGATTCGACGGTCGTGCTCGACGCCCTGCAGGGTGGCCTGGTGACCGTCGGTATCACGGTCACCCTCGTCAACGCGATGAACTTCGTCGACGGATTGGACGGCCTGGCCGCCGGTCTCGGTTTGATCTGCGCGGTGGCTGTTTTCGCGTTCTCCGTGGGTTTGCTCTACGACCAGGGCGGCTCGGTCGACACCTATCCGCCCGCTTTGCTGGCCGCCGCGCTGGCCGGCGCGTGCCTCGGATTTCTGCCGCACAATTTCTCCCCGGCCCGAATCTTCATGGGCGATACCGGGTCGATGATGATCGGTTTGATGCTGGCAGCAGTTTCCACCGGTGCCTCGGGCCGAATTCCGCTGCAGGGCTATGGCCCGCGCGACATTGTGGGTTTGCTCTCGCCGCTGCTGCTGGTCGGCGCGGTGATGTTCATTCCGGTGCTCGATCTGTTGCTGGCCATCGTGCGCCGTGTGCGCGCGGGCGTGAGTTTTTCCACACCGGACAAAATGCATCTGCATCACCGATTGCTGCAGATCGGGCATTCCCAGCGCCGCGTGGTGTTGCTCATCTATTTATGGGTCGGCGTGCTCGCCTTCGGCGCGGTGGGAACTTCGCTGATGGACCGGCGGCTCGTGGTGCTGCTGGTGGCGGGCGGATTGGTGTTCGCGCTGGTGGTGACGGTGATCCCCTCGATGCGCCGCACGGAGTCGGCCCAGCATTGACTTCGGCCCGCAAGGTAAAGTGCGGGCCGTGAGCTTTACACCCGAAACCGTGCCAGGCCCCGACGCCCCGCTGCGCGCCGCGCTGCGCTACGGCCTGATCGGCCTCGGCGTGCTCGTGGTCGCGTCGGTGGTGATCGCCTCCCTCCTCGCCGGGGTGCCCGGTCTGTGGGGCGCGCTGCTCGGCGCCGCGATCGGTGGCGGATTCATCCTCACCACCGTGGTGTCGGTGCTGCTGGGCGCCAAGCTGCCGCCCACGATGGCGGGCATGGTCATGCTGGTCAGCTGGGTCGCCAAGTTGCTGGTGGTACTGATCGTCGTCGGTGTGCTCAACCAGTTCGACTTCTACAGCAGGCCCGCGCTGTTCTTCACCGTGGTAGGAGCCCTGCTGATCGTGCTCGGCGCCGAAACCTATGGCGTTGTGCGACACAAGGTCCCGTACGTCACGACACGCGCGGGAGACAGCGAAACGGCTTCCGAGCAGGAATAATCCCACCCAGCTACGCACTGTCGTAGATAGCTTGGTAAAGTGTTGGTAAGCAAGCACCCAAGCTAGGGGCGCGGTCCGGGGATTCGGGCTATGCCTCGGGTTACCAAGGGGGGATCACCGAGATCCCACCCGGGGCCGCTATGCTTACTGCCGATCCGGGTGGAATGTGCCCGGTTGAAGCATGTCGACGATGTCGCCGACGCCCGTACAGAAGCTAATACGGTTTCGCCGTAACAGCGACTGTCGAATTTCGAGCCGACCATAGTCGACCCCCATTGATCGTCAATGTCCGATCGAACCGCGGGAATGACAGTCGTACCCGCGGCCCGAACACGGGAGAGAACGCTGAGCGTCATCACTTTGGCGGCGGGCGAGTTCCACGCGCCATCGCTGTCCGACTTCTTCCCTCCAGCGGTGCTGTTCGAGGGTACGCCGTTCGAACTCGATCGCCTGATGCTGGTCCGGCTGTTGATGACCGCCGTTCTGGTGGCCGTCTTCGTGCTGGCTTTCCGCTCGCCGAAGATCGTGCCGCGCGGCCTGCAGAATGTGATGGAAGCCGGTGTGGTTTTCGTCAAGGAGCAGATCGCCGACGAGGTACTCGGCAAAGAATCCGGCAAGAAGTTCCTCCCGCTGCTCGCGACGATCTTCTTCACGGTTCTCTTTCTGAACTTCTCCGGTGTGATTCCCGGGTTGAACATCTCGTCGAACGCGCGCATCGGCATGCCGCTGGTCCTCGCCGCGATCGTCTACATCGTCTACAACTACGTGGGCATCAGGAAGTACGGGTTCTTCTCCTACATCCGCCACAGCATCGTCGTCCCCGACGTGCCGATCGCGCTGCACGTGCTGCTGATTCCGATCGAGTTCATCTCGACCTTCATCCTGCGCCCGTTCACGCTGACCGTCCGTCTCATGGCCAACATGCTGGCCGGCCACATCATGCTGGTGCTGTTCTTCAGCGCCACCTGGTTCTTCCTGTTCGACGCGACCGCGTGGATGAAGGTCTTCTCGCCCTTCTCGCTGCTGGCTGCCATCGGCTTCACTCTGTTCGAGCTGCTGGTCATCTTCCTGCAGGCCTACGTCTTCGCGCTGCTGGCCGCCGTGTACATCGGGCAGTCGCAGCACGCCGCCGACCACTGACCCGACCCGAACCACCTACATACCGCCAAACCTGCTGCACACGCCGACCGGCGGGTGAGCAACAGAAAGGGAAAGAAGACTCATGAGCCTCGCTTACCTGGCCCAGGAAGCCGCGAACACCGAAAGCTCCTTCAAGGGCTTCGGAGCCATCGGCTACGGCCTCGCTGCGATCGGCCCCGGCATCGGCGTCGGCATCGTCGTCGGTAAGGCCATCGAGGGCATCGCGCGTCAGCCCGAGCTGTCCGGCCAGATCCGCACCACCATGTTCCTCGGTATCGCGTTCACCGAAGCCCTGGCGCTGATCGGCCTCGTCGCCGGCTTCATCTTCTGATTCCGATGCGCGAAATCATGATGCTCGCCGCCGAAGGGGGAGAGGATGTGAATCCTCTCGTCCCCGCAACGTACGACATCGTCTGGTCGATCGTCTGTGTCATCGTCATCGGTCTGTTGTTCTGGAAGTACGTGATCCCACGTGTGACCAAGACCCTCGAAGAGCGCACGGACAAGATCGAAGGCGGTATCGCCAGGGCCGAAGCAGCCCAGGCCGAGGCACAGCAGACGCTGCAGCAGTACCAGCAGCAGCTGGCCGACGCCCGGCTCGAGGCCGCACGTATCCGTGAGGATGCGCGCACCCAGGGGCAGCAGATCCTCGCGCAGATGCGCCAGGACGCCCAGGCCGAAAGCGACCGCATCGTCGCCGCCGGTCACTCCCAGCTGGAAGCCCAGCGCCAGCAGATCCTGACGGAGCTGCGTTCCGAGGTCGGCCGTACGGCCGTCGAGCTGGCCGAGAAGATCATCGGTCAGTCGGTTTCGGACGAAGCCAAGCAGGCGGCGTCGATCGACAAGTTCCTCAAGGAACTCGACGACACCGACGCCATCGGGGTCGGAAGGTAGCCATGCCTGAGCGGGTCAACGGCCGTAGGCGGGAGCGCAGCGTAACCACGCAGGCCGTCCCGTCCAGGCAGGAAGGGATACAGCGAAAGTGAGAAGCATGTACGCAGCGAGCCGCGAGGCCAGTGCCCGGTCTCGCGAGGCGCTTCGGGCCGCGTTGACCGGAAGCGAAACTGTTGCGGCCACAACGGGGTCGGAACTGTTCGCCGTTGTCGCCGTGCTGGACGACCAGCGTTCGCTGCGTGTGGCGCTCGCGGACGCCTCGGTGCCGGGTTCGGCGCGCGCTGAACTCAGCGAGCGGATCTTCGGCGGCAAGGTCAGCGCTGCCACGCAGGCAGTGCTGACCACCGCCGTGGCGCAGAACTGGTCCCGCACCCGCGACCTGGTCGACACCCTGGAGCTGCTCGGGCAGGAGGCTCTGCTCGAGTCCGCCGCCGACGGCGGCCGGCTCGACGCGGTGGAAGACGAGCTGTTCCGGCTCGGCCGGATCATCGCCGACAACCCGCAGCTGGAGCAGGCACTGTCCGATCACGGCAAACCCGCCTCGGCGCGGCGTGAGCTGATCGAGCGGCTGCTCAACGGTAAGGCCGAGCCGGTCACCGTCGCGCTGGCCGAGCAGGCCGTCGTCCGGCTGCGGACCAACAACATCGGCGTCGCCTTCGACGCCCTGTCCGATCTGGCGGCGGCCCGTCGTGACCAGATCGTCGCCCATGTGCACGCCGCGGTCACGCTGACCGATCAGCAGAAGGAGAAGCTGGCGGCTTCCCTGCAGCGGATCTACGGCAAGGCGGTCACCGTGCACGTGCAGGTCGACCCGACGCTGCTGAGCGGCGTCGTCGTGCGCGTCGGAGACGACGTCATCGACGGCAGCGCCACCGGCCGACTGGAGAAGCTGCGCCGCGCGATGTCCTGAAAAGGCAACGCGCAGAGCAAACTTCCCAACCCCCGACATTCGAGACCACAGCGAGAGCAGGAACAACATGGCGGAGCTGACGATCTCCTCCGACGAGATCCGTAGCGCGATCGAGAGCTACACCCAGAGCTACACCCCGGAAACCTCCATCGAAGAAGTCGGCCTCGTGACCGACACCGGCGACGGCATCGCGCACGTCAGCGGTCTGCCGTCGGCGATGGCCAACGAGCTGCTCGAGTTCCCGGGCGGCGTCCTCGGCGTCGCGCTGAACCTCGAGGACACCGAGATCGGTGCCGTCATCCTCGGCGAGTACGCCTCGCTCGAGGAGGGCCAGCAGGTCCGCCGCACCGGCGACGTGCTGTCGGTTCCCGTCGGTGACAAGTTCCTCGGTCGCGTCGTCAACCCCCTCGGTCAGGCCATCGACGGCCTGGGCGAGATCGAAGCCGACGACCGCCGCGTGCTCGAGCTGCAGGCCGCGACCGTGCTGGAGCGCCAGCCGGTCGAGGAGCCGCTGGCCACCGGTATCACCGCGATCGACGCGCTGACCGCCATCGGCCGCGGCCAGCGTCAGCTGATCATCGGCGACCGTAAGACCGGCAAGACCGCCGTCGCCGTCGACGCGATCCTGAACCAGAAGGCGAACTGGGAGTCGGGCGACCCCAGCAAGCAGGTTCGCTGCATCTACGTCGCGATCGGCCAGAAGGGCTCCACCATCGCGGGCGTCAAGACCGCGCTCGAGGAGCACGGCGCGATGGAGTACACCACCATCGTCGCCGCTCCCGCGTCGGACTCCGCCGGCTTCAAGTGGCTGGCCCCCTACACCGGTTCGGCCATCGGCCAGCACTGGATGTACCAGGGCAAGCACGTCCTCATCGTGTTCGACGACCTGACCAAGCAGGCGGAGGCCTACCGCGCCATCTCGCTGCTGCTGCGTCGTCCGCCGGGCCGCGAGGCGTACCCCGGTGACGTCTTCTACCTGCACTCCCGTCTGCTGGAGCGTTGCGCGAAGCTGTCCGACGAGATGGGCGGCGGCTCGATGACCGGTCTGCCGATCATCGAGACCAAGGCCAACGACGTCTCGGCGTTCATCCCGACCAACGTCATCTCCATCACCGACGGCCAGGTCTTCCTCGAGTCCGACCTGTTCAACAAGGGTGTCCGCCCGGCGATCAACGTCGGTACCTCGGTCTCCCGTGTCGGTGGCGCCGCCCAGACCAAGGCCATGAAGAAGGTCGCCGGTTCGCTGCGTCTGGAAATGGCCCAGTACCGCGAGCTCGAGGCGTTCTCCGCCTTCGCCTCGGACCTCGATGCCGCCTCGCTGGCCCAGCTCGAGCGTGGTGCCCGCTGGGTGGAGCTGCTCAAGCAGAACCAGTACTCCCCGGTCGCCGTCGAGGATCAGGTCGTCTCGATCTACCTGGTCGACGCCGGCTACTACGACTCGGTTCCGGTCGCCGACGTGCGCCGCTTCACCGCCGAGCTGCTCGAGCACCTGCACAGCGCGACCCAGTCGTCCTTCGACGCGCTCGAGGGTGGCCGCAAGCCGCTCGACGGCGAGGCCGCCGAGGCGATCAAGTCCGAGACCGACAAGTTCAAGCAGGGCTTCCTTGCTTCGGACGGCAGCCGCGTCGTGAACGAGGCCGCCGCGGGCGATCTGGACCACGAAGAGGTCGAGTCGCTGTCGGTCACCCGCAAGCACGTCGACAAGTAAGCCGGGTCAGCACTGATGTCGGCAACTATCGATACGGCGAATGAAGGGAGTGAATCGTAGTGGCAAGTTTGCGCGAATTGCGCTCCCGCATTCGTGGTGTGAATTCGATCAAGAAGATCACCAAGGCTCAGGAACTGATCGCGACCTCGCGAATTTCCAAGGCCCAGGCCCGGGTCGCGGCCGCGAAGCCGTATGCCGAGGAGATCACCAAGGTCCTCGGTGAGCTGGCCAGCGCCTCGAAGAACCTGTCGCACCCGCTGCTGACCGAGCGTGCCAACGCCCGGCGGGCCGCTGTCCTGGTGATCACCAGTGACAGCGGTATGTGTGGTGGCTACAACTCCAACGTGCTCAAGCGCGCCGAGGAGCTCATGACCACCCTGCGTGGCGAGGGCAAGGAACCGGTGCTGTACGTGATGGGCAACAAGGGCCTCACGTACTACAAGTTCCGCAACCGCCCCTACCAGGCGTCGTGGACCGGTTTCTCGCAGCAGCCGAAGTACACCGATGCGTCGGCCGCCTGCCGGCACCTGGTCGAGGCCTTCATGGCCGGGTCCGACGGCGAGGTCGACTCGCTGAGCGGCGGGACCATGGCGGGTGTCGACGAGCTGCACATCGTGTACACCAAGTTCGTCTCGATGCTGACCCAGACCCCGGAGGTGCGCCGCCTGGCGCCGATCCAGGTCAGCTTCGTCGACGAGAACTACGAGCTCGGCGACGACATCATGTCGGACTCGCCGAACGTCGTCGTCTCGGCGCAGTACGAGTTCGAGCCGGACGCCGATGTGCTGCTTGGGGCTCTGCTGCCCAAGTACGTCAACACGCGAATCTACGCATCGTTGCTCGAGGCAGCGGCATCCGAGTCCGCGGCTCGGCGCACCGCAATGAAGGCGGCGACCGACAACGCCAACGAGCTGGCCAGTGTGCTCCAGCGCGAGGCGAACTCGGTGCGTCAGGCCCAGATCACGCAGGAAATCAGCGAAATCGTCGGCGGCGTGAACGCGCTGGCGTCGAGCTCGGACCGCGACTAGAAGCGCAGGAAGAGAACCAATCTAATGACCGCAGCTGTCACTTTGGACAACGCGAAGAAGGCGGGCGAAACCGCCGGCCGCGTCGTCCGTGTCATCGGCCCCGTCGTGGACGTCGAGTTCCCGCGTGGCGCCATTCCCGAGCTGTTCAACGCTCTGAACACCGACATCAAGCTCGCGTCGGTGGCCAAGACCCTGACCCTCGAGGTCGCCCAGCACCTCGGCGACAACATCGTGCGCACCATCTCGATGCAGCCGACCGACGGCCTGGTCCGTGGCGCGAGCGTCACCGACTCGGGCAAGCCGATCTCGGTGCCCGTCGGCGACATCGTCAAGGGCCACGTGTTCAACGCCCTCGGCGACTGCCTCGACTCGCCCGGCCTCGGCCGCGACGGCGAGCAGTGGGGCATCCACCGCAAGCCCCCGAGCTTCGATCAGCTCGAGGGTAAGACCGAGATGCTCGAGACCGGTGTGAAGGTCATCGACCTGCTCACCCCGTACGTCAAGGGCGGCAAGATCGGTCTGTTCGGTGGTGCCGGTGTCGGCAAGACCGTTCTGATCCAGGAGATGATCACCCGTATCGCTCGCGAGTTCTCCGGCACCTCGGTGTTCGCGGGCGTCGGTGAGCGTACCCGTGAGGGCACCGACCTCCACCTGGAAATGGAAGAGATGGGCGTCCTCCAGGACACCGCCCTCGTCTTCGGCCAGATGGACGAGCCGCCGGGCACGCGTATGCGCGTGGCCCTGTCCGCGCTGACCATGGCGGAGTACTTCCGCGATGTCCAGCACCAGGACGTGCTGCTCTTCATCGACAACATCTTCCGTTTCACCCAGGCCGGTTCCGAGGTCTCGACCCTGCTGGGTCGTATGCCCTCGGCCGTGGGTTACCAGCCGACGCTGGCGGACGAGATGGGTGAGCTCCAGGAGCGCATCACCTCGACCCGTGGTCGCTCGATCACCTCGCTGCAGGCGATCTACGTCCCCGCCGACGACTACACCGACCCGGCGCCGGCGACCACCTTCGCCCACCTCGATGCGACGACCGAGCTTTCGCGCCCGATCTCGCAGAAGGGCATCTACCCGGCCGTCGACCCGCTGACCTCGACCTCTCGTATCCTCGAGGCTTCGATCGTCGGCGAGCGCCACTTCCGGGTCGCCAACGAGGTCAAGCGGATCCTGCAGAAGTACAAGGAGCTGCAGGACATCATCGCCATCCTCGGTATGGACGAGCTCTCCGAAGAGGACAAGGTCCTCGTCGGCCGCGCCCGTCGTCTGGAGAAGTTCCTCGGCCAGAACTTCATCGTGGCCGAGAAGTTCACCGGTCAGCCGGGTTCGGTCGTGCCGCTGGAGCAGACCATCGACGACTTCGACCGGGTCTGCAAGGGCGAGTTCGACCACTTCCCGGAGCAGGCGTTCAACTCCTGCGGTGGACTCGACGACGTCGAGGCCGCTGCGAAGAAGATCGCCGGAAAGTAGTCCACGATGGCAGAGTCCACTTCCAGGACGATGACGGTCGATCTCGTGGCTGTCGAACGTAAGCTCTGGTCCGGCCAGGCCTCGTTCGTCAGCGCGCAGACCACCGAGGGCCAGATCGGCATCATGGCGGGCCATGAGCCGCTGCTCGGTCAGCTCGTCGAGGGCGGCACGGTGACCATCGTGCCGACCGAGGGCGAGCGGATCGTCGCCGCGGTGCACGGCGGCTTCTTCTCGGTGACCGCCGATACCGTTCGCGTGCTGGCCGAGTCGGCCGATCTCGCGGGCGAGGTCGATGTCGACGCGGCACGCAAGGTGCTCGCCGACGCGGATGCCGACGAGGCGCAGCTGCGCGCGGCGCAGGGGCAGGTCCGGGCCGTCGAGGCGACCACGGCGTCCTGATCGCTGCACAATACGAACATTGCCGGCGGTGAACTCCGAGAGTTCACCGCCGGCAGTGTTATATCCGGGGAACGGTGGATCCGGGCGGAACCGTTTCGGGCGGCCGTGATTGAATATGACAGGGGTGTCCACGGCACCCGAGTGGAGCGAAAGGGCGTACGGCATTGCAAACCGGGATGGTTCTCCTGATCATTCTGGTGCTGACGCTCGTGTTCATCGCAGGCGCTTCCACCTATCGCCTGGTCATGCTGCGACGTGGGGGGACGGCCGCGCTGCTCCGGGTACTGCCCGCGCGCGGCGGCCAGGGCTGGCGGCACGGCCTCATCCGCTACGACGAGGACCGGCTCGTCTTCTTCAAGCTCACCAGCCTCAAATTCGGCCCGGACAGCACGATTCACCGTCAGGGTCTCGAAATCGTCGAACGCAGGCACCCGCAAGGCGACGAGTTCGACATCATGACCGACGACATCGTCGTGGTAGCCGTCACCGACCCGCACGCCAGCTTCGAATTGGCGCTCGACCGCGGATCGATGGCGGCTTTTTTGTCGTGGATGGAGTCGCGGCCGTCGGACCGTGCCAAGCGAAAGGGCCCGATCTGAGATGCCGGACGACTCGCAGCCACGATCTTCGGTCCACCTCACCCGGATCTACACCCGAACCGGTGACGACGGAACAACGGGCCTGAGCGATTTCTCCCGGGTCGCCAAGACCGACGCGCGCCTGGTCGCCTACGCCGATTGCGACGAGGCCAATGCGGCGCTCGGTGTCGCGGTTGCCCTCGGTACGCCGACGCCCGAGATCCTGTCGGTGCTGCGCCAGATCCAGAACGACCTTTTCGACGCGGGCGCGGATCTGTCCACCCCGATCGTGGCCGACCCGAAGTACCCGCCGCTGCGCATCACGCAGTCCTATATCGACCGGCTCGAGGCGTGGTGCGACGAGTTCAACGAGTCTCTCGCGCCGCTGAATTCGTTCATCCTGCCCGGCGGCACACCGTTGGCCGCGCTGTTGCACACCGCGCGTACGGTTGCCCGCCGCGCCGAACGATCGGCCTGGGCCGCGGTCGCCGCGTACCCCGACGACACGAGCGTGCTGCCCGCGAAATACCTCAATCGCCTGTCGGACCTGCTGTTCATCCTCAGCCGCTACACCAATCCCGAGGGTGACGTGCTGTGGCAACCGGGCGGCGGACGCTAGCGCGAAAGCGGCTCGGCGGTCACGAGTTCCGGCCCGATCGAGCCGGTTTGGCGACAGGGGGGCGTGTCGTGGCGCATCGGTCGATAAGCTGGCGGGGTGAGCGAACGGTTTCTGGTCTCCGGCGGTAATCAGCTCGTCGGCGAGGTCGCGGTCGGCGGCGCGAAGAACAGCGTGCTGAAGCTGATGGCCGCGTCGTTGCTGGCCGAAGGCACAACCACCATCACCAACTGCCCCGACATCCTCGATGTCCCGCTGATGGCGGAGGTGCTGCGCGGCCTCGGCTGTGATGTGACGATCTCCGACGACGAGAGCGGTGACCGATCGGTCGTGACGATCGTGACCCCCGCGGAGCCCAAGTACCACGCGGACTTCCCGGCGGTCACCCAGTTCCGCGCCTCGGTGTGTGTGCTGGGTCCGCTGATGGCCCGCTGTAAGCGCGCGGTCGTTGCCCTGCCCGGTGGCGACGCGATCGGTTCGCGCCCGCTCGACATGCACCAGGCCGGTCTGCGTCTGCTCGGCGCGACCAGCGAGATCGAGCACGGATGCGTGGTCGCCAAGGCCGAGGAGCTGCAGGGCGCGCGGATCCGGCTCGACTTCCCGTCGGTGGGCGCCACCGAGAACATCCTGATGGCGGCGGTGCTCGCCGAGGGCGAGACGGTCATCGACAACGCCGCACGCGAGCCCGACATCGTCGACCTGTGCACCATGCTCACGCAGATGGGTGCGCGGATCGACGGTGCCGGTTCCTCGGTGCTCACCGTGCAGGGCGTCAAGAGCCTCCGTCCCACTACGCACCGGGTGATCGGTGACCGCATCGTCGCCGCCACCTGGGGGATCGCGGCCGCGATGACCACCGGCGATGTGCGCGTCACCGGCGTGAACCCGAAGCACCTGGCGCTGGTGCTGGACAAGCTGCGTTCCGCCGGTGCGCGAATCTCTTACGAGCCCAATGGTTTCCGTGTGGTGCAGCCGGAGCGTCCGCGTGCGGTGAACTTCGCGACGCTTCCGTTCCCGGGTTTCCCCACCGACCTGCAGCCGATGGCCATCGGTCTGGCCGCCATCGCCGACGGCACCTCGATGATCACCGAGAACGTCTTCGAGGCCCGTTTCCGTTTCGTGGAGGAGATGATCCGCCTCGGCGCCGACGCCCGCACCGACGGTCACCACGCTGTGGTCCGCGGCATCCCGCGCCTGTCCAGCGCCCCGGTGTGGTCTTCCGACATCCGTGCCGGAGCCGGCCTGGTGCTGGCCGGTCTGGTCGCCGACGGCGTCACCGAAGTACACGACGTGTTCCACATCGACCGCGGTTACCCCAAGTTCGTCGAGCAGATGCAAGCCCTCGGAGGACAGGTCGAGCGCGTCGGTACGCCGAAATAGCCTGCTGACCAGCCGATTTGACTTCGTGTTTGGCGGCACGTAACTTAGTTCGAGTCAGAGCGACACGGACACCGACTCAGCCCCGCTGAGACACGAGGTAGGACGCTGAGCGCCTGACTGATTGCGTGTTCAGGGCTTGACCGGATTTGCGTCCGGTGGGTCGCTTGGACTACAGTACGAACCCTTGCCGCACCGAAACCTCGACTGATCGTCGGGTCGGAAGTGTGTGCGTGTGTTCTTTGAGAACTCAATAGTGTGTCGATGAATGTCAGTGCCAATATTTTTATTGGTTCCAGCCTTCGCGTACCCCCCGGTCGTGGAAGGTTGGACATTTTGAACAACAGCGAATCTTTTTTGCTGGTGTTCGCTTTGCTAGATTTTTCGGACTCTAGTTAGATATTTCTGATTACACCCCTTTGGGGGTGTGGTTGAGAGTCTTCAACGGAGAGTTTGATTCTGGCTCAGGACGAACGCTAGCGGCGTGCTTAACACATGCAAGTCGAGCGGTAAGGCCCTTCGGGGTACAC
>NZ_JBFAKI010000004.1:0-85801 GCF_040655675.1 Nocardia sp. NPDC050378
TCGCGGCTACCGCTCATCACCAAGCCGATGCAGCCGACATCACGCATACGCGAGATGACCGGCTCGTACAGCGCGCGCGAAGCGCCACCCGAACGCACCGAGATGAGCTCGCGAAGCAGGACCCAGAGTATCGCGACTATGCGTGGATCTTCACTGGCGGCAAGACCTCTCAGTACCGCCAGATCGGGAACGCATTCCCCCCTCCAGTCGCGAAAGCATTGGGATCTTCTATCGCGGCAGCGCTCCGTCATGAAGGTAGTCCGGAAGCACGGAACGACGATCCATTGGCCGACCCGATCTACAAGGTGCTCCGTGCACAGGCCCATGACAACCCAGACGTTTTCCTCACAGCGGCGCAGATTGCCCAACGTGCAGGCCTGCAGCTCGATGAGCTCGAAGTCCGCCGCCGAATCGAACTGCTCGACAAAGACTTTGAGATTATCCCGGCATCCTCAGGTCCGGCCTTTCGTATCGGCGAATTCAGGGCATTCACGGGTCAGAACGACCATGCCCGGCATGAGTACATTCGGAACCACATGTCACGCGTCAGCTAGGACTGCACGGGAACGTGCAGCGAGTTCGGCCGTCAATGGGGTACCGAGGTCGGCGTCGGCGCGACGGATACCTTTCCGTCGCGCCTGTCAGTCGGCCGTCTTCCAGAGCACGAGCGTGATCGGGATGATCGCGTGTGTTGGTGGTGAACTACCGCCCAAAAGCCAGCCCGCACCAGCGGACAAAAACTGACACATCGGGTCACATGTAGTTCGGCGTTCGTTTTCGTTGCCATACACAGTTATTCGAGAAATCGGCGCGGCGGGCGACGGTTAGCGGCAAGCTCAGGGTCGAGAACCGTGTACATGGGGGCCCGCATGACCGTCCGAACAGACCGCGAATATAGTGCCGCTACTGAGCTTCCTGCCCTGCGACAGCTGCCTGTGCGCGAGGCCAGGGATTTGTTCGAGCTGGTGAGGGCGGCGGGGGCGTTCGAGGCGGCGACTATGGACAAGTCGATCGACTCGTTGGTGGGGGCTTTGCCTCGGCCGTTGCGGCGGGTGGCGAAGAAGATCATGTTCGGTGGGCGATGACGGATCTGACTACGCGGGCGCAGTTGATTCTGTTGGCGCGGACGTTGCATGTGCATCCGCAACGGGTGCATCATCTGCGATATCTGGGGGCGGCGCGGTTGCACGAGTTGCAGGCGCAGGTGTCGGCGGTGTTGTTCGATCAGCATGCGGCGACGTTCAAGCGGATCAGTGCGCTGGTGCCGTTCATTCCGTTGACGATTTCGATTCCGTTGGTGCAGAAGCTGGTTCCGCCGATGATGACCGGGCGGGCGGCGGGGGCTGTGGGGGTCGAGCATCCGCAGAAGGCGGTGGAGACGTTGGCGATGCTCGATACGAGTTACGCGGCCGATTGTGCTCCGTACCTGGATCCTCGGGCCATCGCGCAGCTGGCCGATCAGGCGCCCGCGCGGCCGGTGGTGCGGATCGTCAACGAGTTGTTGCGGCGGCGCGACTATGTGACGGCGGGGCCGTTCCTGTCTTGTGCGACACCGGAATTGATCGCCGCGGTGGAAGCCGGTGTGGGCGACGATGCGGGGCTGATCTACTCGGCGGCGTACTCCTTCGATGCCGAGGTGTTGAGTGCTGTTGTGCGCCAGCTGCTCGACGGGCCGCATCACCGGATCCCACGCATGCTGCAGACGGTGCTCAACGGGCCGCCGGGGTTGCAACATGCGGCGCTGTCGGTGTTTTCGCGTTGCGAGGACGACGTGGTGCGCCGGGTGGGCGACGTGCTGTTCGGTACTGCCCAGCCTGCCGACGTCACCAAGCTGGTGCGGAACGCGCTGACGGTCGGTGCGGTACCCGAATTCCTCACGCTGGTAGGACATCTGACTCCTCTGGGGTTGTGGTCGCTGGTCGGCAACCGGGTGTTCGACGAGCCGGGTGTCGGTGCGCGGGTGGTGTCGACACTGGAACAGCGTGACGATGTCGAGAGTTGGCGTGGGCTGTTCACCTTGGCCTCGCGCATGGATGAGCGGGCCAGGAACGAGGTCGGCGATACGCTGGCGGCACTGTCGGATACCGCGGTCGCGGAGCTGCCCGCGCGGGCGACCGAAACCGGGTGCTGGCCCGCGCTACTCGATCTGGTCGCCGCGTCGGGACCCGAGGCGCAGAATCGTTTCGGGAAGGTGTGGGGCGGGCTGGGGCCGGAGCGGCGCGCCCGGCTGCACCGGTGCATCACCGAGCATCGCTACGACAGCAGGCTCGCGGAGATCACGGCGATGGTGGAACCGGTGGAAGTGGATCAGTTGTTCTTCGAACGGCGGCGGACGCAGCGGCATCGGGGGTGAGCTCGACGCGTGGCGCGACAGCGCGACGGGTATGAGTCACAGTGGTGGCAGCCGACTCGAGGAGGACCCTGATGTATCCCGCGCCAGTCCAACGAGCGCCGAGTGAGGGGACGGCGATCGTCGCCGGGGTATCGGCGCTGGTCGGCGGGCTAATCGAGATGATCGCCGCAGTCGTGTGGATGGCGACTTCGGACTATCCATTGTTCGCGTGGGGGTTCGCGCCGGTGTGGGCTTCCGTTGTCTCGGCAGTGCTGATGGTGGTCGATGTCATCGCGGCAGCACTGCTGCTGATCGGCGCGATCGTGCTGTTTCGGCGCGGCCGGTCGGGGCCGACGATGGTGGCGCTGGGCTGTGCGGGAGTCGTCGCCGCCTACGTGGTCGGTGCGATTTCGAACGTCGCGCAGTTCGGCCGATTCGATCTCGGCAGCAAAATCTACCTCGAATTGGCGTTCGGGCAGTCAGCGGTGGGCTCTTTGCTCGGATCGTACGTCGGTCTGCCTTGGTTCGGCCCGATCCTGCTGCTTGTGTTTCCGGCAGTGACATTCGTGCTCACGCTGCTGCCGTCGACTCGTCGGTGGTGCCGAGGCAATCAGAGGCCCGCTCGGGCGCCCCATGCCCCCGCGCCGGGAATGCAGTTTCCCGGCGTGCCGCCCGGTTACGCTGCGCCACAGCCACCATGGGGACAACCACCGATGCAGCGTCCACAGGACGGATACCGCCCTCGATAGAAGAGCACCGACCATTGTGAGACAAAGGCGGCGAAATAGGCGAGAGTGGTTGGCGAAGTTCTCCCCGAAAGAAACTGCCCATGCACTCCTCCCACCGCACCGTCGTCCGGCTTGCCGTGATCGGCGCCCTGGTCACCACTCCCCTGGTCGGCGTGGCCGCACAAGCTTCGGCGCTGCCCGAAACACCGTCGCACTCGGTCGAATCCGTCGATCGTGACGGTCACCATGACAACGGTCTGCACTTCGGTCACAACCCCCTGCGTAAGTGGCTGCACCACCTGCTCCCGCACGGCGTCTTCGGCAGCGTGGACTGAGTCGCACGGGATCGGTCGGCGGGGCGGCCGATCCTCACCGGCGCCGCGACTCGGACGCGGCGCTGTCGAGGTGGGTCGCGCGGACGAACCGCGATCCCCAATCACTCACCATCGCACGGAGTTCCGGTGGTTCGAGGACGGTGAACTCCGCTTCCACCCGGCCGAGCAGGTAGGTGGGCCAGTCGAGGGTGTCGACGGTCTGCTCGACGCGGGTGCGATCGCCCGGCAGGGGCGTGATGGTGCACCAGCGGCCCACCCGCGCGCGGACGTGCTCAGCCGACGCTTCTATCTCGGCGACCACCGTGTAACCCTTTCGGGCACCGCCTATTCCGTTGCGCACGAAGGTGGCGGCATCGGGGGCGGGCAGCTCGCGGGGACGGAAGTGGGTGCCGGTGGCGTGGGAGTCGGTGAGTCGGTCCACGCGAAACGAGCGCCAATCGTGGCGGGTGAGGTCGTAGGCGACGAGGTACCAGCGGCGGCCGAGGGAGACCAGGCGGTGCGGTTCGACCTCGCGGGTGCTGGTCCGGCCGTCGGCGGCGGTATAGGTGAAGGTGAGGCGTTCCTCGCGGCGACAGGTGAGGGCCAGGTCGGTGAGGACCGAGGGATCGACATCGGAGAGCGGGACGGCGTGCCAGCCGGCGGAAACAGTCATGGCACGCAGGGCATCGACGCGGCGGCGCAGGCGGGCGGGCAGGACGGTGCCGAGTTTGCCGAGAGCGCGCACGGACGGTTCGGCAAGGCCGTCGCCTGCGCCTTCGGAACCGGCCTGTAGACAGACGGTTATCGCGACAGCCTCGTCGTCGTCGAGCACCAGCGGGGGCATGGCCGCGCCCGCGGCCAGCTGATAGCCGCCCTCGATGCCGGGGCGAGCGTCCACGGGGTAGCCCAGGTCGCGCAGGCGATCGATATCGCGGCGCAGGGTGCGCGGTGACACCTTCAGCCGCGCCGCGAGTTCGGTGCCCGGCCAGTAGCGGTGGGTCTGCAGCAACGACAGCAGCCGCAGGGTGCGTGCACTGGTATCAGCCATATTCCCAGTATCCGTTCATTGCGGACAGAAACTGACCGCAATGCCTTCTACCTTGATATTTATGACCGAAACAATGCTCGACACCGAACGCGCCGACCTCCTCGAGATGCTGGCCAAGCACCGCTACTTCCTGCGCAACACCACGCGCGACCTCACCGACGAACAGGCCGCGCTGCGCACCACCGTGAGCGAACTGTGCCTGGGCGGACTCATCAAACACGTGGCCGCGGTGGAAGCGAACTGGGCGAAGTTCATCGTCGACGGCCCTGCGGCGGGCCCGAGTTTCGACTCGATGACCGAGGAGCAGCTCGCGGAATGGAGCAATGCCTTCCGCATGCTGCCGGGCGAGACGCTCGCCGGACTGCTCGCCGAATACGACCAGGTCGCGGCCCGCACCGACGAACTGGTGCGCACGCTGCCCGACCTGAACGCGACCCAGCCGCTGCCCGAGGCGCCCTGGTTCGAACCCGGCGGCCGGTGGAGCGCGCGACGCACCTTCATGCACATCATGACCGAGACCGCGCAGCACTCGGGCCACGCCGACATCATCCGGGAAGCCCTCGACGGGGCTAAGTCGATGGGCTGAGTTCCCGCAGCAATTCCTCGGCCGCCGCGCGATGCTGTTGCGCGGCAGCCGGATCGGTGTCGTCGAGGACGTCGGCGATGCCCTCGTTCGCCCTGGCCTGCTCGAACCGGTACCCGAGCCGCGGTGCGAGGTCGAGCGTTTCGTTGTACAGGCGCAGCGCCTCGTCGGAAAGGCCTGCCAGTCGGCATGTTTCGGCGTAGCCGTTGAGGAAGTGGATCTTCCAGTGCGGTTCGAACAGGTCGTCGAGCAGGGCGAAGGCCTCGCGGTGGCTGTCGAGGGCCTCGTCGTAGCGGCCCATTTCCCGTAGGGCGACACCGCGACAATTCAGGCACCACGCCTCGTTGTGCTTGTGACCGTCGGCGCGGGCGGCGGCCAGCGCGCTGTCCAGATGCCGCAGGGCCGCCTCGGGTTCGTCGGGGGCGATCGAGACGCCGAGGGTGATCTGGGCCTGCAGCGACGGCGGCTGGTCCGGGTCGTCGGCGGAGATGTCGAGTGCGCGTCCGGCCAGGTCGGCCGCCTCGTCGCGTTTGCCGAGCTGCAGCATCGCCCAGGCCTCGCCCGCGAGGGCGTCGGCGGCGCTCATCGGACAGCCGCTGCGCGTGTACAGATCGTGGGCCTGGCGGAACAGTTCGAGTGGTTCGGTGACATCGCCCTCGTCCCAGCGCAATTGGGCGCAGCGCATGGTGAGTTCGGCGCGGGGCAGCGGGTCGCCCGCCTCGGCGACCAGTGAGGCGGCGGCGGCATAGGCGGCGGCCGCCTCGGCCATGCGACCGGCGTTGTAGCGGGCGAATCCCAGGTCGCTGTGGGCCTCGGCCAGCTGACGTGGGTCCCCGAGTTGCTGTGCGGCGCTCAGGGATTGCTCGAACAGGGCATTGAGGTGGGTGGTGCCGCAGCGCCGTGCGAAGAAGGTGCGCAGGAAGCGTGGCAGTTCGCAGACGTGCTCGTTGGCGCCGATCTCCACGGCGGCGTAGAAGACCGCCATCACATTGGTGTACTCGCTGACGAACCAGAAGAAGGCGACATCTCGATTCGGGAAGTGCGGCACCGCTTTCGGTGCGGGGCCGGCCGATACGGGACGGGTCGGTGACAGGAACGGCATGGCGGCGTCGGCGGCGGCCGCGGTGTGCACGTAGTAGTCGAGGATGCGGCGCAGCGCCCGTTCGCGGTCGGCGTCGGTGTCGTGTTCGGCGCTTGCCTGGCGGGCGTGCCTGCGCACCAGGTCGTGCAGCCGGTAGCGCCCCTCGGCGGGTTGCTCCACGAGGTGGGCGTCGAGCAGGTCCTCGAGCATGTCGCGTGCGGCGCGCAACGGCACATCGGCCACCGCCGCGGCGACATAGTCGGTGAAAGTGGACCCCGGCACCAGGCCGAGCAACCGGAACAGGCGACGCTGGTCACGATCGAGCTGACGCACCGACATCCCGAACGCGGTATCGAATTCCGTTGCGCCCTCGGCCATTCGCTCGACCAGGATGCCCACCGACCAGCCGGGCCGATGCCGCAACCGGGCCGCCGCGAGCCGCAGGGCCAGGGGCAGATTGCCGCACAGCCGCAACACCTCCGCCGCCTGCTCGGGTTCCCTGGCCAGCCTCCCGTCGGGGCCCCGCGAATCGCCGCTGGCGCGCACCAGCAGCTCGGCGCTCTCCTCGGGAGTGAGCACGTCGAGGGTCACCGGCGGCACCTCGTCGAGTTCGAGCAGGCGGTTGCGGCTGGTGATGATGGCGACCGATTCGCCTGCGCCGGGCAGCAATTGGCTCACCTGGGCGGCGTCGACGGCATTGTCGAGCACGATCACCGCCCGCAATCCGGCCAGTTCCGAACGCCAGCACGCCGCGCGCAGTTCGACTCCGCCGTCCTGCGGCACCTTTTCCGACGGGACGCGCAACGCCGAGAGCAGGGCGCGTACGGCGGCGTCGGGGTCGAGGGGCTGACGGCCGTCGGTGAAGCCGTGCAGGTCGAGATACAGCTGGGCATCGGGGTATTCGGCGGTCAGCTGGTGTGCGGCGTGCACCGCCAGCGACGACTTGCCGACCCCGGCCATGCCGTCGATGGCCACCACCCGATTCGTTCGCACGGCGGCGAGCACCTCGGTCAGGGCCTTTTCGCGACCGGTGAAGTCGGGGACGTCGCGGGGCAGGTCGTTGCGCGGGGGGACGGCTTCGGCGGGCAGGTTGGGCGGGGCCACCTGGCGGCTCGTCTTGGGCGGGGCGGGCAGCGGGTTGTTGGCGCGCTCCCACAGCGGGCGCAGCGGGCGCGGGTCGCGCTTCACCAGACGGCACAGTTCGAGCACGGCAGGCCACGGCGGCACGGTCTGCCCGTTGAGATAGCGCGACAGCGACGACGAACTCAGCCCCGTGTCGCGCGCCAGCGCCCGCACCCCGCGCCCGGACAGCTCCTGGAGCATGCGCAGCCGCGCCGCCAGCTCGTCCTGCGGGTATGCCCGCTGTTGCACCACCACTGTTCCGCACTCCGTGTCCCGGGGTGAAACGACTATTTTCCGCCGACAATTCGGAGGTCGAAGCCGTTTCCACTGTCCCAGAGTGTCCCACAGACCTCGTTTCGGGGCATGCGGCGGGCTGTTATCGAGACACACCGCGAGCAGCGGAGAACAAGTGAAACCGAGGAGAACATCATGCAGTCCCGTATGCAGAACCCGGCCATGATCCTGAGCGGCGCGATGGGCCCCATCCAGGAGATCTTCGGCGCGATCAACAGCGGTGGCGTGGAGGGCGAGATCCTGGAGCTGGTGCACCTGCGGGTCAGCCAGATCAACGGATGCAGTTCCTGCGTCGACGCGGGCACCAAGACCGCACGCAAAGCCGGTGTCAGCGAGGAGCGCCTGGCCACCGTCGTCGCCTGGCGGGAAACGCCCTACTTCAGCGACGAGGAACGCGCCGCACTGGAACTGGCCGAGGCCGCCACCCGGATGGCCGACCGGGCCGATGCCGTCACCGACGAGGTCTGGGACCACGCGGCCAGCTACTTCGACGAGCGCCAGCTCGCCGCCATCGTGCTGATGATCGGCATCACCAACATGTTCAACCGGCTCAACGCCACCACCCGCCAGATCGCCGGAGCGTGGGGCTGAGCCCCTCCACACCACTCGAAAGGACCTCTGCGATGAGCACCGAGCAGCAATCCCACAGCGGATTCTCCCGTTGGATGCAGCACAAGATGAATGCCAGGATGAACCGCAAGATCCGCCGCGGCAACGGCAGCTTCATGGGCATGGACGTGCTCATCCTGCACACCGTCGGCCGCCGCAGCGGTGAGCCGCGCCAGACACCGATCTCCTGGTTCTCCGACGGTGGCGACGGCCGGCTGCTGGTGGCCTCCGGCGGCAAGAACGGCGACCCCGACTGGTTCCGCAACCTGATGGCCCACCCCGATCAGGCCACCATCGAACTGCCCGGCGACCAGCCGGTCCCGGTCACCCCGCACGTGCTCACCGGCTCCGAACGGGCGAGCGCCTGGGAGGCGATCACCACCGCCCAGCCCCGCTACGGCAAGTACCAGGCCAAAGCGGGCCGCGAGTACGCGGTCGTCCGTCTCACCGCCTGAAGATGCGTGTGGAAGCCCAGCGGCCCATCGAGCAGTTTTGAACTGAGCGATGGGCCGGGCGTCAGGCGGGCAGGAGTCTGCCGATCACCTCGGTGAGCTGGCGGACGTTGCGGCATTCGTGCATGGTGACGATGTCGGTGTAGGTGTCGGCGGCCGAATCGCCGGTCGACCACGAGCTCGACGGTTCCGGATTGAGCCAGTACACCGCTTTCGCACGCTCCGACATCGCTTCCAGCGCAGCGAGATTCGGGTCGGTGCGGTTGGTGCGGGCATCACCGAGAATCAGCACGCAGGTGCGTGGGCCGAGGGCGTCGAGATAGTGGTCGACGAACCCCTGGAAGGCCTCGCCGTAGTTGCTCAACCCGAAACGGGCCACCCCGCCCTCACGCACGATGCTCTGCGCGAAGCCGGGCGGTGGGGGTTCACCCGGTGTGAAGAAATGGGTGATCTCGGCGCACGTGTCGACGAAACCGAAACTGCGGACCTTGCTGAACTGGTCCTGCAGCGCCTGCACCAATTGCAGCGTGAACTCGGAGAACCCGGTCACCGAACCCGAAACATCCGCCAGCACAACCAGATCGGGACGACCGTGCCTGCGGGCGCGAAGCACGGGGTCGACGGGTACGCCACCGGTCGCCATCGAACGACGCAGGGTGCGGCGCAGATCGATCTGACCGCGCACCGCCTTCTTACGGCGCACCGCCAAACGGGTCGCGAGTTTGCGGGCCAGCGGGTGCACCAGCCGACGCATCTCGGCCAGGTCCTGTTCGCGGGCACCGAGGAAATCCGTTCGATCCGCGGAGTTCTCGACACCACGGCGGGCGATGTAATCGGTGCCGCGCAGTTCGGCCGAGCGCAGACGGGCTTCGTTCTGCACCGCCGTGCGGAACTGGTCGACGCGGCGTCGCGCTTCGATGGTGTGCACGGCGGCATCGAATTGCCCCGTGCCGCCCATGGTTTGGGCGACCTGTTCGGAGATCTCGTCAGGACGAAGCGATTTCATCGTCAGGTACGACGACCAGCCCGCACCCGATGCCTGCGTGACCCGGCCCGCGCTCTCCCCCGCCCCGCCGTAGGCACCGAAGGTGTCGAGCGCCTCCCTGGCCAGTTCCGCCGTGTCGGCGCCCTGGACGAGGGTCGCGATCAGGCGATCGCGCAGGGATTCCGGATTGTCACCACGGCTCGGTACAGGCAGTCGCGTGCCGAGGAAATACAGGTCGAAGAGCTGGTCGAAGACCGAACGCTGACCGTTGCGGCGCAGCAGGCACGCGGCGAGACCGGAACGCAGGCGGTCGGTGTCGTCCATGCCGAGGGCGACGATCGCCGAGGCGGCATCGATGGTTTCGCTGGGACCGGCGAAGATGCCGTGCTCACGCAGGAGACCGACGAAGTCCACCAGGCGATCGGTGGGCGCGGTCATGGCCGGGGGCTCTCCCCGTCGAGCGCCAGACGTTCGACGGCGACCCGATGGTCGGACTGGTACTTCAGGAGCACGCCGAGGGTCGACCGCACCACCGACGAGGTGATCTCGCGGGTACGCAAGGCCACCAAGGTCTTCGCCCAGTCGACCGTCTCGGCGATCGACGGTGCTTTGCGCAACGGCAGCTGACGCAACGCGGCCACCGTGCGAACCACGGGCTCGGCCAACGTCTCGTCCAATTCCGGGACCTTCAAGCGGACGATCGAACGCTCCAGCTCGGCGGTCGGGTAATCGATGTGCAGGTACAGGCAGCGCCGCTTCAGGGCCTCGGACAGGTCGCGATTGGCGTTCGACGTCAGCACGACGAACGGGCGGCGCACGGCCTTGACCGTGCCCAGTTCGGGGATCGAGATCTGGAAATCACCGAGCACCTCGAGCAGCAGGCCCTCGAGCTCCACATCGGCCTTGTCCAGTTCGTCGATGAGCAGAACGGTGGGGTCCGGGTTGCGGATGGCCGCCAGGAGCGGCCGGGCCAGCAGGAACTCCTCGGAGAACACATGATCGCGGGTGCTGTCCCACCCCTCACCCGAGGTGGCGGTGATGCGCAACAACTGCTTGGCGTGATTCCACTCGTACAGCGCGCGGGCCTCGTCGATGCCCTCGTAGCACTGCAGCCGCAGCAGATCCGCGCCCGCCGCGGCGGCGACAGCCTTGGCCAGCTCGGTCTTGCCGACCCCGGCGGGACCCTCGATCAGCAGGGGCTTGCCGAGGTGGTCGGCGAGGAAGACCGCCGTCGCGATATCGAGGGACGGCAGGTAGCCGGCTGCGGCCAGCCGGTCGGTCACCTGATCGACCGAGGGAAAGAAGTTACTCATCGGTAATGAGTATATCGAGAGGGATTCCGGCGGTCGCGGTGGCGGCTCGGGGAACTGATGCGGTCGCCGGGTCTCGATCAGCCTGCATCGTCAGTACGGGTGTGCGGCGACCGGTACTCGGCCGGAATCGATCGCGGCGAGTAGTGCGTCGCGGTCGGTGACGGTCTGGTCGGCGTAGGCGAGGGCGAACTCGCTCATCGCGCTGTCGAACTTGTCGTTGTCGCCCAGGTAGGAGTTGATCGCCAAGCGGTCGCCGGAGCGAGCGTGGGCGCGGGCGAGTACGCCGCCGCACAGGGCCGCGTAACCGGCGAGCTCGTGGTGGCTGAGGGCGCCGATGTCGACCGAGCCCTTCATGTCCTTGAGCTGACGCCAGTAGAAGTTGTTGCCCGCCGGACCCGTCGCCCAGCCGAGGAAGATGTCGCTGGCAGCCTGCATCAGGCGCTGGCCCGCCACCACGCGGTGCCCCTGATGGTGGTACTTGCTCGGCTTCGTGTGCGCCGCGAGAACCGAGGCTTCCGCCTGCTTGACCTGCAGGAACAGCGGCGCACCCGATTCGGAGTCCATGAAGAGCACGATGAAACACCGGGTGCCGACGCTGCCGACCCCGACCACCTTCATGGCCATGTCGACCACGGTGTAGCGGTCGAGCAGGACGCGCAGCTCGTCGGGCAGGCTACGGCGATAGTCGTCGAGGACCGCCTTGATGTCCTGCTCCGCCAGGGTCTCGATCGGCACCAGCAACGGGGGCTGATTCTTGATCCGGGGAACACCGTCGGCATCGGGCTCGGTGAGTTTCTCCAGCGCGTCGAGGCTGGTGCGGGCCCGCGCCGATTTGATCGTCTTCTCCGCGAGCTTGCGCCGCTTCTCCTTCGGGATGGTCGCCGTCACGACGTCGGCATCGACGCGCTCGTACCAGATGGCGAGCGAGTCGAGCTCCGACATCGCGGCCATCGCCTCCCGGTAACCGCGCGCGGCGGACTCGGCCGCCCGTCCGGCCCGCTGGTCGGAACAACCGTTGTCGCGGGCGGCGACGGCAACGCTGGCGGCCAGGCGTTTCACGTCCCATTCGAACGGGCCGGGCAGGGTCTCGTCGAAGTCGTTGACGTCGAAGACGAGGTTGCGTTCCGGGGAGGCGTACAGCCCGAAATTCGACAGATGCGCGTCACCGCAGAGTTGCACGGTAAGCCCGGTATCCGGCCCACTCGCCAGATCGGCCGCCATGATCGCGGGCGCCCCACGCAGAAAGGTGAACGGCGAGATGGCCATTCGCGCGTACCGGATCGGCAGCAGCTCCGGAACCCGCGACTCCCCCTGCCGCTCCAGAACGGCCACGGGGTCCGCCCGCTTCGGCCCCACCCGCCACTCCCCCAACCCCGAACGCGAAACCATCTTCCGCGCGGCACGCCCCAACTCCACCGCATCACGATCGAATTCCTCGACGGTCGTCATCGGGCAAGTCTTCCGCTACACGGCCCGAACGGCAAGAACCCGCCCGTCGACGCGGCCGATCGAACCGCCGCGAACAGTATGCAAACCGAAAGGGCCCGTCCGCATTTCGGCGGACGGGCCCTTCGCGAAACGAATTACGCGGTTTCGGTGATGGGGCGGTCGACCCAGCTCATCAGGCCGCGCAGCTTGGCGCCGGTGACCTCGATGGGGTGCTCGGCGTTGGCCTTGCGCAGGCCCTCGAGCTCGGTGTTGCCGTTCTCGACGTTGGCGACCAGGCGCTTGACGAAGGTGCCGTCCTGGATGTCGGACAGGATCGCCTTCATGCGCTCCTTGGTGCCGGCGTCGATGACGCGCGGGCCCGACAGGTAGCCACCGAACTCGGCGGTGTCGGAGACCGAGTAGTTCATGCGGGCGATGCCGCCCTCGTACATGAGGTCGACGATCAGCTTCAGCTCGTGCAGCACCTCGAAGTAGGCCATCTCGGGGGCGTAGCCCGCCTCGACCATGACCTCGAAACCGGTCTTGACCAGTTCCTCGGTGCCACCGCAGAGCACGGCCTGCTCACCGAACAGGTCGGTCTCGGTCTCTTCCTTGAAGGTGGTCTTGATGACGCCGGCGCGGGTGCCGCCGATGCCCTTGGCGTAGGACAGCGCCAGGGCCTGGCCCTCGCCCTTCGGGTCCTGGTCGACGGCGATCAGGGCCGGAACGCCCTTGCCGTCGGCGAACTGACGACGCACCAGGTGGCCGGGGCCCTTCGGGGCGACCATGGCGACGGTGACGCCGGCCGGAGGCTTGATCAGGCCGAAGTGGATGTTGAGGCCGTGGCCGAAGAACAGCGCGTCGCCGTCCTTCAGGTTGGGCTCGATGTCGTTGGTGAAGATCGACGCCTGGGCGGTGTCGGGCGCCAGGACCATGATCACGTCGGCCCAGGCCGAAACCTCGGCGGGGGTGCCGACGGTGAGCCCGGCCTCTTCGGCCTTCGGGCGCGACTTCGAACCCTCGGCCAGGCCGACGCGCACGTCGACACCGGAGTCGCGCAGGCTCAGCGAGTGCGCGTGACCCTGGCTGCCGTAGCCGATCACGGCGACCTTGCGGCCCTGGATGATCGACAGGTCAGCGTCGTCGTCGTAGAACATCTCGACTGCCACTTGATTGGTCCCTTCTGATGATGGTTAAGAAAAGTTATCGCGGGGGTTGCTGAGGTCGGCTCAGCGGGTCGCGGTGATGGACTTGGGACCGCGGCCGACGGCCACGACACCGGACTGCACGATCTCGCGGATCCCGTACGGCTCGACCATGCGCAGCAGCGCGTCGAGCTTGGAACGGGTGCCGGTCGCCTCGATGGTGAGCGCGTCGGGCGACACGTCGATCACCTTGGCGCGGAACAACTGCACGGCCTCGATCACCTGGGTGCGCACCGAGGCATCGGCACGCACCTTCACCAGGATCAGCTCGCGGGCCACCGACGCGTCGGCGTCCTGCTCCACGATCTTGATGACGTTGACCAGCTTGTTGAGCTGCTTGGTGACCTGCTCGAGCGGCAGATCGTCGACGGTGACGACGATCGTCATGCGCGAGATCTCGGGAATCTCGGTGCCGCCGACGGCAAGGGATTCGATGTTGAAGCCGCGGCGCGAGAACAGGCTCGCGACCCGCGCCAGCACGCCCGGCTTGTCCTCGACGAGAACGCTCAGCGTGTGGGTCGTACTCATGCTTGATCGCCCTTCTCGAATGCGCCCTGCTCACGTTCCATCGCCTCGTGGATGACGGCGGGTTCGGAGACCTGCTCGTCGTCGTCGAACAGCGGGCGGATGCCGCGGGCGAACATGATCTCGTCGTTGCTGGTGCCCGCGGCGACCATCGGCCACACCTGGGCATCCTTGCCGACGATGAAGTCGATCACGACCGGGCGGTCGGTGATGGCCTGCGCCTGGCGGATGGCGTCCTCGACCTCGTCTTCCTTCTCCACGCGGATGCCGACGCAACCCAGCGCCTCGGCCAGCTTGACGAAGTCGGGGATGCGCAGGGTGTGCGTGCCCAGATCGGTGTTGGAGTAGCGCTGTTCGTAGAACAGGGTCTGCCACTGGCGGACCATGCCGAGGTTGCCGTTGTTGATGAGCGCGACCTTGATCGGCACCCCCTCCACCGCGCAGGTGGCCAGCTCCTGATTGGTCATCTGGAAGCAGCCGTCACCGTCGACCGCCCAGACCTCCTTCTCCGGGGCACCCATCTTGGCGCCCATGGCGGCGGGCACCGCGTAACCCATGGTGCCCAGGCCACCGGAGTTGAGCCAGGTGCGCGGCTTCTCGTACTTGACGAACTGCGCGGCCCACATCTGGTGCTGGCCGACACCGGCGCAGTACACCGCGTCGGGCCCGGCCAGACGGCCGAGGGTCTCGATGACGTATTCCGGCGACAGCGAACCGTCGCTCGGGGTCTTCCAGCCCAGCGGGTAGTTGTCGCGGATGTCGCTGAGGTAGGCCCACCACTCGGTGAGGTTCAGCAGCGGCGCCGCACCGGACTGCGGGTCGGCCTTCAGGGTCTCGATGAGCTCGACGATGACCTCGCGCGCGTCACCGACGATCGGGACGTCGGCGTGGCGGTTCTTGCCGATCTCGGCCGGGTCGATATCGGCGTGGATGACCTTCGCGTCGGGCGCGAAGGAGTCCAGCTGACCGGTGACGCGGTCGTCGAAACGCGCGCCGAGGGTGATCAGCAGGTCCGACTTCTGCAGCGCGGCCACAGCACCGACGGTGCCGTGCATGCCGGGCATGCCCATGTTCAGCGTGTGGCTGTCGGGGAACGCGCCACGCGCCATCAGGGTGGTGACCACCGGGATGCCGGTCAGTTCGGCGAGCTCGAGCAGTTCGGCCGAGGCGTCGGACTTGATGACACCGCCGCCCACATACAGCACGGGCTGCTTGGACTCGAGGATCATCCGGGCCGCCTCGCGCACCTGCTTGCCGTGCGGCTTGGTGACCGGGCGGTAACCGGGCAGACGCATCTCCGGCGGCCACGAGAACGTGGTCTGGGCCTGCAGGGCGTCCTTGGTGATGTCGACGAGCACCGCGCCCGGACGACCGGAGGAGGCCAGGTAGAACGCCTCGGCCAGGATGCGCGGGATGTCGGCGGGATCCTTCACCAGGAAGTTGTGCTTGGTGATCGGCATGGTGATGCCGGAGATGTCGGCTTCCTGGAAGGCATCGGTGCCGACCAGGCTCGACGGCACCTGACCGGTGATCGCCACGATCGGGACCGAGTCCATCTGGGCGTCGGCCAGCGGGGTCACCAGGTTGGTCGCGCCGGGGCCGGATGTGGCCATACACACACCGACCTTGCCGGAGGCCTGCGCGTAACCGGTCGCCGCGTGACCGGCGCCCTGCTCGTGGCGCACCAGCACGTGGCGGACCTTCTTGGAGTCGAAAAGCGGGTCGTAGACGGGAAGGACCGCACCGCCGGGAATGCCGAATACGGTGTCGACGTCGAGCTCTTCGAGGGACCGGACCACCGACTGCGCGCCGGTGACGCGCTCGGGCGCGACCTGGCGACGGGCGGGGGTGGTCGCCGGGTTAGCGGCTCCCGTTGAAGGCGCTGACCTGCGGGCCGATGGCCCGGGTCGTGCGGTAGGTGCACTCACCGTCTTCGTTCCTAACTGTGTTGTTCTGACTCCGGACTGGCGCGGAATTCGCCGGAACACAAAAAAGCCCCCGATCAGCGCATGGCTGTTCGAGGGTGGCGCGTCGCAACGCGAGCTGACGTATTCGACTCAGGCAGTCAGGCTCAACGCTGGACGCGCCGGCCGAGTACGAGCTCGCTTCGATTCACGGCTACGACGTTATTCGTGTGTGAACCGATGAGTCAAACAGGCTACCTTTCGTGTCCCATTATGTGGGACGCGAGTGGTTGCGTGGGTCCGTATACCGAGATGCGAGGATGGTGGGGTGTCATCACCGCATCAGTCCGTGCCACCGGCTAAATCGTCCCACACCGCCGACGAGACGACCGCGACGGGTCGGCCCGCGCGACCCGGTGGCCTGCGCGCCGCCGGTCCCGGCAGGCTCGCGGCCATCGCCGCGGTGGTACTGGGGTACCTGATCTTCGTTGTCGTCGGCACCGCGCAGGACTGGTCGCTCGGACTGCGGATCGGGCTCGTCGTGCCGACCGCTGTCGTCGTGTGGTTGCTGATTCCGCGCAGGGAGAGCGGGCCGACGCCGGGCGTGCACGTGATCGGCGTGCCACGGCTGGCCTACATCGGCGTGCTGGTCCTGGCGTTCTGCGTGTTCTTCGCCTTCGTCGGCTGGCCGATCGGCCTGTGGTGGCTGCTGCTGGCGCCGGTGCTCGCGGTGTGGTGGGTGACGCGCACGCACACAACGGTTTCCGATGCGGGGCTCGACCTTTCCACGATGGTCTCTTCGAACCACCTCGACTGGGCACAGGTCAAGGGCATCAGCATCCCCAAGCGTGGATACATCCGGGCGCGGCTCGCCGACGACTCCGAGGTGAAGCTGCCCGCCGTCGGTTACGACCGGTTGCGTGAGCTGATCGAAGCCTCCGACGGACGGCTGCCCGATGTGTTCGCGGCAGCCGAGGCGGCCGAGGCCGAGCGGATCGCGGCGGAGCGGGCACAGGCCGAGGACGGCGAGGACGACACCGATTCGGTAAGCTGACGGCACCGGGCACCCTCGCGCCGACGGCACCACCGCGGCGACACCCTCCGGAGCGACACTCCCGCCTCGAGCCCGGTTCCCCACCCCAGCACCGACGACCGGCGCGACGCGACCACCGCCCGCCGGAGTAACGTGCAGGGTTGCCGGACGCACCGCGCCCGCGCTCTGTGCCGCGCAGGTCAGCCCCCTTGCGTGCCCGCCGCGAGCGCACCCAGCGACATTTGACGAGGACTCCCATGCCACCGCTTCGCTCACGCACCACCACCATCGGCCGCAACGCCGCGGGCGCTCGTTCGCTCTGGCGCGCGACCGGCATGACCGACTCCGATTTCGGCAAGCCGATCATCGCGATCGCGAACTCCTACACCCAGTTCGTGCCCGGCCACGTGCACTTGAAGAACATGGGCGACATCGTGGCCGAGGCGGTGCGCGCCGCCGGTGGTGTGCCGCGCGAATTCCACACCATCGCCGTCGACGACGGTATCGCCATGGGCCACGGCGGCATGCTCTACTCGCTGCCCTCGCGCGAGATCATCGCCGACTCGGTCGAGTACATGGCCAACGCGCACACCGCCGATGCGCTGGTGTGTATCTCCAACTGCGACAAGATCACTCCCGGCATGCTCAACGCCGCGATGCGCCTCAACATCCCCGCCGTGTTCGTTTCCGGTGGGCCGATGGAGGCCGGTAAGGCCGTGGTCGTCGACGGGGTGGCGCACGCACCGCTCGACCTGGTGAGCGCGATCTCGGCCAGCGCGAGCCAGGCGGTGTCCGACGAAGGCCTCGACGAGGTCGAACGGTCCGCCTGCCCCACCTGTGGTTCCTGTTCGGGCATGTTCACCGCGAACTCGATGAACTGCCTCACCGAGGCGCTCGGCCTCGCGCTGCCCGGCAACGGTTCCACCCTCGCCACCCACGCGGCGCGCCGGGCGCTGTTCGAGCGGGCGGGCACCGTGATCGTCGACATCGCCAAGCGCTGGTACCAGGACGACGACGCCTCGGTACTGCCCCGAAACGTCGCCAACGCCAAGGCCTTCCGCAACGCGATGGCCCTGGACGTGGCGATGGGTGGTTCGACCAACACGGTGCTGCACACCCTCGCCGCCGCTCAGGAAGGCGAGATCGACTTCGATCTGCAGACCATCGACGAGATCAGCCGCCGGGTGCCGTGCCTGTCGAAGGTGTCGCCCAACTCCGACTACCACATGGAAGACGTGCACCGCGCCGGTGGCATCCCCGCCATCCTCGGTGAGCTGCGCCGTGGCGGCCTGCTCGAGCTGGACGTCACCACCGTGCACACCGCGAGCTACGAGGAGTTCCTCGACACCTGGGACATCCGCTCCGGCAAGGCATCCGAGGAGGCCCTGGAACTGTTCCACGCCGCCCCCGGTGGGGTGCGTACGGTGGAACCGTTCTCCACCAGCAACCGCTGGTCCTCGCTCGACACCGATGCCGCCGGTGGCTGCATCCGCGACATCGAGCACGCGTACACCGTCGAGGGCGGGTTGTGCGTGCTGCGCGGCAACATCGCCCCCGACGGCGCCATCCTCAAGACCGCGGGCATCGACGAGGAACTGTTCACCTTCGAGGGCCCGGCCGTGGTGGTCGAGTCGCAGGAGGAGGCGGTGTCGATGATCCTCGGCAAGAAGATCCAGCCCGGCGATGTTGTCGTCGTGCGCTACGAGGGCCCGGCCGGTGGTCCCGGCATGCAGGAGATGCTGCATCCCACCTCGTTCCTCAAGGGCCTCGGCCTGGGCAAGGTGTGCGCGCTGATCACCGACGGCCGCTTCTCCGGCGGCACCTCGGGCCTGTCGATCGGTCACGTCTCCCCCGAGGCCGCCTCCGGCGGTGTCATCGGCCTGATCGAGAACGGCGACCGCATCCGCATCGACGTGCACACCCGCGCCCTCGAGGTGCTGGTCTCCGACGAGGTGCTCGCCGACCGCCGCGCGAAGATGGAAGCCTCGGAGCGCCCGTGGCAGCCGGTGAACCGCGACCGCACGGTCACCACCGCCCTGCGCGCGTACGCGGCCCTGGCCACGTCGGCCGACAAGGGCGCGGTCCGCAAGCTGCCTTAGGTTTTGCGAACAGGTCCGGCCCCTCACTGCCTTGCGAAGGGGCCGGACCTGCTTGTCATCAGGCGAGGGCGGGTTGTTTCGGTTGCGTCGACGACTCGTCGTCGCGCCCGGTCCGGGCGGGGATCAGCGCGGTGGCCACAAGGCCGAGCAGGACGAAGCCTGCCGCGAGGTAGGCGCCGATATGCACACCTGAGGTCATCGCGGTGCGGCCCGCGTCGGCCACCTGTTGGGTATCCGGTTGGGCGGCAAAGCCTTCGATCGCCGCGCCCGCGCTGCCGGTGATCGCATGGGCGTACTGCGCGGACTGGGCCGCGGGCATGCCGGTGGCGGTGAGGTCGTTGTCGACCTCGGCGGTCAGCGTAGTGAAGAAGACCGTGGTCAGCAGGGCGATACCCAAGGCGGAACCGAGTTGACGGAAGGCGCTCTGGATACCGGAGGCCTGGCCGTTGTCGGCTTCGGGGACGTCGGCCAGCACCACGTTGGTCACCTGGGCCGTCGCGAAACCGACGCCGACTCCGTACAGACACAGCACCAGCGCGATCGACCACCACGAACTGTCGGTGGCGGCGAAGAAGCCGAGGGCGGCCAGCCCGGCCACCTCGAGTCCGAGACCGAGCCGGACCAGGTTCAGCGGTGAGGTCGACCCGGCCATGCCGAAGCCGACACCGCTGGCGACGAAGCTGCCGATGGCGATCGGTACCAGGGCGAGTCCGGCTTGCAGCGCGCTGTAGCCGAGGGTGAACTGCATCCACAGCGGCAGCACGGCGACGATGCCGAACTCGCCCAGACCGATGATCAAGGTGGCGATATTGCCGTTGCGGAACGAGGCGAGTGAGAACAGGCTCAGGTCCATCAGGGCCTTGTCGGCCTCGCCCGCGCGACGCAGCATCACCTGTCGCACGACGAACGCGGCCAGCGCGAGCACACTCAGCACAAGTGCCACCAGCACGGGCGAAGGTCCACTGCCCCAGCCGAATCCGGCGATGTCCATCGGATGCACCGTGCTGATCCAGCCGTAGGTGCGGCCTTCGACGAGGCCGAAGGCGAGCAACCCGAGCCCGAGCACCGACAAGACGGAACCGAGCACATCGAGACGGCCCGAAACCTTCGGTGACGGCGCGATACACGTCAGCACACCGATCACGATCAAAACCGTCGGCGGCACATTGATGCCGAATGCCCAACGCCACGAGGCGTGTTCGGCCAGCCACCCGCCGAGCAGCGGGCCGAGTGCCGCCGCCGCACCGATCGTGGAACCCCAGACGGCGAACGCCTGACCACGGGCCTTACCGGTGAAGGTGGCGTTGAGCAGGGCCAGCGAGGTGGGCAGGATCATCGCCGCGCCCGCACCCTGCAGGAACCGGGCGACGACCAGCAGCCCGCCGTCCGGTGCGAGCCCGGCCAGAATGCTCGTCGCACCGAACACCACGACACCGGTGACGAACATCCTGCGCGCACCGACGATGTCGGCGACCCGACCGACCACCAGCAACAGCGCCGCGAAAACGATCGCGTACGACTCCTGAACCCATTGCGCCTCGGCGGAACCCGTCCGCAGATCTTCGATGATCGACGGGATGATCACGTTCACGATCGTGGTGTCGACCACGATCAGCGCCACGCCGAGGGCGATGGCGATCAAGCCGAGCCATCGGCGAACGGACGACTCTGGACTCATCGCAACTCCTACTTCCATGGTGGAATATTTCCATCGTCAAAGTAGTTTTTGGGCAATAGGATGTCAACCGATGCGAAAGGAACCCATGGGCCAGTCGGACACGCACGGCCGGTACGAACGGATCCACGAGGGCATGCGGGCCTACGGCGCGAACTATCGCGAGTTCACCCGCCGCTTCGCCGGCTGGCTCGGGCTGCACTCCACCGATGCCGAGGCACTGATCGAGATCCTCAGTGCCGAGGAACGCGGCGGCACCTTGTCACCGGCGCGGCTCAGCGAACGGATCTCGTTGTCCAACAGTGCGACAACCGCGCTGCTGAACCGGCTCGAACAAGCCGGTCACATCGTCCGCAGCCGCGAACACGACGACCGCCGCGTCATCACGCTGCGCAGCACCCCACGCATCCACGCCCTCGCCAACGACTTCTTCGGCCCGCTGGGAACGAAGGTCGAAGAATCGGTCATGAGAAAGTACTCCGCCGAGGACCTGCGCCGATTCGAGGCGTTCCTGGCCGACATCCACGCCACCATGACCGCCCACCTGTCCGAACCCGCTCCGCCGCCTCCAGGCAAGGACATGGGTAACTCACCGGGTACCGGCTGACTCCCACGCACCTTTCGCTCGGCCGTTTACCGAATCAGTCCTGAGTCCGGCTTGAATTCGCGGAGAAGCGGATCAGCTCAGAAGGGGCCGATGCCCGTCAAAGGGTTGCCTCCGTGGAGGAACCAGTAGGTGCCGATGGCGGCGGCGATCGCCAGCAGGACCACCACGAAGGAGCCGTAGGCGGGGCGGGTGGCCCAGCCTCGGGTGCGGTCGAGGGACCAGCGGCCCGGACCGGTGAGGATGATCGCCAGCGCGGCGCCGGCGAGGATGGTGTCGATCTCCACGCCGGACTTGGTCGCCGCGTTGTACTGGAAACCCGGGATCATGCCCTGCTTCCACATCCAGGCGTTCGAGATGGTCGCGAGGATGGCGCCCGCGGCGAGCGGGGTGGCCAGGCCGAGGACGAGCAGCACGCCGCCGCCGAGTTCACCGGCGATCACCAGGGCGGTGGCCAGCGACGGGTGGTCCCAGCCGCCACCGGCCATCATGTCCTTGGTTCCGTCGATGCCGGGGCCGTGGAACCAGCCGGTCAGCTTCTGCAGACCGTGGTAGATGAAGGTGCCACCGACCACCAGGCGCAGCACGAACAGGCCGAAGTCGAGGGTGCCGCGCCGGGCCTCGCGGTTGCGGCGCTGCAGGCGGACCGACTCCGCCGACGCGGCCGTCGCGGGCGGGATCGTCGCGTAGCCGTAGTCGTCGTCGCGGTCGGCACCGGTCCCCGCGCTGCTCGCGGTGGGGACCTCGTCGCCGGGATCCAGACCGAGGTCCTCGTCGGTGCGCGGCACGTCCTTGGGGTCGGGCTTGCGCATCTGCGTGGTCGGCGAATCGAAGGGGCTGGTCACCGGCCGACCCGCCGCGGAGGCGGCCTCTCCGGCCCGCGCCGTCCCGTCATCGGGGGAAGTGTCGTTCGACTTGTCGGTCACGGTCTCACCTTAGGACGTGGGATCGCGGTGCGCCGCCCTTCGCCGCATCAGGCGTGTCAGCCCCGCTCGACTGCCGGTAACGTCTGCACCATGAGTTCGGTATTCGCGGGCCGCGTGGCAGTCGGATTGGCGCTCGGCACGATTCTGGTCGCCGGGTGTGCCCGTTTCGACGAGTCGGCGTCCAGCCCGTTCACCACCGAGCCGTCGATCGGCGGTGCCAACGCGGAACCGAAGCCGCCGCAGGACTCGCCCTCGCAGGCGCCGCGCCCGACCGGGCCGTGTATCGACCCCGATCCCAATGTCATCGGCACCTGCCTCGATTCGGCCGCCGGGCTGATCGCGGTGGGTGACGGCGCGCTGGTCGCCGAGCGGCGCACCGGTCGAATCCTGTCGGTGACTCCGGTCGACGCGAGCACTCCGCAGCCACCGCCGGAGGAGGTCGCGGTACTGCCCGTCGACGGGTCGGGTGACGGTGGCATCTCCGATATCACCTTGTCCCCGACCTTCTCCGAGGACGGGCTGATGTACGCCTACATCACCACCGGCAGCGACAACCGGGTGGTCCGCCTGTCCCGTGACGGCGCGCCGAAGGAGATCCTCACCGGAATCCCCAAGGGCGCCACCGGGAATCGCGGTGCGCTGGAATGGGCGACACCGAACCAGCTGCTGGTCCTCACCGGCGACGCGGGCAACCCCGGCGCCGCGGCCGATCCCGGCTCGCTCGGGGGCAAACTGTTGCGGCTGGACTCACCGTCCTCGGGTGCGAACACTCCGCAGGTGGTCGCCTCGGGCATCGGCACCGCCGGTGATCTGTGCCGTGACGGCAAGGACGGCATGTGGGTCACCGACCGCACCGCCGCCGAGGACCGGCTGCAGCATCTCGGCACCGACGGCACCCTCACCGTGTCGTGGACCTGGCCCGACCGCCCCGGTGTCGGCGGGTGCGCGGCGACCACCGACGGTGTCGCCGTCGCCCTCACCGAAGGAAAGGCACTCGCGGCCGTCACCGCCGACATGACCACCTTCGCGGTCACCACGGCGCCCACCCTGATCGCCCAGGACAAGTACGGCAAGCTGCTCGGCGCCACGGGTGGCGCCGACGGCAGCGTCTGGGTGAGCACGGTCAACAAAACCGACGGCGCCCCAGGCGAATTCGACGACCGCGTCGTGCGCATCCCACCGCCCCAGGGCGGCGCGGGCGGCCCCGACTAGAGTTTCGGCGGTCGAAAGCCGGCCCAACTGTTCTCCCCGAACGGGCGAGAACAGTTGGGCCGCTTCGTTTTCAGCTACAGGCCGCGATGACCAGGTCGCGGACGCGGGCGGCGTCGGCCTGGCCTCGGGTGGCCTTCATGACGTCGCCGACGATCTTGCCCGCCGCCTGGACCTTGCCGGAGCGGATCTTGTCGGCGATATCGGGGTTGGCGGCGAGGGCCTTTTCGACCTCGGCCTGCAGGGCGGTGTCGTCGCTGACCATGCCGAGGCCCTTGGCCTCGACGATCTGGGCGGGTTCGCCCTCGCCGGCCAGCACGAAGTCGACGACCTGCTTGGCGACCTTGTTGTTCACGGTCTTGGCCTCGACCAGGGCGATGACCGCCGCCACCTGCGCGGGGGTGATCGGCAGGTCGGCGAGGGCGACCTCGCGTTCCTTGGCCTTCTCGGTGAGGTAGGCGACCCACCACGAGCGTGCCTCGTTGGCGGGGGCGCCGGCCTCGACGGTGGCGATGATGAGGTCGAGGGCGCCCGCGTTGACGAGGTCGCGCATCACCTCGTCGGACAGGCCCCAATCGGCCTGGATGCGCGCGCGGACCAGCCACGGGTACTCGGGGATGGTCGCGCGCAGTTCCTCGATCCACTCGGCGGCCGGGGCGACGGGCTCGAGGTCGGGCTCGGGGAAGTAGCGGTAGTCCTCGGCGGTCTCCTTGCGGCGACCCGCCGACGTGGACCCGTCGGCCTCGTTGAAGTGGCGGGTCTCCTGCACGATCTCGCCGCCCGCGGTGAGCACGGCGGCCTGACGTCGCATCTCGTAGCGCACCGCGACCTCGACGCTCTTGAGCGAGTTCACGTTCTTGGTCTCGGTGCGGGTGCCGAATTCCTTCGCACCGATCGCCATCAGCGACACGTTGGCGTCGCAGCGCAGCGAGCCCTGTTCCATCTTCACGTCCGAGACGTCGAGCGAGCGCAGCACCTCGCGCAGCGCGGTGACATAGGCGCGGGCCACCTCGGGCGCGCGTTCGCCCGCACCGGTGATCGGCTTGGTGACGATCTCGATCAGCGGCACTCCCGCCCGGTTGAAGTCGAGCAGCGAGTGGCTGGCGCCGTGGATGCGGCCGGTGGCACCGCCCACGTGCAGCGACTTGCCGGTGTCTTCTTCCATGTGCGCGCGCTCGATGTCGACGCGGAAGGTGCTGCCGTCGTCGAGCACCACGTCGAGGAAGCCGTCGGTGGCGATGGGCTCGTCGTACTGGCTGATCTGGTAGTTCTTCGGCTGATCCGGGTAGAAGTAGTTCTTGCGCGCGAACCTGCCCCACGGGGTGATCGAACAGTTCAGCGCCAGGCCGATACGGATGGCCGACTCGACGGCCTTCTCGTTCACGACCGGCAGCGAGCCGGGGAGCCCGAGGCACACCGGGCACACCTGGGTATTGGGTTCGGCGCCGAACTCGGTGGGGCAACCGCAGAACATCTTGGTCGCCGTGGACAACTCGACGTGGACCTCCATGCCGAGCACCGGCTCGTACCGGGAGATGACATCGGCGTAATCCATCAACTCGACCGTGGGTGCGCTCATGCCTAGCAGTCTATGTAAGCCGCTCACGGCGGCGGCCGGTGGTCCTAGCGCGGCGGGACACGGCGGGTGAGCCAGTCGGTGACGTAGGTGAGAACGGCCGGATCGATGGTGGTTTCGATGCTCGAGTATTCGCTGGGGTTGCCGGTTTCGGCCGGCTGCATCAGGTGGTTGAGGCCGGGGAAGGTGTGCACTGTCGGGTCGGGCGCGCCCGCGAGCGCCTCGCGCATGGGTCCCTCGCTCTGGGCGGCGGGAACCTGCAGGTCCTTGCCGCCGAAGAAGGCGAGCACCGGCACGCGCAGCGCGCGCAGCGACGGTTGCGGGTCGAAGGTCATGAAGGAGGCCATATAGGGGGTGTTGAACGAGTCGACCGCTTCCTTCGGTGCGCGCTCGCTCTCGGGTAAGGACTCGTTGTGCTGCTGGGAGTACACCTTGGCGCCCTCGAGGTCACCGGCGCGCAGCATCGCGGCCCATTTCGTGAGGTAGTCGACCTGCTGATCGATCTTGTCCTGGGGCGCGCCCGAGGCGGCCATGATGACCTTGTTCTGTTCGATCAGCACGTCGGCGCCGGGCACCGACGGACCGGCCATCAGGATCGCGAACGCGATATCGCTGCCGGGCCTGGCCGCGACCAGCGGTGCGAGGTAGCCGCCCTCGCTGTGGCCGAACAGGCCGACCTTCGCGTCGTCGATCTCGGGCCGCTCGCGCAGGAACGCCACACCGGCTGCGGCATCACCGGCGAGGGTGTCGTAGGTGGCGTCGTCGAGCTTGCCGCCGGTTCCGCCGACGCCGCGGTCGTCGGTGCGCAGCACGGCGTAGCCCGCGCGGGTGAGGGTGTCGGCGAGCACCAGGAACGGGCGGTGCCCGAGCAGTTCCTCGTTGCGGTCCTGCGGGCCGCTGCCGGTGATCATCAGCACCGCCGGGAACGGGCCGGGCCCTTCGGGTTCGGTCAGCGTGCCCGCGATGGTGATGTCGCCGCTGCGATAGGTGACGTCCTCGCTGCGGTAGGGGAACGGTGGCTTCGGGTCCTGGGGACGGGCGACGTTCTCGATCTTGCCGCGCCGCAGCGTGAGCGGCGCCGACTGGCCCGATTGCGACCAGTCACCGGTGATCTGCTCCCCCTCGAGCTTGCCACGGAACCGCGGGTCGCCCGGTGCGTCGGGGAGGGCGAATTCGACCCGATCCGGCTCGGCGACAACGTCTTTCAACGGCGCGTCGCGTAGACCCTGGATGGGGATGTCGAGGGTGGCCGAACCGTCTTCGGCGAAACTCACCCCGACCGGGATCGACTGCCCCGGCACCTCGATCGCACCGTTCCAGTTGCCGTGCACGGTGGTTTCCCCGGAATCCGGCGTGGACCCGGAGCATCCGCCGACCAGGGCGGTGAGGACTGCAAGAACCGAAACGAACACTCGACCGGTGCGCATGAAACCACGGTACCGACGCCCACCGACAAGTCCACGCAACGCCTCGCCAGGCAGGCCTCAGCCGAAGAAGGCCTGCGCCTCGCTGAGCCGTTCGGCCGGAACCCGTTTGAGCTGCTTGGTCGCCTCCGACAGCGGGACGAGACCGATGGTCGTGCCGTGCAGGGCGACCATCATCCCGAAATGTCCGGCGTGCACGGCCTCTGCCGCGTGGACGCCGAAGCGGGTGGCCAGGATCCGGTCGTACGGTGTGGGGCTGCCGCCGCGCTGGACGTGGCCGAGCACCGTGGTGCGAACTTCTTTGCCGATCCGGCGCTCGATCTCGGACCCCAACTGCTGGGCGACACCGGTGAACCGCTCGTGCCCGAATTCGTCGATTCCGCCTTCACGCAGCGTGAACCCGGAATCCGGTGCGGGGTGGGCACCTTCGGCGACGACACAGATGAAGCTCTTCTCGCCGCGCTGGAAGCGGGACTTGATCATCGCGCACACCTGCGCGACGTCGAAGGGTTCCTCGGGCACCAGCGTCAGGTGCGCGCCCGCGGCGATGCCGGAGTTCAGCGCGATCCAGCCCGCGTGCCGACCCATCACCTCGACGAGCATCACGCGCTGATGCGATTCGGCGGTGGTGTGCAGGCGGTCGATGGCCTCGGTGGCGATCGACAGCGCCGTGTCGTGGCCGAAGGTGACGTCGGTGCAGTCGATGTCGTTGTCGATGGTCTTGGGCACGCCGACCACCGGCACACCCTCCTCGGCCAGCCAGCTGGCCGCGGTGAGGGTGCCTTCGCCGCCGATCGGGATCAGGGCCTCGATGCCGTTGTCGTCGAGGGTCTGCTGGATGCGTGGCAATCCGGCGCGCAGGACGTCGGGGTTGGTGCGGGCGGTACCGAGCATGGTGCCGCCCTTGGTGAGCAGCCGGTCGGTGCGGTCGTCGTTGTGGATGCGGATCTTGCGGTCCTCGAGTAGGCCTCGCCAACCGTCCTGGAACCCGACGATCGCGTCGCCGTAGCGGCCGTTCGCGGTTCGGACCACCGCCCGGATCACCGCGTTCAGCCCTGGACAGTCTCCGCCTCCGGTCAAGACTCCGATGCGCATGGCGTTCATCTTGCCCCACCAGCGCGGATCAGGGGCAGTGGCCTCCGGCGAGCTCGTCGAGGTGGCCCGAGAGCAGGGCCGCCATCTTGTCGAGCATGGTCATCCCGTCGGCGAAAGCGCCCGAATCGGGTTTGGCGGCAAAGGCGACCGCGATGCGGCCCGAGGGCGAATCGATCAGCCCGAACTGGCGGACCAGGTATTTTCCGGACGTGTCCGGTCCCCACCCGCCCTTGAACTCGGCGCTGGTGAATGCCCCGAGGCCCCAGCGGTGGCTGACGACGATCTGCTGCATCAAACCCACCACCCGCTCGCTCTGCGGCAGGCACGGCAGCTGGGCGGCGAACCGGACCTGATCGGCCAGCGCCCACTCGGCCTGGCCGTAGATGGAGGCGTCCGAGCGGGTACGCACGGTCGGCACGGTCGTCGTGGCGTCGCCGCCCTCGCGCAGCACCCCTTCCACCGCGGCGGCCGCGTCGGCGTTGTCGCCGAGGGTCGACCACAGAGCGTCGGCGGCGGCGTTGTCGGAGGCGGTGATGGCGGCGTTCACCGACGAGTTGTAGGCACTGCTGCGACGCGAGACCGCGATGGCGAGCGGCACTTTGATCGTCGACCAGGCCGGGCCGGTCGTCCAGTCGCCGAAGGTGACCATCTTGGTCCCGGCGACCGGCATGATCGCCATCCCCACGCTGCCACGCAGACCGCGTTGCAGATCGGCGAAGTCGGCGGCCAGGCTGCCGGGCACCGCGACGGAGACCTCGGCCGTCACCGGGCCGCCCGGCAAGGTGGCCGGGCTCTTCGTGGTGACCTGCGGTGCGGCGGGGCTGCTGTCGGAACCACAGCCCGCGGTGACCAAAACGGCAACGCCCAGCAGTGCTGACAGCGCCACCCGTATCGGGTGGCGTCGGTTGTTCGTCATGATGTGAAGCATTTTCGTTTGTGAACTCCCCCGGGCTTTCGGTGCTGGGTAGCCGTGTCCGACACCGTACTGGGCTGTATGGCCCAACGCCCACTTCGTCCGTAAACCGTCAGGTCACACGGTTTTCACCCGAGTAGATGTTCATCGATTCGCCACGGACGAATCCGAGCAAGGTCGATCCGGACTCCACGGCGAGGTCGACGGCGAGGGCACTCGGCGCCGATACCGCGGCCAGAATCGGAATGCCCGCCATCACGGCCTTCTGGACCAGTTCGAAGGAGGCCCGACTGCTCACCACGAGCACCAGGTCGTGGCCGGGGATCCGGTTCTCCCGCACCGCCCAGCCGATCACCTTGTCGACGGCGTTGTGCCTGCCGATGTCCTCACGCAGGGCGAGCAGGGTGCCGTCGGTGGTGAACAGGCCCGCCGCGTGCAGACCGCCGGTGGCGTCGAAGAGTTTCTGCCCTTCGCGCAGCAGGCCGGGCATCCGCGTCAGCACCTCGGTACCGACGGCCGGGACCGCGGGCGGCAGGGGGAAGCGGGTGTGGGTGCGCACCTCCTCGAGGGCGCTCTTGCCGCACAGGCCGCAGCCGCCGGTGGTGACGAGGTTGCGCGGGTGCAGCGGCACGGGATCGCGCAACCGCACGTCGAGCACGTTGTAGGTGTTGCGGCCCTCGCTGTCGGTGCCCGCGCAGTAGCGGGCGGTGACGATGTCGTCGGCAGTGCCGATGATGTTCTCACCGAGCAGGAAGCCGTGCACCAGGTCGATGTCGTTGCCCGGTGTACGCATGGTGACCGAGAGCGACTGCCCGTCGACCCTGATCTCGAGTGGTTCCTCGACCGCGAGGGTGTCGGGGCGCTCGACCCGCCCGGCCGGTGACAGTCGGACGGTCTTGCGTCGTGCGGTGACTCTGCTCATCAGGTGTGCCGATCAGTCGGTGACGAGCGGTGCTCGTCGTCGCCGGAACGACGGTAGGCGAACCGGCCGGGGTCTAGTCGTCTTCGTCGTCGGCGGCCTTGTTGCGTGCCCGCGCGATCTCGAGCGCCCGCTCGGCCGTCGCCTGGTCCGGGTACGGCCCCATCCGGTCGCCGTACCAGCAGGACTTGCCCTGCTCGGCCTTGTGATGCTTGAGGCAGTAGTACCACTGGTCGTCATCAGCCATACCGACAGTATGCAACGATTCGCATATCTGCGTCCGCAGGTCGGCGCGGCGTGGTGCGACGCGGGTCGTCAGTACACGTAGACGACCGCGTTCTCGCCGCCGGTGCAGGTGACGAGCTTGCCCGCGGGCGTGCACGTCATCGTGTAGGTGCGTCCGGTCACCGGGCTGGTCGCCACCACCTCGCGGGCACCGCTCGCGCTGCCACCGCCCGCGTACGCCTCGCGGACCGCCTGCGCGAACGGGCAGCTGGTGACGGTGTTGCCGACCGCCGCCTTGCTGAAACTGCCACTGCCCGAACCGGAATCGCACGGTTGCGCCCCCGCGGGCAGGGTGACCGGGCCGGCCGAGGTGGTCGGTGCGGCCGTGGTCGCCCGTGGTGCGGTGGTGCCGGTCGGTCCGGCGGGCACCATCGAGGTGGACGGCGCGCCTGCGGTGTCGGTGGAGTCGGTGGCCGCCATCAGCCGCCAGCCGATCGCCCCGCCGATGGCGACGACGATGACGGCGAGCACACCGACGAGGATCGGCAGCAGCATGGATCGGCGGTTCGAGTCCTGTTGGGCCCAGGCTGGTTCCGGGGCGTAGGCCGGTTCGGGACCGTAGGGGCCGTCGTTGTCGCGGTAGGCGTGGTCGCCGTAGGCCTGCGGGTCGTCGTACTGGGAGTAGGCGGCCTGCTCGTTGTACGGCTGCGCCGGGTCGACAGCATTGTGTGCACCGAAAGGCGCTGCGCCGCCACGGTATTGGTGGGTGGGCTGGGAGCGCTGCGGGTCCGGGCCGTCGAAGCCGTAATGCTCGGTCGGCTGGGAGCGCTGTGGGTCCGGCCCGTCGAACCCGTAGTTCTCGGTCGGAGCGGAGCGACGCGCCTCCGGGCCACCGGGGTAGCGCTCGGTGGGCGCGGAGCGTTGGGCGTCCGGGTAGTGCCGGGTCTGCGCGGACCGCTGGTCGCCGATGTCCGCCGGATCGAATTGCTCGGTGGGCGGGCTGAATTGATCGTTCTGCCCGTAGTGCTCGGTGGGTGCCGACCGCCGATGCTCCGGACCGAACACCTCGGTGGGCGGCGCGAAGTGGTTGCCGGTGCCCGGCTGGGCCGGGTCTCGACGGTCATCGGGCCGATCTTTATGCTTGCCGTCGACGAACCCGTCAGCCGACCGTGGGTCGTACTGCTCGGTCGGCGGACCGAAGGCATCGGGACGCCGCGAAGCCGAGTCCTCGTCGGCCGGGAACCGGTCACCACTGTCCGGACCGAACCGATCACCACCGTGCGCCGAACTCGCCTCCGCCGCATACGGACCGAACGGGTTGGCCGCGCCGGCGGACCGGGAATCCGGTGCGTGACCAGGCCCCGGGAATCGCTCCTCGTCGAATTGCCCGGCGGCAGGTCCGAATTGATCCACGTCGAACTTCTGAGTCGCGGGCGCGGGCGTGTTCGCGCTCTCGCCCGGTCGCGGCCCGTACGGCTGACCCGGACGCGGTTCCGGGCCGCTGTCGGCACCGAAAGGTGCTGAGGGAGAGCCGAATCCGGAGTTGCGATCGGGCAGGTCGGTGCCGGGCAGCGGGTTCGGGCCGGTGCCACCGGGGACCGGCGGGGAGACCAGCCGGGCGGGTGGAGCCGGACGGTCACCCGGGTTCTGACGGGAACCGAAATCAGCGGGCGGCTGCCCACCCGGCACCGGGTACTCCCCGGAGTAGCGCTGGGTCGGGGCGCTGCGTGGCGGCACAAGCGGGCCACGCTGGGCATCGCTGGGGCCACCGAATTGCGGCACAGGCGAGGAAGTTTCGCCCGGCAGACCACCGCCGTACGCCGGACCACCGGGATGAGGGCCCCTCGCGGCATCGGGTTGCGGGACGGGCGAGGAGGTTTCGCCTGCTTGGTTGTCGCCGTAGAGGTGGGCGTCGGGGAACGGGCGCATCCGTGGGAGGCCCTGGTCGGGGGTGTAGGCCGGAGGCGGGGTGGGGACGACCGGTTCGGGGGTGGCGTCGTCGGCCGGGAGTGGCGCGAAATAGGTGTCGGCGGGGTGGATTTCGGTGGGGCCGGTGGGCTGGATGACGGCGGGGATGGAGACCTCGCCGCTGCCCTCGACCGGAACGCGGTGGAAGCCCGCGGTGTCGCCGCGCGCCTCGGGCGGGCGGATGATCAGCGTCGGCTGGGCACCGGTCGCGGAAGTCTGGCTGCGCGAAGTCTCGATGCCGCCGGTCGCGGTCACCGCGCCGACCACCCGGAACTCCCCCGTCGGCGTCGGTTTGGGCTGCTCCTGTGCCTCGTCGTCACGCTCGCGCGGCCCGGTAGAGCCACGGCCAGCGCCTGGTCTTGCGGCGGCATCGGTGCCCCGCGCCCCGGTTCCGTGCCCGGCCGCAGCGGCGCCACCGATGATTCCGCCTGCGGCATTACCGAATCCGGCCGCCGCGGGCACCCCGTGACCGGGCGCGTTGACCGGCCCACGGCCGACGATCGGCGCCGATCCGGGTGCGCCGGCCAAGGCCTGTCTGGCGGCCGTGGCCAGTGCGCCGGCGGTCGGGTACCGCTCGGCGGGATCCTTCGCCATCCCGACGGCGATCACGTCGTCGAATGCGGCGGGCAATCCGGCGATCACGGTGCTCGGCCGCGGCGGTTCCTCGGTCAAGTGGGAGCGGATGAGCACGCTCATGCTGGCACTGGGGAAAGGGGATGCGCCGGTGAGGCATTCGTGCAGCACGCAGGCCAGCGAGTAGATGTCGGCACGGTGCGAGATGGGGGCGGCGTCGAACCGTTCGGGCGCCATGTAGATGTAGGAGCCCATGGCCATCCCGGCCTGGGTGAGCGCGCTGTCGCCCTCGGTGTGGGCGATGCCGAAGTCGGCGAGGTAGGCGAAGTCGGCGGGGGTGACCAGGATGTTGGCCGGTTTCACGTCGCGGTGCACGAGCCCGCCCGCGTGCGCGGCGTCGAGGGCGGCGGCGATCTGTTCGACGACAGCGACCGCGCGTTCCGGGTTCAGCGGCCCCCCGGCGCGCAGCACGCTTCGCAGGTCGGTGCCGGGCACCAGCCGCATGTCGATGAACAGCACCCCGTCGATGACGCCCCAGTCGTGGATCGGGATGACGTGCGGTTCGGCCAGTTTCGCCGCGGCCTGGGATTCGCGCCGGAACCGGACCTGGTAGGCGGGGTCCTGGGCGAGTTCGGCGGCCAGCAACTTCAGGGCGACTACCCGGTCCTTGCCGGTGTCGTAGGCCTCGTAGACCTCCCCCATGCCGCCTTTGCCCAGCATCGACCGCAACTCGTACGGGCCGAATCTGCTCCCCGTCCGTGACCCAGGTGCCTGCACCGGTGTCCGCCTCCCACGTCTTGCGGGCCGTGGGACCCGCGTCTCAGAACGACGATTCTCCCGGTGTCACTATGCCGTGGTCAAACGCGAACACGATGGCGGCGGCGCGATCGCGCAGGTCGAGCTTGCCGAATATGTGTCCGACATGGCTTTTCACAGTGACTTCGGAGATGCCGAGTTCGGTGGCGATCTCGCCGTTGACCCGGCCGCGTCCGATCAGTTCGAGCACCTCGTACTCGCGGGCGGTGAGGTCGCCGAGGCGGCGGTCGGTGCGGGTACCGGTGTGTTTCACGGTTCGGTAGGCGGTGAGCACCCGACCGGTTACCGACGGATCGAGCCAGGCGCCGCCCGCCGCGACGGTACGGACGGCGCGGATGAGGTCCTCGGCGGGTGAGTCCTTGAGGAGGAAACCCGCCGCGCCCGCGCGCAGGGCACCCGACAGCAGTTGGTCGTCGTCGAAGGTGGTGAGGACGAGGACCGGTGGGGCGTCGGATCGCGCGCGCAGCAAACGGGTCGCATCGATGCCGCCGACCCGTTTCATGCGCAGGTCCATCAGCACCACGTCGGGCCGTTCGGCGGCGACGGCAGCCGCCACCTCGTCACCGTCGGCGCATTCGCTGACGACGAACCCGTCGCGACGGCGCAGGATGCGGCGCAGTCCACCGCGCACCAGTTCCTGGTCGTCGACGACGAGCACGCAGACGGGGTTGTCGATCGGTGCGGCGGCCGTCACTGGTCCTCCTGGGTTTTCGGCCGGAGCAAGCCGGGCAGCATGGTGGACAGTGTTCCGCAGGAGCCCGATTTCAGCGGAAACTGGGCATGCACGGTCCAGCCGTCGTCGTCGATTCCGGCCCTGATGGTTCCGCCGAGCAGTTCGGTGCGTTTACGCATGCCGCGCAAGCCCATCCCGGTGCCGAGGCGTGGTGGCGGGCCGAGAGGCAGGGCGTTGCGCACCTCGAGGGCGGCGAGTTCCGGTGTCACGTCCAGCCGCACCGTCGCCGCGGCACCCGGTGCGTGTTTGGCGACATTGGCCAGCGATTCCTGCCCGATGCGGTACAGCGCGTGCCCGACCGCGCCGGTGACGACCGACAGCTCACCCGTGCGCTGGTAATCGACGGTGAGCCCCGCGCGGCGGAAGTCACCGACCAGTTCGTCGATATCGGCGGCGCCGGGTTCCGGCTTCGACTGGGCGGGGCTGGTGTCGAGCATGCCGACGGTGCGACGGATATCGGCCATGGCCTGGCGGCCGAGGCGTTCCGCGTCGACGAGCGCCTCCACCGCCTCGGTGACGTCCTCGTCGGTTTGCAGTGCGCGGCGCGCGGCGGTGAGGTGCAGCAGGGTGATCGAGAGCGAATGCGCGATCACGTCGTGTACTTCGCGCGCGATTCTTCGTCGTTCCTCGTCGGCGGCCTGACCGGCTCGGATGGCCTGGTTCTCCCGTTCCTGGTACAGGAACCGGCGCTGGTACTGCAGCATCATCCCGACGAAGGTGCCGAGCACGATGCCGAGCACGTACATCGGCAGACCTTCCAGCCGTTCTCCACCCCACTCCAGGTGTCCGGCCAGGTCGAAGGCGATCAGTTCGGCGATCGCGAGCAGGGTGAAACCCAGCGTCATGCCCCGGGTCGTCACCGCGGCCACCTCGCCCGCGACGACGACGAGGACGAAGGGGGCGAAGTCGGCGGGAACGGGTTGCAGCAGGAACAGGGCACAGGCCAGCAGCCCGCTGGACTTCAACAGGACCGGATAGGGCTTGATGTCGAACAGCGCGTACAGCGGGACCGGCAGGAACGCCGCGAACATGGCGAGCAGCGGCAGCACCGTCGGGAAGTACTCGTGACGCTGGATGATCGCGGCGCCGGTGACGGCGAGCAAGGCCACGTCGGCCGACACGATCAACGCGGGCGGGTAGTCGTAGGGCAGCGAGGCGAGCCGCGTCCGCACGGACTCGGTGAACCGGTGCGCCACCGCGCGCAGCCGGGCCGTCGGCCTCGGCCGCCGTGCCGCGACGGTGTCGATCACCTCCATCCTGTCAGGCTAGCCGCCTGGGCAGCCCGCGACATCGTCCCGGGAACGGTCCATGTCTCCTACCTGGGTAGGAGAAGAAGTCGCGTCTCCGGCACGACGAATCGCCGCGTAGCGCTGCGTAGCGTTGGCCGCATCCGCTCACGGAAGGTGAAGTTCATGACCTGGACCGAGCTGCATCAACGCACCGACATCGTGCACACCGTTCTCGCCAGGGCGAAGGTCGACCCGAACGACCCGGGTCTCTTCGCCGACCTGCCCGATCTGGACCGTCTCTTCGGCGGCGTCGACGGCCTGCTCCGGGCGCTGGCGAACCGCTGGGACAACCACCTGCGCGTCAAAGTCGAGCAGGCCGAGTTCGACGGCAAAACCCTGGTCGAGGCCTATCTCGAGCTCGCGGCCGAACAGCCCGCGCTGCGTGCTCTTCTCGACGCGCACACCGCGATCGGGCAGACTACCCGCGACCGTGCCCTGGCGCGCTGAGACCCGCCACCCGAATACCCTTGGGGGACAACACATGACCGATAACGGCACACCGCAAGCTCCGATGCTGGAATTGACCGGCGTCGTCAAGCGGTATCGCGTAGGTGACCAGCAGGTACGCGCGCTCGACGATGTGAGCTTGCGCATCGAGACCGGGCAGTTCACCTCGATCATCGGTCCGTCCGGTTCGGGCAAGTCCACCCTCCTGCATCTGCTCGGCGCACTCGACCGGCCCGACGAGGGTTCGATTCGGTTCCGCGGCACCGAGATCGGTGATCTCGATGAAGACCGGCAGGCCGCGTTCCGACTCGAGCAGGTCGGTTTCGTCTTCCAGTTCTTCAACCTGCTGCCCACGCTGTCGGCCTGGGAGAACGTGGCCGTGCCGAAACTGCTGGACGGCACCGGATTACGCAAGGCCAAACCGCGCGCGCTGGAACTGCTCGACCTCGTCGGCCTCGGCGACCGCGCGCAGCACCGGCCCGCCGAGCTCTCGGGCGGACAGATGCAGCGGGTGGCGGTGGCGCGCGCACTCATCATGGACCCGCCACTGATCCTGGCCGACGAACCGACGGGCAACCTGGACTCCAAGACCGGTGAGTCGATTCTCGGCCTGCTCGGTGACATCACCGCGCAGGGCAATTCGGTGGTGATGGTCACCCACGACATGGGTGCCGTCGCCTACTGCGATCGCGTGATCACGTTGCGCGACGGGCAGATCGGGGCCGACGACCAGGTGCCCGCGCGGGTGCGCGCATGATCGCGGCGCTGGATCGGTTGCGACTGTTCAATATCGGTGACCTCGTCCGGCACCCTGGTCGCACCGTCATGTCGACCGCCGTGATGGCGGTGTCGGCGGCGCTACTCGTGGCGGTGCTCAGCATCTCCGGATCGGTGACCGGGTCGGTCGACCGGCTCACCAAAGGGCTCGCGGGTAATGCGGTCCTCGAGATCACCGGCATCACCGACGCGGGCTTCGAACAGTCCCTGCTGCCCGCCATTTCGGCCACGCCCGGTGTGGCGACGGCGGCTCCCATGCTGCGCAGCACGCTCGGCGCGGGCCCCGATCGGGCTCTGCTGATCGGCGCCGACCAGAACATCAGCGCGCTCGGCGGCGATCTGACCGGACCCATGTCGCAATACACGGCCAAGCTGGTCAGCACGCCGCGCGGCGTGTTGGTCGGTGCGGCGACGGGTTACCGCGAGGGTGACTCGATCCCGATCGCCGGCGGCACCGCGACGGTCGCCGCCGTGCTCGACGAGGCGGCCACCGATCGTCTCAATGGTGGTCACGTCGTCGCCGCGCCGCTGCCGCTGGCCCAATTCCTCACCGACCGGGTCGGCAGGCTGGATTCGGTGCAGATCATGGCGAAGCCCGGCACCGATATCGCCGAGCTGCGCGCGGCGCTCACCGCGGCGGTCGACGGACGGGCCGTGGTCGCCGAACCCAGCCTGCGAACGGCGCAGGCGGGTGGCGCCATCCAGATCATGCGGTACTCGACGCTGATGTCCTCGGCGGCGGCGCTGATCGTCGCGGCGTTCCTGATCTACAACGCGATGAGTATGGCGGTGGCACAACGCAGGCCGATGCTGTCGTTGCTGCGTGCGATCGGCGGTCAGCGTGGGCCGATGGTGCGCGATCTGCTCGTGGAGGCGGCGATTCTCGGGCTCGTCGGTGGTGCGATCGGTTCGGCGATCGGTGCCGTGATGGGCAGGTTCTCCATCGACCGGTTGCCTGCCGCGATGGTGCAGTCGGTGGAGGCACGCACCGAGTTCCTCGTCCCGAACTACGCGGTGCCCGTCGCGATCGCCGCGTGTGTGGTCGCGACCGTGCTGGCCGCGGCGATCGCGGCCCGGCAGGTGTACCAGGTCGCGCCGGTCGAGGCGCTCGCCCCGGTCGAGGCCGGTGATGTCGCCGCCGCGGGGCGCGGGCTGCGGTGGGCCGCGCTGGTCGGCGGTATCGGTCTCATCGGCGCGGCCGTCGCGCTGGCCTATATCGATCTCGGCCGGCTCTCGTTGGCGGCGATCACCGTGTCGTTCACCGCGACGGTGGTGTTGTGCTTCGCCGCGACCGGGCCGATCGTGCGGGCGGCGGGGTCGATCGCCCGCTGGTTCGGTGCGCCCGGGGCGCTCGGGGCGACCACACTGGAACGTGCGCCGCGCCGCGTGTGGGCGACAGCGATGATAGTGACGATCGGGGTGGCGGCGGTCGTCGCGCTCGGTGGCGCGTCGCAGAACATGGTCGATTCGGCGACCGACTCGTTCCGGAGTCTCGGTGAAGCCGACCTGTACGTGAGTCCGAGTCCGGTCGAACAGTTCCCCACCGGGCCGGTGCTCCCCGCCGACGTGTCGGACAAGGTCGCCGCCGTGCCCGGCGTCGCGAACGTGAGTCCGGGGCAGATGGCGTTCGCGACCATCGGCAGCGGGCGGGTGATGCTGCAGGGTTACCCGCCTCGGGTCGAGGACAGCAGGCTCGGTGCCGTCGACCCGGCCGTCATCGACCGGATGGCGCGCGGGGAAGGTGTGGTCGTCACCCGCGACGTGGCCCGCTCCCTCGACCTCGAGGTCGGCGATCGGATCACCATGCCCACACCTTCGGGCGAGCGCACATCCACTGTGCTCCAGGTGATTCCGTACTTCACCGCCATCTCCGGGGTGGTGATGATGAGCCTGGACCAGATGCGGGAGTGGTATCAGCGGCCCGGCGAGACGGTGCTCGCGGTGCGCTTCGAACCGGGTGCCGATCCGGCGGCGGTGCAGGCGGCGGTGCGGGCGGTAGTGCCCGAGCCGATCCATGTCGACACCGGTGCCGCCATGGTCGCGGCCATCTCCTCGAGCGTGGAGCAGGGTGCGGCGATGAGCACCATGATCCTGTGGATCGTGGTGCTGGTGGCCACGGTGGCATTGCTGAACACGTTGATGCTGTCGGTGCTCGAACGGCGCCGCGAGCTCGGGGTGCTGCGCGCCATGGGCACCAATCGCAAGTTCCTGCTGCGCTCGGTCCTCGCCGAGGCGGCGGGGATCGGGATCGTCGGTGCGGCGATCGGCATGGTCACCGGCGCGGCGGTCCAGTACCTGGGCACCGTGGCGATCGGGCACGCCATGACCATCGACATCGCCTACGCGCCGAGCCCACTGCTCGTCGTCTACGGCATCGTCGCGCTGGGGCTGGCGCTACTCGGCTCCATCCCGCCCGCGGTGCGCGCGTCGCGCATGCCGATCGTCGCGGCGCTGGCCGTCGACTGAGGTCACAGCGGAACCTCCGCCCACCAGGCGATCACCTCGTCCTGGGCGGAGGGCCGCGGCGCGCCGCCGGTCCCGCTGCTGCCCCGGCGGCTCACCACGACGAGATAGTTGTCGCGGTCCGGGTCGCCGGGGAAGCCGATCACCTGGTGCGCGGTCTGGACGCGGCTGGTGGCCGGGTCGGGCACCACCCAGCGCCGCACCGTCACCGGCACACCGTCTTTCTCCGCCCCGAAGCGGACGGCGGCGGGGAATGCATCGATGGCGGAGCGGGCCTGCGCGGAGTTCGCGTATTCGAGAACGAGATAGCTCACCGCACCTAGCCCGTTGTCCACCCGCTCACACTGCCACCCCGCGCTGATCGGGTTCCACTGCAGCGCAGGCTCTTTCCACGCCAATTCGCTCACCTGCCGTACCCCGACACACTTCGCCCCGCGATACCCCTGCCCCTCGATCCCCGCACCCTGGGGAACCAGCGTCGGGAACACCCGCCTGCTCGCCAGGAACGAATCGGTCGCCTCCGCCACGGCACTCGACGGCCCCGTCACCACCCCGCCGATGGCACCCTCGTCGTCATCCCCATCCGGCAGAATCACCACCACCAGTGCCAGAACCACCGTCACCAACACGACAACCAGCGCCGCGAGCACCACCCACCCGAGCCGCTGCAACCCCGACACCGGCCGAGACACCGCCGACTGCCGACGATGTGGAACCGGCCAAGGATGCCGTCCTTGCGGAGGCCGCCCAGGACCACCCGCCCCCGGCCTTCCCCCCGGCGGTTGCATCGGCGTCCCCGCAGACGCGACCGGTGTGGCCGCGGCCTGCGAAGGCACCGCCCCGCCATCGGGCCCGCGCCCACTGCCACCCGAATTATCCCGGTGCGCACCGAAATCCGGGACGTCGGAGCCTTCTCCGCCCTGCGCCGCCTCCCCAGTAGCCGGGGGCGACGCCACGTTCTCACCACCGTCCGACCCCGGCACGCCGCCGAGCGCGAACGGCCGGTCCACCGCCGCGGCACCTGTTACGGGGTCGCCGGCAGGGGAAGCACCCTGATCCGACTCATCTTTCAGATCCGACGCAACGGAATTGCCCCGATCGGGCAGTTCTTCAGCGCCGCCATCGGTGTCCGACTCGGCATCGGCGTTGTGTTCCCTAGCACCCGAAACCGCTGAACCGCCAGGCATATCGACGTTCGTGCGTACGTTCCCGACTTCCGCGCTGCCGACCGCTGGGGTTCCACTTCCGGTCGACGTCGGCCGCGCGCTCGCCGCCGCTCCACCTCCCCAGGCGATCTCTGCACGCGGGGCCGCCGGCTCGGCAGCTTCCACAGCCGAACTGGCGGCATTTTCTCCGTCGGCCTCGGTGACCGGCGAGTCCGCTTCCGCACCGCTGGTCGTCGTGTGCGTCGCACCACCGGCTGCTCCTGGTGCGCTGTCCTGTCCACGCGCTGCCATGCCAGGCACAGCAGTGACTTCCGTTCGTGCCGAGGAATTTTGGACGTCCGAAAGATCTCTGTTCGGCATACCGAGGACATCGGTCGCAGCTGTGCTCGACACGTCCCCCGCGACGGTGCCGGCGGGCACGACTGTCTTGCCGACCGACGACGAAACATCTGCCGCAACGGCTGTTGCTCCGTCCACCGAACCACGCGGCGTCGCCGACTGCTGGTGCGCGGACCGATCCGGTAGCTGTTCGACCGGCGGCTGCTGCGCGGCCGACTGAGCCGGTGGCCGCGGAGCCGGCGGTGGGGCCGCAGGCCGGTACGACGGAGGCTGCGCGAGCGGTTGAGCAGGCGGCTGGGGCGCGAGCGGCTGTGCGGGGGGTTGAGCAGACCCAGGTTGTTGCGGGAGCGGCTGCGGGGCCGGACCCTGCGGCACCGGCGGTTGAACCACCGGCTGCTGAACCGGCGGGCCGACATAGGGCTGGCCGACCGGCGGGGCGGCTGGGGCTACCGGAGGTGATGCCGGGTGCCAATGGGGTTGGGGCCCAGCGGGTAACGGCGGCGCGAACCCCGGGGCGGACACAGCTGTGGGCTGCCCCTGGACGGATTGCGGCGAGTACGAGGCGGGAAGGACGGGTGGCTCGGTCGACGTGAGGGCCCGGCGGGCCGCCTTGGCGAAGGCGGTGCACGACTCGTAACGGGCCGCGGGATGCTTGGCCATGGCGGCCGCGAGGACCGCGTCCATGGCGGACGGTAGGCCCGTGCGGCGCAGGGCGAGTGGGGGCGGGGGCGCGTAGAGGGTGCCCTGGATGATCTCGTTGGGGTCGGGTGAGTCGAACGGCGCCAGGCCGGTGAACAGCCAGTACAGGGTGCATGCCAGGGAGTACTGGTCGGAGCGGTGGTCGAGTTCGGCGCCGGTCATCTGTTCCGGCGAGGCGTAGGCCAGGGTGGCGGTGAACATGCCCTGCTGGGTGAGGTGGGTGGAGTCGGCGCGCAGGCGGGCGATGCCGAAGTCGGTGAGGAACACCCGCTCCCCCTGCCCGCCACCGGATCGCGCCAGCAGGATGTTGGCCGGTTTCACGTCCCGGTGCAGCACACCGTGTCCGTGCGCGTAATCCAGTGCGTCGGCGACACCTTCGATGATCTGCACGGCTCGCTGCGGTGGCAGGGTGCGTGGATCGACGGTGGCCGCGTCGATCCCGTCGACGTACTGCATGCTGATCCACAGCTGTTCGTCCTCGGCGCCCCGATCGAACACGGTGACGATGCCTGGATGATCGAGCGCCGCGGCCAGATCCGCTTCCCGCTCGAACCTGGCCCGAATCCGTGCGTCCGCGAACAGATCCCGGTTGAGCAGCTTCAACGCGGTCAACCGGTCCAGGCGCGGGTGCCGGGCCAGATACACCGTCCCCATACCGCCCTGGCCGAGCATCCTTTCGATGGTGAACCCGGCGAACACATCACCGATCTCGTGCACCACGACCCCCTTTCAGCGCCCGTCGCCGGACAGCGCGACCGTTCCGGCATATGCGAAACTTACTGGCATACGCCCGAGATCGTCCGGGCGCGCTAGACGAGTAGTTTGCACCGCCGGAGCACAGCGCCCCCGCGCAACCGGTGGTGGGGAGGGTTTCAGGTGGCTGGCTCTACTGTGAAGGCTGCCTGTCGCGGTCTCGTGTCCGGTGTGCTGTTGATGTCGGCGGCGCTGACCGGCTCGTGCGCGGTGCCCGGCAGCCCGACCGCCGCGACGGCACCGACGGTCCAGCGCGACGAGGGCGAGGCCTGGCGTCCCGGCCAGTCGGTGATCCTGCCCGACTCGCTCGCCGCCGAATTCACCCAACTGCAGGCGACCCTGCCCGGCCAGGTGGGAATGGCATTGATGCCGGTCGGCGGCGGACGGATGACGATCTACGGCGACTGGACCACCGGCATCGCCTGGTCCACCATCAAGGTTCCGCTCGCCGTCGCCGCCCTGCGCCACGACCACGACCAGTCCATCTTCGAGATGGTGCAGGCCGCGATCACGGTGTCGGACAACGACGCCGCCTACGGCCTGTGGCAGTCCCTCGGCGACGGCACGGCGGCGGCCGAGGCGGTGCAGCAGGTGCTCGACGAGGCCGGTGAGGTGAACACCGACAAGCCGGAGATGCGCACCGAACTCGACTACACGGCCTTCGGTGTCACCGAATGGTCGCTGGCCAACCAGGTGCGCTTCGCCTCCAAGCTGCCGTGCCTGCCCGACACCGAGGTCGTGATGCGGTTGATGGGCGAGATCACCCCCGAGCAGGGCTGGGGTCTCGGCCTGCTCGACCACGCGGAGTTCAAGGGCGGCTGGGGCCCCGACGACGACACCGGCATGTACACGGTCCGCCAGTTCGGGCTGATCCCCGTCGGCAGTGGCCAGTTGGCGGTCGCCCTTGCCGCACAGGCGGATTCGGGCACCTTCGAGGACACCACCGCCCTGCTCGACCGGATGGCGCTGCTGCTGGCACGTCATCTGCCCGATCTGCGGGGCGGAGTGTGCCCGCGCTGAGCGGGCCCGCTCAGCCGGGAACGACCAGACCGGATTCATAGGCGAGGACGACCGCTTGGGCCCGGTCGCGCAGGCCGAGCTTGGAAAAGACTTTGGACACATGCGTTTTCACGGTCTGCTCGGCCACGAACAGTTCGCTCGCGATCTCGGTGTTGGACAGGCCCTTGGCCACCAGCTCGAGTACTTCGCGTTCGCGCGGTGTCAGCGTCGACAGGGCGGGCGAGGGCGCGGTGCGCACGGTGTTGCGCCGCCGGGTCACGTCCGCGATCAAGCGGCGGGTGATCGTCGGTGCGAGCAGGGCCTGCCCGTCGGCGACCACCCGCACCGCGCGTACCAGCTCCTCGGCGGGGGCGTCCTTGAGCAGGAATCCGCTGGCGCCGAGGCTCAGTGCCTCGTACACGTAGTCGTCGATGTCGAAGGTGGTGAGCATGAGCACCCGCACGGGCGGGTCGAAACCGGCGGCGAGGATGGCGCGGGCGGCGTCGAGCCCGTTCATCTCGGGCATGCGCACATCCATCAGCACGACGTCGGGGCGGAGCCGTTTGGCTTCGGCGACCGCCACTTTGCCGTCGGGGGCGTCACCGACGACGCTGATGTCGGGTTGGGCACCGAGCAGAGCGCCGAAGCCCTGCCGGACCATCGCCTGGTCGTCGGCGATCAAGACGGTAATAGCCACGCGACCACCTTACGGGGTCGGCAGCGTCACCGAGACCTCGAATCCGCCGGTCGCAGTGGGTCCGGCGAGCAGTTGTCCGCCGACCGCCGCCACCCGGGTACGCATACCGTCGATGCCGTGCCCGCCGCCCGTGCTCTTGCTCGGCACACCGGTGGCGGGGTCGTTGTGGACGGTCACCGTCACCAGCCCGGGCCGCACGCCGACCGCGACGCGCACGGGCGCACCGGGTGCGTGCCGCGCGCAGTTGGCCATCGACTCCTGGACGACGCGGTACACGACCAGCCCGGTGGTCTCGGGCACGGCCGACAGGTCACCGTCGACGGTCCACTCGACGGGCAGACCGGCACGCGCGGCCGACTCGCACAGCGCCGGCACGTCGGCGGCGCGCGGTTGCGGCGCGTGTTCGGGCAGTTGCCCGTCGCTGCGCAGCACGCCGAGCATGCCGCGGATCTCGTTGAGCGCGGTGCGCGCGGTGGCACCGATCGATTCGAATTCCGCCGCGGCGGCCGGGTGCAGATCGGTGATCCGGTAGGGCGCGGTCTGAGCCTGCACCACCACCATCGACATGTGGTGGGCGACCACATCGTGCAGGTCGCGGGCGATGCGCGCCTTCTCCTCGAGGATGGCCCGGCGCGCGCGTTCCACCTCGGTCACCTCGGCCTGTTCCTCGAGTTTGGCCCGGGAGGCGCCGAGGGTCTGCAGCAGGTAGCCGAGCAGCGCGAGCGCACCGAATCCGACCGGCCACCCCCACAGCGGACCGTCGGCCGAACCGGGCATGGTCGTGGCGAACAGCATCGATTGCCCGGCCCATGCGACGACGACCACGGGCAGCGGCGCGCGCAACGCCACCGCGAACAGCAGCACGAACAGCACGATGACGTGCACCACCTGGAACGGCAGGTCGCTGTCGGCGGTCGGCGAGATCACCAGCGAGATGAGCAGCGCCGCGCCCGCGGAGACGGCCCAGCCGAGGGCGGGATTGATCCGGACGAGCAGGATCGGGAACACCGCGAGCCCCGAGATCAGCGGCGCGACAGCGGCGGGCACCTGGTGGGTGACGAACAGCGTGGGCCACGCGATGCTGTACAGAATGAGCGCTACCAGCACGGTTGCCAGGTCGAACCAGGTGGTCGCGTCGATCCGGCGCACGGTGGTACGCAGTTGTCCGGTCATGGTCCTGAGCCTAGGAAACCGGCCGCCGACCCACCTCATACCCACGAACCAACTGCGACCCCCTACCCTGGTGTGACCCCGGCGCCGGGACACCACCCGCGCGCCTCGCGAAACCGGTCCACAGCGGGATGCCCGCCGTACGACCCGCTCCATACTGTCGGAGGCCATGAACACCCCGCTTCGCCCGGCACCCGCCGCTCGCCGTGCCCGTGCCACAGGTTCCGCGTCCGATCCCGTCCCCGTCCCCACCGGTTCGACGGAACTCGGCGAGGTGGCCGCGACCATCGGCCCCGTTCCGCCCGCCGGGCCGGTGACGCCCGACGTGCCCCAGCATCGCCGCCGTAGCGGCGTGGCACTGTGCACGGCCGGGCTGGCGATGGCGGCGGCCGTCGTCATGTCGGCGCCGGGCGCGATGGGCACCACCGCGGACGGAGGCACCGAGAACGCCGCTGCTACGGCTGTCGTGCGGGCGCTGATCGACGACGATCCCGACGTCACCTCGCTCATCCCCCGCGATTTCGGTTTCAAGTTCGGTTACGACCCGGCCGAGCAGGACGGCATGCTGGTGAACCCGAACGGCGGCTGTTCCTCTCCGGTGACCCTGCCCGGCGAGTTCGAGGCCGCCTGCAAGGCCCACGACCTTGGCTACGACATGCTGCGCTACGCCGAACGCGTCGATGAGCCGCTCGGTCCGTGGGCACGGCGCTCGGTGGACGCGGCTCTCAACCGGCGCATCCACGCCGCCTGTGAGCTGCGCGACGACGAGTTCTCTCGCGCACGCTGCGGGGTGATGGCCGATATCGCCTTCACCGCCGTCGATGTGAACTCGCGCAGGCAGGACTACGCCGCACCGGTGGTGGAGAACGTCTTCGCCGAGACCGACCCCGCCGACCGGCCCAACCTGTGGCCCTTGGCGCGTACGGTACTCGGGTTGTTCGCGGTGACGGCTGCCTGCGCGGTGATCATCGACGCGCTGCGCAAACGTCGCCGCGCGATCTGAGCGCATTGCCGATTTCTAGAACTTGTTCTAGCTTTCACGCATGACTCTGGTGATCGACGAGACGGTCGAGATCGATGCCCCCGCCGCGAAAGTCTGGCAGGTACTCACCGATTTCGCACACTACGGCGAGTGGAATACCTTCTGCTACGAGGCCTCGAGCACCCTGGTGCCCGGCGAGCCGATCGACATGATGGTGAATCTCGGCGGCAACAAGCGCGCCCAGCGCGAGTGGATCCGCACCCACACGCCGGGTGTCGAGTTCAGCTACGCGATGAAGCCGGTGCCGCTGGGTGCGCTGCACAGCCTGCGCTCGCACACCGTGGTCCCGCTCGGCGAGGACCGCTGCCGCTACGAATCACGCTTCACCCTGGCCGGCTGGCTCAGCCCCGTCGTCACCCTCGCACTCGGCAAGCACCTGCGCGCCGGATTCGGCGCGATGACCGCCGGGGTCGCCGCCCGCGCGGTCTCCTAGCCGAGTCGTCGGCAGCCCGCTCGGCTCGGCCACGTTCGGTTCGTGGCCGGTCTCACGCGAGCGGTCTCGACCGACCTTCCGGCATCGAAAAGCGGGGCCCGCCGAGAATTCTCGACGGACCCCGCTTCGTTCGACTGCTCAGACCGCGGCCGGGGTCGGCAGCGGGCCACGGGCCGCCTCGTAGGCCGCACCGACCCGGTACAGGCGGTCGTCGGCCAGCGCGGGCGCCATGATCTGCAGACCCACCGGCAGGTTGTCGTCGGCCGACAACCCCGAAGGCACCGACATGCCGGGGTGCCCGGCGAGGTTGGTCGGCAGGGTGCACAGATCCGACAGGTACATGGCGAGCGGGTCGCCGACCTTCTCACCCAGCTTCCACGGCGTGAACGGACTGGTCGGCGAGACGAGCACGTCGACCTGTTCGTAGGCGGCGTCGAAGTCGCGCGCGATCATGGTGCGCACCTTCAAAGCCTGGCCGTAGTAGGCGTCGTAGTAGCCGGCCGACAGCGCGTAGGTGCCGATGATGATGCGGCGCTTGACCTCCGGGCCGAAACCGGCCTCACGGGTCAGCGACATCACCTGGTCGGCGCTGTGGCTGCCGTCGTCACCGACGCGCAGGCCGTAGCGCATGGCATCGAAGCGTGCCAGGTTCGACGACACCTCCGACGGCATCACCAGGTAGTACGAGGACAGCGCGTACTCGAAGCTCGGGCACGACACCTCGATCACCTCGGCGCCCAGTTCCTTCAGCACCGCGACGGCGGCGTCGAAGGAGGCGATCACGCCGGGTTGGTAACTGTCGGAATGCAATTCGCGCACCACACCCACGCGCACACCGGTCAGGTCACCGTTGGCGCCTTGGCGCGCGGCCTCGACCACCGGGGCGACCGGCACCTTGCGCGAGGTGGAGTCACGCGGGTCGTGCCCGGCGATCACCTCGTGCAGCAGCGCGGTGTCGAGCACGGTGCGACCACACGGGCCACCCTGGTCGAGCGACGACGCGCACGCGACGAGGCCGTACCGGGACACGGTGCCGTAGGTCGGCTTCACACCGACGGTCGCGGTGACCGCGGCGGGCTGACGGATCGACCCACCGGTATCGGTGCCGATGGCCAGCGGCGCCTGGAACGAGGCCAGCGCGGCCGCCGAACCACCGCCGGAACCACCGGGGATACGGGTGGTGTCCCACGGGTTGCGGGTGGGGCCGTACGCGGAGTTCTCGGTGGACGAACCCATGGCGAACTCGTCCATGTTGGTCTTGCCGAGAATCGGGATGCCCGCGGCGCGCAACCGGGTGGTGACGGTGGCGTCGTAGGGCGACATCCACCCTTCGAGCACCTTCGACGCACAGGTGGTCGGCATGTCGGTGGTGGTGAAAACGTCCTTGAGTGCCAACGGAACTCCCGCCAGCGGCGAGGCGGGCTGCTCCCCCGCGGCGATCGCGGCGTCGACCACGGCGGCCGCGGACAGCGCCTGCTCGCTCGCGACGTGCAAGAAGGCGTTGAGCTCGCCGTCGACCTTGCCGATGCGATCCAGGTGCGCCTGGGTGACCTCCGTGGAGGACACCTCGCCGCCGTGGATCTTGCTCGCCAGCTCGGCCGCCGACAGCGTGGTCAACTCGCTCATTCGCCCTCTCCCAGAATCTGCGGGACCAGGAAACGCTGTTCTTCCACGGCGGGCGCCTGGTCCAGCGCCTGCTCGGGGGTGAGGCCGGGCACGACCACGTCGGGCCTGGTCACATTGGTCGTCGGGTTCGGCGATGCGGTGGCGGGGACGTCGGCGGCGACCTCGGAGATGGTCCGGACGTGGCTGAGGATCGAATCCAGCTGACCGGCGAACTGGTCGAGTTCGGCGTCGGTCAACGCCAGCCGGGACAGCCGGGCGAGGTGAGCGACCTCGTCGCGGGAGATTGCGGGCACCGCGGGACCCCTTTCGGCTTCGGGTGGGAAGAACTTCCGGTACAGCCTAACGAGGTGGGCGAACAGCCCCGGACGCACCCGCCTCGCACGAAAGTTCGCCCTCCTCGGCGCGATGGGGTCATACTCGAGTCGAGATCCCCCGGTTGGGGGTGTAAGTATTGCTTCACCGGGTATTCGTTCTCGAACAGCCTCGGCCGTCAAGGAAAGGAACGCACGTGTCATACCTGCTCCGCGTGCAACTTCCGGATCGACCGGGAAGCCTCGGTTCCCTCGCATTGGCACTCGGCGGAGTGGGCGCGGACATCCTCTCGCTCGACGTCGTCGAGCGCGGCGCGGGATTCGCCATCGACGATCTGGTCGTCGAAGTGCCCACCGGCGCACTGCCCGACACCCTCATCACCGCCGCCGAATCCGTGCGCGATGTGAGTGTCGACTCCATCCGCCCGTACTCCGGCGTCCTCGACACGCACCGCGAGCTCGAGCTGATCGATCAGGTCGCCGGCGCACGCGACGATCGCATGCAGGTACTCGTGGACGGTGTGCCACGGGTGTTACGGGCGGGCTGGTCGACCATCATCGCGCTCGGCCCCTCGGGCGCCTATCGGGTGGTCGGCAGCCCGAGCGCCCCTGAGACACAAGCGGGTTCGGCTCCGTGGATGCCCATCGAGAAGCCGATGTGGCTCGACGGCGAAGCCGAATGGGTGCCGCAGATCTGGCGCGACATGGACACCAAGCTCGCGGCCGCACCGCTCGGCGGGTCCGGTAAGGCGCTGCTGCTCGGCCGCCCGGGCGGTCCCGATTTCCGCCCGTCCGAGGTCGCGCGGCTCGGCTACCTCGCGGGCATCGTGGCGACCGTGCTCAACTGAGCGCCAACCGCATCACGAACAGCGGCAGCCCGTCGTCGGTGCGCCAATTGCGTTCGGGCACAGCGACGAAGCCCAGACGCTCGTAGATGCGGTGCGCGTCGACCATGGTGGACATGGTCGTCAATACCACCGCCTCGTAGCCTCCCGCCTTCGCCTCCTCGATCACGGTGCGCACCAACGCCGTTCCCACCCCGAGGCCACGCGCCCGCTTCGACACCGCAAGCATCCGGAACTCGAGTTCGCCGGGGCGGGCGATCTCGGCGTAGCGACTGCCGGGTTCGGCGATGGTGAGCGAACCGACGACCTGTCCTTCGTGCAGGGCGACGAGCACCTGTGCGTGCGCGGCCCGGTGCGCCGCGTCACCCAGTTCCCGCGTGTAGTCGTTGTCGGCGGGCACATAGCCGTCGCCGACGTACACGTCGACGGTGAGGGCGGAGATGGCGTCGTATTCGTCGGGCTGCGCGGTCCGGATCTGCGGACCGCTCACTGTTGCGGGGTTGTTGCCGTGCATTCCCGCATGATCGCACCCGGGCGGCTGTGAGCTTCGCCGCACCCGTCCCGGCTACCGGGACCGTCTCAGCTACCGAGATACGGGCGCAGGCCGGGGTGCTGTGCGGACCAGCGGTCGGGGTTGCGCGGTGAGTAGACCACATCGAGCTGGTCGCCGATCGACGGCCACTGCGCCGCGTCCCACGCGAACCGCCCGTACACGACCTTCGCCGGCACCGACGGGCCCGTGATGGTTCCGGTGATGGTCACGTAGTGCTCGCCGCTCATGGCGGGCAGCGGGCTCACCCCGGTCACAGACAGCGACCCGTGCTCGACCTGAACTCCCCCACCGCCGCCACGCCTGGTCAGGAGGGCGCCGATCATGACCACGAGCATCGTCACCATGGCCGCCGCCATCACCACTTCGAGCATGACCCCATGGTAGGCCGACTACAGACCGACGAGTTCGCTGACGCCCTGCGTCCGCCGCACCTGCCACACCGCCGTCCTGGTGCGCTGGGACCGGCCGTTGTTGCGGTCGATGAGCGCGCGATTCGCGGTGGTGTAGATCAGCTGGGCGCCGCGGGCGTTGGTCTCCGGGTTCTGGAACAGCTGCACCAGCCGGTCGGTCTCCTCCACCGGCAGGCCCGCACCGAGATCGTCGACAGCGAGGACACCGCCGGTGTCGAGCGCCTCGAGCATGGCGGGCAGCACTCGCAGCAGCGCGCGGGTCGCCGTCGATTCGTCGGCCAGGCCGAACGCGATGTCGATGCCTTCGTGCACCAGGCTCAGGCCGGGGCCGCGCCGGTCGACCATGCGGCGGTACAGGGTGTCACGGGCGGCACGCAACGTGCTCAGCTCCCGTTCCACCAGCACGGCATCGGCGCCGCCCTGGTCCAGTTGCGCTGTGAGCGAAGCGATTCCGGCATCCATGTCACGCAGGTAGTCGGCGTACATCGGGTCGTGCTCGGCGATCAGCAGATCCTCGATGCCCAGATCCGCTGTGCGCAACAGCATCAGCAGGCGCGCGGCGTTGTCGGGCGAACGGGAGATGTGGCTGCCGAGTTCGTACGCCAGCGCCTCCACATCGATATCGCCCTGCTGCACTTGCAGATTCGCCGCGAACCAGCGATAGGCGGGTACCAGGGCCTCCGCGTACAACTGACCGGCCAGGCTCAGCAGCAACGCGTTCGGCCGCAGCAACGGCACCAGCGCCGTCACCCCGTACCGGGCCGCCTCGAACATCGGGCCGATCTTGACCTGATCCCCGTTGCGCTCGAACACGATTCGCTTGCGCGAACGAGGATGAGTGTAGAGCCACTCGGCGATCACATCGGCACTGTCGAGGCGGAAGCCGTAGGTATACGGAACGCCCTCCGCCACGAAACCGGTCACGAATTCGGTCGGCCGGTCGGCGAATCCGAGGTGCGGCCGACGCACCGGACCCGCGTACGGATCCCAGCCGCTCACCGAATTCAAGACGGCATCACGCATCTGCGCGAGCGCGTCGACCACACTGGTCTTCCCCGACGCCGCGACGCCGTACACCGCCGTCACCGGCACCGCGAGCGGTCCACCGGCCCCCTTGGTCAGCCGCAATTGCTGCGCCTCGGCCAAAGACCCATGATTGGCCACTTGAAAACTCCGCAACAAGATGCCGTCCCGCCTCTCCGCGTATTTCGGCCAGACTAAGGGGCGAGGCTCGTTGGTGACGCGGCAGGCGGGGAGTCGGTGGGCGGGTCAGCCCATTTCCGGCGAGTTACCCGTGGTCTCGCCTGAGTTTCGGAGAAGGTGGGCCGGGCTCACCTGCTGTGCTCGATTCGGGCCGGAAATGCTGGGGTAGCACCGCGCGTAGGTAGTGGCCGGTGAGGCTGTCGGGGTCGGCGGCGATCTTCTCGGGGGTGCCGGTGGCGGTGATGCGGCCGCCGTCGCGGCCGCCGCCGGGGCCGAGGTCGATCACATAGTCGGCGTTGGCGATCATGTCGAGGTCGTGCTCGATGAAGACGACGGTGGCGCCGTGGTCGATCAGGCGTTGCAGCACGGCGAGCAGGACGCGGACGTCGAGGGGGTGCAGCCCGACGCTCGGTTCGTCCAGGACGAAGACGGTGTCGTGCTGGTCGCGGCCGAGTTCGGTGGCGAGTTTGAGCCGCTGGGCCTCGCCGCCGGACAGGGACGGGGTGGCCTCGCCGAGGGTGAGGTAGCCCAGGCCGAGGTCGAGCAGGGTCTGCAGACGGGAGCTCACCTTCTTCAGGTCACCGGTGTGTTCGATGGCCTCGGTGACGGTGCAGGCCAGCAGTCGCGGCAGGCTCAGGCCTTCGCCGGTGTCGTCACCGTGCGGCGGCCGCCGAATGGTGTCGGCTGCCGGGGCGTAGCGGGATCCGTCGCAGTCGGGGCAGATGATGTCGACATCGGGCAGAAATTGGACGTCGAGTTCGATCTGGCCCGTGCCCTCACAGGTCGGACAGCGCAGGCTGCCGGTGTTGTAGGAGAAGTCACCCATGTGCAGGCCGCGTTCCTTCGCGGCGGCGGTGGCGGCGTACGCGCGGCGCAGGTCGTCGAGGACACCGCTGTAGGTGGCGACTGTCGAGCGGATGTTGATGCCGATGGGCGCGGCGTCGACGACGTGGACGCGGGTGATGCCGTCGGAGGCGACCTTCCGGATGTGTTGCGGGAGCGGCCGACCCACCGCGTCGGCGTGCAGAGCCAGGACAAGGCTTTCCAGGACGAGGGTGGTCTTGCCGGAGCCGGAGGCACCCGTGACCGCGGTGAGCCGGCCACGTGGGATGTCCAGGTCGAGGGCGTGGACAGTGTGTAGCGGCGCAGTACGCAGGTGGATGCGACCCGCCTCGAACAGGTCGGCCGCGGCGGTGCGGGGTCGGACGCGAATGTCCGCGCGGCCGTCGATGAAACCGGCGATCAACGATGCCTTGTCGCCGACGATACGGTCGAGGGGGCCTTCGGCGATGACCGTGCCGCCGTCGCGCCCGGAACCGGGGCCGATCTCGATGAGCCATTCGGCTGCCCGCAGGATCTGCACATCGTGGTCGACCACGATCACCGAGTTGCCGTCGGCCAGCAGGCTGCGCACGACCGCGAGCAGGCCCTCGACATTGGCGGGGTGCAGTCCGATCGAGGGTTCGTCGAGTACGTAGAGCACGCCGGTGGTGCGATTGCGGACCGCCCGCGAGAGCGCCACACGCTGGCGCTCCCCGGTGGACAGCGAGGACGAGGCGCGGTCGAGAGCGAGGTAGCCCAACCCGAGTTCGACGAGCCGCCCGGCGGTCGCGACCATCTGGGCGACGATGTCGCGGGCCATCGGTGCCATCGGCTTCGGCACGTTCGCCGGAATCGTGCGCACCCAGGCGGTGATGTCGTCGAGGGTCTTGCTCGTGGCCTCGGCGATGTCGATGCCATCGACCAGGGTGGAGCGGGCCTGCTGGTTCAGCCGGGTTCCCGCGCAGTCCGGGCAGGTCTGCACGGTCAGGAATCTGTCGACACGGTCGAGCCCTTTCTTGCTGGTCGCCTTCTTCAACGCCTCCTCGACCGCCTGGCGAGCGTTGCGGTAGGAAGCGTCGAGATCGAACAGCTTGCCGTTCTTGGCCGGGTACAGGATGCGTCGTTTCACCGGCGGACCCTCGAAGACGATGCGGCGTTCCTTCTTCGTCAGCGTCGAGAACGGCACGTCGGTGCGCACGCCGAGTTCGGCGGCGACCTTCGGCACGGCCGCCAGCCCGAACATCGACCAAGGCAGCACCGCGCCCTCGTCGATGCTGCGGGACGGGTCGGGGACGAGGGCATCGTCGTCGACTTCCCGTACGGTGCCGGTGCCCGCGCACCGCGGGCACGCGCCTTCGCTGTTGAACGCGAACGACTCCGCGCTCGGCGGCCCGAACACCGCACCGCAGACCGGGCAGGTCAACGGCCGGTCGAGCGCCACATCCATCGTCGGCTCGAGGCGGTGCCCGTTCGGGCAGCGGTGGTGGCCGAGCCGGGAGAAGATCAGGCGAAGACTGTTGAGCAATTCGGTCGACGTGCCGAAAGTGCTCCGTACACCGGGAATTCCGGGTCGCTGGCGCAACGCGAGCGCGGCGGGTACGTGCTCGACGCTGTCCACGGCCGCGTGCGCCGCCTGGGTGAGACGGCGCCGGGTGTAGGTCGACAGAGCCTCGAGGTAGCGCCGGGAACCCTCCGCGTACAGCACCCCGAGCGCCAGCGAGGACTTACCCGACCCGGATACCCCGGCCACCGCCACCAACTTGCCCAGCGGCACCGATACATCGATGTTCTTCAGGTTGTGCACGTGGGCGCCGCGCACCTCGATCGCATCGGGTGCCGGGGTGGAGCCTGTGGTCCCGCTCGTGTGCTTGCCCACCGCTTCGTCCCTTCGACGCGACAGTCGATAACCGAGGCCTCGAACAGATGTCGAGACCCGCGCAGACCGACGGTAACAGGCGTCATCGGCACCCTCGGGCAGCTGACAGTCGCTGCGTCTCGGCGAGAAGTGTCCAGGTTTGCGATCGTGTGCATGTCGCGCGCGGGGGTGCGGGTCTGGCGTAGTCTGGCCGAAAATCGGTGAGAGGCGGAGCTGCAGTGATGATTCGTGGGCTGGTTGTCGCGGCGTTGGGGGCCGGGGCCGTGGTTCCGGTGCTGATGGTCGGTGCGCCGACCGCGGCGGCCGATCCCTGTCCGGACGGGACCGCACGGGTGTTCCTGGGGAACTCGACGAACAGTTGCCAGGGGGCCGGGACCGTCAGCTACACCGAGGCGCCGGTGTCGAAGGTGTGCTCGATGACCGGTAGCGACGTCGTCGTCGACATCGAGGGCAACTCGAAGAAGACGCATCGGCACGTGGAACTCACCAACGGCCAGTGCGCCCAGTTCGACATCCGCACCCAGATGGCGAACACGGTCACCGTCACCCCGCGCTGAGCCGAGACCGAGTCGCTACTCGGCGTCCGACTCGGCCGGTGGCCTGACCGCTTCCGGCCCTTGCTCGAGCAGCAGCCGGAAACCGTCCTCGTCCAGGATCGGGACACCGAGTTCTTCGGCCTTGGCGGCCTTGGAACCGGGGGAATCGCCGATCACCACGAACGCGGTCTTCTTCGACACCGAGCTCGCCGCCTTGCCGCCGCGGACCAGGATCGCCTCCTTGGCACCGTCACGGGTGAAGGTCTGCAACGAGCCGGTGACCACGATCGACAACCCCTCAAGGGTGCGTTCGATGGAGGCGTCGCGCTCGTCCTCCATGCGCACACCGGCGGCCCGCCACTTGTCGACGATGGCGCGATGCCAGTCGACGGTGAACCACTCGACCACGGCCGCGGCGATGGTCGGACCCACCCCGTCGGTCGACGAAAGTTCTTCCACCGACGCGGATTCGATGCGTTCGAGGCTGCCGAACTCGGCGGCGAGCGCGCGGGCGGCGGTCGGGCCGACGTGCCGGATGGACAACCCGACCAGCACCCGCCACAGCGGCCGGTCCTTCACCGCCTGCAGATTCTCCAGCAGCCGCCTGCCGTTGGCGGACAAGCCGCCTTCCTTGTTGGTGAACAGCGGAACCGACAGCAGTTTCGGCTCGTCGAGATCGAACAGGTCACCTTCGTCGATGATGGCGCCGGAGCGCAGCAACGCGTCGGCCGCCTTGTCACCGAGCGCCTCGATGTCGAAGGCGCCGCGCCCGGCGAGATGGAACACGCGCTCGCGCAGCTGGGCGGGGCAGAACTGCTGGTTGGGGCAGCGGATGTCGGCGTCGCCCTCTTTCGCGGGGGCCAGTTCGGTGCCGCAATTCGGACAGTGGGTGGGCATCACGAACTCGCGTTCGTCGCCGGTACGGGCGTCGACCACCGGGCCGAGCACCTCGGGAATCACGTCACCGGCCTTGCGGATGGTGACGGTGTCGCCGATCAGCACACCCTTGCGCTTCACCTCCGAGGCGTTGTGCAAGGTGGCCATCGCGACCGTCGACCCCGCGATGGTGACGGGTTCCATCACGGCGAACGGGGTGACGCGCCCGGTGCGGCCGACGTTCACCTCGATGTTCAGCAGCGTGGTGGTCGCCTCTTCCGGCGGGTACTTGTAGGCGATGGCCCAGCGCGGGGCACGAGAGGTGGAGCCGAGCCGCCGCTGCAACGCCATCTCGTCGACCTTGATGACCTGACCGTCGAGCTCGTGCTCGATGTCGTGGCGGTGCTCGCCCCAGTAGGCGACCCGTTCGATCACCGCGTCGACGCCCTGCACCAGCCGGGTGTGCTCCGACACCGGCAGTCCCCACGCGGCGAGCGCCTGATAGGCCTCGTGCATGGAGGTGGGGCGGTAACCATCGATGCGGCCGAAGCCGTGGCAGATCATCCGCAGCCTGCGCTGGGCGGTGATCGCGGGATTCTTCTGGCGCAGCGAACCGGCGGCGGTATTGCGCGGGTTGGCGTAGGGCGGTTTACCTTCGGCCACGATCTGGGCGTTGAGCGTCTGGAAATCCTCGAGACGGAAGTACACCTCACCGCGCACCTCGAGCAGTTCCGGGACGGGGAACTGCTCGGTGGCGGTGAGTTCGGTGGGGATGTCGTCGATGGTGCGGGCGTTGAGGGTGACGTCCTCACCGGTTCGCCCGTCGCCGCGGGTGGCGGCGCGCACCAGTCTGCCGTTCTCGTACACCAGGTTCAGGGCCACACCGTCGATCTTCACCTCACACAGGTAGTGCAGGTCGGGACCGGTTTCGGCCTCCACGCGGGCGGCCCAGGCGCGCAGTTCGTCGAAGTCGAACACATTGTCCAGCGACAGCATGCGCTCGAGGTGGTCTACCGCGGTGAACTCGGTGGCGAATCCGCCGCCGACCAGCTGGGTCGGCGAATCGGGTGTACGCAGATCGGGGTGCGCTTCCTCCATCGCCTGCAGTTCACGCAGGAGCGCGTCGAACTCGCCGTCGGTGATGATCGGCGAGTCCCGCACGTAGTAGCGGAACTGGTGCTCACGCACCTCGTCGGCCAGCTGCTGCCACCGCACCCGCTGCTCGGGGGTGGCACCTTCGGCACTCACGGAAACCGCGCTGTCGCTCTCACTCACACCCAGCACATTAGTGGAGGCCACCGACACTTTCGGCGACCGTCCGGGCCCGTCGCCGACCCGGTCTTCTACTCACGTCGGAACCCCGGATCATGGAGCGCCCGCCTGGTTACGGCACCGGACAGGCGAGCACTACTCGACGTTCAACGACTCCGGTTCCTCGGCGAAGGCACGCGCCACCTCGGTGCTGAGCGCGAGTGCGCGGCGCGACCATTCGAGAGAGGCCCCGGCCAGCCCACAGGCGGGAGTCACCAGGACCTGGGTGGCCAGGGTCGTGCGCGGGAAGCCGAGCCGGTCGACCAGGCGGACGGCGGGTTCGGCGATCTCGCGCCAGGTGATCGGCGCGCCCGGCTGCTCGACCGGGGTGAGGCCGAGGGCGATCTTCTTGCCCCGGTCGACGATGTCGCCGAGGGCATCGAGGTCGGGGGTGGTGATGGTCGCGGCGTCGAAGGAGATGCCTGCGGCGGCGGTGCGGCCGATGGTGGCCAGTGCGGGACGAGATGTGCAGGTGTGCAACAGGACCGGCGCGTTCTGTGCCTGGATCACGGTGTCGAGGATGCGCAGGGCGTCGGGTTCGGGAAGGGCGCGAATGGTGTTGAGGATGCTCGGCCCCTGCAACGAACCTTCGAGCACCGTGGTGAGCTGCGGCTCGTCGAGCTGAATGACGACCTGGGCGCCCAGCCGTCTACGCAGCTCGTCCGCGTGCCGCGCCAAACCTTCGGCGAGGGATTCCGAAAGATCGCGCACCGCACCGGGATCGGTGAGAATCCGATGCCCGCCGGGCAGTTCCACTTCGGCGGCCAGGGTGAGCGGTCCCGCCGACTGCACCTTGAGGACACGGCCGGTTCCCACCAAACCTGCTGTCTCCCAAGCTTCTTCGATCGCATCGAGATCGAACTGGAGCAGGTCACGTGCCCGGCGGGACACCGAGCCCGGGCGGGCGGCCAGCCGGTAACCGCGCGTGGTGGAGTCGAAGCGCATATCCACCAGCAGCGCCGACACCCGGCCGATCATGTCGGCGCCGATTCCGCGCTGCGGCAGTTCGACCAGGTGCGCGAGGTCGGGCAGTTCACCGATGATCGTCGCGGCGGCTTCCCTCGGATCGGTACCCGGCCACGACCCGATACCCGTGGCGATGCCGCCGACGAGCAGGTCCGCGGGCGCGCTCTCCTCGGAGTTCTTGCTTCGCGACAATGTCACGTGCACAACACCTTTCGTGACGTCGAACGGCGCGCTCCTCAGGCGGAAGCGTCGGTGATCCCCGCGTCGACCCCGGCGCGGTCGGTGCCGTTGATGGTGCCGCTGCCGATTACGGTGTCGCCACCGTCGGCATCGGGCAGGTAGAGCACGATGGCCTGCCCCTTCGCGACGCCGCTGAGCGGTTCACGCAGCCGCGCGACCAGCCCGTCACCCACCGGTTCGACGACGGCGGGCGCGGTGCCGCCGTGGGCGCGCACCTGCACCACACACTCGACCGGTTCGGTCGGGCGCACCCCGGAGGTCCAGATGGCGCGGTCGGCGGTGATGACGTCGACCTGCAGGTCTTCCACCGAACCGACCTTCACCGTGCCGGAATCGGGGTCGATCCCGGTGACGTAGCGAGGCTTGCCGTCGGCGGCGGTGTGGCTCAGGCCGAGGCCCTTGCGCTGACCGACGGTGAACCCGTGCACGCCTTCATGGGTGCCGAGCACGGTGCCGTCGGAGTCGACGAGCGCACCGGGGCGGATGCCGATCTTCGCGCCGAGGAACGCCCGGGTGTCGCCGGAGGGGATGAAGCAGATGTCGTGGCTGTCGGGCTTGTTCGCCACGGCGAGACCCCGCTCGGCCGCTTCCTCACGGATACGCGGCTTCGGGGTGTCGCCGACCGGGAACATGGCCCGGGAGAGCTGCTCGGCGGTGAGGACCGCGAGCACATAGGACTGGTCCTTGTCGGCGTCGACCGCGCGGCGCAGCACACCGTCTTCGAGGCGGGCGTAGTGCCCGGTGACCACGGCGTCGAAGCCGAGGGCCTGCGCGCGGTCGGCCAGGGCGGAGAACTTGATCTTCTCGTTGCAGCGCAGGCAGGGGTTCGGGGTCTCGCCCGCGGCGTAGGCGGCGACGAAATCGTCGATCACGTCTTCTTTGAAGCGGTCGGCGAAATCCCACACGTAGAACGGGATACCGAGCACATCGGCGGCGCGGCGGGCGTCACCGGCGTCTTCCTTGGAGCAGCAGCCACGCGAGCCGGTGCGCAAGGTGCCCGGCGACGCCGACAGCGCCAGGTGCACCCCGACCACCTCGTGACCGGCGTCCACGGCCCGCGCCGCGGCCACCGCCGAATCGACTCCACCACTCATGGCGGCAAGTACTCGCATCAGGCACCTCCTCTAGCGCCGGCCAGACCCGCGGCCCTGGCCCTTTCGATGACCTGCGGCAGCACGGTCAGCAATGTGTCGATATCGGATTCGGTCGAGGTGTGGCCCAGCGAGAACCGCAGCGAACTGCGCGCCTGCCACGGCTCGACACCCATCGCGATCAGGACGTGACTCGGCGAGGCCACCCCAGCGTTGCACGCCGAGCCGGTCGAGCATTCGATACCGGCGGCGTCGAGCAGCATCAACAGGGAGTCGCCCTCGCAACCGGGGAAGGTGAAGTGGGCGTTGCCGGGGAGCCTGCGGTCATCGGCCGGACCGTTGAGCACAGCGTCGGGTTCCAGCGCCAGCACACCGGCGATCAGCTTGTCGCGCAAGGCTTTCAGGCTGTGTGCCGCCTCGACGGAGGGGGCGCGCAGGGCGGCGGCGAAGCCGACGGCGGCCGCCACGTCGGAGGTTCCCGAACGCAGGTCACGTTCGTGGCCGCCGCCGTGGATCAGCGGCACACAGGGCACCTGCCGACCGAGCAGCAGCACGCCGACACCGTGCGGACCGCCGACCTTGTGCCCCGCGACGCTCAGCGCGGCCAGCCCGCTCGCCCCGAAATCGACCGGAACCTGGGTTACCGCCTGGATCGCGTCGCTGTGCATCGGAACGTCGAATTCCTGTGCGACGGAAGCCAATTCGGCGATGGGCTGGACGGTGCCGACCTCGTTGTTGGCCCACATCACGCTCACCAGCGCCACCTCGTCACCGTGCGCCTCGAGCACTTCGCGCAGCGCGTGCGGCGACACCACACCCTCGACGTCGACGGGCAACCAGCTCACCTGCGCGCCCTCGTGCTGCTCGAGCCACTCCACCGCGTCGAGCACCGCGTGATGCTCGACGAAGCTCACCACCAGCCGGGTCCGGCGCGGATCGGCCGCTCGCCGCCCCCAGAAAATCCCCTTGATCGCGAGATTGTCGCTCTCGGTCCCCCCGGAAGTGAAGATCACTTCCGACGGCCGCGCCCCCAACTCGGCGGCGATCGACTCCCGCGCCTCCTCGAGCGTCCGCCGCGCGGCCCGCCCCGATCCGTGCAGCGACGAGGCGTTCCCCACCATCCCCAAGGCAGCCGTCATCGCCTCGACAGCGGCAGGCAACATCGGAGTGGTCGCCGCATGATCGAGGTAGACCGTCTTGGGCGCACCCGAATAAGCCGACTTCATGACCGACAAAGCCTACACCCCCGCTGACCTGGTCATCTTCGGGGTCCACCCCTGCTTTCTACGATTTTTCTACGATTTACCCACGATCCTCAACACGTGTATCACCCTTATGTATTCCTGGATCGACGACGAGAAGGCCGGTGAAACGGTCCAGGTGGGGCGACTGGGAAGGTGCAGAGCGGACGGCCGCGTGCCGTCGCATCGCAGGCCGAGCTCCAAAGAGCCGACGACAACAAACGGCGACAACGTCTGACTTCCCTCGCCGGCCTATGGGGTGATCTGACGGAACCCACGTGAGAGCCCGATGATCAGCTGGCAGCCGAGTAGGTCTCCGCAGATGCGATGTTCGGCGTGGTCCCGGGAATCGGACGTCAGACAACTGATGGACGATCCAGGCCTGAATAGAGGGGACGCCCCTGTTCGGCGAGCCGTCGAGCTACCTCGCGGCGGGCGTAGGTGCTGCCCTTCGGGTGACTCGCGCAGAAGCGGCCTTCGGCGCGGTGAGCAGTTTGAGGTTGACCAGTCGGATCGGGGACAGCGGGCCGGTGACCGTGTCCGGGATCTCGGCGTCGGTCAACCCCCTAATTGCGATGAAGGCGACATGAGGTAGCGGTCACGAGCGGAGCTCACCGCATCGCTCTGAGACCCCGATTCCCGGACATGAAACGTCCCCAGCTTCGGGTGGACCCGGTGGAGATCGACGTGTCGTGGGTATCTTTGCCGCAGCTACGGCGGCGGTGGCCGTTGGCGCAGCTACCAAGGATGGCCCATTCGCCACGGTCTTAGACCTCACCGACACAGGTTTGAAGGCTGCGGTCTCGGCGATCGCAGGTTTGGCGGTGTACGTCATGGCCGACGAGGCCGCTGACGACGAGCCCGCCTGGGATAGTACCGAGGAACGTAGCCGCAACCCCGCCCGAGATAAAATCCTCACCGACAAGGATATTAACGAACTAAAGTCCGGTGGACACGATCCACACGATATTGAACCGGAACCACCGTCCCGCTACGACCTATATAAGGATGGAAAGGAAAACGTATATCAAGCCCAAAGGCGGAAAGGGTTATGGTGATCCAACGGGAATCAGGCTGCAATGACAGTTGGTGAACAATACGAGGTCGCTGTGTCTCTGCGATTGACAGGGGAATTCGAACCAGACGGCGTGACAGCGGCCCTCGGCCTGGCGCCGTCCAAACAGTGGCGGGCCGGGCAGCCTGGTGGGGCTCCCAAGCTTCGGAGAAAATCCGACGGGTGGGTACTGAAATTGGTGGACAATGTCGGGAGCGTTGATGATTCGATACATCAGGCCGTCGATCGACTCGAGGAGATCAATGCGCGGTTGCAGCCGGTCGTCGATGATCCGAATATCTCCGGCTGCCTGGCTGTCTCCGTTGACGCCCCGGCAAACTGCTGGCCGTCGATCATTCTTTCGAACTCGACGCTGAGCTTCCTTACGTCCACGAGACTTTCGTTTGATATCGACGTCATGTAGGAAAAGAGTATTCATTGGACAAGCACAACTACGAACCTACACCTGAGATTCGTTGCGAGGCAGCAGGATTCGTCAGCGTCACATCGACATGGAATCTCGATGCGGCACTGGATGCGTTCCTCGATGAGCTGGCAACTGCCACGCCACAGACCGGTAGTTCAGCCTGGGATGTTGTCGTAACCGCAGCACTAGCGGATCGTAGTTTTCCCTCAATTCATTTCGACTCTCGCTTCCTGAACCGCCTCGCTGCAACAGGCGTATCCCTCCGAATCGTGACAGGTCCGCGCGCAACACTCGAATTCGACTGAACACGCGATCGACCTGGCTCGGCCCTCTATACGCAATGGCCCGCACATTGAACCCGATCGCACCCAGTTCACATGCTGCTGAATTCGAGCATGGCAACGCGCGACAGTGGCGCCCGCCATCGGGCACGTCGCACGCATCCATGTTGTCCCTTCACCTAACCTGAGCGCGCCCCTTCTCGATGGGGCGGTTCGCGGTTCTGGACCGCTATAGAGGTACGCGATGATCAGCTCGGCCTCTGCTCAGATGACCAGGGCAACTGATCCCGCGTCGTTTGCTCTACCTCGGTTCGGGTACGGCGCCGGTATGACAAAGACTGTCCTCATCACCGGTGCGGGCACCGGATTCGGCAAAGAGATCGCGCTCCGCTCCGCCGAGCAAGGCGACGACGTGATCGCCGGAGTCGAGATCGCCGCCCAGGTCGCCGCGGTGCGCGCGGAAGCGGCCGAGCGCGATGTGCGTCTGCGTGTGGAGAAACTCGATGTCACAAACCCCGACGACCGTGCGAAGGCCTGGGCATGGGACGTGGACGTGCTGCTCAACAATGCGGGAATCGCCGAAGGTGGCGCGGTTGTGGATCTGCCCGCCACCGCGCTGCGTCGACAATTCGAGGTCAACGTCTTCGGGCCGATCTTGCTCACACAGGGTTTCGCCCGCGCGATGATCGCGCGAGGCCGAGGCACAATCGTATTCATGTCCTCGGTCGCGGGCTTGACCACCGACCCGTTCACCGGCGCGTACTCCGGCTCCAAGCATGCGGTGGAAGCTTTCGCCGACGCCCTGCACCAGGAACTCGCCGAATACGGCATCGTCGTGGCCACGATCAATCCAGGACCATTCCTCACCGGCTTCAACGACACCATGTTCGAGGCGTGGAAGTCCTGGCGAGACAACCCCGCTGACCGTGTCTTCGATTACGCCCGTCTCGCCTTCCCGCATCCTCAGTACGATCCGGAGCCAGTCATCCAGACCACGATCGATGTGCTTGCCGGCCGAAACACTCGTTACCGCAACGTGTTACCAGTCGAAATCGAAAACGATCAACGCAAGCAGATGGATGCGCTGTGGGACCGTTCCCAGAACACCATCGGCGCTACCGACCGCAACGAAACCGTCCAGACCGCCTACGACATGACACCAGCCACGCCCACCGACGACACTCGAGAATAGAGCCGAATCCTTCTGGCCGGTCACGGCTGAGGCGGGTCGCCGCACAACGATGCGCACAATGGCCCGATAGCGGGGCCGGGTCGTGGCGGGGTGCTCTCCTGCCACCGCCCTCGGCTGCGCCGATACCCCGGGTAACCGCGCACATGACCCGGGGATTTTCGCCGCCCGCTGCCGACGAGCTGAGTGTGCTCGAGCACCGAGTTGGGGTCATAACGCAAAGAATGCCGGGCGGGGCGCTCGTCGAGACGAGGTATCGACGTGTGTCGCGTCCGAAGCACCATGGTGGTGCTGGCACTACCACCGCAGGACAGTAGGCGGGAGCCCGTATTCGGGTGCGCGTGGCATGGGCGGGCGGGTTGTCGATTCCTAGGCTCGAAATCGTCGGTAACGCACCGATGATTTCCGGGCTCGAACAGGAGAAAAGACACTGCTCATGAACCGATTTCGGTGGGACTCCGGTAAAGCGGGCCTTTCAGTTGTTGTGGTGGGTGCGGTGCTCGCGGTGGCCGCGTGCGGGGGTGGGACGTCGGTGGGGGCATCGGAGGAGGTGGTGACGATGCCGTCGCCTGCGGTGAGCGCCGCGATGGACGCGGTGGTTCGCCAGGGATTCCCGGGTGTCCAGGTGGTGATCGACGGGCCCGGCGGGCATCGGACGTTCAGTGCGGGCGTCGGGGACCTGGGCACCGGCGCACCGTTCCCGGAGGACGCGCGCGTCCGGATCGGGAGCAACACGAAGACCTATGTGACCACGGTGATCATGCAGTTGGTCGCCGAGGGCAAGGTCGACCTGGACGCGTCGATCGAGCGGTACCTGCCCGGGGTAGTGCGCGGCAACGGTAACGACGGCAATCGGATCACGGTGCGGCAGGTGTTGCAGCACACCAGCGGGGTGCCCGACTACCTCGGCCGAGGTTCCGGCGACGGCATCACCGCCCAGGGTTCCGAACAGCTCGACCCGGACGAGGAGGCGCTGCGGTGGCAGCACTTCGAGATGACCGAGTTGGTCCGGCGGGCGATGACGCTACCGCCGCAGTTCGAACCGGGCGCGAAATCGGTCTATACGAACACCAACTACCTGCTGGCCGGTCTGCTGATCGAGCGGGTGACGGGCAACCCGGCCGCCGACGAGATCGGACGCCGGATCCTCGAGCCGCTCGGTCTGCGCGACACCTATGTGCCCGCTTCCCGCGAAACCGGCATCCGTGGCCCGCATGCCCGTGGCTACCACCGGGTGGACGGTGAACCGGTCGATTTCACCGACTTCGACCCGTCCTGGGCCGCCACCGCCGGTGACATGGTCGCCACCGCGACCGATCTGAACCGGTTCTTCATCGCGTTGCTGTCCGGAAAGCTTTTGCCGCCTGCGCAATTGGCCGAGATGCAGCGCACCGTGCCGTTCGACCGGATGCCGGGCGCGGACTACGGACTCGCTCTGATCCACCGGACCGCATCGTGCGGTGCGCAGGTGTGGGGGCACGGCGGCAGCATTCCCGGCTTCGAGACCCGCAACGGTGTGACGGCCGAGGGCACCGCGGTGACCGTGACGGTCAACCAGTTGCCGACCAACGACGAAGAGGCCGACGCGGTGAACAGCGTGCTGGACGCCGCGCTGTGCGCCTCGTGATCACCCGTCACCAAGTCCGATGCGGCCGACCAACTTACGAGGAGAAACAGTGAAACGCGCGAAAGGGCTGACGGTGGCCGTGACCGGCCTGCTGGCCTGTGCCGCCCTGATCGGCTGTGCCGGTCCCGAGGCAGAGGCGGACCCACAGGCCGCGGTGCCGGACCGGTTCACCGGTCAGCACCTGGAGTGGAAAGACTGCGGGGTTCCGAAACTGGACGAGGCCGGGGCACAGTGCGCCGACGTCACCGTGCCGGTGAATTACGCCGACCCACAGGGTCCGACGCTGACGGTGGCGATCTCTCGGATCGCCGGTACCGACCCACAGCGCGGCGTCATGCTGTCCAATTCGGGTGGTCCCGGCGGTGAAGGTCTGGACTTCATGGTCGATGTCGGCAAGGCGATGACGCCCGAGGTGCGGGCTCGTTACGACCTGATCGGGATGGACCCGCGTGGTGTCGGGCGCTCGTCGGCTGTCGACTGCGAGTGGCCGGTCGGCTTCGGATTGCATTCGGCGGGGCTCGACGCGGTCGGCTTCGCGGAATCCGTTGCTACGCAAGGCGATCTGGCCGCCCGTTGTGCCGCAACCGAAGGGGCGCGGCTACCCCACATCACCACCCGCAACACCGCACGGGACATGGACGTCGTCCGCGGCCTTCTCGGTGCGGAGAAGATCAGTTACTTCGGCACCTCGTACGGCACCTACCTCGGTGCGGTGTACATGCAGATGTTCCCCGATCGCAGCGACCGGATGGTGCTCGACAGCGCGGCCGACCCGGACGAGTACGGGCCGGTGGGCATGATGCAGGCCATGGGTCCGCTCAACGAGGCCGCGTTCGACCTGTGGGCGGATTGGGTCGCCGCGCGCGACGCGGAATACCAGCTCGGCACCAGCCGTGCGCAGGTTCGCGAGGCGGTCCAAGAGCTGATCGGACAGGCCGCCGTCACGCCGATCCGGTTGGGCGAGTACGAGATCGACGAACACTGGCTGCCGGTGGTGTTGTTCGTCGGGCTGGACAGCCCCGACCAGTACGAGATGGTGGCCCGACAGATCCGGACCATCGCCGATGCCGCGGCGGGCAAACCCGCCCAGCCCGACGAGACACTGGATTCCACCCTCGGATTCGCCTTGAAGGCACGGCCGAAGGACAATTCGTCGCAGATGGCGATCATGTGCGGTGACGTGGCCACGCCGCGCGATCCCGAGTTCTATCGACGCAATATCGAGGCCGCTCGCGCCACCCAGCCGCTGTTCGCCGGGTTCACCAACAACATCACTCCGTGTGCGTTCTGGGCGCCGCCCGTCGAACCGACCACGGTGGTACGCAACGCGGTGCCGGCGCTGATCGTGCAATCCACCGGTGACACCAGGACCACCTACGACGGGGCGGTCGCCTTGCACGAAGATCTCAGCGCTTCCCGCATGGTCACCCTCCAGGACGTGCCGATCCACTGGATCTTCGGGCGCTACCCGAACTCCTGCGTGTACTCGGCTGTGAACACCTATTTCCGCGACGGCACGCTGCCCGCGGACGACGTGACCTGTCGAGCCGACTGACCGGAATCGGGTGCGGCCCCGAACCCTCCACGGGTTCGGGGCTTCACGCGTTCAAGTAGGCAAGCACGGCGAGTACCCGACGATGGCCGACATCCTCGGCGGAGAGCCCCAGCTTCGCGAAGATGCTCCGAATGTGTTTGTGCACAGCGCCTTCGCTGACCACCAACCGCTCGGCGATGGTCGCGTTGTTGTGGCCCTCCGCCATCAGCGCGAGCACCTCGCGCTCCCGTGCGGTGAGCGCGGCCATCGGGTCGTCGGCCTTGCGGCGCACCAGCAGTTGCGAGATCACCTCGGGGTCCATCGCGGTGCCACCGGCCGCGACCCGGCGCAGCGAATCGAGGAAGCGATCCACCTTGCCGACGCGCTCCTTGAGTAGATAACCGACACCGCCCATCCCGTCGCCGAGCAGTTCCGCGGCGTAGCTGTCCTCCACCCAGGACGACAGCACCAGCACGGGCAGCCCAGGGTGCAGTTTGCGTGCGCTGACGGCCGCGCGTAAGCCGTCGTCGGTGAATGTGGGCGGCAGGCGCACATCGACGACCACCGCGTCCGGGCGATCAGCGGCCACCGCCGTGAGGAAGTCGTCGGCGTTGTCCACGGCGGCGACCACCTCGATACCCGCGGTGCTCAGCAGCAGTACCAGGCCCTCGCGCAGCAGGGCATTGTCCTCGGCGATCATGACCCGCACGGCAACTCCACCCGAACTACAGTAGGGCCACCGGGCGGACTGGTCAGCACCATCCGGCCGTCGAGCGCCTCGGCCCTGCGCCGGATTCCGGCCAGTCCGCCGTCGTAGGTCTCCACGGCGCCGCCCACGCCGTCGTCGCGGATCTCGATCGTCAACAGCTCGGGCGCACCGCCAAGCACCAGCGAGATGCCCGTGGCACCGGAATGCTTGGTGGCGTTGGTGAGTGCCTCGGTGATGACGAAGTACGCCGCCGCCTCCACCGCGGCGGGGCGCCTGCCGACCTCGTGGAGGTCGAGCGCACAGGGGATCGGGTTGCGGGCGGCCACCGCCGCGACGGCACTGGCCAGCCCACGGTCGGTGAGCACCGGCGGATACACGTTGCGCACCACATCGCGCAGCTCGGCCAGCGCGGCCGTCGCGGTGTCCTGTGCCTTGCGCACGAGCTCGTGCGCGGTGTCCGGGTCCTGGTCGCGCAGCTGGTCGGCCAGGCCGAGCTGCATGATCACCGCCGCGAGCCGGGCCTGCGCACCGTCGTGCAGGTCGCGCTCGATGCGGCGCAGTTCGGCGCCGTGCGCGTCGAGCGCGGCGGCGCGGGTGGCGGTGAGGGCCGCGACCCGGTCGGCCAGCAGGGCGCCCTCGGGCGGTTTCAGCAGGGCGCGGGTTGCCATCGCCTGCCACCGCGCGGCGACCGGAAGTTGCAGGGTCACCAGGCCCACCGGGACTGCGAGGACGACGCTCAGAATCGCCCTCGGCCACGAGTCGACCGTGAATCCGAGACTGGCGAACTCCGCCCCCGGCGGCATCAGCTGCCAGAATGCGGGGACCGTCAGCTGAATGAGGGTGCTGAGTGGGAGTGCTAGGGCGAATACGGCGATGTAGAGGCCGGTCAGCGCGTGAGCGGCCAACCAGCCGAAGTCCCGGCGGTTCGCCGGATCGGTGAACACCGTCGCGACCCGCTGCCGCAGTCCACCGGTGAACGGCTGATAGACCTGCACCGCGGGCTCACCGAGGTACCGTGCCGCCCGGCGCCGATCGAACGACACCAATGGGCGGACCAGCCGAACAGCCTCGGGCAGTGCCGGTATCCCGACGCCGATCAGGCAGAAGGCACCGACGAGCAGCAGACCGACCACCGCGAACAGCGCGAGCAGTGCGGTGACGCCACCGACCGCCAGGTACCAGACAGCGCCCGGCAACCGCCGTGCTTTGTCTCGCGCCGAGCGCAGGGCCTTCATCACCTCGCCATGCTGTCAGAACGGGACGCGACCGTGCCCGGCCGGTGCGCCGTCGGCATCGACTCCGAACCCTTGACCCCAAGTCGAGTTGAGGTCTTAGCGTGGCGTTCGTCGATCACCACGCGAGAGGACATGCTCATGATTCTGGTTACCGGGGCCACCGGAAATATCGGAGGCCCGTTGCTGAAAGAGTTGCGGGCGTTCAGCTCCGAGCCGATCAGGGCACTCACCCGTGATCTCTCCGGCGCTGCCTTCCCGGCGGGGATCGAGGCGGTCGAGGGCGACCTGGCCGACCCAGCCTCGGTGACGACGGCGCTGGAGGGGGTGCGGTCGATGTTCCTCGTGCCGGGGATCGGGCCGGACGCCGAGATCATCGACCGCGCCCGTCGGGCCGGTGTCGAGCATGTGGTTCTGGTGTCGTCGATCACCGTGGAGACCCACCCTCACCTCGGTCCCGCAGTCGACAAGGCGTCGGTGGAGAAGATTCTCGAGGCCAGTGGGATGGATTGGACGATTCTGCGGCCGACGCAGTTCGCGTCCAATGCCCTCATGTGGGCGCCGACCATCCAGGCGGGGCAGCCCGTCCAGCTGCCCTACGCCGATGTCGGGCTCCCCACGATTCATCCCGCCGATATCGCCTCGGTGGTCCGCATCGCGCTGACCGAACCTGGCCACCGGGGGCAGCGGTATGCGCTCACCGGCCCCGCACCGGTGAGCGCGCGTCAGCAGGTGACGACCATCGCCGGGCTGCTGCACCGCGACGTCGAGGTCACCGAGATCACCCGCGAGGAAGCCCGGGCAGGGATGGTCGCGGTCTTCGGTGAGGACGCCGCCGACGCCGTCCTGGATGTGACTGGTGGCGATGTCAACGACGCGCTGCTGCGGGTGCGCGACACCGTCGCGCGGGTGACGGGGTCGGCGGCCAGAACCTTCGAGCAGTGGGCCGAGGAGAACATCGACTCCTTCCGGTGAGAGTCACCGGTTGGGGAACGAGCCGACGAGTCCGCCGTCGATGACGAGGTCCTGCCCGGTGATGTAGGAGGCGTCGTCGGAAGCCAGGAAAGCCACCGCCGCAGCGACTTCCGCGCCGTGACCGACGGCGCCCAGCGGTACCTGCGCGGCGTTGCGCGCGTCGGCCTCGGGATCGGTGGTGGCGTCGCGGTACATCTGTGTGTCGATGAAGCCGGGACTCACCGAGTTGACACGGATACCGCGCGGAGCGAGATCCGAGCCGAGGGTGCGTGCCAGGTTGTGGACCGCGGCCTTGGTCGCGGAGTACACCGAGGCGACCGGTAGGCCGCGGTACAGCGTCCACGAGGCGTTGAGGACGATCGCGGAACCCTCCCTCAGGAGCGGGAGGGCCTTCTGCACAGTGAAGAACACGCCTTTGAAGTTGATGTCGACGGACTGGTCGACGTCGGCCTCGGTGAGCTCGGAGGTGGGTTTGAATATTCCGGTACCGGCGTTGGCGAAGACGGCGTCGAGGTGGCCGCGCCAGCGCTGGATGGAGCGCATCAGGGCATCGAGGTCGTCGAGGTTCGCCACGTCGGCGCGGACAGTCAGCACCCGCTGGCCCGCGTCGAGTTCGGCTGCGGCACTGCGCAGTCGGGCATCGTCACGTCCCGTGACGACGACATAGGCGCCTTCGTCGAGGAGTCGACGGGCGGTGGCCAGGCCCATGCCCGAGGTGCCGCCGGTGATGAGAACGGTGCGGTTGGCGAAACGATTCATGCCACCGATCCTGCGGGCCGCTCCGGTGTTTCAGCAGTGCCGGACGAACATGGGTCTGCCAGCACCACCCACGACGCTCACGCCTTTCGAACTATCGGGCGGCCGCCCCGAGCAAACTGTCCAATCGCAGCTGTGTCGGGGTGTCGGCTGCCGGGGTGTGCAGCAGCAGGCGATGGCCGGGCAGGTCGGGCAACAGCAAAGTGGTGTAGTCGAAGACGAGTTCACCGACCTCCGGGTGCAGGAGGACCTTGGTGCCCGTCGTCGTGTCACGAACATCGTGCTCGGCCCAGATTTCCGCGAATTCGGCACTCACGGAACACATGTCGGCGGCGATTCGACCGAACTCCGCGTCGTCCGGGTAGCGCGCGGCGTCGGCCCGGAACTGGGCCACGATCGCACGGGCCCCGTCGTGCCAGTGGCACAGCGAGGACCGGTAGCGAGCGCTGGTGAAGAACGTCACCAGGCAGTTGTGGTCTTCCTCGCCGTAACCGAACACCGCCTGGGCCGCACGGTTGACCACCACCAGATTCCAATGCCGATCCAGCAGATACGCCGGGCGCGGCAGCCAGGAGTCGATGACCTGGCGCAAGCCTGCCGGAACCGGGCGGGCCGACGGCGCCTGCCGGGGCGGATTGAGCCCGGCCAGCAGATAGAGATGTTCCCGCTCAGCCGAATCCAACCGGAGTACCCGGCCGATCGCGTCCAGCACCTCACCGGACACGTTGATGTCACGCCCCTGCTCGAGCCAGGTGTACCAGGACACGCCCACCCCGGCGAGCACCGCGACCTCTTCGCGACGCAAGCCAGGAGTGCGTCGGCTCCGAGCGTCGCCCACGGCCAAACCGGCATCCTCGGGGGTGACCCGAGCCCGTCGGGACCGCAGGAACTCCTTCATCTCTGCGCTCCGCCTGGCCCGCGCCTCGGCGGAGAGCTTGGTCGAACTCATGGCGACGATGGTATGCACCGCGAGATCGCGGGTCGGTGCGGCGACGCCGTGGTAAGGCGAGCGTGACGGCAGCGAGGAGTGGGCTATGGACCACCACCCGGCGCGACGCCGACCGGTGAAGGCCGGCGATCGAGGTCGGGCGACGGAACCTCTCGAGCCGGACGGTCTCCCTTTGTCGAGCGCTTATCAGCCTCGGCGATCCACCGCGGCCGCGATCTGTTCGCGCAGAATATCGCCGTGGCCTGCGTGTCTGGCGAACTCCTCGATCATGGCGAGCAGTGTCCAGCGCATGCTGACCCTCCCCTCGCCGGGGATGTCGAGGGTGTCGTCGAGGTCGAAGTGGGCGGCGATGTCGCGGGAGCGGTGACTCGCGCGTTCGAACTCGGCGATGACATCGGCCAGCGATTCTTCATCGGACACGGCGAACGTGCCTTCGTCGCGGCGCGCGTATCCGTCGCATTCGTGCTCCGCGAGCCCACCCCAGAACCGCTGGAACCAGATCCGCTCGGCACCGGCCGCGTGTTTGAGGAGCGAGATCGGTGTGGTGAGCGATGGGACGAGGCGTCTGCGCGCGTCGGTTTCCGACAGCCCGCGCGCGGTATCGATGAGCGCTTCGCGGTTGCGGTCGAGCGTATTCTCGAGGAGCAGCCGCTCCCCACCATCGGTAATCCGTTCGGTCTTCATCTCTTTCACTCCATTTCCGTTGTGCCAGAATGCGCGGATGGCCATCAAGTTCGATGCTGTCGACGCCGCGTTGCTCGCCGAGCTGGCGCGGGATCCCCGGGCGCCGATTCTCGAGCTGGCGCAGCGGCTCGGGATCGCGCGGAACACGGTGCAGGCGCGGATGAAGCGGCTCGAGTCCTCGGGGGCGGTGCGGGGGTATCCGCCGGATATCGATGTGGCGGCGATCGGGTTCGCGGTGCACGCGTTTCTCGGAATCGAGCTCGATCAGAACAAGATGGACCCGATCATCGAGCGGTTGCGCGACTTCCCGCATGTGCTCGAGGTGCACGCGACGACCGGTCGCGCCGATCTGCTGGTCCGGGTGGCCGCGCGGTCACAGCAGGATCTGCTGGAGATCATTCAGCGGGTGCACGCCATCGATGGGGTCAACCATACCGAGACGATGCTCGCGCTGGCCACACCGATCGGGTATCGGAGCCTGCCGCTGGTCGAGGATCTGACAGCACGGCGATCCGACGACGATGTGAGCTAGGTCTCTCGGCTCGAGCAGATTGACGCATCCGCTTCAGTGTCCTAGATCACTTTTGAGCAGTCTGATCAACTTTTTGTGTGACTGTTGACACAGTTCACCCCTTCACGGCACATTTCGCAGCACGGGTAGCAGTTTTCCTTCGTGCAGTGAGGTGTTCATGACCAGCGTCGTCTGTTCCACCGCCCGACCGCTGGCCGAACCGGCCGCGCCCTACGATCTCGCCGACCGGTATCGGTCCGGGGCGGGTCCTGTGCTGCTGACCGGGGTCCAGGCCATCGCCCGGCTGCTGGTGGAACAGCACGTGCGTGACATTCGCGCCGGGCGCCGGGTCGCCACCTTCGTCTCCGGCTATCAGGGCAGTCCGCTGGGTGGGGTCGACAAGATGCTGCTCGGCATGCCGGACGTGCTTACCGAACACGACATCACCTTCGTGCCGGGACTCAACGAGGAACTGGCCGCCACCTCGGTGTGGGGCAGCCAGGCCGACCTGCCCGCCGGCCGGGCGACCCACGACGGCGTGGTCGGCGTCTGGTACGGCAAGGGCCCCGGTGTGGACCGGGCGACCGACGCCATCCGCCACGCCAACATGTACGGGGTGAATCCGCGCGGCGGGGTGTTGCTGCTGGTCGGTGACGATCCTTCGTCGAAGTCGTCGACCGTGCCCGCCGTGAGCGAACGTTCGCTGGCCGCGATGGGTGTGCCGGTGTTGTTCCCGCGCAATGCCGAGGAGATCATCACGCTCGGCATGCAGGGCATCGCGCTGTCGCGGGCCTCGGGGTGTGTGGTGGCGTTGAAGATCGTCGCCGATGTCGCCGACGGCGCGTGGACGGTCGACGCCGATGTGGCCGACCTCGCCGTGACGGTGCCCGAGGTGCAGTGGGAGGGACGGTTTTTCACGTACCGGCAGCGCCCGATGGCCGCCCCGACCGACAGCCTGCTCGCCGAGGCGGACCTGTACGGCCCGCGCTGGGCGATGGTGCACGCCTACGGCGCGGCCAACGCCATCGACAGCATCGAGGTGGACCCACCGGAGGCGAAGGTCGGCATCGCCGCCACCGGAACGACATTCGACGCCGTGCGCCAAGCACTGCTCGAGCTCGGCGTCGACGAGGCCGCGATGCATCGGGCCGGAATCCGGTTGCTGCGCATCGGGATGCCCTATCCGATCGGCCCGGCCAAGATCATCGAGTTCGCCCGTGGACTCGAGGAACTGATCGTGGTCGAGGACAAGACCGCCTTCATCGAGACCCAGATCCGCGAGATCCTCTACGGCACCGAGCACACCCCACGCATCCTCGGCAAGCGCGACCAGCGCGGTGCCCGGCTGATGCCGGTCGACGGCGAACTCGACGCCGGGCGGCTGCTCGCCCCGCTGCGCCGGGTGCTGCGCGAGCGCGTCGAGCTGAAAAAAGCCGCGCCACCCGCGCTGCCGCTGGAGGTGCTCGGCACCAAGCGCACGCCGTACTTCTGCAGCGGCTGCCCGCACAACCGGTCCACCGCCCTGCCCGAGGGCTCGATCGGTGGTGGCGGCATCGGCTGTCACACGCTGGTCACCATGTCGGGCCGCGCCGACAGCGCCGTCACCGGGCTGACGCAGATGGGCGGCGAGGGCAGTCAGTGGATCGGGCAGGCACCGTTCACCGATGTGCCGCACCTGTTCCAGAACATCGGCGACGGAACGTTCTTCCACTCCGGACAGCTGGCCGTGCAGGCGTGCGTGGCGGCGGGAGTGAACATCACCTACAAGCTGCTCTACAACGAAGTCGTCGCGATGACCGGGGCGCAGGAGGTGGGCGGCATGCTCACCGTCGCCCAGCTCACCCACAAGTTCACCGTCGAGGGCGTCAAGCAGATCATCGTCTGCGCCGACGAACCGAAACGGCACAGCAAGCGGGCCCTGGCCAAGGGGACGCTGCTGTGGCATCGTGACCGGCTCGACGAAGCCCAGCGGATGCTGCGCGAGATCGAGGGTGTCACGGTGCTGATCTACGACCAGCACTGCGCCGCCGATGCCCGCAGGCAGCGCAAACGCGGCACCCTGCCGGTGCGCAACACCCGCGTGGTCATCAACGAGGCGGTCTGCGAGGGCTGCGGTGACTGCGGCACCAAGTCGAACTGCCTGTCCGTGCAGCCTGTCGACACCGAGTTCGGCCGCAAGACCCGCATCGACCAGACGTCCTGCAATACCGACTACAGCTGCCTCGACGGTGACTGCCCGTCGTTCGTGACGGTCGAGCTGTCACCGGAGCAGCCGACGAAGCGCAAAACCATTGAGCCGCCGTCTGTTCCGGATCCGGCACCGGGTGTGCCGCAACGCACACAGAACGTGCTCATCGCGGGCATCGGCGGCACCGGGATCGTCACGGTGAACCAGGTGCTTGCCACCGCCGCCCTGCGCGCCGGGTACGCGGTGGAAACGCTCGATCAGATCGGGTTGAGCCAGAAGGCCGGCCCGGTCGTATCGCACCTGCGGTTCTCCGGGGCGGAACTGGAACCGGCCAACCGGCTCACACCGGGCAGCGCGGACTGCCTGATGGCGGTCGACCTGCTCACCGCCGCCGACCCCCGCTACCTGCGCTACGGCAGCGCGACGAGCACGGTGGCGGTGGCGTCGACCAGCAAGACACCGACCGGGGACATGGTGTACGACAAGTCGGCGACGTACCCGGAGACCACGTCCCTGCTGGATCGCCTGGCGGCGGTGACAAGTTCGATCACCCATTTCGACGCGCTCGCCGCCGCGGAGAAGCTGTTCGGCAATACCGCCGCAGCGAATTTCCTGATCGTCGGCGCGGCTGTTCAGGCGGGCGGGTTGAAGCTGCCGGTCGCGGCGATCGAGGAGGCCATCGGGATCAACGGTGTCGCGGTGTCCGCCACACGCGCCGCGTTCCGCTGGGGCCGGGTTGCCGTCGCGGATCCGGCGGCATTCGCCGCGGCTGTCGACGAGGGGCAGCCGCGGCGAGTTCCGCCGACCGCACCGGCGGAGCTGTTGGCCCACACCGGCTTCGAAGGCGAGGTACGACGGATCGTGGAACGGCGAGCCGGTGAGCTGGTCGGTTACCAGAACACGACGGTGGCGCGGCGCTACCTCGATACCGTCGAAACTATCTGGGCCGCGGAACGTTCCGTCACCGAACGAACCGAGTTCAGCGAGGCTGTCGCACGCGGGCTCTACAAGTTCACCGCGTACAAGGACGAGTACGAAGTGGCGCGGCTGCTGGTCGACCCGGCGTTCCTCGCCGAGGTACAGGCCCAGGCGCCGGGTGGCGAGAAGCTCACCTACAAGCTGCACCCACCCGTCCTGCGCGCCATGGGCAGGAAGAAGAAGATCGGGCTCGCACCGAAATCCCATGTGGCCCTGAAGGTCCTCGCAAAGGGCAAGTTCCTGCGCGGCACGAAGCTCGACCCGTTCGGCTACGCCCACGTGCGCAAGGTCGAACGCGAACTCCTGGCCCACTACACCGGCATGGTGACGCGGCTCGCCGCCGAGCTGACCGAGGAGAACTACGAGACAGCCACTGCCGCAGCCGCTCTCGCCGACGTCGTGCGCGGCTACGAGGACATCAAACTCGCCAATGTCGAGCTGTTCCGCGCCGGGCTCCGCGATCTCGGCATCGACTTCTGACGACGGCACGCAGCTCGCGCAGTCTTCATCGACTCACGCTGACCGCACCTCCACGGGCATCCCGGACCATGCCCGAGTTCGTGAGCGCGAGGTGAGCCACACCCGCGATCACGGCGCCGAATCCATCGGCGCCCAACAGCACAAGATCAGGCCGCAGACCCGCGGCACGAACGAACCACCCGGACACGACCCGTGGTGGACACAACCGGAAAGGATCGACAGTGACCGTCGCACACCCCGAAGCAGGAGTATTCGGACGATCGCATGAGTTGAGTGCCCGCGCCCACGAGCAGGTGGTGTTCTGTGAGGACGACCGGTCCGGGCTGAAGGCGATCATCGCCATCCACTCCACCGCGCTCGGCCCGGCTCTCGGCGGCACCCGCTTCTACCCGTACGCCGACGAATCCGCGGCGTTGCAGGACGTGCTGCGACTGTCCTGGGGCATGACCTACAAGGCCGCCGCCGCTGGTGTCGACCTCGGCGGCGGCAAGGCCGTCATCATCGGTGACCCAGCGACGATGAAGAGCGAGGAACTGCTCACCGCCTACGCGCGTTTCGTCGACACCCTCGGCGGCCGCTACATCACCGCGGGCGACGTGGGCACCACCACCGACGACCTCGACATCATCGGCAGGCACACTCGCCACGTCACCGGACGCAGTGTCGCCGCAGGCGGCAGCGGTGACAGCGCCCGGCTCACCGCGCTCGGCGTGTTCCAGGCCATGCGCGCGGGCGCCGAATCCGTCTGGGGCGCACCGACGCTGGCGGGCCGCACTGTCGGTGTCGAAGGCGTCGGCAAGGTCGGCCGCGAGCTCACCGCCCTGCTGCTCGCCGACGGCGCCGAGGTGTGCGTGACGGATGTGAACGAGACGGCGCTGCGCCGCATCGCCTCCGAGCATCCCGAGGTCCGACTGCTGTCCACCGTCTCGACGGCACCGGTCGACGTGTACGCCCCCTGTGCGCTCGGCGCCACGCTCACCGCATCGTCCGCCGCGACCATCGAGGCCAAACTCGTCTGCGGCGCGGCCAACAACCAGCTCGCCACCCCCGATGTGGAGCAGGCACTCACCGAACGCGGCATCACCTGGGTCCCCGACTTCGTCGCCAACAGTGGTGGACTCATCCAGGTGGCGGGCGAATTGCGCGCCGCGCCACCCGCCGAGGTGGAGGCCGAGGTGACCGACATCCTCCCGCGCTGCCGCGAGATCATCGCCGCGGCGAAAGCCGACGGCATCGGCACGGGTGCCGCCGCCAACCGGTTCGCCGAACGCCGTCTCGACGCCATCCCCCGCTCGCTCTGAGCGCGCCCGAGTTTCGAGGAGGAGACACAGTGGCGATCACGAGCGGGTTGTTCCGCACGAAATCTGTCGAGCAATCGATCCGGGACACCGACGATCCCGATGCCAAGCTACGCAAGGACCTGACGGCGAAGGACCTCACGATCTTCGGTGTCGCGGTGGTGATCGGTGCGGGAATCTTCACCCTCACCGCACGCACCGCGGGCACGGTGGCCGGGCCCGCGGTCTCGCTCGCGTTCGTCTTCGCGGCGATCGCGTGCGGGCTCACCGCCCTCTGCTACGCCGAGTTCGCCTCGACCGTTCCGGTGGCCGGCAGCGCCTACACCTTCGCCTACGCCACCTTCGGTGAGGTGATCGCCTGGATCATCGGCTGGGATCTGATCCTGGAATTCGCGCTCGCGGTCTCCGTGGTCGCCAAGGGCTGGTCGCAATATCTCGGTGACGTGCTCGGGTCGTCGGCACCGGTGGTGCACATCGGGTCGGTGAGTTTCGACTGGGGAGCGGTGGTGATCATCGCGGTGGTCGGCGTGCTGCTGGCCACCGGGACGAAGCTGTCGTCGCGGGTCTCGGCCATCGCCGTCGCCATCAAACTCGGCGTGATCGCGCTGGTGCTGGTTGTCGGCGCGACCTACTTCAAGCCGTCGAACCTGTCGCCCTACATTCCGCCCGCCGAGCCGTCGGAGAAGGCCGAGGGGCTGCGGCAGTCGCTGTTCGCCTTCGTCACCGGGTCCGGCGGCACCAGCTACGGCTGGTACGGCCTGCTCGCCGCCGCCAGCCTGGTGTTCTTCGCCTTCATCGGTTTCGATGTCGTCGCCACCACTGCCGAGGAGACCCGCAACCCGCAGCGCGACATCCCGCGCGGCATCCTGGGTTCGCTGGCCATCGTGACCGTGCTCTACATCGCGGTGTCGCTGGTGCTCACCGGCATGGTCTCCTACACCCAGCTCGCCGACGGAAATGCCACCCTCGCAACAGCTTTCGCCATCCACGGCGCCACCTGGGTGAAGAATATCATCGCCATCGGCGCCCTGGCCGGGCTGTCGACGGTGGTCATGGTGATGTTCCTCGGGCAGACCCGGGTGCTGTTCGCCATGGCCCGCGACGGACTGCTCCCCCGCAGTCTGGCCCAGACCGGTCGCAAGGGCACGCCGGTGCGGCTCACCGTGATCGTCGGTGTGATCTGCGCGCTGCTCGCCGGATTCGTCGACTTCGGCACGCTCGAGGAAATGGTCAATATCGGCACGCTGGTCGCCTTCGTGCTGGTGGCGGTGGGCGTGCTGGTCCTGCGCCGCACCCGCCCCGACCTGCCGCGTGGGTTCCGCGTGCCGTTCGTCCCGGTTGTTCCCGTCCTCGGCGCGCTGGCCTGCCTGTGGCTGATGGTCAACCTCTCGATCGAGACCTGGCTGCGCTTCGTCATCTGGATGGCACTCGGTGTCGTCGTCTATTTCGCCTACGGCCGCAGGCATTCCGTGCTCGGTCGCCGACGGCCGGATCCGGACAAGCCGGAATTGACACCAGTGGGATAGGCCACGTTCCACCTCCCCTGGCACTGAGTGCCAGGGGAGGTGAAATAATCGCCGGGACAGCCAGGGAAACGCGATGTTGGGAGTTCTGCAGTGGAGTTGATCGGTGTAATCGGTGGCGGCACGATGGGTGCGGGTATCGCCGAGGTGTGTGCCAAGGCGGGCAGCTCGGTGCTCGTGCTCGAGACCAAGCAGGAGTTCGCCGATGCCGCGCAGCAGCGCATCGCCACCTCGATCGGCAAGGGTGTGGCGCGCGGCAAGATCTCCCAGGAAGACGCCGACGCGGCCATCGCCCGTGTGCGGGTGACCCTGGACATGGACGAGTTCGCCGACCGCGACCTGGTGATCGAGGCCGCCCCGGAGATCGAGTCGCTGAAGTACGAGATCTTCGGCAAGCTGGACAAGATCGTCAAGCCCGAGGGCATCCTGGCCACCAACACCTCCTCGATCCCGGTGATCAAGGTGGCCGGTGCCACCGAGCGGCCCGAGCGCGTGGTGGGCGTGCACTTCTTCAACCCGGTGCCGGTGATGCCGCTGGTCGAGATCATCTCCACCCTGGTCACCGCGCCGGAAGCGGCCGAGGCCGTCACCGACTACGCCAAGAACACCCTCGGCAAGCTGACCGTGCAGGCCGGTGACCGTTCCGGTTTCATCGTCAACGCGCTGCTCATCCCCTACCTGTGCTCGGCGATCCGGATGCTCGAGTCGGGTTACGCCACCGCCGAGGACATCGACACCGCGATGAAGGGCGGCTGCGGCTACCCGATGGGTCCGCTGACGCTGCTCGACACCGTCGGCCTCGACATCGCACTCGCCGCCGCCGAGTCGCTGTACGCCGAGTTCGCCGAGCCGCACTACGCCCCGCCGGCACTGCTGCGCCGCATGGTCGACGCGGGCCGCCTGGGCCGCAAGACCGGTCGCGGCTTCTACGACTACGCCAAGTGAGAACCTGGTCCCGCGCCCGCCCGGGCGCGGGACCGGCTCAGGCGACGCCCGCCGGGGCCGGGAAGAACCCGGTCTCGATGTAGTGGTCGAAATAGCGGGCGATGACGGCCGCGTCGACCGCCGGAATATCGATGGGCAGCGCTTCGGCCGACTCGACACTGCTCGACTCGACCGCGCCGAGCACCGAGGTCGTGCCCGCCGCCGCGACCGCCGCCACATAGTTGCCGCTCAGTGCCGAGGCGCGCGCCAGCATCGGATCGACCCCCGGCTGTTCGGCGGCCCTGGTGAGGATCTGCCCGAACTCCATCGGATCGATGAAGTCGAAACGATAACCGCGACGCACGATCTCGTCGTAGACGATGCCGAGCGGCACCTCCGGACCCGCCGCCCGGAACACCCGGCCCAGCGCCGAATCGTCACGTGACCGCCGCACGATGCCCGCCGCGACGTAGTCGACCGGCGCCATCCCGATCGCGACCGAGCGCACGTCGACGGCCGTGCCGAGCACGAGCATCGAGCGAAGCATCGTCCACCAGGCGTCCTCGGCCGGTGCGACGCCGGTGCGGGAATCACCGGTGATGAGGCCGGGCCGGTACACCGCGATCGGCACACCGCGCTCGACCGCCGTGTGCATCAGCTGTTCGGCGACCCACTTGGTGAGCGCATAGCCCGGAAGCCCGGCCGGTACGCCGTCGGCCTGCGGGATGCCCGCGAGCACCGACGTCGTCGACACGTAATGCACCGCTTTGGCGCGACTGGTGGTGGCCAGGCGCAGCACCTCGGTGGTTCCACCGACATTGGCCTCGCGCATCCGCCCGTACGGCTCGAGATGATTCACCAGGGCGCCGTTGTGGTAGATCACGTCGATCAGGTCGGCCAGCTCGGCGAAGCGGCGTGGGTCGATGCCGAGTTGCGGCCGGGCGAGATCGCCTGGGACACCGGCCAATCGGGCCCGGTCCACCTCGATGCCGTAACCGGCCGCCGTGGCGACCACCCGGTCGAGTGCGGTGTCGGCGTCGGCGGCGCGCACCAGGCAGTGAACGGTCGCGGTGGTGTGGGCGAGCAGTTCGCGCAGCAGGAAGCTGCCGAGGAACCCGGTGGCGCCGGTGAGCAGGATGTTCGCCGGTTCGCCCGAGCGCGGTGGAGCGCACCCGTCGAGGGTGATCGACGGATCGAGCACCCGGTCGAGCGCCGGATCGGGGCCGGTCGAGGAGGCCGCCTTCTCGTCGCGAAGGGCCAGCGCCAGGTCACTGACCAGCGGATAGCTGAACAGTAGTCGCAATGCGACCTCGACGCCGAGCCGTTCGGCCAAGCCCGCGCGCACCCGGATCGCCGACAGCGAGGTACCGCCGAGGACGAAGAAGTCGTCGTCGCGGCCCACCCGCTCGAGCTCGAGCACGCTCGCGAACACCTCGGCGACGACTCGTTCGTCGTCGGTGACCGGTGCCTGGTACTCGCGGATCTCGCGCGCGGGTGCGGGCAGCGCCTTGCGATCGAGCTTGCCGGTCGCGCCGAGCGGGAACTCGTCGAGCGCGAGCACCCGGTGCGGGATCATATACGGCGGCAACAGGGTTCGCGTGGTGACCAGTACCTCGGTGACATCGACGCCGGACGGCGTGACGTAACCGACGAGCTGTTCGTGGTGCACCGTCACCGCCGCACCGGCCACCGACGGATGCGCGCGTAGTGCGGCCTCGATCTCGCCGGGTTCGATGCGCAGGCCGTGCAGTTTGAGCTGCACGTCGGTGCGGCCGAGGTAGGTCAGCTCGCCGGTGGGCAGGCGGCGCACCAGGTCACCGGTGCGGTACATGCGTTCACCGACCGGGCCGTAGGGGTCGGCGACGAACCGCTCCATCGTGCGACCGGGGCTCCCCAGGTATCCGCGGGCCAGTTGCGCACCGGCCAGGTACAGCTCGCCGGGCGTGCCGAGGGGCACCGGCCGCAGCCGGGCGTCGAGCACATAGGCCCGAGAGTTCCAGTGCGGCAGGCCGATCGGGACGATGCCGTCACCCACGTCGGTGACGTCGGCGGCGGTGATCGAGACGGTCGCCTCGGTCGGCCCGTACAGGTTGTGCAACCGGCCGGAGGTGGCGGCGGCGAAACGGGCGATGGTCGCGTTCGGCAGCGCCTCACCGCCCACCCAGACCGCACGCAGCGAACGCAGAGCGCCCGCGGGCGCGGCATCGAGGAGCATCTGCAGCACTGACGGCACGATGGTCGTACCGGTAACACCGTGGCGCGCGATGAGATCCGCCAGGTAGGTGGGGTCGGTGAGCCCGTGCGCGGCGGCGACGACCATGTGCGCCCCGGCGCGCAGCGGGGTCGCGAAACCGATCATCGAAGCGTCGAAGGTGAACGGAATCGACTGCAGCACAACATCGGTGGCGCCGACCGCGTACTCGCCGACCATGAACGCGGCCTGGTTCACGATCGCCGAATGCGGTACCCCGACACCCTTCGGTTTGCCGGTGGAGCCCGAGGTGAAGATCACGTAGGCCAGGTCGAGGGTCCGCAGTGGACACAGCCGGTCGGCGTCGGTGAGCCAACTGTCCGAGAAAGCGTTCAGCGCACCGGAATTCGCAACCAGGTCGACCGAGATCACGGGCAGATCGTGGACCTCGACGGCGTCGGCGACTGTGTTGAGCACGCAGACCGGACGCGCGGCGGCCAGGATATCCGCGCGGCGTTCGGCGGGCGACTCCGGGTCGATCGGCACATACGCCCCGCCCGCCGCGAAGACCGCGTACATGGCCACCACCAGCTCCAGCGACGGCCGGATCGCCACCCCGACGGTGCTGCCCGGCCCGACGCCGGTCGCCACGAGCAACCGGGCCAGCCGGTTGACCCGGCTCGCGAGCTCGCGGTAGGTCAGGGTCCGATCGGCGAACGTCACCGCGGGGGCCTCCGGCGTGCGCGACGCCTGCGTGCGGAACTCGTCCAGCAGCGTCACGTCGGGAACCAGCCGCAGCTCACCGGCCGGTTCGGTCCGCTCGAACTCGGTGAGCAGCGGCAGATCCCCCACGGCGCGGTCCGGGTGGGCGACGGCGGCCGCGAGCAGCGCGCCGAGGCGGGCGCCGAGTGCCGCCATGGTCGACTCGTCGAACAGCGCGGTGGCGTAACGCCACGAACACCGCAGCCCGGCCGGCCCGTCCCCGTCTTCCTGCGGAACCACCGTCAACTGCAGGTCGACCGGGGCCACCTCGTCGCCCAGATCGACCGCCGCCACACTCAATTCGGGCAGTTCCAGGCGCGCGGCACCGAAGTTCTGGAACGACAACGCCACCTGGTACAGCGGATGATGCGCCTGGGTGCGGGGCGGATCCAGTTCGGCGACAAGACGTTCGAACGGCACGTCGGCATGCCCGAAAGCCGCGAGATCGCTCTCACGGACCCGGTCGAGCAGGGCGGCGAAGGATTCCCCCGCCGCGATCCGGGTGCGCAGCACGACGGTGTTGACGAACATGCCGACCAGGTCGTCGAGTTCGGGCTCACCACGACCGGCGACCGGGGCGCCGAGGGTGACGTCGTCAGTGCCCGCCATGCGGGCCAGCAGGACCGCCAGCGCCGTGCGTACCACCATGAACAGCGAGGCATTGTGTTCGCGGGCAAGGTTTTCCAGTGCCTGGTGCAGGTCGGCGTCGAGGGCGAAGTGGTGCGCGGCGCCCCTGGTACTCGCGACCGGTGGGCGCGGGCGATCGGTCGGCAGTTCGAGCGAGGCCGGCGCGCCCGCCAGCGCGGTGCGCCAGAAGTCGAGCTGGCGGGCCAGCAGCGAGGCGGGATCGTCGGCGGCGCCGAGCAGTTCGTGCTGCCACAGGGTGTAGTCGGCGTACTGCACCGGCAGCGGTGACCAGGCGGGCGCGTGCCCCTCGGTGCGGGCGATGTAGGCCGTCATCAGGTCGCGGGTGAGCGGGCCGAGGGAGAAACCGTCCGTGGCGATGTGGTGCACCACCACGGCGAGGACATGCTCGGTCGCCGAGAGCTGGAAGACACTGGCGCGCACCGGAACCCGCACGCACACGTCGAACCCGCCGAAGGTGAGCCTGGCGAGCTCACCGCGCAGGTCGGACTCCTCGATCGCGGTCACCGCCACCTCGAGACCGGCCGCGGCCACCGGGAGGACCTGCTGGTAGCCCTGGCCGTCGTGTTCGGGGTAGACCGTGCGCAGCACCTCGTGCCGTTCGAGCACATCGTCGAGGGCGGTGGTGAGGGCGGCGGTGTCGAGCGGACCGGACAGGCGAAGCGCGACCGGAATGTTGTAGGTGCTCGCGTCGGGGTCGAGGCGGGCCATGAACCACATGCGCTGCTGGGCCAGCGACAGCGGAATCCGCGCACCACGTTCGCGGCGGGTCAACGGCACACGGGTGTCGGCGACGAGGTCGGCCAGCGCGGTCGCCAGCGCGGCCACACTCGCGTGCTCGAACACGGTGCGCGCGGGCACCCTGACGCCGGTGAGCGCGCCCAGGCGCCCGGCCAGGCGGGTGGCGAGCAGGGAATTGCCGCCGAGGGCGAAGAAGTCGTCGTCGCGGCCCACCCGGTCGGTGCCGAGCAACTCGGCGAAGACCTCGGCGACGGTGCGTTCGGCGTCGGTTCGCGGCTCGGCGAATTCACGTGTGGTCAGTTCGGGGTCGGGCAGGGCGCGGTGGTCGAGTTTGCCGACCGGAGTCAGTGGCAGTTCGTCGAGCACCACGACGGCCGACGGCACGGCATGCTGCGGCAACCGCTGCTCGGCGAGCCGGGTCAGTGCCGCCGGATCGACGGTCGCGCCGGGCGCGGGGACCACATAGGCGACCAGGGCGTCGACCCCACTGGGCAGCGTCCTGATCAGCGTCGCGGCGAAGTGCACCGAGTCGTGGGCCGAGAGCACGGCGTCGATCTCGCCCAGTTCGATGCGGAAACCGCGCAGCTTCACCTGCGCGTCGGTGCGGCCGAGGAATTTCAGGCCCCTCCCACCGGGCACCGGCACCCATTGCACCAGGTCACCGGTGCGGTAGAGTCTGCCGCCGCTCACCGGGTCGGCGACGAAACGGCTCGCGGTGAGCCCGGCGCGGTCGTGGTAGCAGCGGGCCAGCCCGGCGCCCGCCAGGTACAGCTCGCCGGGGACACGGTCGGGCACGGGGTGCAGCCGTGCGTCGAGCACCACCGCCGTCATGCCGGGGATCGTGTCGCCCATCGTCACCACGTCGCCGGGGTCGAGCCGGTCGCTCATGGCGCAGACGATGGTGGTTTCGGTGGGGCCGTAGACGTTGAAGAAGGAGCGACCCGGCGCCCACCGCGCGATCAGCTCCGGCGGGTAGGCCTCACCGCCGACGGCGAGCGCACGCAGCTCGGGCAGCACGGTGGCATCGAGCCCGGCCAGCGCTGCCGGCGTGATGAAGGCGTGGGTCACCCGTTCGGTGCGCAGCAGTTCGGTGAGTTCGTCACCGCCGTACACATCCGGCGGCACGATGACCATCGTCGCGCTCGCACCCACCGCGAGCAGCAGTTCGAGCATGCTGGCATCGAAACTGGGCGAGGCGAAATGCAATGTGCGCGAATCGGTATCGATGCCGAATCGGCGGACCTGCTCGGCACACAGGCCGGCCAGACCGGTGTGGGTGACCGAGACACCCTTGGGCACGCCGGTGGAACCGGAGGTGTAGATGATGTAGGCCAGCTCGTCGGGCCGCAGCTGCGCGGTGCGCTCCCCCGCGCACACGGGTTCGTCCGACACGGTGGCGAGTTCGGCCTGATGGGCCGTGGAATCGATGGTGAGCCAACGGATTCCGGTGTCGAGGCGGGCGGCGTCGTCGGCCATGGCCAGGCCGAAGCCCGCGCCGGAGTCGCTGAGCATGTGGGCGACGCGTTCGGCCGGGTAGCGCGGGTCGACCGGCACGAAGGTGGCGCCGCACTTGGCCGCCGCCCACACCGCGACCACCGATTCGATCGAGCGGGTGAGCGCGAGGACGATGCGGTCACCGGGGCCGAGCCCGCGGGCGATGAGCACACGGGCCAGCCGGGAGGACCACTGGTCCAGCTCGGCGTAGGTGAGCGAGCGGCCGGCGAACCGCAACGCGGTGGTCTCGGGGGCACGCTCGACAGCTGCCATGAGCAGCCGGGGCAGGGTGGCGGACGTCGATCCTCGTCCACGTCGAACGGGGCGGGGTCGACGGACGCCAGAAACTTGCTCGGTCACCGGAAACGCTTCCCTTCACCATGGATCAACCCATGCGTTCGCACTGCTCACACACCGCCGGGCGACGACTACACCCGGCGTATCGGGAAAATCCTGCGTGACGGTACCGCAAATATCTCATTTAGTTCATGGCATAGCCAATTCACAGGTTTCACTTCGCAATGAAGTGGGTAAAGGGGACTCTTCGGTCAGCTGCGCAGGTCACGGAGCGGTCAGCGCAGCATCGCACACGCACGCTGCGGTAGCGCCCTTTTCACATTTGCCGGCAGCACCTGCTCGTCGACAGGACAAATACCGGTGGCGGGGGGGGGGGGGGGCCCCCCCCCCCCCCCCCCAAAAAAACGGGGCGGAGTGGGGGAGAGTCTCGCAGGGAGAAAGGGGCGGAGGGGTGGCGCCG